>JBBQJP010000057.1:0-28160 GCA_038326025.1 Burkholderiales bacterium
GCGACCTGCACGCCTGCCACGAGAACCGGCCCGAGCTGGCGATGGTCGACTCGGCCCGCGGCATCACCAACTTCCACTCGCCCAACGACATCATCGTCGATGCCTCGATGCCGGTCATGATCCGCAATGGCGGCAAGATGTGGGGCGCCGACGGCCGCCTCAAGGACGTCAAGGCGGTGATGCCGGAGAGCACCTTTGCGCGCATCTACCAGGAGATGATCAACTTCTGCAAGTGGCACGGAAATTTCGACCCCAAGACCATGGGCACCGTGCCCAACGTCGGTCTGATGGCGCAGCAGGCCGAGGAGTACGGCTCGCATGACAAGACCTTCGAGATCGCCGAGGACGGCGTGGCCAACATCGTCGATATCGCCACCGGCAAGGTGCTGCTGTCGCAGAACGTCGAGCAGGGTGACATCTGGCGCATGTGCCAGGTCAAGGACGCGCCGATTCGCGACTGGGTCAAGCTGGCCGTCACGCGCGCGCGCAACTCCGGCATGCCGGCGGTGTTCTGGCTCGACCCCTACCGCCCGCATGAGAACGAAGTGATCAAGAAGGTCAAGTTGTACCTGGACGACCACGACACCTCGGGTCTGGAGATCCAGATCATGTCGCAGGTGCGCGCGATGCGCTACACCCTGGAGCGCGTGGTCCGCGGCCTGGACACGATCTCGGTCACCGGCAACATCCTGCGCGACTACCTGACCGACCTGTTCCCGATCATGGAGCTGGGTACCAGCGCCAAGATGCTTTCCATCGTTCCGTTGATGGCCGGTGGCGGCATGTACGAAACCGGTGCCGGTGGCTCGGCGCCCAAACACGTACAGCAACTGGCCGAGGAAAACCATCTGCGCTGGGATTCGCTTGGCGAGTACCTGGCGCTGGCAGTCTCGCTGGAAGACGTGGGCATCAAGAATGGCAACGAGAAGGCCACGATCCTGGCCAGGACGCTGGACACGGCCACTGGCCAGCTGCTGGACAACAACAAGGGACCATCGCCCAAGACCGGCCAGATCGACAACCGCGGCAGCCAGTTCTACCTGGCGATGTACTGGGCGCAGGCGCTGGCTGCGCAAACCGACGACGCCGCTTTGGCCGCGCATTTCGCACCGCTGGCCAAGACGCTGCAGGATAACGAGCACAAGATCATGAAAGAGCTCGAAGTAGTGCAGGGCGCACCTGCCGACGTGGGTGGTTATTACCTGGCCGATCGCGCCAAGTTGGTCGCCATCATGCGGCCCAGCGCCACGTTCAATGCAGCGATCGACGCCATGCCAGTCTGACCACGCGGCGCCGGCCGCTCAGGTGGCCCGGCTGCTGCGCAAATTGTGAATATGGACATGCTCGCCGGCGTGGACGACTTTTGTCGCCAAGCCGATGGCCTCGCCGTATTTCCTGACCATGTCGCCCTGCGCTATCTCGCAAAGGGCGAACTTGTGGCACAAGCCGATCGGCTCGCGTAGCAACACCGCATGGTCGCGACCGTCCGCGCCTTGCAATTGAACGGTCTGACCGCCCACCAGCGCTTGCAGCGCGGTCGCCACGTTGTCGTCCGCATGCAGCAACAAGGCGATCGACGCGACCGGCTCGGCTGGCGACTTGTCTGCTGGTTTGTTCATAATGCCTCGCCCATGCGGCTCACGACCTCATCACCTTCGCCCAGTACTTCGCCCCAGGTGAGGGTTCCGCTGGCAACATCGATGAGCAACTCCAGCAGTTCGCCAGCGGCAGCATCCATTGGCTGCGCACCACGAAACACGGCGCTGGCGTCGAAGTCGAGTTGTTCGCCCAGGGTCTGGGTCGCTACCGGATTGGCCGACAGCTTGATGGTGGGCGCTAGCAGGCTGACGTAGCTGTTGCCCACGCCAGTGGAGAACAACAACATCTGCGCGCCCGCGGCCACGAAGCCGGACAAGGACTCCGGTGAATACGCTGGCGCATCCATGGCATACAAGCCGGCGGTCGCTGGCGCCCGGGCATAAGCCAGCAATCCGTCGATGGCCGCACTGCCACTCTTGGCGATAGCACCGAGCGATTTTTCCTCGATCGTGGACAGTCCGGCGGCGATATTGGTCGGCCCCGGGTTGTTGCCCAGCAGGTCGACACCCTGGTTTGCGGCCAATTGCTCGCGGCGCAACACCGCCTGCACAAGTGCCTCGCCGACGGCCGGTGTGGCCGCGCGGCGCGCCAGCAGATGTTCAGCGCCCAGCCATTCCAAAGTCTCGCCGAAAACCGCGCTGGCCCCGTGCGTGATCAGTGAGTCCGTGAGCGCGCCGATCAGCGGGTTGGCCACCATGCCCGAACTCGGGTCGGAGCGACCACATTCCAGTCCGACGAACAGTTCTGCCAACGGTACCGGTAACCGGCGCTGCCGCGACAGGTCCTTGTGCAGACGGGCGCCGGCGCGGATGGCACGGTCGCTCAAAGTCAGGATGTCGTGGCCGCAGTCGTCCAGACATATTGCCGCAACTGGTTTGCCACTGGCCGCAATGGCCTGTGCCAGCGTGCCGATCTTGGGAAGATCACTGCCGATCAACAACACCGCACCGACATTGGCATTGAGGCCGAATCCCGCGAGTGCGCGCATGTGCTGCGCCTGGTCCGCGCCGATCAGCCCACCGCCGTATGGCATGCAGACAAGTTTGGAACCGGGTAGCGCCTGGGCCACGCGGTGCGCAGCCGGTCCGGTGAGCCCGGCAATCGACATCACCAGCAGATGATTGCGTACACCTGCTTTGCCATGCTGGCGTACAAAGCCCTGAAACGTCAATGCCGGCATTGGATGTTCACGCGGGTCGGCGGGGCCGGCCCATGTCAGTCGGCCTTGGCGCCGGAATCCTTGATCACCTTGATCCACTTCACCGATTCGCTGTCCAGCCAACTGGCGAACTGGGCCGGCGTGTTGTCGACCGGTTCTGCCCCGAGCTGGGTCCAGCGCGCACGTACATCGGGCAGCTGGATGATGCGGGCAATTTCGGTATTGAGTTTTGTGATGACGTCGCGTGGCGTGCCGTTAGGCGCAAAGATGCCTTGCGCGGCAATCGACTCGAAGCCCGGCAGGCCTGACTCGGCGACTGTGGGCACCGATGGCAAGGCCTGCATGCGTTTGGAGGTGGTTACTGCAATTGCCTTGAGTTTGCCGCTCTGAAGCAGCGGCATGGCCGGGGGAGAGCCGATGAACATGGCATTGACCTGTCCGCCCATCACGTCGGCCAGCGCCGCGCCGCCTCCCTTGTAAGGCACATGCGTCAGCTTGATGCCGGCCAGGCTGTTGACCATTTCTGCCGTCAGGTGCGTGCTGGTGCCATTACCCGACGATGCGACGCTGACGCTGCCCGCCTGTGCCTTTTCCTTCTTCACGATGTCGCCGAATCCGGTCAACGGTGACTGGGGGGCGGTGATCAGCACATGGGCAAAGGTGGCCAGGTTGATCACCGGTGCCAGGTCGCCCCGTGTATAGGGCAGCTTCGGGTACAAGGCCGGTGCAATGGTCTGCACGGCGACGTCGGCCAACAACAGCGTGTAGCCGTCGGGCGTGGCCTTGGCAACGATGTCCGCACCAATGCTGCCACCCGCGCCGGGTTTGTTGTCGACGATGATCTGCTGCCCGAAGCTCTCCGAGAGTTTCTGCGCCAGCACACGGGCCAGGATGTCGGAGGCGCCGCCCGGTGCGTAGGGCACGACCAGGCGCACGGTTTTGTCCGGATATGTCGCAGCCTGTGCGCCATGGCTCGCGAGCAACATGGTGCCGGCGGCGGCGGACGCGATCAACAGCTTCTTGAACATCGGTATCTCCTGGTAATTTCCATACAAACGCCGCCAGTCTAGGCAAGCCCTGGGTATGATGGAAGAGGAATGTTTCGATATCAGCTATTCGCAATTTGTTGACCTTAGTTCCCATGGAATTACACGCGCTTAAATTGTTCCTGGACGTAGCGGCGACCGGCAGCTTCTCGCGCACCGCGACGCTGGACATGACTACGCAGTCAACCGTCAGCAAGGCCATCACCCAACTGGAGACCGAGCTCGGCGCACGACTATTCGAGCGCACCGGCCGCGGCGCTGCGCTGACCTCGGCCGGGCGGGACCTGCTGCCACGCGCGGAGACGCTGGTGAGTGACGCGGTGCGGCTCAAAGACTGGATGTCCGGGCGCAAGGATGCGGTCGGCGGCATCGTGCGCATCGCCGTGCAACCCGGCATCAGCTGGCCATTGACCGAGGCCGTGCTGCAGCAAACGCGTAACCGGTACCCGGAAATCCACTTGCAGATCAGCGAAGGCACGACGCATCAGATCGAAGAGTGGCTGGGTGAGGGGCGCAGCGACATCGGTGTGTTGTCGAGGGCCCCGTCAAACGCCATGGCCCGGTCCTGGCCGATGTTCACGCTGCCCTTGTTATTGGTCTCGCGTGCCAATGGCCCACATACCCGCACGGCCAACCTGCCATTTGACCGGCTCGCGGACATCGAATTGGTCATGTCGACTGCCCGCAACGGCGGTCGCGTGCTGGTGGAGGAGGAGGCGCAGCGCCGCTCCATTGCCTTGCGCGTGGTGCTGGAGATCAATGCGCTGGGGCTGATCAAGCAGGTGGTCGCGCAAGGTGACCTGTGTACTGTCGCGGCCTGGCCCGCCGTCTATCTGGAGGTGGCGCGCGGCGAACTGGCCGTGTCCCGGCTGGTCGAGCCGGAACTGCACCACACCTACCATCTGGCCATTGCATCGCGGCGCCATCCCACACCGGCGGTGGAAGGCGTCGCCGAACTCATCCGAGGCTTTGTCCCCGCGGCCGATTGGGGCGAACAGAGGAGCGGGAGCGCTGCAAAAGCCTGAGCCCGGTGGTCAACCGGGCTGCTGCTGCCGCTCGCTCACGCCATGCCGACTTGCGGCAGTGGCGCACACGCGTCATCGGGCCGGCTGGAAATCATGTCGTGCAGTTCGCGCTGCACCGCGCCGAGCGCGGCATCGTTGAAACGGTTGTCCATCTCCGCCGGGTCGTCGTGCAAGTCGTACAGCTCGCCGGCGCCGCTGATCAGGTCCAGCGACAGCTTGTGTCGCTGGGTGCGCACCGTACGCAGCTGCAGTTCAACTCCCGAACGCGAAGGACGCAGGTTCCATTCGGAATACGCAAAGTCGCGGCTGGAGTTGTCGGTCTCGACCAGCGGGCGCAAGCTGCGACTGTGCACCTTGTCGCCCAGAGTCGCCTGCCCGTAGTCGCAAAAGGTTTGCGCCAGATCGAGCGTGGAAACCGGGTCTGCTACCACCTTGCCGGCGGGAACGCCCGGCCCCTCGAACAACATGCCGACCCGCAGCAGGCCTTCGTAGGCCATCGGCCCCTTGAGCAGCAGGCCATGGTCGCCGAGCCAGTCACCGTGGTCGGTGGAGTAGACGACGATGGTGTCCTCGTTCAAGCCGAGTTCGCGCAGTGCGATGCGGATGCGCCCGACCTGGTGGTCGATCAGCGAGATCATGCCGTAGTAGTTGGCAATCAGGTGGCGCAGCTGTTCTTCCGACTGGTGCGGCGTGCGTGAAGACTTTTCACGAAATTTGCGCAACCGTTCGTTCTCCATCTTCGGCGAGCCTTCCAGGCTGGCGCGGTGCCACCAGGGGCGTCGGTCCAGGTCCAGCGTGCGGTGCGCCGGCAGGTCCACCTCGTCCGGATGGTGCATGTAGCACCACGGTTCGGGTGCATCGAACGGGTGGTGCGGGTCGGGGAATGAGGCCCACAGGCAGAACGGCTGCTCGCCCTTGTTGCGCAGGAATTCGATGGTTCGATCGCCGATCCAGCTGGAGTTGTGCCAGGCCACCGGCAAGGACGAATCCCAGGTTTCGTGTGCTCCCACGGGGGCGGAAACCGCCTTCTGATACAACGCTGTCCGTTCGTCACCGCGACCATCCATGTGGTACCAGCGCTCGTAGTGCTGGCCCAGCGGCGGCTTCATCGGTGGGAAATGGTTGTGCCCTTCGAGCATCAGCTCGACCTGGTCAAAGCCCATGTAGGGCCCGTTCCAGTCGGCACCAAACCGGGCGCTGCTCTCGCGGCATTCCGGCGAGCCCGTGGGCTCGAAGGTATGCGAGGTTTTGAAATGCGCCTTGCCGATCATCCCGGTGTGATAGCCGGCCTTTGACAAGGTGCCGGCAAAACCGGCTTCACCGATCGCGTCCGACAACTCGATGCCGTTGTCCGAGACACCGTGGGTCAACGGCAGCAAGCCGGTCAGGATGGACGAGCGTGAAGGCTGGCACACGAGATTGGGGGTGATGCAAGCATTGAACCGCGTGCCGGATCGCGCCATGTCGTCCAGGTGTGGCGTCTTGACCTTGCGGCCTTCGAAGCCATAGCAGTCGCCACGTTGCTGGTCGGAGGTAATGAGAAGGATGTTGGGGCGTTTGGACATGGGTGTGTTCATTCAGCCTTGATGCCGGCGGCCTTGACAATGCCGGGCCAGCGGTCCAGCTCGTCGCGGATCAGCTTGCCCAGGGTCGCCGGGGATGCACTGCTGGAGTTGTCCATGCCGATCGTGGCCAGCTTGTCCTTCACGGCAGGCAACTGCATGACCTTGACCAGCTCCGCATGGATGCGATTGATGATGGCCGGCGGCGTGCCTGCTGGCGCCACCATCGACTGCCATTGGTTGGTCTCGAAACCGGGAATGCCCGACTCGGCCACGGTGGGCACGTCGGGCAAGGCGCCGGAGCGGGTGGAGCCGGTGACCGCGATGGCCTTGAGCTTGCCGGCACGGATATGCGGAACTGCCGGCGCCATGCCGAGCAGGCCGAATTTGACCTGACCGCCGACGATGTCGCTGATGGCTTGCCCGCCGCCTTTGTAGGGAATCGGAGTCACGTCGATCTTGGCGTGGCCCTTGATCATCTCCAGCGCCAGGTGTTGTGGTCCACCGTAACTCGGTAGCGCGGCCGACAACTCGCCCGGGTGGGCCCGGATGTAGGCGATCAGTTCCTGCAGGTTGTTGGCGGGTACGGAGGGGTGCAACACCAGTACATGCGAGCCGCGTCCGATCAGGCTGATCGGCGCAAAACTCGATGCCGGGTCATGGTTGAGCTTGAGCGTCGTCGACGGATATATCGTGTTGGCGTCGACCAGCATCAGCAGCGTATAACCGTCGGGGGCCGCCTTGGCGCCGATGTCGGTACCCAGGATGCCGCCGGCGCCGGGCTTGTTTTCAACCACGATGGATTGCCCAAGGGCTTCGCCGAGCGGCAGCGCCACCACGCGGGCTACAGCGTCGGTGGCACCACCCGGCGAATGCGGCACGATCAGCTTGATCGGGCGATCCGGCCAGTTCTGTGCCTGCGCCGGCACGCAGAGCGACGTCAACAATGACACGATAAGCAAGGCGCTGGCAAGGCGCCAGCGGCACGTCAGTACAAGCATGGTTCTGTCTCCTTCAGGATTGATGAAACGCACCCCTCCGTGCCAACTTGCAGGTCGTTCTGCGCGGGGTTGCAACAAATTCTAGGAACGCTCCGGTATTAAAGAAACCGGAATATGGCGATATCAGCTATTCTTGAATGGAATGGAGCTGCTCGACCATGGATACCCACAAGCTGAAGTTGTTTCTCGATGTCGCCGCCACCGGCAGCTTCTCGCGCGCGGCCACGCTGGCGGACATGATGCAGTCGTCGGTCAGCAAGGCGATATCGCAGCTCGAGACCGAGCTCGGCGCCCGGCTGTTCGATCGCACGGGACGCGGCGCTGCGTTGACCGCCGCCGGACGCGCCTTGCTGCCGCGCGCGAGCGCTTTGCTGGCGGACGCCCAGTCATTGAGCAGCCTGATGGCCGATTTGACGGGCGCCGTGTCGGGCACGGTACGTTTTGCCATCCAGCCCAGTGTCAGCTGGCCGCTGGTCCATGAGCTGTTGACCACGGCGCGCGAGCGCCATCCTGGCATCCGCCTGCAGATCGACGACGGCACCACGCACCAGATCGAGGAATGGCTTGCCGAGGGCCGCTGCGACCTGGGTGTCATGTCACGTGTGCCTTCGCTGGAGCGGATCGAGTCATGGCCCCTGTTTGCGTTGCCGTTGCTGCTCACCTCCAAAGCCGGCGCGCTGCAAACGGCGCAGGCGACCGTGCCGTTTGCAGCGTTGGCTGACATCCCGTTGATCGCGCCCACCGTACCCAATGGCGGACGTATGTTGCTGGAGGAAGAGGCGCGCCGACGCGGCATGCGGCTCAACATCGCGCAGGAAGTCAATTCGGCCAACCTGGTCAAACGCATCACCGCGCGTGGAGACTACTGCATGGTCGCCACATGGCCCTGGATCGCCACCGAAGTGGCCGCCGGCGAACTGACGGCCACGCGTATCGTCGACCCGGTGCTCAGCCAGACCTTCTGTCTGGCCATCGGCGGACGGCGTCAGCCCAGTGCCGGTGTCCGGGCAGTGGCCGATATCGTGCGTGAGCTGATGCCGTCGAAGAGCTGGCAGACAAGCATAGGGGCGCCGACTGCATCACTGGTGCAGGCCCCGTTGCGCGGCTGAGAAAAAGACGACGCCGAAAGCCCCGTCATATGGGGCGATGGACTCTGCGCCACCGGTTTTCCCGGAGACGGCTGGCGCCCCATTCAGCGCAGCAAGCGCGACGGCCGAAACGGCGCGGGATCGATCGCAGCGGTCTCACCCGCCATCAGCGCACCGAGCAAGGTCGCCGTTCCGGGGCCGGTGGCAAAGCCGATGTGCTGGTGGCCAAAAGCGAGCCACATGCCGGCGTGACCGGGGCACGCGCCGATCACCGGGCGGCTGTCAGGCAAGGTGGGTCGGCTGCCGAGCCAGGCTTTGGCGTCAAGGCGGCGTTCGATCGGAAAAGCGTCCCGCGCGGCACGCTCGGCCAGTTGCAGCTGCACCGGGTTTGCGGGAGCGTCCCGCGCGCTCAGCTGCACGCCGGTCGTCAGCCGAAAGCCCTGCGCCATCGGCGACAGCACATACGCGCCGGCGGTGTCGTAGACCGGGCGGCTCAGTGTGGCGCCAGCGGGGGCGTCGTAGTGCATGTGATAACCCCGTTCGTACACCATCGGAACCGACACGCCGAGCGTCTCGCGCAGGAAATCCCGGCTCCACGGGCCGAGTGCCAGTACCACTTGCGCTGCAGTGTGCGACATGCCGTTGTTCTGGATGAGCTGCCAGCCGTGACCGGTCGGGGAACGTTGCGCCCCGACGATGTGTGCCTGCCGAATATGCCCACCGCGGGTGACGAACAGCCGGGCGTAAGCCGCGACCACCTCGCCCGGACAGTCTACCGAACAGCTGTCCTGAATCCACAATGCGCGCGCAAAGATGGGCTTGAGATGCGGCTCCAGGTCGCTCAGCTCGGCTTGATGCAGCGTCTGGGTCGCGATGCCGAACCGGTCGTAGGTGTCGCGGGCCAGGCGCCCTGCGAGAAAACCTGCCTTGCTGCGATACAGGAACAACCAGCCATTGGTGCGCAAGCGGTGCTGCACCCCGGCTTCTGCGAGCAGGCGCAGATGCGCGTGGGTGGACAAACGGATCAGTTCGTCCAGCGCCTGAACCGTCTCCTCGAATACGCGTTTGCGCGCACGTGCCAGGAATCCGATCGCCCATGGCAGGTTGCGCAGCAGGAAAGCCGGATCGTAACGAAAGCCGGCGCTACGGTTGCCCAGCAGCCTGGGCAGTTGCTCCCACAGGCCCGGATGGTTGAACGGTATCAGCGAACTGCGCGCGATCACGCCGGCGTTGCCGTAGGAGGTCTCGCCCCCGGGCAGGCCCCGGTCGTAGAGGGTGACCACGTAACCCCGGCGCTGCAACTCCAGCGCGCAGGCGACGCCGACCATGCCGGCGCCAAGTATGGCGATCGTGTTTTTCATCGATGACAAATGTCGGCGTTGTTGCGGACGTTGTTGCGGGCGTGAGCAGACGACTGTAAGGCCTGATGCCGGTGCACATCCGGCCTATTGCCAAGCCCCATACCCCGAACCGGCGGCCGACCAGGTTTTGCCAGGGATTCGATAATCAGCGCTTACTTGTTACCCCGCCGCTCCTATGAATCATGTTGCACTCTGATCCCGCCGGTTTTCTCGGTGTCCTGATGCTGGACACACGTTTCCCTCGCCCGCCGGGAGACGTGGGCAATGCCGAAACTTTCGAGCGCCATGGCATACCGGTTCGATTTGCCGTTGTCGAGGGCGCCTCCCCTCGCAGAATCGTATTGGACGCTGACGCGTTTTTTCTTGTGCCATTTGTCGACGCAGCCAAACGCCTGGTGCAGGAGGGTGCGGCCATGATCACGACGAGTTGCGGGTTTCTGGCGTCGTATCAGGATGTCCTGGCCCGGGCCGTGCCCGTGCCGGTGCTCACGTCAAGCTTGCTGGCCTGCCGGCAGTTGACACAGCCTGGCATCGTCACGTTCGACGCAGCATCGCTGGGCCGTATCATTTTGGATGCGGCCGGCGTGCCGGCAGAGACGCCGGTGCAGGGGCTGCAACCCGGATGCGAAATACATCGCCGGATTCTGGGCAATGAGACCGAAATGGATCTGGTCGAGGCCAGCCGCAATGTTGTCGACGCGGCGTGTGCACTGATGCGCAAAGCGCCAGGGGTGCAGGACATCGTGCTCGAATGCACCAACATGCCGCCCTACCGCGACGCGGTGGCCCAGGCCACCGGGCGGCGTGTCCACGACATCGAGACGCTGGTGGTTGCGCAGTGGCGGGTGCTGACGGCGCGGGCGTAACGCCAGGTTGGTTGGCTGGCGTGCGTGAGTGACTACACGCTGACAACACACCCCACTTTTGCACCTGCGGCCACAATCGCCGCCCATGTGTTGTCGTCCACCACGATGCCATCCCGTTCACGGGCGATGCGCGCTGCGCGTTCAGGGTCGCCGGCAATCTGCACGCCGCCCGAGCCTTCTGGCGACGGGCTTTGCTTGAGCCAGGTGATGAATTCGCTGGCCTCGTGCTCGAAACTCGCACGTGTGCCGAGTTTGTCCGGATCGATCAGGATGGTCAGCATGCTGTTGAGCACAGCGGACCGCCCATCGGACTCGCCGCGCCATGTGGCCCCGCCCGACAATGCACCGCCGAGCAGTTCACAGGCTACCGCCATGCCGTAACCCTTGTGCTCGCCGAAAGTCATCAAGGCGCCGAAAAGACCGTTGGACTGGGGTACGACCACCACGCCGGGGTCGTTCGTGGGCTTGCCCGCGGAGTCGATCAGGTAGCCGGGAGGGATCTTGCGGCCTTCGTTGTGCGCCACGCGCATCTTGCCCTGGGCCACGCGGCTGGTGGCAAAGTCGAGTACGAACGGCGGCTGGTTCTTGAGCGGAATTCCGATGCAGCAGGGGTTGGTGCCGAAACGGCCATCGCCGCCGCCCCAGGGCGCGACGATGGGGCGGGCCATCACGTTGACGAAGTGGATCGACACCAGGCCGTTGGCCACGGCCATTTCGCTGAAATGCCCGATGCGCCCGAGATGGTGCGCGCTCTTGACGGTCATGATGCAGCTGCCATGTTTGCGGGCGCGTTCCATGCCGAGTGCCATCGACTGTTCGCCGATGACCTGGCCGAAACCGTGTCCACCGTCGATGGTCAGCAGGCTGCCGGTGTCGAGCAAAACCTTGGCGCTGGTGTTGGGGGACAGGCCGCCTTCGAGCACCGCGTCGACATAACGGGGCAACATGCCCACGCCATGCGAATCATGGCCACTGAGGTTGGCCAGCACCAGGTTGTGGGCGACGGTGGCGGCTTCGCCGGCCGAACTTCCGTTGGCCAGCAGAACGCGTTCAACGGTAGCGCGCAAAGCGCTGGCGGAAATGGTGAGGGGCATGGTGTGGACGAATGGTGAGGAGGTGGGTTGGGTTTACTGCGGCGCGATCACATTACATGACAGCGCCGACCTGCCAGGGCACGAACTCATTTTGCCCATAACCGTGGCGCTCGCTCTTGCTGGCATTGCCCGACGCGGTGGCCAGCACCAGCTCAAAAATGCGCTGGCCCATCTCGGCCACCGAACAGCTGCCGTCGATGATCTCGCCGCAGTTGATGTCCATGTCGTCTTCCTGCTTGCGCCACAGGTTGGAGTTGGTGGCCAGCTTGAGCGAGGGCGACGGCGCGCAGCCATAGGCCGAGCCCCGGCCGGTCGTGAAGCAGATCAGGTTGGCGCCGCCGGCGACCTGGCCGGTAGCGCTGACCGGGTCATAACCTGGTGTGTCCATGTAGACGAAGCCATGCTTGTCGACGTTCTCTGCATATTCGTAGACCGCCTGCAGATTGGATGTGCCGCCCTTGGCGACCGCGCCGAGTGACTTCTCCAGAATGGTGGTCAGTCCGCCGGCCTTGTTGCCGGGCGATGGGTTGTTGTTCATCTCGCCACCGTTGATGGCGGTGTAGTTCTCCCACCATTTGATGCGGGCCACGAGCTTTTCGCCGATGGCTTGGTCGACGGCGCGGCGTGTCAACAGGTGTTCGGCGCCGTAGATCTCGGGCGTCTCGCTCAGGATGGCGGTGCCACCGTGCGCGACCAGCAGGTCGACCGCTGCGCCCAGTGCCGGATTGGCACTGATGCCCGAGTAGCCGTCCGAGCCGCCACACTGCAATCCAATCGTGATGTGACTGGCATCCACCTCTTCGCGATGCGCCTTGTTGGCGTGTGGCAGCATTTCCTGGATCAGTGCGATGCCCTTGGCCACGGTCTTGCTGGTGCCGCCACTGTCCTGGATGTTGAACACGCGCAGCGTTTCGCCCTCGCGCAGGCTGCTGGTAGCCAGCCAGGCGTTGATCTGGTTCGACTCGCAGCCCAGGCCCACGACCAGCACGGCGGCGAAGTTGGCATGGGTCGCATAACCCGCCAGCGTGCGCTGCAGGATCTGCATGCCCGTGCCTTCGGTGTCCATGCCGCAACCGGTGCCGTGGGTCAGGGCGACCACGCCGTCGACGTTCGGAAAGCCGGCCAGCGCCTGCGGGTGGTTCTGGCGCGAGAAATGGTCGGCGATGGCGCGCGCGGCAGTGGCCGAGCAGTTCACGCTCGACAGGATGCCGATGTAGTTGCGCGTGGCAACCCGGCCGTCCGCGCGTTTGTAGCCCATGAAAGTGGCCTTGCGCGGTGTCGGCACGGGCTTGACGTCGGCGCCGAAAGCGTAGTCGCGGGCAAAGTCTCCCTTGTCCGGACCCATGTCCAGGTTCTGGGTATGGATGTGCTCGCCCGGCGCGATGGCGCGGGACGCGAATCCGATGATCTGGTTGTAGCGGCGCACCGGTTCGCCGGCTGCGATGGCGCGGGTCGCGATCTTGTGGCCGGGCGGGATGATGCCGCGCACCGTGATGCCGTCGACGACGGCGCCGCCGACCAGTTGGGCGCGGGCGATCAGTACATCGTCGGCCGGGTGCAGGCGAATGAAAGGTGTCATGGTGATGTCTTCCTGGTTCGGCGCGTATGGCGCCAGCTGACGTTGAAGCGGGTGTGTGAACGGTCCATGTGCTCGTGCATGGCCGCGCGGGCCTGCGCCGGATCCTGGGCGCGGATCGCGGCGATGATCTTGTCGTGTTCCGTGATCGCGGCGTTCCACGATTCGGGGGTTTCGAAATGGTCGACCATGCGTTCGAACATCGGGCCCCGGCGCGCGTCCCAGAAGCGCTTCACGGTGTCGATCAACACGCTGTTGCCGCAGCACTGCACGATGGCCGAATGGAAGTCGCGGTCGCCTTGCAGCGGCAAAATGCCGGCGTCGGCATCGCTGCGCATGGATGCGATGGCCTGGGCCATGGCACTGAGGTCCTTGCGTTTCGCGGACCCGGCTGCGATGGCGGCGATCTCGCCTTCAAGTACGCGGCGAGCGCGGATCAGTTCCAGCGGTCCCCACTCCGTCGGGTGGGCCAGTGACGCTGCCTCGGCCGCCCGGCCCGGGCCTTCAAGTACATAGACGCCAGAGCCGGTGCGCACTTCGACGTAACCCTCGACCTCGAGCGCGATCAACGCCTCGCGCACCGAAGGTCGGCTCACGCCCAACTGCTTGGCCAGGTCGCGTTCGGCGGGCAGGCGTTCGCCGACCGACCATTCGTGCGCCTTGATGGCGGCACGCAACTGGTCGGCGATCTGCCGGTACAGGCGTTGGGTTTCGACGATTTGAAGGGCCATGGTGTTTTGAATAATTGGCCAAGTGGTAAGGCCAATCAATGCTCGCATCATACCGGCTCGTGGCCATCGGGCGAAACCCTGACGCCGCCCGGCCAACGGTTTGCCGTGGTCTTTGTATGTCGGTGTCGCCATGCCTGAGACGGGCCAGGCGATGTGCGGGCGGTCAACCGCTGGCATTGGGGCGGTCCCGGCCATACGCAGAGCCTGATCTGTGTGCCGTCGCGCTGCAAGGCACTCAAGCCGGCGCGACCGCTGCTGCGGTGTCGCCGGCTTG
This sequence comes from Burkholderiales bacterium, assembly GCA_038326025.1. Lineage (GTDB taxonomy): Bacteria > Pseudomonadota > Gammaproteobacteria > Burkholderiales > Burkholderiaceae_C > CAISIP01. Next base: position 14,383 of record JBBQJP010000057.1, read on the forward strand.
TTTTGCTCGCTTCGCTGGCTGTCAGCTGAAGCGCTTGAACTCGCCCGATTCGACCTTGGCCATGAAGCGCTTGTATTCGGTTTTCACCACCGGCATCAGGAAATACAGGCCGATGATGTTGAAGATGCCCATCGCGAAGATCGCCGCATCGGAAAAGTCGATCACCGCGCCAAAACTGATCGACGCGCCAACCACCACGAAGAAAGTAAACATCACCTTGTAGATGTATTCGTTGGTGCGGCCTTCACCGAACAGATAGGTCCAGCCTTTGAGCCCATAGTAGGCCCAGCTGATCATGGTGGAGACGGCGAACATCACGACCGCCAGAGCCAGCGGATAACGGAACCAGTCGAATGTGGCCTGGAACGACGCCGCGGTCAGGTTCACGCCGGTCAGTCCGTCCGGGCTCGGGAACGGGCCGGCATTGAGGCCGGCAATCGTGATTACCAGAGCGGTCATCGTGCAGATGATCACCGTGTCGATGAACGGCTCGAGCAAGGACACCAGGCCTTCGGTCACCGGCTCGTCGGTCTTGACCGCGCTGTGGGCAATTGCAGCCGAACCCACGCCAGCTTCGTTGGAGAAGGTCGCGCGCTTGAGGCCCTGGATCAAGGCGCCGATGAAACCACCGGCCACACCTTCGGCGCTGAAGGCGCCGTCGAAGATGGCGGCAAACGCAGCGGGCACCTGCCCGAAGTTCATGATGATCACCATCACCGACATGCCGACATACAGGTAAGCCATCCACGGCACCAGGCGCGAGGTGACCGATGCGATGGACGGCATGCCGCCGACGATCACACCGTAGACAAAGGCGGCCAGCACCAGGCCAACCGCCCATCCGTAACCGTCCGGCAAGCCAAAGGTCTGCACAATCATGGCATTTGCCTGGTTGCCCTGGAACATGTTGCCGCCACCGAGGGCGCCCAGGATCACCATGACAGCAAAAAAGAAGGCCAGCACCTTGCCGAGGATCGGCAGGCCGCGCTCGGCAAGACCGTCGCGCAGGTAATACATCGGCCCGCCGGACACCGCGCCAGACGGCAGGATGGTGCGGTATTTGACACCCAGCGTGCATTCGGTGAACTTGGAGGCCATACCGAGCAGGCCGACGATGATCATCCAGAACGTGGCGCCGGGCCCACCAATGGCCAGTGCCGCGCCCACGCCTGCAATATTTCCCAGCCCCACCGTGCCGGAAAGTGCGGTCGCCAAGGCCTGGAAGTGGCTGACTTCACCCGGGTGCCGGCTGTCAGGGTCGGTGTAGCGGCCCCGCACCAGGTCAATGGCTAGTTTGAAGCGGCTGAACTGGGGTACGCCAAAATACAGCGTAAACACCAGTGCCGCGATCAGCAACCAGCCGGCGATCAGCGGAAACTGGGCATCTCCCAGCGGAACGGAATAGAAGATCAGCGCCACGAACCAGCCGAAGGCCGATTCGAAAAAGCCGTCAATGGCTTTGTCCAGGCCTTGTGCGTAAGCCGGTATTGACATCATCGCCAGTGCGGCCGCAAGCGGCAACGTACAGCGCAATCGCCGCGTCATTGAATGGTGCATGCAGAACCCTTTCTTGTGTGATGGACTATCACAATCCATGGTGCGGCACATCTGGTGACATGACGCGCCGAATTGCATCGGTAATTACCCCGCAATCGCGCAAGAATTGCGCGAAAATGGCGTGATCTAAGTCAAATTCTTGTGAAAGACGTAACAATGGCGCCACCGACTTTGGACCCGATCGATCGCCGCATGCTGGAACTGCTGCAGGCCGATGGCCGTCTCAGCAATGCCAAACTGGCCATTCAGATGGGGCTGTCCCAGTCGGCTTGTTTGCGCCGCGCGCAGCGGCTTGAGCGCGCGGGCGTCATCGAAGGTTATGGTGCACGTCTGAGCGACGCGGCGCTGGGGCGCGCCGAGACGGTTTTCATTGAGCTCACGCTCAATAGTCAGAGTGAATCGGCATTGGATGCGTTTGAACGGGCAGTGGCGGCCTCGCCCAACGTGCTCGAATGCCACCTGGTCGCCGGTGACTACGACTATCTTCTGCGCGTGGCGGTGGCCAGCGCCGGCGATTACGAACGGCTGCTGCGGCGCGAACTGGCGGCCCTGCCACATGTGGGACGCGTTCGGTCTCTTTTTGCGCTGCGGCGCGTCAAGGCGCGCGGACCCGTCGCGATCTGACCCGTCTCGCCGATTTTCGATGCCCTAGGGTTATCGATAATTGGCCAAGTGGTAAGGCCAATCCATACTCGCGCATTCCGGCTCTTCAGCACCAGGACAGACCAGGGTGTGCGGCGACCGGCAGTGCCGGGGCCGCGCCGAGCGCACAACGCGCAGGCTCCGGGTCTTGGCAGCGCAGGCTGCTGGCAGTGGCCCCCCGTCGGGCCCGGAATCGGAGACCTTCCCCATGTATAACGTCAATCACCGGCATCGTCGCCATTTGCTGGCGCGTGCCATCTGCATGGGCATGCTGGCGGGCCTGCTGACCCTGGGCGCGCAGGCGCAGTCCTGGCCGACCAAACCGGTGCGCGTCATCGTGCCGTTCCCGCCCGGCGGTGCGTCCGACACGCTGGCGCGTACGGTGGCGCAGAAGATGGGCGAGCAGACCGGCCAGACCTTCGTGATCGAGAACAAGCCGGGCGCAGCCAGCACCATCGGCATTGCCGAGGCAGCCCGCTCGCCAGCCGACGGTTACACCATACTGCTGGCGGCGGCGCCTTATGTCATCACGCAGTATGTGTATCCGAAACTCAGTTACGACGTGCAGAAAGACTTTGTGCCGCTGGGTCTGTTGCAGACCACACCGCTGGTCCTGGTCACCCATCCGTCTCTGGGTCTGAAAACGCCTGCCGATCTGCTGAAGGCAGCCAAGGCCAGTCCGGGCAAGCTCAGTTATGCGACACCGGGGGCGGGCAGTCTGCCGCACCTGGTGGGTGAACTCTTCAAACAACAGGCCGGCATCGATCTGCTGCATGTGCCATACAAAGGTGGCGGCCCGGCTGTGGCCGACCTGCTTGCCGGCCATGTGAACAGTGCCTTTTTCTCGCCGATCGAGGTCCAGGCCCATGTGAAGGCCGGCAAGATGATTGCGGTCGCGTCCACATCGATCAAGCGAATGTCGGGCTTGGGCGACCTGCCCACGCTGGCCGAATCGGGCGTGCCGAATTTCGAGTCGCTGGCCTGGTTCGGATTCGTAACCCGTGCGGGTACACCGCCCGACTTGCTGGCGCGCATGTCCGAGCAATTCGTCAAGGCCTTGCAAAGCCCCGAGGTGCGCGACAAGATCGCGCTGACGGGCGATGTTCCGGCCGGCACCCAGACCGAGTTTGCCGAGTTGCTCAAGGGCGAACATGTACGCTGGGAGCGCACGGTCAAGGCCGCCAACATCACACCGAACTGAACCATGGCACAGGCCCACACCCGACCTAACATTCTTTGGTATTGCGCCGACCAGCAGCGCTGGGACACCGTCCATGCGCTGGGCAACGAACACATCCGAACCGACGCCATCGACGCATTGGTGGCCTCGGGCGTGGCGTTCAACCGCGCATATACGCAAAGCCCGATCTGCACGCCGGCGCGGGCCACCTTCCTGACCGGGCGATATCCGGCCTCGCACCATGTCTACCGCAACGGCAACGCGTACTTCCCGGCGCACGAGAAGCTGATCACCAAGCGGCTGGCTGAAGCTGGCTACGACTGTGCGCTGGTGGGCAAACTGCATCTGGCCGCGGCCAAACACCACGAGGTGCGCACCGACGACGGCTATCGGTTGTTCCACTGGAGTCACCATCCCACGCCGGATCAGGCCTTCGGGCACGACTACGAGAACTGGCTCAAGCATGAAAAAAAGGTCGATCCGCAGGCGCTGTACGCCGACCTGAACTACTTCTGCGGTCCGGGTGTGCCGACCGAATACCACCAGACCACCTGGTGTTCGGAAATGGCGATGCGGTTCATCAGCGAGCGGCGCGACCGGCCGTGGATGATCAGCGTAAATCCTTTCGACCCGCATGGGCCGTTCGACGCGCCACCCGAATACCTGTCGCGTTACGACCCGTCGACTTTGCCGCTGCCGCGTTTTCGCGATTCCGATGTCGAGAGGCAGAAAGCGTTTGCCGCGATCGATCAGCAGACCAAGCAGGCGGAAGACCCGCGGGTGCGCAAAAAGATCATCCCGGTGTCGGCCGACGGCGGACACGACGCGATTGCGTCGGCGCACAACGACTATGACGCGCTCGACGTCAAGGCGAACTACTACGCGATGATCGAGCAGATCGACGACCAGTTCGCACGCATCATGCAGACGCTGCGTGACACCGGGCAACTCGAGAACACCATCGTCATCTACATGAGCGACCATGGCGAGATGCTGGGCGACCACGGCCTGATCCTCAAGGGCTGTCGATTCTTCGATGGCCTGGTGCGCGTGCCACTGATTTTGTCCTGGCCGGGGCAGTTCCAGGCCGGTCTGCGCAGCGATGCGCTGGTCGAGACGGTGGATGTGGCCCCCACATTGATGGACGCCTGCGGGCTGGGCGTGCCCGAGTCCATGCAGGGCAAATCCCTGTTGCCGCTGATGCGCGGCAAGTCCGACCCTGCAGTGCACAAAAAGGCCGTGGTGTGCGAATACCGCGAGGCCATGGGAGGTCACCCCGACAACACGCATGCCTCGATGGTGTTCGACGGCCGCTACAAGAGCGTGTTCTATCACGGGCACGAGATCGCGGAGTTGTTCGATCACGCGCAGGACCCCGAGGAATTCGACAACCTGTGGATCGCACCGGGCAACGAAGCCCTCAAGCTGCAACAGATGCGCACCCATATGAATGCCCTGATGGCCACGGTCGACGTGGGTCCGCCAAGGTTTGTTAACTACTGAAACCTTGTGTGCCAGACCAAGAATTGCGCAGCAATTTTGCTCTGGCACCAACATTTTGTTAGAAGTCGGCTGTTCTGCCTTGTGTGCCAGACCAAGAATTGCGCAGCAATTTTGCTCTGGCACCAACATTTTGTTGGAAGTCGGCTGTTCTGCAGATCCGTGACTTTTTGGCTAAGCCATAATTGGACAAGTGGTAAGGCCAATTAATTGACCTGAACCACCCACCGGCACGGGGCGATGCAGCGATACAACGTGCTGAACAACTGAACGGAGAAACTATGCGACTGAACGGAAAATCGGCTCTGGTGACCGCAGCAGGTCAGGGTATTGGCAAGGCCAGCGTGCTGGCGATGGCGCGCGAGGGCGCCAAAGTGCTGGCGACCGATCGCGATCCGGCGCTGCTCAAGGCTTATGAGGGTGTGGCCAATGTCGAGACCGCGGTGCTCGACGTACTCGACAAGGACGCGATCGTCAAGCTGGTGCAGGGCATGGCGAAGATCGACGTGGTGTTCAACTGCGCCGGCGTCGTGCACAACGGCAGCATCCTGCAGGCCACCGATGCCGATTGGGACTTCGCGTTCAACCTCAACGCGCGTGCCCAGTTCTGGATGTGCCAGGCGGTGATCCCGAAAATGCTTGAAAGCGGCGGCGGCAGCATCATCAATATGGCCAGCGTCTGCGGCAGCCTCAAGGGTTTGCCGAATCGCTTCATCTACGGTGCCAGCAAGGCCGCCGTCGTCGGATTGACCAAAGGGATCGCGGCTGACTTTGTGGCCAAGGGCATCCGCTGCAACTGCATTGCGCCCGGAACCGTGGACACGCCTTCGCTGCAGGAGCGCATCAACAGCTACGCCGATCCGGTGCAGGCGCGCAAGGACTTCGTCGCGCGCCAGCCTATGGGGCGGTTGGCACAGGCCGAAGAAATTGCACCCATCATCCTGTACCTGGCCAGCGACGACTCCATTTTCGCAACCGGGCAGATCTTTTCCGTGGACGGAGGTATGACGATATGAACCAACTCGATTTGAACGGCCGCCATGCGGTCATCACCGGCGGCGCCACCGGCCTGGGTTTTGCGATTGCGCAACGTGTGCTGGCCTCGGGCGGCAATGTGACCTTGTGGGATCGCGATGACAAGGCCCTTGCAAGGGCTTGTGATGAACTCGGCGCCAAGGCCCGCGCTGTGCAGGTCGACGTGGGCGAACACGCCTCGGTGGTCGCCGCGGTGAAGAAGACGATCGAGCACAACAAAACCATCGACGCGCTGGTCAACTCCGCAGGTGTGGCCGGGGCCAATGCCAAGACCTGGGACTACGAACTCGACGAATGGCACAAGGTGATCCAGGTCAACCTCAATGGCCTGTTTTATTGTTGCCGCGAAGTGGTGCCGCACATGCGTGCGAGCAACTACGGGCGCATCGTCAATATTGCATCGGTCGCCGGCAAGGACGGCAATCCGAATGCCAGCGCCTACAGCGCGAGCAAGGCGGCGGTGATCGGCCTGACCAAGTCGCTGGGCAAGGAGCTGGCGGACACGGGTATCCGGGTGAACTGCATCACACCGGCCGCCGTCAAGACGGCCATCTTCGACCAGATCTCGGCCGAACATATTCAGTTCATGCTGTCCAAGATCCCGATGGGTCGTTTTGGCAAGCCGGAAGAGATCGCGGCCATGGTGGCCTGGCTGTGTACCGAAGACTGCTCGTTCTCTACCGGTGCGGTATTCGACCTCTCAGGTGGCCGGTCCACCTATTGACGGTGCGGGCGCACAATTCCGGGTGGCGGTGAAAGTTCTCCCCCGCCCACTTTTTTGACATTCACAGAAAGGCAAGTTCATGAAACTGGTTCGTTATGGCAAACCCGGCAAGGAAAAACCCGGCCTGATCGACGCAGACGGCAAGTTGCGCGATCTGAGCGCTGTGCTCAAGGACATCGCACCGGATCAGCTCGGTGATGCGGCACTGGCCAAGCTGCGCAAGCTCAAGACCGACAAGTTGCCGCTGGTCAAGGGTTCGCCGCGTTTGGGCTGTCCGGTCGCCGGTGTGCCCAAGTTCATCGCCATCGGCCTGAACTATGCCGACCACGCAGCCGAGTCGAATCTGCCGATTCCCAAAGAGCCGATCGTGTTCACGAAAGCCACCAGTTGCATTCAGGGCCCGAATGATGACGTGATGCTGCCCAAGGGTTCGGTCAAGTCCGACTGGGAGGTCGAACTCGGCGTGGTCATCGGCAAGCAGGCGCGGTATGTGTCGCAAAAGGCGGCGCTCGACCATGTGGCCGGCTATTGCACCATCAACGACGTGAGCGAGCGCGAATACCAGATCGAGCGCGGCGGCACCTGGGACAAGGGCAAGGGTTGCGACACCTTCGGCCCGATCGGTCCCTGGCTGGTCACCCGTGACGAGATCACCAATCCGCAGAAACTGGACATGTGGCTCGACGTCAACGGCCAGCGCATGCAGACCGGCAGCACCAAGACCATGATCTTCAGCGTGGCCAAACTGGTCAGTTATGTCAGCCAGTTCATGACGCTGGAGCCGGGTGACGTCATCACGACCGGCACGCCTCCGGGTGTGGGCCTGGGCATGAAGCCACCGGTCTACTTGAAGAAGGGCGACGTCATGACCCTGGGCATCGAAGGCCTGGGCGAGCAGCGCCAGACGGTGGTGCCGTTCAAGTTGTAAGCAAGCATCCGGCGTCGGATGGCAAGGCAGGTGTGCAAAGCACGCATCTGCTGCCAGTAATCATGGGCCCTGCGGGGCCCATTTTCTTGAGCGTATCGGCCGTCGACTCCGGCGCGCCAGCGGCAGATCACCGTGCGGGTTACTCCGGAGTGGCCTCCCTTGTATAGACAAGATAAACTAGGCAGCTTGCTGGCATGGGAAATGCTAGCTTGAAAGCGGTTGCGGGTCGGACGGGGCGCCCATCAGGAGTCGCGCCTTCGGCTGGTCGCAGCAAGATCCGTTTTGTGGATTTCGATTTCAATCAACCATCGAGGTATTTCGTCATGAAGAAAACTCTGCTCGCCGCGCTGGCGCTGTCCCTGGGCGTTTCGCTGGCCCATGCGCAGGACACCAAGGTCCTGATCGGCATGTCCGGCTGGACCGGTTTCGCACCACTGACCCTGGCCAAGGAGGCCGGGTTGTTCAAGAAACACGGCCTGGATGTCGAGATCAAGAAAATTCCGCAAAAAGACCGCCATCTGGCGATTGCCTCTGGTGACATCCAGTGCGCAGCCACCACGGTGGAGACCTGGGTGGTGTGGAACGCCAACGGCATCCCGACCACGCAGATCTTCCAGCTGGACAAGAGTTATGGCGCCGACGGCATGGTGGTGAAACCCAACATCACCAAGATCAGTGACCTCAAGGGCAAGACGGTTGCGGCCAGTGCGCCGGGCACCGCGCCGTACTTCACACTGGCCTGGATGCTGAAGAAGAACGGCCTGAGCGTGAAGGATGTGACGGTCGTCAACCTCGAGCCGCAGGCCGCGGCCAACGCCATGATCGCCGGCACCTCCGGCATCGACGCCGCCATGACCTACGAGCCCTACCTGGGCGCCGTGCGCGAGAAACCGGCTGCCGGCAAGATCATCGCCACCACGCTCGACTACCCGATGATCATGGATACCGTCGGCTGCACGCCCAAGTTCCTGGCCGAAAACCCCAAGGCTGCCAAGGCGCTGGCAGATGGTTACTTCGACGCGCTCGAGATGATCAAGGCGGATCCGAAAAAGAGCTACGAGATCATGGGTGCCGACGTCAAGCAGACGGGCGAGAAGTTCGAAGCCAGCGCGAAGTATCTGCGCTGGCAGGACCGCGCCGCGAACCAGAAGTTCTTTGCCGGCGAACATGCCGAGTTCAGCAAGGAAGCTGCGGGCCTGCTGATGGAAGCCGGCATCATCAAATCCTTGCCCGACATGAGCAAGCTGGCCGATACGCGCTTCATCAAGTAAAGACGACATGCGACCGTTGCAATCGGTGCACCCCCGCACCCGTGTGGTGCTGGGGGTAAGTTTCTTCGTGCTGTTTTTCGCGCTGTGGTCGCTTGTCACGTTCGGCGGTTTCGTGCCCAAGATATTCCTGGCCGACCCGCTCACCATGTTGCGCTCGGGTTACGACCTGCTGGTGAATCAGAACTTTTCATACGACATCGGAATGACCGTCTGGCGCGTGCTGGGCGGATTTGCCATTGCCGCCTTCCTGGCGATACCGCTGGGTGTCTTGATGGGTGCATACAAGCCGGTGGAGGCCTTCTTCGAGCCCTTCGTCAGTTTTGCCCGCTACCTGCCTGCGTCGGCCTTCATTCCCTTGCTGATCCTGTGGGCCGGCATCGGTGAGGCGCAAAAGCTCAGTGTCATCTTCATCGGCAGCTTCTTCCAGCTGGTGTTGATGTTCGCTGTCAGCGTTGGCAATACCCGGCGCGATCTGGTCGAGGCGGCCTACACACTGGGTGCGGCAGACCGCGGTGTCGTGACGCGCGTGTTGTTGCCCAGCGCGGCACCAGAGATTGCGGAGACCTTGCGCATGGTGCTGGGCTGGGCCTGGACCTATGTCATCGTGGCCGAGTTGATTGGCGCCTCCAGCGGCATCGGCCACATGATCACCGACAGCCAGGCCTTGCTGGCGACCGACCAGATCATCTTCGGCATTATCGTCATCGGCCTGATCGGCCTGATTACCGATCTTGCGTTCAAGGCCTTGAACCGCAAATTGTTCCCATGGGCCCGGTTGTGATGACCGCCCGCGCAACAGCATGACCATCCTGACCATTTCACAGGTCTCCAAGACCTTTCCCGGCGCCAACGGCGGAACCACCGCGTTGCAGGCGACCGATCTGCAGGTGGCCGAGAACGACTTCATTACGATCCTGGGGCCCTCGGGCTGCGGCAAGAGCACCTTGTTGCGCATGGTCGCCGGGCTTGATGTGCCGACCACCGGGCAGATCCAGCTCGACGGCAAACCGGTGACCGGCCCGGGCGCGGATCGCGGCATGGTGTTTCAGAGTTACACCTTGTTCCCCTGGCTCACGGTACTGCAGAACGTGTGTTTCGGTCTGCGCGAAAAAGGGCTGGCACTGGATGAGCAACATTCCATTGCCCATGCGTTCATCGGCAAGGTCGGGCTCAAAGGCTTCGAGAACCACTTTCCCAAGCAGCTCTCCGGCGGCATGCAACAACGTACCGCCCTGGCTCGCGCGCTGGCCAATGACCCGCGCATCCTGCTGATGGACGAACCCTTCGGCGCACTCGACCACCAGACCCGGGAGCTGATGCAGGAGTTGCTGCTCGGTATCTGGGAAGCCGAACGCAAGACGGTCTTGTTTGTCACGCACGACATCGACGAAGCAGTGTTCATGGGCTCTCGCGTAATGGTCATGAGTGCGCGGCCGGGTCGCATCAAGCTTGACCGCGAGGTGCCGCTGGCGCATCCGCGCCACTACAGCGTCAAGACCACGACGCCATTCGTGGAGCTCAAGGCAGAGCTGACCGAGCAGGTGCGCGCCGAGGTGCTGGCGGCGCAGGCGGCCATGGCCTGAACTTGGGGGGGCTGCCCTCGCTGGCCGGCGCAGCCGGTACAGGTTCGCGAGGGTGTTTCCTTGCCGGAGCCGGCTCGCACTCGGGTTTACCCGCGGATCTGCTAGAAGCCCGGCTCTATTGCAGGGTTGCATCGCTGAGATCAGCGTAATCTGACGCAAAATAGCACGGTCGTTCTTTTTACCGTGCCCCGATGTCACTTTCACCGATTCACCGCAACCCGCAGTCGTCTGCCGACGACGAAGCGCAGCCGCGCGCCTCCGAGTCGCGTGGGTCGCTCAAGGGTCAGCAAACCAAGGCTGCCATCGTCGATGCGGCGTTGCAGCTGGCCAGCCAGATGGGTCTCGAGGGACTGAGCATCGGCGCCGTTGCGGCCATCATGCACATGAGCAAGTCCGGTGTTTTTGCCCATTTCGGGGCACGCGAGGAGTTGCAGATTTCGGTGGTGCGCGAGTACCACCACCGCTTCGAGCAGGATGTGTTTTTTCCCGCGCTCAAGAGTCCACGTGGTCTGCCCCGGCTGGAGGCCATGTTCGCCAACTGGATGAAGCTGGTGGCGGTGGAGATCCAGTCCGGTTGCATCTACATCAGCGGTGCGGTGGCGTTCGACGACCGGCCAGGTCCGGTGCGCGATACGCTGGCCAGCTCGGTCAACACCTGGCTTGCCGCCGTGCGCCGCGCCGTGTTGCAGGCCAGTGCGCAAGGCCATCTGCGAGCGGATGTCGACACCGAGCAGATGGTGTTCGAGATCCACGGACTCATCCTTGCCCTGCATTACGAGGCGCGTTTCCTCAACAAGCCCGGATCCATTGCGCGCGCGCAGGCCGGCTTCGCCCACATCATTGCCACCTACGGCCACGCCAGCCCTGCCCAAGTTGGCAGCAAGTCCCCACCTTCCCGCTGATATTCATTTTTCCAGGAGCCGACAACCATGCCAACCTATACCCCTCCACTGCGCGACATGCAGTTTGTCATGCACGAAGTGCTCAAGGTCACCGACGAGTTCAAGGCGATACCGCGCCACGCCGAGATCGATGCCGAGACCATCGATGCAGTGCTCGAACAGGCTGGCAAGTTCGCCGCCGAGGTGGCGTTGCCGCTCAACATCAGTGGCGACCTGGAGGGCTGCACCATTGACCCCAAGACCCATGCGGTGACCGCGCCCAAGGGCTTCAAGGAGGCCTATGCACAGTTTGTCGCCAATGGCTGGCCGGGCCTGAGTTGCGACCCGCAGTATGGTGGCCAGGGCCTGCCGCTGGTGGTCAACCAGTGCCTGTACGAGATGCTGAACTCGACCAATCAGGCCTGGACCATGTACCCGGGACTGACCCATGGCGCGTACGCCGCTGTGCACTCGTATGGCACTGATGCGCAGAAGCAGACCTATCTGCACAAGATGACCAGCGGCGAGTGGACCGGCACCATGTGCCTGACCGAGCCCCATTGCGGCACCGACCTGGGTTTGATGCGCAGCAAGGCCGAGCCGCAACCCGATGGCAGCTACCGCATCACCGGCAACAAGATCTTCATCAGCGCCGGAGAACACGACCTGGCCGACAACATCGTGCACCTGGTGCTGGCGCGCATCACCGATGCGCCGGCCGGTATCAAGGGCGTCAGCCTGTTCATCGTGCCCAAGTTTCACGTCAACAAGGACGGTTCCATTGGCGAGCGCAATGGCGTCTATTGCGGCGGTCTGGAGCACAAGATGGGCATCCACGGCAACGCCACCTGCCAGATTGTTCTGGACGGCGCGGTCGGTACGCTGGTCGGCGAACCGAACAAGGGCATGAACGCGATGTTCGTGATGATGAATGCGGCGCGCCTGGGCGTGGGCAATCAGTCGCTGGGCCTGACCGAGGTGGCCTACCAGAACGCGCTGGCTTATGCCAAGGACCGTCTGCAGATGCGCTCGTTGTCCGGCACCAAGGCCAAGGACAAGCCGGCCGATCCGATCATCGTGCACCCGGACGTGCGCAAGATGCTGCTCACGGCCCGCGCTTACGCCGAAGGCGGTCGCGCATTGGCGATCTATTGCTCGGTGCTGCTGGAGAAGGAGCACTTCCACCCGGACGAAAAAGTACGCAAGGACAGCGGCGAGATGTTGTCGCTGCTCACACCGGTGGTCAAGGCCTTCCTGACCGACAACGGATGGGAAGCCACGTCGAGCTGCCTGCAGGTGTTCGGTGGCCACGGCTACATCAAGGAATGGGGCATGGAGCAGTTGGTGCGCGACGCGCGCATCAACATGATCTATGAGGGCACCAACACCATCCAGAGCCTGGACTTGCTGGGTCGCAAGGTGCTGGGCAACAACGGCGCCACCTTGACGAAATTCGGCAAGCTGATCGCCGCGCTGGTGGAAGAAGAGGGTGTGAACGAGAAAATGGCCGAGTTCATCAACCCGATCGCCTACCTCGGCGACAAGCTCAGCAAGCTTACGGCCGAGATTGGCTTCAAGGGTTTCCAGAATGCGGACGAGGTAGGTGCGGCTGCCGTCGACTACCTGCGAATCACCGGGCATCTGGTGTTCGGCTATTTCTGGGCCCGCATGGCCCAGGTCGCGCTGCGCGAGATCGCCGCCGGTAACACCGATCCGTTCTACCTGGCCAAGCTGCAGACCGCGCGCTTTTACTTTGCCAAGCTGTTCCCGCAGACCGCCTCGCTGATGCTCACGGTGCGCTCCGGCGCGCGCAGCCTGATGGACACCGAAGCGGTGTTTGCCTGATATTTCTACTGCAGATTTGCCGATATTCCATTCAACCGTTTCGAGGAGAACTTTATGATCAAGCACGTTTTTGCCGGTGCGTTGCTGCTGACGGCGGCCGGCGCCGCAATGGCGCAGATGACCCCGGTGGGTACCTGGCACACCATTGACGACAAGACCAAAGAGGTCAAGTCCGAAATCCAGATCGTTGACAGCGGCGGCATGCTCAGCGGCACGGTGACCAAGCTGCTGCGCAAGGAGGCCAAGCAGGATGCGGTGTGTGACGAATGCACCGATGACCGCAAGGGCAAGCCGATGCTTGGCCTGGAGATCATTCGCGGTGCCAAGAAGGCCGATGGCAAGGAGGTCTGGGAAGACGGCAAGATTCTCGACCCCGAGAACGGCAAGACCTACGGCCTGCGCATGACCCCGATCGAAGGTGGCAAGAAGCTCGAGGTTCGCGGCTCGATTGGCCCGTTCGGCCGCACCCAGACCTGGGTGCGGGTTCCCTGACATCTGCGTATAGCACCCGGTTCGCCGGGTGTGCCCGCGCGTGGTTCACGCGTGCACTGAAAGAGATTCCATGTCCCGATTCCAAGTCAAGCAAGTCGCCGTTCTCGGCGCAGGTGTCATGGGCGCGCAGATAGCCGCGC
>JBBQJP010000058.1:0-27436 GCA_038326025.1 Burkholderiales bacterium
GCGGATATGCATCGGGGCCAGCGGGCGAGTCTGGGAGACCAGACGGATCACGCAATCAAGGCCGGATATAAGGACGCAGCCGACTTCTTCGCACCGCAACACAAATTCTTCTTGCTACCCGGGAGGCATCCATATAAGAACCCCATGCGATTCATGGTCATCGTGAAAGCCGACAGGAACAGCGAAGCGGGCGTGATGCCCAGCGAACAGGAACTGGCCGAGATGGGCCGGTTCAACGAGGAACTGGTCAAGGCCGGCGTGATGCTGGCCGGTGAGGGACTGCATCCCAGCGCCAAGGGGGCAAGGGTGCGTTTCTCAGGCAAGGAACGCACCGTGATCAACGGGCCGTTTGCCGAGATCCGGGAGCTGGCGGCTGGCTTCTGGATCTGGAAATGCGCGTCGCTGCAGGAAGCCATTGATTGGCTCAAACGTTGCCCGAACCCGATGTCGGGTGATTCGGAGGTCGAAATCCGGCAAGTGTTCGATGCCGAGGATTTCGGCGAAGCCTTCACGCCCGAACTGCGCGCTCAAGAGGAACGACTGCGGGCCGAGGTCGATGCGCAGAGTCAGGCTCGCACGACCGGCAAGGCAGGTTGAGCAGCATCTTGCGACGCAAACTGTGCAGTTGGCACAGGAAATTGAACCGAAGCCTTTCATGCCGAAAACCCCGAAACCATCACGTCCGCGGATCTCCGTGCAGAACATCAATGTGCCCGACTTCGCGGGGCAGGTCGACGCGATCAAATACGAGGCGATGCGCCACGCGCTGCTGAAAGTGCTGCCCCGCGCCAAAGGCATCATCGAGCGGGATCGCCTGGCGAAGCCGTTGCGGTGGCACCGATTGAAGTGAGCGCTGCACCGTCCCCATTGCCGCTGCATTGCGTCAGCCGCAATCCGATGGCCGCGCCGATGGACACGCAGGGCGCTGCCAGGAGCGAAAAGCTGCATCCACACGCATCTTTTGCCACCCGGTGCCGGGAAAGTCGCCCATGCGCGTTTCTGTCATGAAGATGAAGGCTTTCTACTCGTTTGGATGCTTACCGGCCCGAACAGCAGCGTTCATGGATGGACAGACCGTATCGGCTTGAAGCCGTGCGCACGTGCGTTCAATTTGCATGGACGAACGCGCATGGCAGTCTCGGGGCCTCGCAGCAGGTTGTGCCTTTATTCGACGTCGATCGTTACGCCGGGTCGTTGTGGGGGCATCAGAGCGATTTGCGATCTTGTCCGACAGACGAACGCCGACCCGGATGCGATAACCGAGCTTCCATTCAGGAGTTGCCACCATGTTCGAGAAACTGCCCGATGTGATTGGCCATGCGCTGCGCGATGTGCGCGCAGGCCTGGACCAGATCGCCTTCAACCAATCTGCACTACGCGCAGGCATGGCGCAGATCCAGGTTACCAGCCTGGCCTTTGTCGACCATGCAGACATCCCCGAACGGTACACCGCTGATGGCGCCGGGATCTCACCTCCGCTGTCCTGGTCAGGCGTGCCTGCCAATGCCACTTCGTTGGTGCTGATCGTCGAGGATGCCGACGCGCCGATCCCCCAACCTTTGGTGCACGCCATCGCGTTCGACCTGGCGCCCGCGGACGACTCGCTGGCTGAAGGTGCGATCAATGGCGACGATGAACATGCGGGCGATGCCGATGGGGTGCACGAAGGTCGCAACTCCTTCCTTCAGGCAGGCTGGCTGCCGCCGGACCCGCCGCCTGGCCACGGCGTGCACCGTTATGCGTTCCAGTTATTCGCGCTCGGGCCGGGTGAGCGTTTCGAGGGCAAGCCGGGCCGCGAAGAGTTGCTGGCTGCGGTGCGCCAGCGCGGGCTGGCCAGTGGCCTGCTGGTTGGCACTTATGAACGACCGGATACGTCGATCAAGATCGATGACGCCAAGCCCGCCGTCGCCTGATCAAGTTCCTGTCAAATCCCAGGCGCGCTCAACGCCTGCTCGCATCGGAGGAAATCCTGTGACAAACACCAGAACCGCCGAACTTCACCGCATGGTCATGACCGACCATACCTGCCCCTACGGGCTGAAATCCAAAGATCTGCTCGAGCGAGAGGGTTTTGTGGTCGAGGATCACCGTCTCGAAACGCGCGAGCAAACCGATGTGTTCAAGGCGCAGCATCAGGTTGAAACGACGCCGCAAACCTTTATTGATGGCAAGCGAATCGGGGGCTACGACGAGCTGCTTGCGTATTTCGGCAAGGAAGTCGCCGATCCCGATGCGACCTCCTATCGGCCCGTCATCGCCATCTTCGCCGTCGCAGCGCTGATGGCGCTGGCGACGAGTTGGGCCGCGTATGGCGCGCTGCTGACCAGCCGTACCGCCGAATGGTTCATCGCTTTTGCGATGGTCATTCTGGCCGTGCAAAAGCTCCAGGACGTGCGCAGCTTCTCGACGATGTTCCTCAATTACGATCTGCTCGCACGCCGATGGGTGCGTTATGGTTATGTCTATCCGTTCGCAGAAGCGTTCGCGGGCATCCTGATGATCTCCGGCGCGCTGACCCTGCTCTCCGCGCCGGTGGCGCTGTTCATCGGCACCATCGGTGCGGTATCGGTGATCAAGGCGGTTTATATCGACAAGCGCAAACTGAAATGCGCGTGTGTCGGCGGCAACAGCAATGTCCCGCTCGGCTTCATCTCGCTGACGGAAAACCTGATGATGATCGCGATGGGTGGGTGGATGCTGGCCAAGGCGGCGCTTTGAGGCTGTGCTGCAAGGCATAGGCCGCGGCATTTCTGCTGCGGCCCATGCCATTGCCTGACAGGCTGGAGCGTTCTGCCCCAGGCGCGGGCACGCCGGCAGATACCGCCGGGTTGATCAAAGCGGCGACTGCAAGGCCTCCAGCCGTTTCGTCAGCAACATGTTTTCGGCGTAGTCCACCGGGCAGTCAATGATCGATACCGTGTCGTCCTTTAGCGCCTGGCGCAGCGTGGGCAGCAGTTCGCCGGCAGCGCCGATGCGATAACCCTTGGCGCCGAAACTCTCGGCGTATTTGACGAAATCGGGGTTGCCGAACGTGGTATGGCTGGCCCGGCCGTAGTGGCGCAGCTGGTGCCAGGTGATCAGGCCATATTCCGAGTCGGTCCAGATCAGGATCACGATCGGTGTTTTCAGGCGCAGCGCAGTCTCGATCTCCTGCGAATTCATCATGAAGCCGGCGTCTCCGGTCAAGGCCAGCACCTTGCGCCCGGGATACACCAGTTTGGCGGCGATCGCACCCGGCACGGCGATACCCATGGACGCAAAGCCGTTGGAGATGATGCAGGTGTTGGGCCGCTCGGCCTGGTACATGCGGGCGGTCCACATCTTGTGTGCGCCGACGTCGCAGATCACGATGTCCTCGGGCGCCAGCGCCTGGCGCAGGTCGCTCAGGATTTTCTGCGGCTTGAGCGGAAATCCGTGGTCCTTGGCGTGTTCGTCGCGGTCGGCTTCGATGGCCTGGCGCAATGCGGCAAACGCGCCCTCGGCACGGGGTGCGAGCTTGGCGGCAATCGCGTCCAGCGCCTCACCGATATCGCCCAGCACGCCGGTTTCAACGTTGTAGTGTTCGTCGACCTCGGCCATCAAGGCGTCGATATGCACGATGGTCTTGTCGCCGGCCGGGTTCCAGAACTCGGGCGGGTATTCGACCATGTCGTAACCGACGCAGACCACTACGTCGGCCTGTTCGAACGCGAACCAGGGCAGATCGCGCGATTTCAGCCCGATGGTGCCCAGCGACAGCGGATGCGAAAACGCCAGCACGCCCTTGGCCATGAAGGTATTGGCCACCGGAATGCGCGTGGCCTCGGCGAAACGCTGCAAGGCCAATGCGTCGTTCTGGCGCACCACGCCGTTGCCGGCCAGGATCACCGGCTGGCGTGCTTGCGCAATCAGCTGCGCGGCTTCGTCGATTTTTTCGCCCTGCGACACCGAGCGCAGCGGGCTCTGCACCGGAATCGGCGATTTGTCGACTTCCATGTCGGCGACGTTCTCGGGGAACTCGATGAAGCAGGCGCCGGGTTTCTCGCTTTGCGCCACCTTGAAGGCCTTGCGCACGATCTCGGGCACGATCTCGGGTTCGCGGATCTGTGCGGCGTATTTGGTGATCGGGTGAAACAGCGAGACCAGGTCCAGGATCTGGTGGCTTTCCTTGTGCATACGGGTGGTCGCGCCCTGGCCGGCAATGGCCACCACCGGTGCGCGGTCCATGTTGGCGTCGGCCACGCCGGTGATCAGATTCGTGGCGCCCGGGCCCAGGGTGGCCATGCACACGCCGGCACGGCCGGTCAACCGGCCGTAAACATCAGCCATGAAGGCAGCGCCTTGCTCATGGCGCGTGGTGACGAAACGGATGCGGCTACCCAGCAACGCATCCATGACGGCAATGTTCTCTTCACCCGGAATGCCGAAGATGTATTCGACACCTTCATTCTCCAGGCAGTTGACCAGCAAACGGGCAGCATTCATGGGGTTTCCTTCAGCCAGCGGCAACTCGAGTTGGCCGGACCATTATGGGTGCTGCGCATCCACCTCTGCCGCTTGCCGCTTGCCGCGGGTTGCGGCTTACATCTGCGCCGGCGCCTTGCTTTCATCCATCCAGAACACCTGCCACTGGTGGCCGTCCAGATCGGCGAACCCGTGCTGGTACATGTTGCCGTGGTCCTGCGGTGCGTTCGGCGTCGTGCCACCCGCGGCCACCGCCCTGGCCACCAGCGCTTCAACCTCGCCACGGTCCTCGCACGACAGTGCGATCAGCACTTCGGTCGCCTTGCGCGCGTCGCTGATCGGCAGTTTGGTGAAGGTCTGGAAGAACGACTCGACCAGCAGCATCGCGAAGATGTTCTCGGCGATTACCAGGCAGGCGCCCTTGTCGTTGCTGAACTGCGGGTTGAACTCCAGGCCGAGCGCCCGGAAGAAGGCCTGCGACTTTTGCATATCGCGGATTGGCAGGTTGACGAAGATCTGACGTGGCATGGTGGTCTCTCTACTTTTGCGGTGCAATCGCCTTGAGCATGCTGTGGCGGTTGCGCTCGGTATCGAAAAATGCCACGTAGTCGCCAATGCCGGGAATTTGCATAGGCTCGCCGAGCACCTCGCCGCCCGCCTTGGTGACGCGCGCCATTGCCGCCGCCATGTCTTCCACTGCGATCACGATGCTCGGATATTGCGCCGGCCAGTCGGCCTTGTATTCGAACAGCCCGCCACTGATGGCGCCGGCCGCAGCGCCGGGTATGGCGTCAGTTTCGGCCGTCTTGACGACGGCATAGTTGCCCATGTCGGGCCCGAGTTTGTCGATTTTCCAGCCGAAGGCCTCGGTGTAAAAACGTGCCGCACGATCGCGGTCACGGTAGGGCATTTCGAAATGCACGACGGGGTTCATCATGGGCGCTCCATGTGGTTTGCCGGCAGACGACGGCCCTGCAGGCCTTTGCCTGATCGCGCCTTGTTCGTCACCGGATAGGGGTACGACGAATCAGGTTCGCGTTTTTCGACGGCAGGTGCACTGGGGAAAACCCTGGGCCTGCCTGCCGTGTGCGCCGTTGTGCTCTTACCGCCGGCGCTTCGCCAACCAATGGTCGAGCGACAAACGGCCCGCACCATGGGCCATCAGGAACAGCAGCACTGCGGCCCAGACGCCATGCACCGGGTATGCTGACGGATAGACAAAGATCTGAATCGTCAGCGTCATCACCAGCAAGGCGAGCGCTGACAGCCGGGTCGCCAGACCGATCAGGATCAGGATCGGAAACAGGTGTTCGGCGCCCGCCGCCGCCATGGCCGCCAACTCTGGCGGTAACAGCGGCAGCCGGTACTCCTCCTGGAACAGGAACACCGCGGAGTCGGACAGGCGCGGCCAGCCCAGCGTGAACTCGCCGCCAACGATGTCAATGGCCAGCCCCTCGATCTTGGTCTGACCGGATTTCCAGAACACGGCGGCGATCGAGAACCGCGCCAGGATTGCGATCAATGTGTCAGGAATACGTGACAGGGCGGCGTGGATCGTCCGGACCAGGCCTGCGACCATCCCACCATCGTGCGCGCGAATGGCAGTGTTTGTATCAGTAGGTGTCATGGTTGTGGCTCCATTCGGGTGACAAGGGGATGGCGCAGCAGCAGTGTGATCGCGCCGGGAAGGTCGAACGATGTGTCGGCATCAAGCGCCGCTGCGGATGCTTCGGCCAAGGTGTCGCCGGACCGCAGCCTTGTCAGGAAGCCGTATGCTGCTAGTGAAATTTGCAGCGCCTGCACGTCAAGACCGTCCCGAAAAACCAGTACATGCTGGGCGATGTCGGGGTCCACATCGGCGATATCGAGCGCGCCCTGGTGGGCCGCCCAGAGCGAAAAAATCGCATGCGGCGATGACAGCAGGCGAACCGATGGATGGAACACCACCGCCACAAAGGCAAGCCGCTGCGGGTCGGCCACGACACTCTTGATCGCGTCGGATGTCAGCGAGTCGGCATCGGCTGCGTGGCAAGCCTCGATACGCGCCATCTCCAGGCGTGCAACGTCGGCCAGATACGGCACGGATGCTGCCGGCGCAAACGATGCGATGAAGTCTGCAAAAGGTGTTCCGATGAAGGCGATGATGCGCGTGCGCGGCGGCTGCTGCTGTACAAACGCGCGCGCCATGGCACGGAAAAATTCTGCACCGACCAGCTCCAGTGTGACCGGGAACTGATCGGCCAGCGTATCCACCAGGGATACGACGATATTGTTGCGATGCACCGCGAAGCGTGGCGTGGGATCCGACCCGTTCCAGCTGCGCAGGTCTGGCGGGCAGCCCAGCTGCGGATCGAGCAGCGCAGCTACAAACGCCCGCTGGTCGGTCATTCGGCCATCCCCCGTGCGTGACTGAGCCCGGGCGTGCGCAACGCCTTCGCTGCGTCTTTCAATAACCGGTCGGCCTGGCGGGCCTCGGTCAGCAGCAGCGCCAGCGGTGGCACATTGTTGTCGCGCTCGAGCAAGGTGGCGATGGGTCCGGTTGTTGCCAGCGCGTAACGGTACAGCTCCCACACGGCCGACGCAATCGGCGCGCCGTGGTTGTCGATCAGCAGCGGCGCGCCGGCGCCGTCCGTCTGGCTCGCAAAACCCGCGATGTGGATTTCTCCGACCGCGTCCAGCGGCAGGGCGTGCAGGGCTGCCTTGGCATCAAGTCCATGGTTGACGCTGCTGACATATACATTGTTGACGTCGAGCAGCAGGCCACATCCGGTGCGGCGGATCACCTCGTGGATGAATGCGCCTTCGTCCATGGTGGACGAGGCGAAACGCACATAGGTGGCCGGATTTTCCAGCAGCATGCGCCGGCGTAGCCGTGACTGAATCTGATCGACATGGTCGCAAACCCGTTGCAGGCATGCGGGGTCGTAAGGCAGTGGCAGCAGGTCGTTCAGGTAAGCCCCGCCGTGGGTCGACCAGGCCAGGTGCTCGGAAAAGCTTTGCGGCTGATACCGTTCGAGCAGCTCCGCCAGCCGTTCCAGATGGTCGTGGTCGAGGTCGTTGTCGGCGCCGATCGACAGCGCGACGCCATGCAAGGAAAGGGGGTAATGTTCCCGGATGCGACCCAGCCAATGGTGCAGCGGCCCGCCCGGGACCATGAAATTCTCGGCATGTACTTCGAAAAAACCGGCGTCAGGCCGCTCGTCGAGCACCTGACGCATGTGGCTGGCCTTGAGGCCGACGCCGCAACGCAGCGGCAACCCACGTGTGCCTGCATCGCCGCTCGCCAGCGGGCGTTCGGCGGCAGGCGACGCGTCGGAGCCGTGCATAAGTTGGTTTTACCTGATCAGGCCTTTTTCTCTTCAAATGCCTTCAACTGGCCGTTGCCGGTTGGCGACGTCTTGCTCATGGTTTTTTCGCAGGAACCCTTGGCGACCAGGCTCCAGGCATTACCCTGGTAGTCGACCTTGGAAGTGCCGGCGCAGGTGGTTCCGGCGCCAGCGGCGCAGTCGTTTTTGCCTTTGAGCGCGACGCCGAAACATTTTTCCTTGTCCGGTGATTGGGCGGCAGCAGTTCCGGCGGCCATCGTCATGGCGGCGCCGAAGGCCAGCGCCAGGGCGGCAGATGCCAAGCGGGTGTTGGTGGAAGTTGTCATGATGTGCTCCTATTGCAAGTCGGTCCAGGACCGGGCTGTGGTGGCATGGCAAACTATTTCGCCGTGCTGGTCATCGGTCGGGGCATCACGCCGGACCTTACAGCTGCGCAATGTCATGAACTGTGTCGCCGCGCGCAATTCGACGCAGCCCAGGGCCGATCAGCGTGGCAACAAGACTTCGGTGTCGGGGTGGAACGCGAACCAGGCGAACCAGAACGCCGTTGTCGACGGCCAGGGCCGGCCCCGCGTATCGATAACCTGTGCCGTGCGATGTTGTGCGTCGTAGCGAATCCGTAAATTCTGGCCCTCCACGGTGTCGCGAAGCTCCCCCCGGGCGTTCACACGCTGCGCGAGCGTACTGAAAGGATAGGCCTTGAAAACCCCGCCCACCTGCACCCCAAGCACCCATTCCTTGAGCGGCAGCCTGTCGTCGCGATGCTCCACGTCGAACATCAGCTGCTGCACCTTGTCGTAGCCGGCGTAAGGGTCACGGCCGTAGTCGCGAGCGAAGCCGGTGTCCTCGGACAACACGGTGGTTGCAGGGTGGCGCTTGCGCCAGTCGGCCCAGCTGGTGTGACTCAGGGTGATGGTTTGCAGTCGCTGTCCCTTGCGCGCGCCGCTGATCGCAGTCTGTTTGAGTTGCGACCACAGGGACGCGCTCGCGCGATCGAACAACAACACGTCGCTGTTGTACAGCAGGCCGGACACACCAAAACGCAGCGCTTCGCCGTCAACCTGTGCGTCGAATGCCACGCCGGTTCCGCATAGCGGGCAGTAGGTAATAGCCACAGCGCGCAAGCCAAAGCGGTCGTTGACCACTTCGTGCCAGTTCAATATGCGCACCGGGTAGGCCCGTGTGATGCCGTCGATCGTCACCCCGGGCACCCGGTCGGTGCCCGATGGTCGGGACCAAGCGACCTTGTCCTTTGATGCATTGATGCAACAGGCAGAGTTGGCGGTGGGTGACGCCAAACAACGCAAACACGCTTTGGCCTGGCATGTGCCGCTCAATGCGCAGGCCCGCGCTGGTCAGCTCAGCCTCTTCAAGCCTGCGCGGCGCGGCTGTCTCCGGCGTGCTCGAGATGTGGCTGCAACCCAAACAAAACCTGCACACCGGAGCTGTGCTGGGTATGAAGGCGGGTGCGTTGCCGGCCTGATTGCGACTGGCTTAGCGCCGCAGCCGGTACCCGGTCTTGAACACCCACCAGATGACGGTCAGGCAGATCAGCATGAACGCCACTGTCATGCCGGTGCTCACCGCGATGTGCACATCGGCTACGCCGTAGAAGCTACAGCGAAATCCGCTGATCAGGTACACCACCGGGTTGAACAGCGAGATCGACTGCCACACCGGTGGCAACATGGTGATCGAGTAAAAGGCACCGCCCAGGAACGTCAACGGCGTGACAACAAGAATCGGAATGATCTGCAGCTTCTGGAAATTGTCGGCCCACAGGCCGATGATGAAGCCGAACAGGCTGAACGTCACCGCCGTCAGCAGCAGGAAACCCAGCATCCAGAACGGATGGGCCACCTGGTAGGGTACGAAGAGACGGGCCGTCAACAGGATCAGCAAGCCGAGCATCACCGACTTCGTGGTAGCAGCGCCCACATAACCCACCAGCACCTCGATCCACGACACCGGGGCAGACAGCAGTTCGTAGATCGTGCCCGACCATTTCGGCATGTAGATGCCGAACGAGGCGTTGGAGATGCTCTCGCTGAGCAGCGACAACATGATCAGTCCGGGGATGATGAAGGCGCCATAGGTGACGCCGTCGATGTCGCCCATGCGCGAGCCGATCGCGGTGCCGAACACGATGAAATAGAGCGAGGTCGACAACACCGGCGCGATGATGCTTTGGGCCACGGTGCGAAAGGCGCGCGCCATCTCGAAGCGGTAGATCGCGCGGATGCCATGGATGTTCATCATGCGGCGGTTCCCTGCGACGGTTTGCGTACCAGGCTGACGAAGATGTCCTCGAGCGAGCTCTCGCTGGTCCGCAGGTCCTTGAATTCGATGCTGTGCTCACTCAGTTGGCGCAGCAGCGCGGCGATGCCGGAGTCTTCCTTCTGCGAGTCAAAGTTGTAGGTCAGCGTCAGTCCGTCGGACGAAAGTTCCAGCGCGTTGTTGTCCGAAAGCTTTGGTGGCATGGCTTGCATTGCATGTTGCAGACTTACCGTCAGCTGTTTCTTGCCCAGCGTGCGCATCAATACCTGCTTGTCTTCGACCATGATGAGTTCGCCCCGGTTGATGACACCGATGCGGTCGGCCATGTCCTCGGCTTCCTCGATGTAATGGGTGGTCAGGATGATGGTGGTGCCGCCCTCGCGCAGTTTGCGCACCATGCGCCACATGTCGTGGCGCAATTCGACGTCGACGCCGGCGCTGGGTTCGTCCAGGAACAGAATGCGCGGCTCATGCGACAGGGCCTTGGCGATCAGCACGCGGCGTTTCATGCCGCCCGACAGCGTCATGATCTTGTTGTCGCGTTTGTCCCAAAGTGAGAGGTCGCGCAACACCTTTTCGATATGCACCGGGTCCGGTCCCTTGCCGAACAGGCCGCGGCTGAAGGTCACCGTGGCCCAGACCGATTCGAAGGCGTCGGTCTGCAGCTCCTGCGGCACCAGACCGATGGCGGAACGCGCCGCACGGTAGTCGCGCACGATGTCGTGTCCATCGGCAATGATCTCGCCGCAGCTGGCATTGGCGATGCCGCAGACGATGCTGATCAAGGTGGTCTTGCCGGCACCATTGGGGCCGAGCAGGGCGAAGATCTCGCCACGCCGAATATCCAGGTTGATGTTCTTGAGGGCTTCAAACCCGTCGGCGTAGGTCTTGCCAAGGCCGCGGATCGAGACTATCGGGGTTGCCGGGGTGGCTTGCGTGGGCGTCAATGCCATGAATGCTCCGTGGATCAATCGGTGGTTCTGGGCTGGGGTCGGCCGGCCGTGGGCGCTTGCGCGTCGACCGCCCCTGCGGCATCGCGGGCGCGAATCCTGGCCAGTGCGTAGGCGCCCTGCGGAACGTGCAGCAGATCGGCGACGCGCCACATCACGTGGCGTTCGTGGTCGGCCAGATGGCCGTCGGCATAGGCCACGGCCCACATCAGCTCGATCATGCGAAGCTTTTGCTGCATGTCGAAATGCGCGTTGACAAGCGACGTGAACGTGAACAGGTCACCGGCCTGGCGCGCGGTTTCGTGTGCGCGTTCGGTCAGGTCATGGGCTTCGTCGGCATCGAGCGCGAACTTTTCCTGCAGCGCAACCAGCACGGCCTCGCGCGCGTCGTCATGGAAGCGCGTATCCGAGCGCATGACCTCGACCAGCAGGACGGCGGTGGCCAGCTGCAAGCCATGTTCTTGTGTTTGACGATCGGCATCGGCCGACATTGGACTCAACCTGTCGAACAGGTTCTTCAGTGAATTCAGCATCCGCCGATGATGGCATGGACGGCACGAATCCCGATCAGAACAAACCCATGACCAAGCCCTGACCCAGGGCTTCGCCGATGTCCGCGCAGGCCTGCAATTCGGCCTGCGGGATCGTCTTGCTTGCCAGAATGGCCTCGGGTGTCTGGGCATGGGTGCATACGATCAACGACTCGGCGACCTTGCGCAGGCGCCAGCCGGTGGCGATACGTTCGACCTGGCGTACGGCGTTGCTGCCATCGCTGCCCGCGCACACCAGCAGCGCATAGGGTCGGGCCTGTATGCGGCCGAGCACCGGGTAGTAGCAGCGATCGAAAAACGCCTTCATGACCCCAGCGATGGCGGCCAGGTTTTCCGGCGTCGCGAACAAATAAGCCTGTGCCTCCAGCAGATCGTCGGGGCCGGCCTCGTCGGCATGCAACAAACGCACCTGCAGACCGTCAGCGCGCTTCGCCCCGGCTGCCGCAGCGCTGGCCATCTGCTGCGTGCCGCCGGTGTAAGAGTGGTAGACGATCAGCAGCGTCGGTAGCGGCGGTAGCGGCGGTAGCGGCGGGCTTGGCACGGTGCACGATGCCTCAGGGGTGTTCGGCTTCGCCGCCCAGCGCTTCCATCAGCGCCGGCAACAATTGTTGCAGTTCACCGGTGATCAGGGCGATGTCGGTGTCGAAGCCGTCATCCTTGCGGTCACCGGCGGCGGCCGGTTTGTCCTCCAGCACCACGTCGAGCAATGCCACCTTCTTGAGCTGCAGGGCTTCGGTCAGCACGAACGACACCCGGTCGTTCCAGGTCAGCGCCAGCCGCGTAGGCACCTTGCCCATCGTGATGTGCTGGCTCACCTCGTCGGTGTCCAGTGCATGGCGGGTGTAACGCACCACCGCCCGAGATTCATCAGGCGCCTTGAGCTCGCATTCGCGGTCCACGCTGAAACCCTGAGGCGCCTCCTGGGTCGACAACCACTCGGACATGGCCACGGCCGGCGAGGTCCTGGTATCGACCAGCTGAACCGCCAGGCCGTCGATGGCCGTGACAAGGGCCGTCATGGTCTCGTCGGCCTTGGATTGGCTGCCGGCATCGAGCACCAGGCGTGCATTTTGCGGGTCGATCCAGACCCGCACTGTCGACTGCTTGGTGAATGCCATCGGCAGCAAGGTCTGGCGCGCGTCTTCGGCCAGTTCGCGTTTTTCCTTCTTGCCGGGTTTGCGGCCGGTGCTGGCCTCGATCTGCTGGGCCCGTTCCTCGACCTTGCGTTTGACCACCGATCCGGGAACCGACTTGGTCTCGACCATTTGCTGGAGGATCCATTGGCCGCCGACCACCTCGGCCAAAGGCCCGTGTGCCTGGCCGCGAGGCTCCATCCATCCCACCGATTTTTCCTGCGACGCACCACAAGGAGCGAAGCGCGCCTTGTCCAGCGCCTCTTCGAGTTGTGCCTGCGTCATCGTCCATGCAGACACCATGCGGTACACCATGAGATTCTTGAACACGCTTGATCGACCTTTCCAACATTGCAATCCGGCGGGGTGCCGGCGCCGTATTGTCGGCGCTTGGCTGAACAGGGTTTTGTAACAAGTTCCGAGCCCACCGGTTGAACCGGCGAGCGGATGGGCCACCCGGCCGTGATGCCTTGTCGGGCGCGGCCTGGTGGCCCATCCGCGGCTGCGGTGTAAGCATGGGCAGGCGCCTGCGACAGATGCACTTGGCTTGGCTTGGCCTGATTGGTGCCGGCGAGGCACTTTGCGGGCTGGGTTTGATCGCCCCCACCCTTGTTCAAGGAGATTTTCATGCTGCGACGTTCGTTCTCCATGCTGACGCTTGGTTGTCTGCTTGCCATCCCCGTTCATGCGGCGGAGCCGGTCAGCACCGGCTTTTTTGGCAATATCGCCATCGGCGGTCAGGACACGGTGTCCTACCACGACCCGGGCGTGCGCCAGGCGCACAAGGTGCGCGAGGGCGAGACGCGCTTCGAAGTGGTGTACCTGGGCGCCAACTGGCGGTTTGCCTCGCGCGAAAGCGCCGACCGCTTCGCATCCGACCCGGCGAAATATGTGCCGCACTACAACGGCTTTTGTGCCAATGCGTTGTCGTTGGGCGAGGGATTGATCAGGACCGACGGCACGGTCTGGGAGTTCTTTGGAGACCAGTTGTTCCTGTTTTACGCCGATCGCGGCCGCCAGCGCTGGCTCAGTGGCGACTGGAAGGCCTATCAGAAGCAGGCCGACGCCGCCTGGCTGGCAACGTTGAAGAAATAGAGAGTGGACGCGCGACGGCGCCTGTCGGGTAGGGCAGGCGGTCCGCCGCGTGGCAACCAGGCCGAGGCAGGCCGTCTGCGTCATGTGCGATCGTGAGAGGAGGCCGAAGCCGTCGGGTAAAGTGAAACAACCTAGGGAACACCCTATCGTATGACGATTGACAGGGGCTGATTGTGTTCCTACAGTGGCTGGGTCGCTACCCTGCGGGTGGCGCTTTCAACCATACGACGCAAAAACGTCGCAGCAGGAGGCAACATGAAGCATATCGTTTCGGGTGGCAGGTTACGTTCCACGATTGCGGCGCTGGCTTTGGCCGCGGTCGGTTTCGCCGCCAGTGCGCAGCAGGTCATTACGCTGCATGGCGCTTCGCAGTTCAACGACGACCACGCCTTTACCAAGTCGCTGGTCAAATTCGGTGAGCTGGTCAAGAAGTATTACGGCAAGCCGGTCAATTTCGTCATGCACAACAACAGCGAACTGGGCCTGGAGAAGGACTATTTCGCCTACATGAACCAGGGCAAGGCGGTCGATTTCGCCATCGTGTCGCCAGCCCACATGTCGACCTTCTCCAAGGCGGCGCCTTTCATTGATGCGCCGTTCCTGTTCCGTGATCTGGACCACTGGAACAAGGTGCTGGACGCCGACATCCTCAAGCCGATTGCCGACGAGGTAGCGCAGAAGGCCGAGGTCATGCTGATTGGTTATGCCGGCGGCGGCACACGCAACATCTTCGTCAACAAGCCGGTGCACAACCTGGCCGAGATCAAGGGCCTCAAGGTGCGGGTGCAGGGTGCGCCGATCTGGAGCAAGACTTTTGCAGCCGTCGGCATGGCGCCCACGGTAATTGCCTACAACGAGGTCTACAACGCGATCCAGAACGGTGTCATTGCCGCAGGCGAGAACGAGGCGGCCGGTGTCGAGCAGATGAAGTTCTACGAGGTCGCGCCAGATCTGGCGATGACGAAACACGCCATCACCATCCGTCCGCTGTGTTTCTCGGGCAAGACCTTTGCCAAGCTGCCGGCTGACCTGCAGGCAGCTGTCATCAAGGCCGGCAAGGAAGCCGGCGCCTTTGGCCGTCAGCTCGAGTCGTCGGAAGACTCCGCCAAGCTCGAAGCCCTGGAAAAAGCCGGCAAGCTCAAGCGCATCCCGTTTACCGACCGCGCCAAGATGCAGGCCATGGTTGATCCGGTGATGGCAGCCTACGCAAAAGAGATCGGCGCCGACGCGATCCACGCCAAGATTTTGGCGGTCAAGTAATCCCTGCTGTTGCTGGCGCGCCGCCCACGGTTCTGGCCGGGGCGGCGCGCTTTTTTGAGAGTGCTTGATGAAAAAGATACTGGATGGCTACGTGACGCTGCTGCGTTGGTTGATGGTGGCTTCGGTCGCGATCCTGATGGTGCCGATCACGATGCAGGTGATCTCGCGCTACACCGCTTTGATACCGCCCTACATCTGGACCGAAGAGTTGTCGCGTTTCGTGTTCATCTGGATGGTGATGCTCGGCGCGATGATTGCGGTGCGCGATGGAACGCATTTCGACGTCGACGTCTGGCCCAAGCTCAAGCCGCGGCCCAATGCCATGCTTCGCATCGCGACCAACCTGCTGGTGCTGGTGTTCGCGCTGGTCTATGTCTACTGGGGCATTGAGTTCGTGCAGTTCGGCTGGAACCAGAGTTCCGAACTGGCCGAACTGCCGATGACCTATATCTTCATCGCCTGGCCGCTGGCCGGCATCACCTGGGTGTTGTTCCTCGGTGAGCAGTTCCTGGCCGACATTCGCACCATTGCGGCGGGAGACACGCCATGATGCAGTCCATGCTCAGTCCGGGGATGGCGTCCCTGGCGTTGTTCGGCGCATTCTTTTTCTTTCTCGCGCTGCGGGTTCCGGTGGCGTTTGCGCTCGGCCTGGCCTGCCTGCCAATTCTGGCGTACGAGCCCCGCCTGTCGCCGATGATGTTGTTCAACGAGACCTTCAAGTCGTACAACTCGTTCATTCTGCTGGCGGTTCCGCTGTTTCTTCTGACGGCCAATCTGATGGGCGTTGGCGGCATCACCGACAGGCTGGTGGTGTTGTCGCGCACGATGGTGGGCCGCATGCCCGGCGCACTGGCCCAGTGCAACGTGGTGTTGTCGGTTTTCTTTGCCGGTATATCGGGCTCGAGCACGGCGGACGCAGCCAGCCAGAGCAAGATCTTCATTGACGCACAGACCAAGGAAGGTTACGACCTGCCGTTCTCTATCGCCGTCACCGCAGTGTCGTCGACGCTGGCGGTTGTGATACCGCCGTCGATCCTGATGGTGGTTTGGGGAGGCGTCATTTCCACCTCGATCGGTGCGCTGTATCTGGCCGGCATCGTGCCGGGATTGCTGATCGCTGCCGCGCAGATGGTCACGGTGCATATTTATGCGGTGCGGCGCAAGTACCCGGTGCATCCGCGGGCAAGCTTCGTCCAGTTCATCACCGCAGCGCTGCAGTCGATTCCAGCCATGATGACGCCGTTCATCATCGTCGGCGGCATTTTGCTGGGTTGGTTCACGCCGACCGAGTCGGCGGCTGTGGCGGTGTTGTATGCGCTGGCGCTGACCGCCTTCGTCTACCGGGAAATGGATGTCAAACGGCTGTTCGAGGCCTTGTCGGAAACCGGGCGCCTGTCGGCCATTGCGCTTTTCTGTGTCGGCACGGCATCGGCGTTCGGCTGGCTGCTGGCCTATTACCAGATACCCAAGGCGCTGCTGGAGAACGTGACTGCCTGGAACCTCGGTATCACCGGCGTCGGTTTCTTCATTGCCGCCGTGTTCCTGATCACCGGCTGTTTTCTCGATGCGATTCCTGCCATCATCATTGTGGGCGTGACGCTGCAACCGCTGGTGCAGTCGGTCGACATGCATCCGATCCAGTTCGCGATCATTGGCATCGTGTCACTGGCCTTCGGCCTGGTGACGCCGCCGTATGGCCTGTGCCTGATGGTGGCATGTTCGGTGGCCGGGGTGCCCTTGCGTTATGCGCTCAAGGACACCATGATCATGCTCATACCCATGCTGCTGGTGCTGGTGGGCATCATCCTGTGGCCCGAGGTCACGCTGATCCTGCCGCAGCTGATTTCACCCGATCTCGTCAAATAGGAAGGCCATGAACCCCGTACCCTCGTTTTCCCTGAAGGACCGTATCGCACTGGTCATTGGTGGCACCAGCGGCATTGGCAAAGCCATCGCCCGTGGCTACCTGCAGGCCGGCGCCCAGGTCGTGATCGCCGGCCGCGATCCGCAAAAGCTGGCCACGGCGCTGCAAGAGCTGGCCGAGTTTGGTGCGGTGTCGGGGTACCAGGCCGACGTCAGCAACGACGAGGGTTTGCGCGGACTGGTCGGCATCACGCTGGCGAACCTGGGGCACATCGATGTGCTGGTCAATTGCCAGGGCGTGACGGTGCTCAAGCCGGCGGTGGATTTCAGCCGCGCCGACTGGGCCCAGATCATGGACACCGATCTGCAAAGCGTGTTTTTTGCCTGTACCGAGGTCGGTCGCCACATGCTGGGGCGTGGCCGCGGCGCGATCATCAACATTGCCTCCTTGTCGTCGCATCGTGGCTGGCCGCGCAGCGCCTTGTATGCCATTGCCAAGGCCGGGGTGTACAGCCTGACGCAAACGCTGGGCGCCGAATGGGCCGAACAAGGCGTCAGGGTGAACGCCATCTCGCCGGGCTTTTTCATGACCGAGCTCAACCGCGACAAGATGTCGCCCGAGCGCAAGGCGCTGGCACTGGCGCGTACGCCGGCTGGCCGTTTCGGCGAGGTCGACGAACTGGTCGGGGCGGCTATCTACCTGGCCAGCGATGCGGCAGGCTTCGTCACTGGCCAGAGCATTGCGGTAGATGGTGGCTTTCTGGCCACCGGTCTTTGATGGGAGACACGGTATGAAACTGCCCCCACGCTCACTGCGTTCGCTGCCCCCCGAGGGGGCCGTCAGTACCTTCGGAACGGCCGGGCGGTACTGACATGCTGCAAATCGAACCCATGTCCGATGCCGGTGGCGCTCGTATCTCGGGTCTGGACCTGTCGCGAGGCCTGAGTCCGGAGCAGTTCGGCGCAGTCGAACAGGCCTTGCACAAGCACTGTTTCGTGGTGTTGCCCAGGCAGACGCTGTCGCCATCACAGTTTGTCGAATTCTCGCGGCACTGGGGGCGGGCCGAGCCCCATGTCATCGATACCTTCCACCATGCGCAGGACCCCAACATCCTGATCCTGTCCAACGTGAAACGCGATGGCAATCCGATCGGTCTGCTCGATGCCGGTACGTATTTCCATACCGACTATTCCTATCTGACGGTGCCGGCGCGCTGCACCATGTTGTACGCGATACAGATGCCGCGCGAGCGCAGCGGCACCACGTTTGTCAATCAAACCCAGGCCTATGCGGATCTGCCGCAGGCCATGCGCACACGCATCGAAGACCTGGTGGTGCGCCACCACTACGGCAATCGGGACGATCTCGATGTCCAGTCGCGCACCGTGGCCTCGGTGCTCGATGAAAAGCAGAAAAAAAAGGTGGACTGGGTGCGCCATCGACTGGTGCGGCCGCATCCACACACCGGCGTGAAGTCCTTGTACGGGGTGTCTGGCAGTTCGTTTGGCATCGACGGCATGGACGATACACAGGCAGTGCACTTGCTGGACGAACTCAAGGCGCATGCGACCGCCCCGCGTTATCGCCATACCTACCAGTACGGTATCGGCGATGTCGTGGTCTGGGACAACGCGCAATTGCTGCACGCCGCGCCGCTGACCGACCTGACCGACGCTCGCACGTTATGGCGAATCACGATCAAGGAACAGGCCTGAACCGACCGGGATGCGTCGTGTCGTTCAGGCGGTTGCCAGTTGGTTGTGGCGCCGGATATGCCACCAGGCCAAGAATAGCGACACCGTTTGAAGTGCCGCACAAAAGTAGAACGGGGCGCCGATGCGCCAGTCGCCACGCGGCAAATGGGACACCACGGCCAGCAGCGGCGCACCCAGCATCGGTGCCAGCACCGCCATCAGGCTGCCCAGCGAACTGACGGCGCCCAGCGTCTGGCCCTGGCTGCGACTGTCGGCGGCCGCCGAGATCATGCTGTTCACTGCCGCAGCCACCGTGCCGCCCAGCAGATTGACGCCGATCACCGCGAACATCATCCAGCCCTCGGTGGCGGCACCCCACAAGGCGTAGGCCAGTGCCGACGAGAACAGGCCCCAGACCGCGAGTTTTTGCGGCGAGAGCCACTTGAGCAGATGGCGCAGCAAGAAACCCTGCACCACCACCGACGCAACGCCGACCGCGGCCAGCGACCAGCCGTTCTCCAGCGGACCCCAGCCAAACTTGAACGTGGTGTACAGCACCCAGGTGGTGTAGAGCACGAATTGTGCGAGTCCGCTGAATGCCACCACCCCTACCAGCGGCGCCACACCCTTGAGTTGCACCAAAGCCCGCAGCGACGCGAACGGATTGGCCGAGCGCAGCCGAAATGGCTTGCGGTTTGATACCGGCAGCGACTCCGGCAACACGAAGTAGCCGTAGACAAAATTCACCATCGTGAGTCCGCCGGCGGCCAGAAAGGGCAGTTGCAGATCGATGGCACCCAGCAGGCCACCCATGACCGGGCCGATGATGAAACCCAGACCCATCATCGCGCCGAGCAGTCCGAAGCGTCGCGTGCGCTCCTCTGGCGCGGTGATGTCGGCAACATAGGCGTTGGCCACTGCGGCATTGGCCTGCAAGGCGCCGCCCATCAGGCGCGCGGCAATCAGCATCCAGATGCTGGTGGCAAACGCGGTCAGGAAGAAGTTGGCGCCCAGGCCGAAAAAGCCGAGCAGCAACACCGGTCGGCGTCCATACCGATCGGACAGGCCGCCGAGTACCGGCGAGGCGAAGAAGCTGGCGATGCCGAATGCGAATGCGACCACGCCGTACCAATAGGCCTGGTCCGCCTGTGAGGTGCTGAACGACCCCACCAGTGCCGGCAGCACCGGAATGATCAGGCCAATTGCCAGCATGTCGATCAACACGGTGATCATGATGAACGGCATGGCCGCCTGGCGCGAACGAATGGTCATGTGTTGTCGGTCCGGCCACTGGCTTG
This sequence comes from Burkholderiales bacterium, assembly GCA_038326025.1. Classification (GTDB taxonomy): domain Bacteria; phylum Pseudomonadota; class Gammaproteobacteria; order Burkholderiales; family Burkholderiaceae_C; genus CAISIP01. Next base: position 19,892 of record JBBQJP010000058.1, read on the forward strand.
CGGGAGCGCCGGTGGCGCAGCGCAGGCCAGGGCGGCGGTCAGTTGACCGGAACTATCGGTTTGAGAGGGGTGCCAAATCGCTCGCGCAGCGGATCGTGACCCAGGGGCGGCAGATCGATGTCCGGATGGGGCACCGCATGCTCCGGAATATACGCCAGCAGATGCTGTATCAGCGTAATGCGGCCGCGCCGTTGGTCGTTGAAGTCGACCAGGGCCCAGGGCGCATGGGGCGTGTGCGTGGCGCGCAGCATGCTGTCGCGGGCGCGGCCATAGTCGGCGTAACGGGTACGGGCCTGCAGGTCCACCGGGCTGAGTTTCCAGCGTTTGAGCGGATTGGCCAGGCGTTCGGCGAAGCGTTCTTCCTGCAGTTCCTGGTCGACGGTCAGCCAGTACTTGAACAACAGGATGTCGTCGTCGACCAGCAACTGCTCGAACACCGGCGTGTGCTTGAGAAAAGCCTTGGCCTGTGCTTCGGAGCAATAACCCATGACCCGTTCAACGCCGGCGCGGTTGTACCAGCTGCGGTCGAACAACACGATCTCGCCGGCAGCGGGCAGATGCGGCACATAACGCTGGAAATACCATTGCGTGCTTTCGCGGTCACTGGGTTTGGCCAGAGCCACGACACGGCATTGGCGCGGATTGAGTGTCTCCGCGATGGCAGAAATCACGCCACCCTTGCCGGCGGTGTCGCGGCCTTCGAACACCACCACCAGGCGTTTGCCACTGGACTGCAGCCAGCGCGCCACGTCGTTGAGCTGCAATTGCAGCGGCTCGAGTAGGTCGTAGTAGGCGGCCTTGCCCAGCTTGTCGGATTTGCCGGACTTCTTGCTTTTGGACTTGCTCATGGCTACATCGTACCGGAGCCGGCCGGTGTCGTGTCCATGAATGCAACGATGGCCTGTGCCAGCTCAGGCCCCTTGTCCTCTTGCAGGAAGTGCCCGGCGCCACGCGTGATGGCATGGGGCTGCCCCTGCGCGCCCGGCACCCGCTTTTGCCAGACCCGATGACCGCCGCGCGTGACCGGGTCGCCGCTGCTGAAAAGCGTGAGGAATGGCTTGTCGCAATGCGCGAAAAACTCCCAGGCCGCGATGTTGTTGCGCGACTGCGGGTCGTGCGAGGTGACTGGCACCAGGCCGGGCAGGAGTCGGGCGGCAATACGGTGGCGGCGGGTCGGGAACGGTGCGTCGTAGGCTTCCATTTCACCGGCTTGCAGCGTCGACACGCAGCCGAAGTTGACGATGCGTCCGATCGGAAACCACGGACTCCAGCGCGCGAAGGCGCGCCAGAGGTGAAAGGCGCGTGGTGTGTGGCCGATGCCGGTAGGCAGCCCGCCATTGGCCAGCACGATGCGCGCAAAACGATCCGGTGCATCGACCACCAGACGCAGCCCGATCAGCGATCCCCAATCCTGGCAGAACAACGTGACATCGCGCAGATCCACCGCCTGCAGCCAGGCGCTCATCCAGGCAACCTGGTTGCCGTAGGAATGGTCTTTACGGCGTGCCGGTTTGTCGGAGCGGCCGAAGCCGACCAGGTCGGGTGCAACCACACGCAGACCCGCGCCCAGCAACACCGGAATCATCTTGCGGTAAAGGTAGGACCAGGTGGGCTCGCCGTGCATCAGCAACACGACGGGTGCGTCGCGCGGGCCTTCGTCGACATAGGCGATACGCAGGTCGCCGACCACGACATACTTCGGTGCCCAGGGGAAGTTCGGCAAATTGGCGAAGCAGACATCGGGCGTGCGCAGGATGTCCTCAATGAGCGCAAGCGCAGGCGGCATGGGGTTATTCCAATGGTTCATGTGTGACGGGAGTCCGGGGCCCGGTTTCATGCGACATACACCCGCGCCAGGCGTCCCATCGAAGGCCAGTATGCGTCGCGCGCCCAACCCGGGCTCGGGAACACCACGCCCTGCATCAAACCGCCGCTGCGCACGCGTGCGCGTTCGGCGCCGGTGGTGATGTCCAGCACGGCGACCTCTTCGCCGAAACGCCGGTAGTCATTGACCAGCAATTGCCCGGCGTGCGGGTAGAGCAACATATGGCTGGCGCAGCCGAAATCGCTCTTGTGCCACAAGGCCTGCAGCTCATGTGTGGACGGGTCGAAACGCCAGGCGGCCAGATGGCGGTTGGCACTGTCGTAGCCGACCACGATGCGCCGCTGCAGGTCGACCAGCGGCGGGTTGGTGATGCTGCCGCCGGCCAGGCCACATATGGCAACCGTGTCGTGGTCGTTCGCATCGGCCATCGCCACACGGATCAGCCGGTTTGCGCTGCGGCGGACGCCGGCACCCACCATCGAGATCCGGTAGCGGTGATGCCCGTTGTCCATGAACCAGGCGTTGTCGCCGTCCAGCACCACGTCCCAGCCGTAGCTCTGCTGCGTGCCGCGCACGTAGTCGTATTGCCAATCGGTGTCGCGCTCCAGGCGCATGGTCTGCGCGTTCCAGTGGTAGCGAAAGATGCTGCGTACGCCCACCACGTACACCGTGTTGCCGATGGCGCTGAGCCGTGCGATTGACGGTTCGGGGCAACTCAGGTGTGCGCACGCCGGACGCAGGTCTTGCGGGTCAATGACGCTCAGGCAGGCGTTGTGGTGGTCGGACAGGTTCTTCGTGACGATCAGGCCGTTGTCCAGCACGACGAATGAGTTGTAGGCCTGGTTCAACGGCAGCTTCAGGCTGGCCTGTAGTTCGCAGGCCCGGTTGAGCCGGTGCGCGTGACGACCGTAGACCACATAGATGTCGCCGTTGCGGTGGATGGCCAATCCTCCAGGCCACATCGGACCACCGGCCAGGCGCGGCGAGCGGCGCAGCGTGCGCAGGCTGATCGGGTCGATCAGCTCGACCTGCGCGGTCGTGGCCAGCCCGACATGGGAGCGCAAAACCGAGTGGGTCAGCAAATAGACCTCGCCGGGTGCGCCGAGCACGGTCATGGTCGAGAGCCAGGTATTGCGTGTGACGCAGGCCAGTCGTTCGCCGTCTTGCAGGGCCAGGCCTGTTGCGCCAACCGTGGCCTGAAGGCGTTGTGGCCCACCATCTTCGGCCGGCCACGGGCTGTCGAAATAGCCCAGGCCGGTCACAACTTTGATCCGCGTTTGCGCCGACGCAGAAAGACGAATACCGCCAGGCCCGCGAGTGCGAGCAGAACTGGCGGGCTGTAAGTCGGGATCCAGTAGTTGAGCAGACTGTTGATCAGCACCTGCTGGCCCGGATCGTAACCCTCGGGCATAGCCAGTACGCCGTGGCTGCGCGCGTAGTGGGCGTAGTCGGTCTGCATCTGCGCAAAGACCTGGGGTTGTTGGTCGCGCAGGTCACGCGTCTCGCCCGGATCGGTACGGATGTCATACAGGTGCCAGGCGCCGTCACCGACGGGTGCCTGATTGCGCACCAGTTTAAGGTCGCCTTTGAACAGCGCGGAGTTGCCCGCCAGTTCATAACCGATCGTGCTGTCGACCGGATGAACCCGGTCGGCCTGGCCGGTGAGCACGGGCAGCAGGCTGCGCCCGGCCAACGCGTGCACCGATTGCTCGCGATAACGGGTACCCGGATGCTTTACGCCGGCCAGTTCGAGCAGTGTCGGGACAATGTCGTTGACATGTGCCAGTGCCGGCAGGATCCGGTTGCCGCTGGCGCCGGCCACACCCGAGACGATCAGTGGCACGCGGATGCCGCCTTCACCGGCATAAAACTTGAACGTGTCCAGTGGCGCGGCCGATGCGCTGGCCCAGCCCGGCCCGGGAATGCCGTATGCACCCTTGCCGCCAAGGCGATCGATGTCCTGCGAATACTGGGTCGCCAGCCAGATCTGCGCGTCGGCATAGTCCGAACCTTCGGGCCCGTTGTCCGACAGGAACACGAATACCGTGCGCTCGTATTCACCGATCTGCTTCAGATGCGCCACCAGGCGTCCGACATGGAAGTCCATCGCCTCCGCCATGGCGGCGTAGACCTCCATCTGTCGGGCCTGGTAGCGGCGCTGCTCATCGCCCAGCGTGTTCCAGCGCGCGCTGGTGCCGCTGGTGGTCAAAGGCGTCGCGGCAGGCACGAGTCCGAGCGCAGCCGCCTTGTCGCGCCGCTGCGCGCGCAAAACGTCCCAGCCGGCGTCATAACGGCCCTTGTATTTGTCGATGAGCGCACGCGGCGCCTGGACCGGCACATGGTTGGCCTGAAAGGCCACGTAGGCAAAAAACGGCTTGCCGCTGGCGCGCCCGGAGTCGATGTAGCCGATGGCCCGGTCGACAAAATATGCGGACGAATAGAACGATTTCGGCATCTTCGCCGACTGGCCGTCTTCGAACCATTCAACTTTGGCGGAAATCGGCAGGTAACGCTGTTGCGGGTCCCAGTTGTCGGCGCCGGTATCGCCCAACACGATCGAGCGGTCGAAGCCGCGCCGGTCCGGCCGGTTGTAGGGTTCGGAGCCGACATTCCATTTGCCGCTCGCATAGGTGCGGTAGCCGCTGTCCTGCAACAGGCTGGCGACGGTGACGACGTCGGGTGTCAGCGAACCCTGGTACCCCGGTTGACCCCGGTGCGCCCGGGGCATGGTTTCGCTCAGGTTACCCACGCCGCTGCGGTGGTTGTCGACACCGGTCAGCAGCATGGCGCGTGTGGGTGAGCACGACGCCGCCACATGGAAGTTGGAAAAACGCACGCCCCGGTGCGCCAATTCGTCAATATGCGGCGTGGCTATTTCGCCGCCGAAGGCACCGACGTCGGTGAAGCCCCAGTCGTCGGCAACCAGAACGACAATGTTGGGGCGCGGCGGGTTCGCCTGTGCCATGGCCGGGGTCGCTGTCGCCAGAGCCCACAGGCAAAGCGCAAGGGCACCAAAGGTGCGCCGCCAGTTCATGCCAACACCGCCTGCTGCTCGGCCCGCAAGTGATCCTCGGACAGCAGGTGCGCGGTGACCATGGGCATCAGCGGGCTCTTGATCGACATGTCGACGGTCGTTAAGCGATTGCGGTTTGTGGAGTGGGAACGCGGCGAAGCAACGCGGGCCGCAGGACTTGGCGGGATGCCGAAGGCACTCTACCATACACATATGTACTGTCAACGTGAAATGACGCGGCGCCAGGGCTGTTGTTGGCGCTTGCCGCCGCGTGACAATGGACCGGGCACACGACGCCCAACCCCATGACGAAACCTGCCTCCAGACCCCGCGCGACACCGGAGTCCGCGCGGCTGACGCGCGACGACTGGCTCGACGCCGCCTTTCGTGCAGTGGTCGACGGTGGATTCGAGCAGGTGCGCGTTTTGCTGCTCGCGGCAACGCTGGGCGTCACGCGCGGCAGCTTTTACTGGCACTTTGCCGATCATGCGGCACTGGTTGCAGCCTTGCTGGCACGCTGGCGGGAGCGCGAGACGGCGACCAACGATGCGTTGGCGCGCCTTGCGTCCAAGGATGCGCGACGTGACCTGGAACTGCTGCTTGAGTCGGCGCTGGCCCATGCCGGCGTTGACCTCGAGAACATGCGTTTCGAATTGGCATTGCGCGGCCTGGGCCGGCGCGACCCCGCGGTGGCCGAGATGCTGGCGCAGGTCGACGATCAGCGCATGGCCCTGTTTACTGACAAGTTCCTGCGCTATACCGGAGATGCGCGCAAGGCAGAAGACCTGGCGGCCTTGTTTTACCTGGCTGTCGTGGGCAGTTACCAGGCCTTGAGCCGGCCGCTGAATCCGCCCCAGGTCAAAGCCTATTTGCAATCCGTCATCCAGCGGTTTCTGATCGAGCAGCAGGCGCCGGCGGCGTGACGACGGCGCTGGCCAGTGCCCGCAGATTCAAGGGGCAGCGACTTTGCGACGGCGTGTGGTGGCGGGCCCCTTGCTGGCTCCTGTCGCGGCATTGCGCCGAGTGCGTTGCACGGATTTTTCCGCTGGCGGTTTCGTCAAGGCCAGCTCCAGTTCGGCAATCGATTCGTCGGTGTAGTCGAGCATGCGCTGCAGCGCAGGAACCGATCGGCGACAGGCGGTGAATCCGAAGCCCAGCATGTCGCCGTAACCGCTGATCGTGATGTTGAGCGCCAGATAATGCGTGGCGATGGAAACCGGATAGACCTCGTCGAGCCGGGCGGTGTTCAGGTAAAGCGTCTTTTTCGGCCCGGGCACGTTGGAGATCACCAGGTTGAACACCGGCCGCTTGCGCGCCGAGCCGGTCAAAATGCCAGCGCCCAGTGGCGCGATCGTGGTCATGCCATGCGCCATTTTCTGAAGTCGGGGCATGCTGGCCAGCCGTTGCTTGGCCTGGGTCGTGCTGTGCACGATGGCCAGCAGACGTTTGAGCGGGTCTGCAATGTGCGTGGCCAGATTCGCCAGCAGCAGCGTGATCTGGTTGCCGCCGGCGTCAGTCTCGCCGTGCAGTGAGACCGGCACCATCGCGATCAACGGTTTTGCGGGCAACTTCTTCTGCGCCAGCAGGTAGCGGCGCAAGGCTCCGGCGCAGATGGCCAGGGTCACATCGTTGATGGTGGCGCCGCTGGCCTGGCCGATGGCACGCAGCCGGGCAAGGGCATAGGACTGCGCGGCAAACCGCCGCGAGCCGGAAATTTCGACGTTGAACGGCGACGGCGGCGCCTGGAACGGCAAGGCGCCTTCGGCATCCGTTACACCCGCCCCGGCGCGCAACATGTCCATCAGGCCGGCGCCAATGCCGGGCAGGATGTCGCGCCCGGCCCGGGCGACGTCTCCGATTTGCTGCAAGAGGCCGGGTGATCGTTTGGCAACGCGCCGACTGGTCGGATGCGCGTCAAAGGTCTGCGCCCACAACGGCGGTTTCTGCCCGCGGGCCGTGGACGACAAGGCGCTGGCCATCATGCGCGCGCCGGTGACGCCGTCCACCAGTGCATGGTGGATCTTGATGTAAGTGGCGAAGCGCCCGTCGGGCAGACCCTCGATCACATAGGCCTCCCAGAGCGGCCGGTTGCGGTCCATCAGGTTGCCATGCAGGCGCGACACCATGACCAGCAGTTCGCGGATCCGGCCCGGATGTGGCAGCGCAAGATGGCGCAGGTGGTAGTCGAGTTCGAACTCCTGGTCTTCCTCCCAGTGCCACAGGCCCAAACGCAGCACCGGCCGCAGGTTGAACGGTGGCTGTGCCTGCGACTGCTTGCCCCAACGCGCCAGCAGGCGCGACACGAAATCGGCGCCGGCGCCCGGTGGTGTCGTGTACAGGTTCAGGCCCGCCACGTGCATCGGCTGATTGCGGGTTTCCATCCACAGAAAGGCAGAGTCGGTGGGACTGAGTGCGTGCATGGAACTTCTCCGGCGATGGGGCGGACGTTGTCAGTCTACGCGTCGCGGCGGTGGCGGCCCGGCGCGGCGCTCACGGGAGTACCTTCGCCCTGCGGGCTGCGGTGCGCGCTTGCTTGGGAGCGGCCCAGCGCGGCGCTCATGGCCCGGTGGTGTTCAGCACGGTGCGAAATCCCAGGTGGCTGGCACCGAGGTCGTCGTCCTGCGGCTGGCGTGCGCCGGCCCGGTAGCGCATGCAGTAGTTGGGGGCGCACAGGAACGAGCCACCCTTGATGACATGCTGCCCCGCG
>JBBQJP010000059.1:0-27313 GCA_038326025.1 Burkholderiales bacterium
CGCGCGCAACACCTGCCGCACGCCGGGGGCCGCAGAAAATTCGCCCAGTTTCACCGTGCACACCAGCGCCAATACCATGCAAAAGCATGCGCTCGAACTGATCGGGCAGATCTCTCTGTAGACAGAAAGCGGCAGCCCAAATTCGAGTCAAGTGCTTGTCGCATAAGGACAAACTCGGCTCGAGGGTGGCGGAACTTCAGTTTAGTCGAAAACCGGTCATGACCTTCGTGTCGTGGTTTCTCAGCCTGAGCTGATCCGTCGTTTGTCGCTCGTCCGGCGGGCGACTGCGCATAATCGAACCCACCGCCACTGCTTCGACCACCATGGCCCTCACCCCCCTAGATCCGAACACCATAACCCACGGCATTCAACTGGCCGTGGCGCCGGTGTTCCTGCTAACCGCCGTCGCCGGCCGGCTGGCGCGCATCATTGACCGGGCCCGTGTGGTCGAGCAACAGGCGCGTGGCTCGGACGACAACGTGCTGACGGCGCGGGCAGCGGTCGAACTGCGCACCTTGCGTCAGCGCGGGCGGCTGGCCAATGGTTCGATTGCGTTGTTGACGACTTGCGCTTTCCTGATCGGCCTGACCATCATCCTGCTGTTCCTGGGCGAAACCACCGGCGTACAAAGTGCACGCTGGGCCGTGGGTGGTTTTCTCAGCGGCATCGTGTGCTTTCTGCTGGCACTGTTGTGTTTTCTGGCCGAGACCTTCATCGCGACCCGGCTGCTGAACTTCGAACTGCTGGGCCGCTGACGCGCATGCAGGCGCGCCGCCCACGGCGTTTGCGCCTCGGCGCGGCTGTGCCAGCCAAAACACGTCGATTTGCACGAAGTTCGTGATCAAAGATTGGCGTGGCCGGTCTGTCACAGACCATGACATAGCCCTGCCGGCTGGCCAGTTTGCTGCCATCCGCCATCGTCTGTCGCTCTTCGAAGAGTGCGGCCAGCTTATTGCGTCTGGGTCTGCGCCGACGCCGGCGCGTCCTTGCCAAATGGTGGCGCCGTGCGCGCAAGCTGGCGAATCCGACTTGGAAAGAGGCAAGGTCCCGGGCGGACCGCAAACGAAAGAATTCGCAGTGCAACGGTGGCTCGCCCACCGTTTACGAGACCAAGGCAAGCATCCTGCGGATGCCGGCGAAAACCCTTTCAGCGCGCCAGAATTTGAACATCCTGACGAATTTTCTTCTAATTGATCGATCGATCGTCTACTATTGCGCACCCACCAGAAATGGGCGAGCCAATAAACCAACGGAGACACCGATGTTCACTCGACGTATTGCCCAAGCGACCGCCGGCATGCTACTGGCAACAACCGCCAGCCTGCATGTGGTTGCAGCCGATTTTCCAGACAAGCCGATTCGGCTGGTCGTGCCCTCCGCGCCCGCAGGTTCCGCCGATTTTTTCTCACGCTTGATCATGGTCCCGTTGGGTCAAGGACTCGGTCAAACTGTGGTGGTGGAAAACAAGGCAGGCGCATCTGGCACCATTGGCGCCGATATCGTCGCCAAGTCGGCACCGGATGGCTACACGTTGCTGATGGCCCAATCCACCAGTGTCGCAATTGCACCGCACCTGTACAAGAAGGTGGGCTACGACACGCTGAAGGACTTCATTCCCGTCACGCTCGTCGCGCGCGTACCCAACATCCTGGTGGTGCATCCCTCGGTACCAGTAAACACCGTGGCAGAGTTGATCGCCTATGCCAAGAGCAAACCCGGCACATTGAACTTCGGATCGTCCGGCAGTGGAGCACCCAGCCACCTGGCGGGCGAGATGTTCAAAGGCGCTGCCGGCGTTGACATGGTGCACGTCGCCTACAAAGGCGCCGGACCAGCGGTCAACGCGCTGGCTGCCAACCAGGTACAGGTGATGTTTGCGCCTATCGTGGCCGTGCTGCCACAGGTCAAGGCCGGCCGCATGAAGGCGATTGCGCTGACGTCTGCCGATGCTTCGCCGGCCACGCCAGGCCTGCCGACTATCGGCCAGACCTTACCAGGCTACGAAATCAGTTCCTGGTTTGGAATCTTCGCGCCAGCAAAAACCCCGCCGGCGGTGATTGACAGGCTCTACCAGGAAACGGCCAAGGTCTTGAAAATGGCCGATATCAGGGAACGTTTTGCCCGCGAAGGTGCGGAGCCCGTAGGCAATACGCCTGTCGAATTTGCCGCGTTCGTACGTTCCGAATTCATGCGCTTCGAGAAAGTCGTCAAGGACTCCGGCGCCACCATCGATTGATCACGCCCTCACTTTCAAGGAAAACAGCATATGACGTCCCCCACCCTCGATACGCCTGCGGCCGAAAAACCGTCCTCGCCCGTTGCCAAGTCCAGAAATGAAGGCGCAGTTGTCGCCGGAAATGGCACCTTCATCTTCAACCTCGAACAGATGGCTGGCATGGATGCGGGCAAGGGCTACTCCACGGCCTTCGGACCGGTGCTTGAAGGCGAGCGCATGCAAGTGGGTCTGATCCACAAGAGCAAGGGCACAGGCGCGCGCCCCCATACGCATCCGAACGAACAATGGACCTTCATTGTGAAAGGCACGCTGCGAGTGGAGGTCGATGGCCAGCCAGAACAACTGTGCGGGCCTGGCACGGTGCTGTACTTTCCGGCGGGTATCGTGCACTCGACCGTTGCCACACAGGACGAGGACGTTGTCTTTTTCACTGTGAAAGATCTGTCGCACGGAATCCACGGAAAGGCTGTCGATGGCCAGATGACCGGAGGGCACGTTGACGGCGGCGTCGATCGCCAAGTACCACGAGCATGAAATTATCCATAGATAATCAATGCAACTTGAACACATATGACCGAAGGATGACAAGTTGAGTTTGACGATGGCACAAGCCCGCGACGCCAAGCGGGAAACCGGGGGCCCAATGGCAACGGTTCACGCCGACAATGTGGGCATGCTGGGCCTGGGCATCATGGGTTCGGCGATGACGGCCAATCTTGTGAAGGCCGGCTTCGCGGTGTTTGGCTACGACCCGGAACCCTCGACCCGTGAACGTCTGACGGCCGATGGTGGCGTAGCCACCGACGATGCGATGGCGACGATCCGGCCAGCGCGTTTCCTGCTGCTGTCGTTACCGAGTGAAGCCGCTCTGGAAGAGGTCACCAGACAGATCGTCGAAGCCGGGCAACCCGGACTGATCGTGGCCGAGACCAGCACATTGCCGGTGAGCGCAAAGCTGCGCGCAATGCAAACCTTGCAGGCCCATGGCATCGCAATGCTCGATTGCCCCCTTTCCGGCACCGGAGCCCAGGCCGTTACGCGCGATCTGGCGGTGTATGCCAGTGGCAATGCCGCTGCGATTGCGGCCATCCAACCGGTGCTTGATGGATTTGCCCGCGTCACCTATGTGATCGGCGCGTTCGGCCAAGGCATGCAGATGAAGCTGATGGCCAACCTCCTGGTGTCCATCCACAACGTGGCTGCAGCCGAGGCGCTATTGATGGGCGCACGCATGGGCATCGATATGGACACTGCCGTGAAGGTGCTGGCCGACGGCGCCGGTGGTTCGCGCATGCTGCAGATGCGAGGACCGATGATGAGCGCCCGAACCTGGGATCAGCCGACGATGAAAGTATCAACCTGGCAAAAGGACATCAAGCTAATTGCCGCCGCGCTGGAGGAGTCCAACGTCCCGGCGCCGCTATTCAATGCGGCGATTCCCGTCTACAACGCCGCGATGGGCATGGGCTACGGCGATGCGGACACCGCATCCGTCTATGACGTGCTCGAGCGCATGTCGTCGCTACGAGGTCAGTAGCGCAGGCAGGTAACGGTGGAGCGTCTGAAGCCGTTCACTCGCGCATCGCTCCCACCGCGTCGAACAGCCCGCGTATCACCTCCGCGCGCAGGTTGCGTGTGATGAACACCAGGCGGCTGCGCTGGTCGTCACTTGGCCAGCGGTCCAGCGTGACTGGCGGGTGCATCACATGCTGCACCGCCTGAACCACCACGGGTTCGCCCTGCACGTTGACAATGCCTTTCACGCGTAACAGGTCCGGTCCGCGCAGCGTCATCACCAGGTCCATCGCTGAAGAAAAACTCGGCCAGTCGAATGGCTTCTCGAAGCGCAAGGACAGCGTGCGTACGGCTGGATCGTGGGCGGCACCAGGCAGCCGCTGACCCAGATAGGTCGCGCCGGCGCCCTGCTCGTCGAGTTCGCCGAGAAAGCGCAGCGTGTTGCGACCAGCACGCGCGCTGCCCAGGCCCAGCCCCATCAGTTCCTCGGGGTCAATTTCTCCATGGCGGCTGTGGCGTATCGCGGCCTGGCTGTTGATGGCTGACAAGGCATCCAGCAAGGCCGGCATGGTGGCGATATCTGCGATATCTTCCTTGGTGATCACCAGCAGATCGGCCACTGCCACCTGCTTTTCTGACTCAGGGCTAGTGGTGAGCTGCGTCAGGCCGTTGACGGCATCCACCAGCGTCACCACACCATCGAGCCGGAACTGGGCGCACAGCATGGTGTCGCTGGCCAGGGTCTGGATGGCGGGTGCCGGGTCGGCCAGGCCACTGGTCTCGATCACGACGCGATCGAAATCCGGAATCTTGCCAGCACGTCGATCCCCGAAAAGCTGTCTCAGCGTGTCCTGCAGATCAGTGCGCACGACGCAACAGATACAGCCATTGGCCAACAGGCTCACATTCTCGGACGACATCGACACTAGGTCGTTGTCGATTCCGATCTCGCCCACTTCATTGATCACCACAGCCACACGATTCATGCCCGGGTGTTTCAACAACCGACTGATCAGAGTAGTCTTGCCAGCACCGAGAAAACCGGTGATCAGCGTGACCGGCAACTTGCCGGCCAGCGGGTCGCGTGTCGTATTGATCAAATGTTCATCTCGAGGATATACAGGCCGCCGCCAAATCGGTCGATCGTATAGACGATACGTCGATCGTCCACGTACACGTCGTTGAGCTGGATCGCGCCGGCGGGTGACAACTTGGGTGCCCCTGGCACATAGTAAGCCACCTCTTCGACCTGATAGGGATTGCTGGTGTCGAATACCCGCAGGCCGCCATTGAAGAAGGTGCAGAAGATCAGGGTGTCGGACTGGAACGACTGGGGCAGCGGCAAGTTCTCGTGCATGTTATGCGCACCAAAACGACCACCCCGTTTGGCAAATACTTCCACTGGTGGCATTGGAAAGGTGGAGATCGGCACCGGATTGGCTTCCGAGCGGGCGTCCACAACCCAGACCAGTTTGGGCCAGTCAGCTCCGCCATCCTGTACACACTCGTCGCTGACGATCCACAGTCCGCGGCTGAACAGGGGCAGCACCGTATGGGTAAATCCGTTGAATGGCGGCGAGTGGTTCCAACTCGACACCACACGGATATTCGTCTTGTCAGAGATGTCCAGCACCACCGCGCCCCCGTCGATGTAGCCGACATAGGCCCGATCGGGTTGCTGGGGAAACACATTCGTGTTGTGGGCGCGGAAACCCGTATCGAATTGCTTTGGCAACCGCGGCGGTTGCGGGGCGGTATCGCCCACACGTGTGCCCGGAATCCACCAGCGGCCGGATTCCGCTGGACGCGTCGGATCGCTGACATCGACGATGCGGTATATCTGGTCGTCCAGCGGGTTGTGCGGCTGAAAGTCGGGCGCACCGGCCGCCATATGTACGGTCTTGCCGTCGACGAACCACACGGCATGAACGCCGCGTGACCACGGCCCTGAGCAGTCGAAATGGGACAGCAGTTTCGGCGTTTCCGGCGTGCTGATGTCGAAGATGTCGAAACCCGCGGGCTGCAGACCCGGCTCCTGTACTTGGTAGGCCACCGCCATCAGATTGCCGGACACATCCAGCGAATTCGAGCGCACCTTCATGTGCGGCAGTTCCGTCTGCACCAGCAGCTTCGGGTTGCGCGGGTCGGAGACATCAACCGCCGTGAAGTTTTTCGGCGCGGACTCATGCGCCAGCCACAACACGCGCCGACCATCATCAGTCAGCTGCATCGCGATGCCTTCGCCCATTCCGCCAAAGCCCGCCAACTCGTGATGGGCCAGCAGCGTCATGTTGTGGGCCAGCGTCTGGTCAGAGCGACCAGCGGGCAAGGGAGCCTGAAATGAATTCACGTTATCTCCTGTTTTAATTTATCGATCGATAGTATATGATGAAACCACCACCGGTAACGGGTGGGCTTTCCAACCAACGGAGACATCAATGACGACTCGACATATTGCCCGAATCATGGCCTGCATGCTGCTGACGCTGGGCGCTGCAGCCTGCTTTGCTCAGGCCTATCCTTCCAGCCAGGTGCGCCTGGTGATCACCTACCCGCCAGGCGGCGCATCCGACCTGATGGGCCGGATTCTGGGCGAAAAGCTGGGCGCGCAATGGAAACAAACGGTGCTCATCGACAACAAGCCGGGGGCCGGAGGCGGCATAGGCACCGAATTCGCGGCACGCCAGGCACCTGACGGCTACACCTTCCTGATCGGCAATATGGGCCCCACGCTGATCAACCCTTTGTTATCCAAGGTGTCCTACGACATGGGCCGCGATTTCATGCCGGTGTCGCTGGTCGCCACCGGACCGGTGGTGCTGGTGGTCAACGCCAATTCCCGCTTCAAGACCCTGGCTGATGTGGTCGCGGCGGAGCGCGCCAAACCGGGCTCGCTGAACTTCGGCTCTGGTGGCGCTGGCTCGCTGGCGCAACTGGTGGGAGAGATGCTGAATCACTCCGCAGGCATCCAGATGCAACACATTCCCTACAAGGGCGGAATCGCTGCGGTCAACGAGGTGTTGGCCGGGCAACTCGACATGGTGGCGGCCGACCCGCAGGCGGTGGTGCAACATGTCAAGGGCGGCAAATTGCGGGCACTGGCGGTCACCAGTACGCAGCGCTTCAACGCGCTTCCAACCGTACCCACCTTCGCCGAGAGCGGCATGGGGGATGTGGTGGCATTGAACTCCTGGGGCGTTTACCTGCCCGCTGGCACTCCCAAGCCGGTGTTTGATGCCTTCCAGGCGGGGCTGGCCAAGGCCATGAAAGACGCGGATCTCGTCAAACGCTACAACGACCTCGGCGTTGAGACGCATAGCACCTCACCCGAGGAACTGCGCAACTTCAATGCCGTTGAGGTCGCGAAGTACGCCAAGATCATCAAGGACAAGAACATCCGTGCCGATTGACTCGCGCAGCGCGTGAGCACCATGCCCCTTCGGCTGTCTCGTCGCAACCCTTGAGACGGCTGCCCGCAGGGGCGACTTTGCATGCGGCGCTCGCGGCGTTTAGGTAACCTCAGAAAACTAAGGAATCAATTTGGCCCACAAGATCATGCTCATCACTGGAGCCGGCCGCGGTATCGGAGCAGCCCTGGCCCGTCTTGCCGCGCAACGAGGCTACGCAGTGGCCGTGAACTACGCGCATAGCGCGACCGCTGCTGACGCGCTGGTGCACGAGATCACGTCGGCCGGTGGCGTGGCGATCGCCATCTGCGCCGATGTCTCGCAACCCGAAGGCGCGTCAGCCCTGTTCAAGCACGTTGACCAGCAACTCGGGCGCGTGGATGTGCTGGTGAACAACGCCGGCATCATCGGCGACACGACCTTGATCGACCAGATGGATCCGGCCGCGCTCGCGCAGGTCTTTGCGACCAACGTATACAGCTACTTTTACTGCGCAGGCGAAGCCGTCAAGCGCATGTCCACCCGCCACGGCGGGCCTGGCGGCGCCATCGTCAACATGTCATCCGCTGCAGCGCGCCACGGCGGATTCCCGAAGGAGATCGCGTACGCCGCCAGCAAGGGCGCGGTCGACACGTTTACGCTTGGGTTGGCCAAGGAGGTGGGGCTCGATGGCATCCGCGTGAACGCGCTGCGCCCGGGCATCATCGACACCGCGATGCACGATGCCCACGGCGGCAAGCAGACGATCGCCGCAGTGGGCGCCACCGTTCCATTGGGACGCGCGGGACAAGCCAACGAAGTCGCCGAAACCGTGTTGTGGCTGGCGTCACCAGCGGCCTCCTATGTGCACGGCGCGCTGATCGACGTGTCCGGCGGCCGCTGAACTGGAGTCACGCAATGTCTGCTCCTCAGAAAAAGGTGATCATCACCTGCGCCGTCACCGGCGCAATCCATACGCCCACCATGAGCCGCTTCCTGCCGATCACGCCGCGGCAGATCGCCGACGAATCCGTGGCGGCGGCGCAAGCCGGTGCCTCAATCATCCACCTGCATGCACGCGACCCGGTCGATGGCCGGCCCACGCCGGACGTCGCTGTGTTCCGCGAGTTCCTGCCCGAGATCAAGTCACGCTGTGACGCGGTTATCAACATCACCACGGGCGGCGGCCACAACATGACGGTGGCCGAGCGACTGAGCGCTCCGTTGGCGCTCAAGCCGGAAATGGCCTCGTTCAACATGGGCTCGATGAATTTCGGCCTGTTCCCGCTGATCGATCGCTACCCGGCCTTCAAGCACGACTGGGAACCGCAGTACCTGGAGAACACGCGTGATTTCATCTTCCGCAACACCTTCAAGGACATGGAATACACGCTGCAACATCTGGGCGAAGGCTGCGGTACGCGCTTCGAATTCGAGTGTTACGACGTGGGGCATCTTTACAACCTGGCCCACCTGCGCGATCGCGGTCTGGTGAAGCCACCGTTCTTCGTGCAGACCATCTTCGGCATCCTGGGCGGCATTGGCGCCGACACCGACAACCTGGTGCATATGAAACGCGTCGCCGACAAATTGTTCGGCGCGGACTATTTCTGGTCGATCCTGGGCGCGGGCCGCCACCAGATGGGCCTTCTGACCGTCGGCGCACAAATGGGCGGAAACGTACGAGTGGGATTGGAAGACAGCCTGTGGTTGGCCAAGGGCCAGCTGGCTGAATCGAACGCCGACCAGGTGCGCAAGATCCGACGCATCCTCGACGAGTTGTCGCTGCAGGTAGCCACGCCGACCGAGGTGCGCGCCATGCTGCACCTGAAGGGTGCCGAACATGTGGCTTTCTGAAGTTTGCAAGGAGATTACACCGTGATCGTCGAAATACGCACCTACACCGCCGTGCCTGGTCGCGCCGGCGATTTTCTCAAGCTCTACGAGGAACTGGCACTGGCGCTGCAGCAGAAATACCTCGGCGGACTGATGGGCTACTACGTAACCGAACTCGGTGAGTTGAACCAGATCGTGCACCTGTGGCGTTACGAAAGCCTGGCCGACCGCGAAACACGTCGTGCGCGACTCGACGCCGACCCCGGATGGGCGGTCTACAAGAAAGCCTTTGCCCAACTCGGGGCGATCCAGCGCCAGGAGAGCCGGATCATGAAACCCGTCGCCTTTTCACCAAACTGAAGAAACCTCATGCGCACCCTTACTCTGGCCCAAGCAGACAATATTGCCAGCGATACGCTAACCAAGGGACGTGAACTCGGCCTCGCACCCTTGACTGTGGCCGTGCTCGACGCCGGCGGTCATGTCGTGGTGCTCAAGCGGGACGATGGCGCCAGCATCATGCGACCCGAACTGGCAAAGGCCAAGGCCTGGGGCGCGCTGGGCATGGGATTTGGCGGTCGTGAGCTGGCACGTCGCGCGCAGAACATGCCCGGCTTCTTCACCGCGCTCAATGCCATCTCGGAGGGCCGCATGGCACCCGTCGCTGGCAGCGCCTTGTTGCGTGATGCTGCGGGACGGGTCATCGGCGCCGTGGGCGTGTCCGGCGACACCTCGGATAACGACGAGTTGTGCCTGATTCCGGCTGTGCGGGCGGCCGGTCTCACGCCCGACACCGGCGACGAACTGCCTGCCTGAGCCAGGCCGGTTCTTGACGGGCGGACACTTACAATTCGGCCACTGTGGCAACCACCAAAGACGCTCCCACCAAAGTCAAAAAGCCCCGATTGCGTGCCGAGGAGCGTGAACAGCAGATCCTGCACGGCGCAATCCGCTATTTTTCCGAGATGGGCTTTGCCGGGCAGACCCGTGAGTTGTCGCGCCGGCTTGGGATCACCCAGCCGCTGCTGTACCGCTACTTCAAGTCCAAGAAAGACCTGATAGACAAGGTCTATCTGCATGTGTTCATGGGCCGCTGGCAGCCGCAGTGGATCACGCTGCTGCAGGACCGGTCCATTCCGCTGGGAAAGCGCCTGACGCGCTTTTACCAGGAGTACGCACGGGCCACGTACCAGCCTGAGTGGATCCGCATCTACATGTTTGCAGGGCTTGAGAGCAGCGACCTGAACCGACGCTACCTTCAGTTGATCAAGAAGGACTTGCTGATTCCCATATGCCGCGAGTTGCGGACGCACTGCGGTATCGAGAACGACGAACTGCCCGTATCGGAACAGGAAGTCGAGTTTTACTGGACCTTGCACGACGGCTTGTTCTATACCGCAGTCCGCGAAACCATCTACAAGTCGCCGATGCAGGTCACGTTCGACGACAAGGTACGCTACGCGGTGGAAAACTTTCTGGCCGGTGCCAAGCAGGTGTACCCGAAACTGGTAGCCGAAGAGCGCAAGCTGAAGCTCCGCTGACCGTCGCCAAGCCAGGGCGTCCTCGTTAGACGCTCCTCCAACGGGGACGCGCGGCGCATCGGCAGCAATCGACAATCGACTTCAGCCGATTGAAGTTTCGCTACTCAAGGCGCCCGATGCAGGCGCGGTGCGGAAAGCAGATCGAGGTTGTCGGCGACGGCGGCGTCGACCGTGGGCCAGCGCCCCTGGAACCGGTGCACAATCATCGCCGCCTGCAAGGCACGCAAATCCTTGACGCTGGGTGCGACCTTGATCTGCGCTATGGCCGCGGACGTGTTGCCGGAGCGGATCAACGCCAGCACCTTTTCCGACCAGACGTTGCTGCTGCGTGCCATCGCGATATTCCCCGGAGAACAAAAGAGACCACTGTAGCGCGCTACCATCACCCATGAAGAAAACTTTCCCCCTGACCCTGGCTGGCCGGCATCCGGACCGCGTGCTCGATGCCCTCAAACACGAGATTCGCCAGTACCTCAAGCGCGAACGGCGCAAACCCTTGCTTGAGGGTGTCGATTTCCAGGACTTCGATTGCCGCTTCGGCTTGACCGAAGACAGCGCCGAAGCCACGACCGAGCAGGATCTGGCGCGCCAGATCGACGCGGCCGCGGCGCAGGGCGCGACCCATGTCTATGTCGAGATTCTGGCCAAGCCGGGTCATCGCAAGCCGCGGCCAGTGGCCGACGACACTGCGGCGTCGGCCGATGTCGGTGATGAAACGCAAATGCCTGGCGACACCCCGGCCGAATGATCAGCTGGCGTCGCTGTCGTCCGATGACGGCGGCGTCGATCGACCCTGTTGGCGCGCCGCCTCTGCGCGCAGCTTGTCTTTCTTGCTCGGCCGCTTGCCCTTGATGCCGCCGGTGCCCGGCACGGGCGCCAGATCCGCTACCGGCGCCTGCGTCGGCTCGAAGCCGGCCACCACCTCGCGCTCAAGCTGCAAACCCTGACGCTTTTCAATCAGCCGCATATGCGCCTCGGTCGTGGCGCTGACGAAACTCAGCGCCAGACCACTGGCGCCGGCACGCCCGGTGCGGCCGATACGGTGTACATAGTCCACCGCAGAACGCGGAAGATCGTAATTCACCACCACCGGCAACTGCGCGATATCCAGGCCGCGGGCGGCCAGGTCGGTGGTGACAACCACGTCCCATTGCCCATCGCGCAACTCCTGCAACACCTGGGTACGGCCGCCCTGGCTGAGCCCACCATGAAACGGCGAGGCGTAAACGCCGTTGGCATACAACTTGGCGGCTACGGTCTCGGCGGCATGTTGCGTGGCCACGAACACCAGCACGCGTTTCCAGGCATGGTCCTTGATCAGCTGGCGCAGCAGCTGCGTGCGCCGCGCCGGATCGACCGTGACAACCCGCTGCACGATGTCGGGCACGGTCAACGCATCGTCGGCGATCTGCACACGATGTGGTTCAAACATCAAGTCCTGCGCCAGTTTTTCCACCGCCGCTGGCATCGTGGCCGAAAACAGCAGGGTCTGGCGCTTCGCGGGCAACAAGGCCAGAACACGCGCAAGCTCGTCGGCAAAACCGGCGTCGAGCATGCGGTCGGCTTCGTCAAGCACCAGCCAATCGATCTGCCCCAGTGTCACAGCGTTCTTGTCGACCAGATCGAGCAGGCGTCCCGGCGTGGCGATCACGATATCGGCGCCGCCACGCAGGCGCATCATCTGCGGATTGACCGAGACGCCGCCAAACAGCGCCACCAGTTTGGGCTCGTGCGGCAGAAATCGCGCCAGCGACCGCACGGTTTCGGCCACCTGGCTGGCCAGTTCACGGGTCGGAACCAGCACCAGCGCCTTTACCCTGCGAGGTGACACGGTCGGCTGATGTGACACCGCCTGCAGTATTGGCAGCACATAGGCCGCGGTCTTGCCCGATCCGGTCTGGGCGATACCCAGTACGTCGCGACCGGAAAGCGCCGCAGGAATCACCGCCTGTTGTATCGGTGTAGCGACAAGATATCCGGACCCCGCCGCCGCTCGTAACAGGTCAGGGGCAAGGGGGAAGGCGTTGAAGGACATAGGTGGCACAGGACGGCGGGCCAGTGTAACGGCCTGCTCCTTGTGATGAACGCTTGCCCCCTCAGGCCGGATCGGTTACGGCACCTTGCAGCAGCACCAGCGCAGCCGCCAGCCACGCGGCTGGCGGCTGCGCTGGGTACAGCGGCGGAAGATAATGGCAGGCCTTTGCCCAACCGCCCGCCTACCCGGGCCGATGCCACGACATGTCTGCCGAATCTGCTTCCAGCCTGAAACCTCGTCGCCGTGTTGCGGTCTATTTGCGCCGCGCGGCGATCCTTGCAGCACTGCTGGCGGGCATTTTCCTGGTCGGGCCGCGCAATAATTTCGGACCCGACGTGCCGACCGAACGTCCCGCGCCACCGACCACAATCGGCGCGCTTGACGGCTGGATCGCGCAACAGGAAAAAGCCGTTGCCGACATCCGGTCGGGTACGGCCAAGGGCATCGTCTGGCACGGTGCGGTGGGCGAACGCACGCCCTGGTCGGTGGTCTACCTGCACGGGTTCTCCGCCAGTCGGTTGGAGACCGCGCCGCTGGCCGAGCAGGTCGCGCAGGCGCTGGGCGCCAACCTGTTCCAAAGCCGCTTGACCGGCCATGGGCGTGTGTCGCCCGACGCGATGGGCGAGGCCCGTGTGCAGGACTGGCTGGCCGACACCACCGAGGCCACGGCCATCGGCCAATTGCTGGGCGAGAAGTTGCTCGTCATCGGCGTCTCGACCGGCGCCACGCTGGCGACTTGGCTGGCACTGCGTCCGCAAGGGCGCGCTGTCGCGGCCCAGGTCTTCATCTCGCCCAACTTCGGCCCGCGCGACAAACGCTCGGAAATCATCAACGGTCCCTGGGGACAGCAGATCGCGCTCGCGTTGCAAGGGGATACCCGCGGCTGGACGCCCGACGACCCGCGCGAAGCCAAGGCCTGGACCTCGCGTTACCCGACCCGTGCACTGTTTCCGATGATGGCGCTGGTCGATCATGTACGCGCCAGCGACATGGCGGCCTTTCAGACCCCGCTGCTGGTGCTCTACAGCGAGCAGGACAAGACCGTCGACCCGCAGCTGACCCGCGATGTGTTCGCGCGTATTGCCAGCACGCACAAGAAAGCCATCGTGGTGGACTACAGCGAAAGCGCGGGCCAGCATGTGCTGGCCGGCGACATCCGTGCGCCCAAGGCGACGGCGCCTATGGCCGAATCCATCGTGTCGTGGGTGCGCGCCCTGAAGTGAACCAAGGGGACAGTCAACCGATGCAGGACACCCCCCCGACCTTGCTCCAGCGCGGCAACCTGGCCTCGCTGGTGCTGGTCAACTTGGGTGTGGGTACCCATGCCATTGTCTGGTTCATGGTGGTCACCGCGATGCCCAACGTCGTCGACGACCTGCGCGCAGCGCCCTACTTGAGCTGGGCCACCAGCATCTACCTGGTCTCGACCATCCTGGGCGGCGCGTCCATGGCCTTGCTCAAGGCGCGACTCGGTGCCCGGACGGCCTTGGTGTTGGCCGGTTTGGTCGTGACGGCGGGAGGGCTGCTGGCGGCGGCGGCGCCAAGCATCACGCTGGTGCTGATCGGTCGTGTGTTGCAAGGCCTTGGCGAAGGCGTGCTGGTGGCTCTGAGTTACGCACTGGTGCGCGAGTTGTTCGATATCCGCCTGTTGCCAAGGGTGTTCGGCATCCAGGCCGTGACCTGGGCCTTCGCGATCTTCCTGGGGCCGCTGGCCGGCGGCTGGTTGACCGAGACCTGGTCCTGGCGCGCGGCGTTTGTCGGGACGGCGCTGTTGCCGCTGCCGATGCTGGTGCTCGTGCGCTGGGTCCTGCCCGGTGCACCGGTGCGCTCGGGCAATACGGTCACCGTCCCTGCGTTGCGGCTTTTGCTGCTGGCCTCGGGCGTGATGGCGATTGCCGTGTCCAACCGACTGAACCCGGTTGCCTGGGGCGTGTTGCTGGTGTTGCTCGGCTTTGGCCTGATCGCATGGATGTTGCGACTGGACCGGGGCAGCCCGCGCCACATCTTCCCCACCGTGTTCCCGGGCCTAACGCATCCGGTCTCGCTCGGCCTGTGGGTGCTGCTGCTGATGCCGCTCTCGCACATGTGCATTTCGGTCTACACACCGTTCCTGCTGCAGTTCCACCGGGGCCAGAGTCCGACCGTGGCCGGATACCTGGGCGCGGCGCATGCCGTGGCATGGTCGGTCGCGGCGGTCATCGTGGCGCCATTGGCACCACGCGGGCAGGCACTGTGTATCCAGGCCGCCCCACTGCTGATCGGCACTGGCCTGGCGGGACTGGCATGGGCATTGCCGGCCCAGCCGCTGGTCTGGATCGCGGCGTCACTGCTGTTGATCGGCACGGGTTTCGGCATGTCGTACGCGTTCCTGAACCAGCGCGTGATGGCCCATGCGCAGAAGGGCCAGGAAGACGCCACCGCTGGATCGGCCCCCACACTGGGTGCACTCGGCGGCGCAATCGGAGCGGCGATCGCAGGCCTGGTCGGCCAGGCCGTCGGGCTGGATCTGCCACTGGATCCGCGGCAGGTGACGCTGGCGGTCTGGCTGCTGGCCGGCGGCGGCGCGGTGCTGGCGATCGCCATGGCCGTGTTGGCGCGGCGCCTGCTGCGGGTAACCGATTGAGCCACCGGCTCAGCGTGCACGGCGATACGCGCGAGTCGCCCTCGCCTTGTGTCCGATTCTGATCGAAACAAGTCCAGAGGAAGATCGCGCAGTATCGATCTTCCGGAGAAGATGAGGCATCATCAACCCCGTGGAGTTCCTCATGAAAAGTTGTCTGCTCGTGATCGATGCGCAAGAATCCTTCCGCCATCGCCCGTATTTCAGTACGCAATATTTTTCGGCCTACGTTGCGGCCCAGAACGCACTGATCGAAGGTTGCCTGGCGCAGGGTTTTCCGGTCGTGCGGATCCTCCATGTAGACGGGCCCGCCACCGAATCCAACCCGTTCGCGCTCGCGTCCGGCCATGTGCGGCCGCTGGCCGAACTGACACCGTTCAAGCCTGCGGCCAGTTTCCACAAGAACCGCCACAGCGCGCTGGTCGGCACCGGGCTCGATGTGTGGCTGGTACAACACGGCGTGCAACGCCTGATCGTCAGCGGCATCCGGACCGAACAATGCTGCGAGACCACGACGCGCCACGCGTCCGACCTCGGATTCGTGGTCGACTACGTATTGGACGCCACACTGACCTTCGACATGTTGCTGCCAAGCAGCGCACCGCTTTTGGCGCAGGACATCAAGGACCGCACCGCAGCCGTGCTGAAAGACCGTTTTGCCCGTATCTGCAGCGTGGAGGACGCGCTTGAAGAACGAGGCTTACTCGCCACCGCCTGACGTCGACCCGCCGATTGACGTCCTGTTCCTGCTGCTGCCGCACAGCCTGGTGCTGGACTGGGCCGGGCCGGCCGAGGCGCTGCGACTGGCCAATCAGGCCCTGCAGCGCGATGGCCGCCCACCACGGTTCCGGCTGCGTTTTGTCGGACCGCAAGCGCAGACCACCGGCTCGGTCGGCGTGTCGATCAGCGCGCTGGAGCCGCTGCCCGGGTCGCTGGTCGCACCCAGCTGGGTGGTATTGGTCGGTAGTCCGGATGAAGCCATTGATCTGGACGATGCCGCCGGCCGCGCTGCTGCGCACTGGTTGCGCCAGATTGCGGGCAGCTTCGGCCAGCATGGCAACCGCCTGATCACGGTTTGCGCCGGCGCCTTGCTCGCCGCCCGCGCCGGCCTGCTGGCCGGTCGACGGGTCACGACCCACCACCTGGAACTGGACCGGCTGGCGGCAATGGAGCCGGCCTGCGACGTGCTGCGCAACCGTGTGTTCGTACTTGACGATGGACGCGACGGCGCCGTGCTCTCGAGCGCCGGCATCACGACCGGCATCGACCTGGCCCTGCATCTGGTGGCGCAGACCTGCGGCGATGCCTTGGCGTCCCGCGTGGCACAGACCATGGTCGTGGCGCTGCGCCGCGGGCCTCAGGACCCGGAACTCTCGCCCTTCCTGGCCTACCGCAAGCACCTGCATCCGGCGCTGCACCGGGTGCAGGACGCGGTGTCGGGCCAACCGGCGCACGACTGGACCTTGCCGGCCATGGCCGACATCGCCTGCACATCGCCGCGCCACCTGAACCGCCTGTTCGTCGAACATGCCGGCATCGCGCCACTGCAATACCTGCGCCAGATCCGGCTCGCGGTGGCGCAAGCCGCGCTGCACTCCGGCCACAACGTGACCCAGGCCGCCGCGGTCTCCGGGTTCGGATCCGACACGCAGCTGCGGCGTGCCTGGCATCAGTTCCACGGCGCCGGAACACCGTCGGGGCGTTTGCTGCCGGGCGACTGAGTCGGGGCGCCTGAATCGCCGTGGCACCCGTGTTGTCGCTGCGCCGCTGCAGCCTCAGGCCGGGTGGGATATCGCGCCTTGACGCAGCGCCAGCAGCGCGCCGATCCACAAGGCCACGGCCGACACGATGAAGCCGCGCGCGAGACCACCAGGCCCGTCGGCGATCCAGCCGACCACGGTCGGCCCGACGATCTGGCCGGCCGCAAACACGATGGTGAAAGCGCCGATGCCTGCGGCCCACTGTGCAGGCGGCAGGTTGTGCCGCACCCATGCGGTGGTGGATGCCACAACCGACAGGAACACCGCGCCAAACAACACGCTGGAGACCAGCACCACCGGCCAGGCGTGGCTGAGCGCCGGAGCCAATGTGGCGGCGCCGACCAGGGTGTTGAGCAGCGCCAGCGGTCGACCATCGCGGTGGCGATCGAGCAGGCCGGCCCACAGGCGCGGCGACAGCATCACCGCCACGCCCAGCAGCGCGTAATACCCCATGACGGCGGCCGGGGTCATGCCCTGCTCGCGCAGCAAGGCGACGATGAAGGTCATGTAGCCGATGTAACCGACACCGAACATCGCATAACCGGCCAGGCCGAAGGCAAAAGACCGCAGGGGCACGGGCGCGCGGGTCGACGGGGCCGACGCGCCAGTGCGCGAGGCTGCTGCGTCAACCACAGCCAACCGGCGCACCACCCATAGCAACAAGACGGCGCCAGCAAAACACAGAACCGACAAGGCAGCCCAGGCGTAGGCCCAGGCATGGGCCAGATCGACTGCCGCGTGCATGGTCAGCGGCACCACCACGGCGGACAGACTGATGCCCAGGCCGGTACCACCGTAATACAGACCGATCAACAAACCGGCACGTGAGGGCTCACGGGCTCCGACACGCGCAGCGAGCAAGCCTCCGGTGATAAACACCAGCGCACTGGTCACACCGGCCGCCAACCGTTGCACCAGCCAGATCCCGGTATCGGTGAACAGGCCACAAAGCGCCATCAGCACGCTGGCCGCAAATGCTGCCCACACCATCAACGAACCCGGGTCCATGCGGCGCAGCAACATCGGCGTCAACAAGGCACCCAACAGGTAACCGGCCGCGTTGCTGGTGTTCATGGCACCGGCCAGCGCATAAGACCAGCCCAGGTCGTCGCGCATGGGTGGCAACAGCAGGCCGTAAGCGAAACGCGTTATGCCAAGAGATATGGCGGCGCCCAGCGACAACACCAGGGCGGTGATGATGCCCGCGCGCGGCACCGTGTGGATTGGCGCACTTGTAGGTGAATGCAGCTGCTTCATGGCGCCGAGAGTATGCCTGCCATGCGCCACCCGCAACAGACCCCGGCCATTGCAGCTGCCGCTAGAATCGCCGGCTCGGTCCGCCACCCTGGCGGCCAGCGTCAGCGACGTGATTGTTGGCGCGCACGCAGCCTTGCCTCGCCCTACCCACATGTCTTCCGTCTGCGCCATCGACTTTGGCACCTCCAATTCCGCCATTGCGCTGGTGCAACCCGACGGGACGCGCCTGATGGAACTTGAGCCGGGACATGACACCATGCCAACCGCCGTGTTCTATGCGGTCGAGGGCTTGTCCACTGCGCAGGAACCGGAGCGCAGTTATGGTCGCGCCGCTGTTGCCGCATATGTGGACGGCGTCGAGGGGCGGTTGATGCGCTCGATGAAAAGTATCCTGGGTTCGACTCTGGCCGAGCAGGCCACCGAGGTCGGCGGCGGCCACTCGGTACGTTATCTGGATGTGATCGCAACCTATCTGCGCCACCTGCGCAGTCGCGCAGAACAGGCCGCGGGCCAGGCGCCCGATCAACTGGTGCTGGGTCGGCCGGTGTTTTTTGTCGACGACGATCCGCACCGCGATGCTGCGGCACAGTTGGCGCTGGAAGCGGCCGCGCGACAAGTGGGATTCAAGCAGGTGCAGTTCCAGTACGAGCCTATCGCGGCGGCCCTTGATTTCGAGGCCACAGTCGACGCGGAACATCTGGTGCTGGTGGCCGACATTGGCGGCGGCACCTCCGATTTTTCGCTGGTGCGTGTCGGCCCCGACCGGCGCCAGAAGCTGGACCGGCGCGACGACATCCTGGCCAATCATGGGGTGCATGTGGCCGGCACCGATTTCGACCGCCTGATAGAACTGGCGCACCTGCTACCGACCTGTGGTTATCGCGGCCTTGGCCCGTCCGGTCGTGAGGTGCCGAACCGTGTTTACTTCGACCTGGCGACCTGGCACCTGATCAATACGGTCTATGGGCCGGCGAGGATGGCCGAACTGCGCTCGATGAAGTCTTTTTACGCCGACCCGAAACACCATGCCCGGTTGATGACGGTACTGGATCTGCGCCTGGGCCACGCGTTGACCGCATTGGCCGAAGAAGCCAAGATCGCGGTCGCCAACTCGGCCAGCGCCCGCATCGATCTCGCGCAACTGGACGAAGGCCTGCAGGTCACCCTGGACGACGCCGCGGTGATGGACAGCATTGACGGCAGCCTGCAACGCATCGCAGATGCCGCACGCACCACCACAGACATGGCCGGGATCACGGCCGCGCAGGTTGACGCAATTTATTTCACCGGTGGATCAACCGGCCTGGGTGCGTTGTCTGCGCGCATTGCGGCGCAGTTTCCGCAAGCCCGCGCGGTACACGGCAATCGTTTCGCCAGCGTGGCCCAGGGCTTGGGCCAGCATGCTGCGAACCTGTACCTGCGCTAAAAATGTCGCAGATTCCTCTCGCGCGAGAACGACAGATCGATGGTCGTGGCGCGCAGGCGGCCCGCCAGAAAATGGGCCAATGCGCGGTAGAACTTCACTGCCGTTACCGGATGTTTGTCCAGATGGGCCTGCAGAACGTCGTAGCCTAGTTCCAGCAGTTCGGATCGTTCAAGCGCCACGGCCGAGGCCGAGCGCGGCTCGTCGTTGACGAATGGCATCTCGCCCAGATGCGCGCCGGTACCCAGCTGCACCACATCCACGTCATCCTTCTCGCCCGCACGGCGTATGTGCACCGTGCCGTGGCGGATGACAAAAAGCGACGACGCCTTGTCACCTTCCGAGAATATTTGGTCGTCGGCGTTGAACGTCTTTACCGTGCCCTTGGCGCTGAGTTCTTCCAATTCCTTGGGCAGGAATTCCTTGAACAGATAGATATCCTGCAGCAGCTGAACGCCCATGGGACCTCCAAAGTTGATTGAATGGGAGGTGCGCAGTCGCACGCGTTGATGCCGTCACTCTAACCGTTTGCGCAAGCACAGCAACCGTCCGGCTCGCTCGCTGAGCCGGAGTCAGGTTGACCGTTTCGCGGGTACACATCGCCGCACGACGACCCGCTCGGGCGGTATATAAACACGGGACCACAACCAGCCTCCCACCCAGCCATGACCCTATCGACCTGCGCCAGAGTTATCTACTGGCGCGCCAAACCAGGCCAATTCGATGCCTACACCCACTATCTGCGCGCCGAGGTGGAGCCCATCGACCGTGTCGCGCTGCAACGTGGTGTACTGACCCGTTTTGCCACGCTGATGGATGCACGCACCGATGCGCCATGGACCCACATGCGCATCTTCGAATTTGCCGACACCACGCAGCGCGCACGCCTTCAGGAAGGGCTGGGCGCCATCATGCAGGAGATGGTGCCCGATGCCGATGCCCGCGCCAGGCGGGCGCAGCGGGCCGCCAGCCTGCGTGACAAGGTGGGAGAAGATGACCTGGATTTGCTGGCTTGAGCGCACGGGCGAACCCGGCTGTTGTCTTCGCATAGAAGTCGCCATGCCACGGATCTGCAAAGAATTGGCAAGAGGCCCGCACACTGTGGCCTAATAGCGGGTTGAACTGAATTTTCTGGAGTGATTCATCATGGCCAAAGCCATCCGTACCGAAGCTGATCGTCTGGCGAGCCCCCGCCCTGTCCCTGCCAAGGGCTTCTCGATGCCCGTGACCCACGGCCAGAAGGTCAGCCTGGAGCGTGGCACCTCCACGCGCAGCAAGAAAAATCCGGGCAAGCGCCCCCACAAGGGCGGCTGAAGCCGGCCCGGGCCAAGCGCCCGGGTGTTGTCGCGTTTTACCGGCCGGCGCCGGGCTTTCGCATCAAGGTACTCTTGCCGAACAAGCTCTCGATCAGATCGACGGCCAGTTCGGCGGTCTGGTTGCGGATGTCCAGCGCAGGATTGAGTTCGACCACGTCCAGTGATGCCAGGTGGCCGGTATCGGCAATCATTTCCATGCACAGCTGGGCTTCGCGGTAGGTCGGGCCGCCGCGAACCGTGGTACCCACACCGGGCGCAATGTCCGGGTCGAGGAAATCCACGTCCAGACTAACGTGCAGGTGCGTGTTCGCATCGACCAGCGCCAGCGCCAACTCCATGGTGTGACGCATGCCCATCTCGTCGATGTAGCGCATGTCGAACACCTCGATACCCATGTCGTGCACCAGGCGCTTTTCGCCTTCGTCCACGCTGCGGATGCCGATCTGACGCAATTCGCGCGGATGCAGTGCCGGCACATGACCACCGATTTCCACCAGCTCGCGCGGACCCTGTCCACACAGGCAGGCCACCGGCATGCCGTGGATATTGCCGCTGGGTGTCAGCGTGGCGGTATTGAAGTCGGCATGGGCGTCGAACCACAACACGCGCAATTTCTTGCCACGCTCGCGGCAAAACTTCGCGACCGCACTGATCGATCCGATACCCAGGCAATGGTCGCCTCCGAGCACGATCGGCAATCTTGCGTCGGACAGCTCGGCAAATACGGCGTCGTGCAGCAACTGGTTCCACGCCACCACTTCGGGCAGATGCCGAAAGCCGTCAACCGCGTCCAGCCAGGGATTCACCGGCCCATCGAGGTTGCCACAATCGCGCACGTCGATGCCGAACTGGGCCACGGCCTCGGCAATGCCGGCAACCCGCAATGCGGCCGGCCCCATGCGGGCGCCCCGCATGCCGGCACCCACGTCGGTAGGCGCACCGATCAGGCTTACGCCCTTCATGCCTTTTGCCAGTGGCCGGGAGTCGCTCAAACCAGTGCCTCGTCCAGAACCCGTGCACGCCGCGCCGGTGCCTTGTCGACGGGCGCACGCGCCATCAGGTCAATCAGCCCGAACAAGTCCTTGGCATCATCAAATGCCGGAATCAAGGCCAGATCCTGGCCGACGCCCAGCGCCTTGGCGCTGTCTCGCATGTAACGCAGCGCCGAGAAATCCTCCAGCGCAAATCCGACCGAGTCGAAGACCGTGACCTGATGGGCCAGGGTACGACCGGCCTGATGGCCTTGCAACACCTTCCACAATTCGGTGACGGCAAAGTCAGCCGGCATCTGTTGCAACTCCCCTTCGATCCGGGTTTGCGGCTCGAATTCGACAAAAACCTCGGCGCCTTGCAGCACATCGGCATGCAACTCGGTCTTGCCCGGACAGTCTCCGCCCACCGCATTGAAGTGCATGCCGGGCTCGACCATGTCGGGCGTGATGATGATGGCGTTGGTCTTGTCGGCAGTCACGGTGGTCACTATATCGGCTCCGCGCACGGCTTCGGCCACACTGGCACACCGCACCAGCCGGATGCCAGTTTGACGCAGGTTCAACATCAGTTTGTCAGTCGCCTTTGGGTCGGTGTCGTACAGCCTTATTTCCTGGATGCCCAGCAGGTGATGGAACGCCATCGCCTGGAAATCACTTTGTGCACCATTGCCGATCAGCGCCATCGAGCGGCTGTCGGGCCGGGCCAGCACGCTTGCCGCCAGCGCCGACATGGCCGCTGTACGCACGGCCGTGGTCAAGGTCAGCTCACTGAACAACTCGGGAACACCGTTATCGACTCGGGCCATGACACCGAAGGCCATCACGGTAGGCAAGCCCAAGCGGGTGTTGCCGGGATGCCCGTTGACGCACTTGAAGGTATAGGTCTTGTCGTCGGCGATGGGCATCAACTCGATTACGCCCACTGGCGAATGATGGCCGACACGGGCATTCTTGTCGAAGTCCTGCCAGCGCAGATAGTCCGCGTGGATGGCGTCGCGCATGCCGCGCAGTGCCTGTGCCATGCCCTGATGTTGCAGGATGCGGGCAACATCGACAGGGCTGAGATAACGGGTGCGGACTGGGGTGTGGGTGGTTTTCATGGTACGGGCCTGCGGATCAAGACAATGGGTTGCTAAAGGGAACAGGACCAGTGTCTTACGCGCTCACGTCAATGTAAATCGCCAACATTGCAAGCAAATCGACATTAATCTGGCGATACGTCACCCAGCTATGCCAAAATGGCAATCCATGGACGCTGTCGACCGTGAACTGATCTCGCTGTTACGCAAGGACGCACGCACCAGCGTGGCCATATTGGCGCGCAAACTGGGCGTGTCGCGTGGCACAGTCACCAACCGCATCACCAAACTCGAGGATGCCGGCATCATCGTCGGCTACACCGTGCGCCTGCGCCCCGACGCGCAACCCAACGAAATCCGGGCCTGGATGGGCGTGGCCGTCGGAGGCAACGAAACCCGCTCGGTCATCGCCAGCCTTCTGGGCGAGCCGGCCGTGGCCACGCTGCACGATACCAATGGCCGATGGGACCTGCTCGCCGAGTTGCGCGCCGGCAATCTTTCGGAGCTGTCGCAGGCGCTCGAGCGCATACGGCTGATACGCGGCATCAGCAGTTCCGAGACCAGCATCCACCTCGAGACCTACCGTCTGTCATGACCGCATCACCATCGCCCAACCCGGAACTCGACCGCATCGACATGAAGATCCTGCAGCAGTTGCAGGCAGACGGGCGGATCTCCAACCTCAAACTGGCCGATTGTGTGGCCTTGTCCCCTACAGCCGTGCTCGCACGGGTGCAGCGCCTGACACGTGAAGGCTACATCCTGGGTTACGAGGCACGGCTCAACCCGCACAAGCTCGGTCGCGGCATGCTGGTGTTCGTCGAAGTTCTGCTCGACCGCACCACACCCAATGTGTTCGATGCCTTCAAGGCGGCGGTTCAGGTACGCAGCGAAATCATGGAATGCCATATGGTGGCCGGCGGCTTCGACTACCTGCTCAAGACGCGCATGGCCGACATGGACGCCTATCGCACATTTGCCGGCACCGTGTTGTGGCAACTGCCCGGCGTACGTGAAACCCGTACCTACGCCGTCATGGAGGAGGTCGTCAATTCGACCCATCTGCGCCTGCTCTGACAAGCGACGAGGATACCAATAGCTCCACAACAATAGCGCCACAAATAAACACCACGGGCCATCGGTCCTTTGCGAGAATTTCACTTTTTGGGGAAACCACATGAAAAAAGTCATCGCAACCGCTATCTGCCTGCTGGGCGTTTTCACAGCGGGTGCGTTTGCGCAAACCCTGAAACCCGGCCTGTGGGAGATGCAGACCAAGATGCAAAGCGGCTCGGGCGAGATGGAGAAAGCGATGGCCGAGATGCAGCAGCAGATGGCATCGATGACACCCGAGCAGCGCAAGATGATGCAGGACATGATGAGCAAGCAGGGCGTGAGCATGGGCTCTGGCGGACCGGGCGCCATGAGCGTCAAGATCTGCATGACCCAGCAGATGATCGAGCGCAACGAACTGCCTGCCCAGCAAGGCGACTGCAAGAACACGGTTTCGCCACGCAGCGGCAACAAGATGAAGTTTGCGTTCAACTGCACCAAGCCGGTATCCAGCGGCGAAGGTGAAGTGACCTTCATCAGCCCGCAGGCATACACCTCGACGATGACGGTGAACACGACCAAGGCCGGCAAGACCGAGCGTTTGACCATGGACAGCCAGGGCAAATGGTTATCCACCGAATGCGGCGCGATACGGCCGATTGACTCCGCTAAATCCTGATCCCGCGCCGATCGGGCAGCCGGCCGGCGCGTGGCAGCAGGCCTTGCCTCTGCAGCCGGCTAATCTGCTACGTCAGCCGCCCAACGGAGTACGCCCGCCGAATATCGCCGTCCCCACGCGCACCATGGTGCTGCCGGCATGAATCGCTGCCTCCAGATCGGCACTCATGCCCATCGACAAGGTATCCAGCACCAGACCGTCCGCATTGAGCTGCTCGAACAGCACGCGGGCACGTGCATGCAAGGCACAAGCCGATTCGAAATCGGGCGCCGGCTCCGGAATCGTCATCAGGCCGCGCAAACGCAGTCGGGGCAATTCCCGGATGGCGTGCGCCAGTTCCGCCAGCGCGTCGGGCGCGACCCCGGCCTTGGTCGGGCCGCCATCGGTATTGACCTGGATACACACTTGCAGCGGCGTCAGATGCGCCGGACGCTGGTCGTTCAGCCGCTGCGCGATCTTCAGCCGATCGACCGACTGCGCCCAGTCGAAATGTTCGGCCACCAGGCGCGTCTTGTTGCTCTGGATGGGGCCGATGCAATGCCAGATCGCAGGCGCACCGGCCAGTTCAGTCACCTTGCCTACCGCTTCCTGGATGTAGTTCTCGCCGAATTCGCGCTGGCCTGCCGCCAACGCCTGCGCCACCGCATCAGCCGCAAACGTCTTGGACACGGCCAGCAGGCGCACCTGCGACGGATCGCGTCCGGCCGCCTTGCAGGCCGAGGCGATGCGCTGGTGCACGTCTTGGAGATTGTTCGTAATCGTGGTCATAATTGGCCTGTAGCCTAACAAACCATCGGGGACTTCGTGGACATTACCCAGTTACTCGCGTTCAGCGTCAAGAACAAGGCCTCCGACCTTCACCTGTCTGCAGAATTGCCACCCATGATCCGGGTCCATGGAGACGTGCGGCGCATCAACGTCGAGCCGCTCGATCACAAGGCCGTACACGCCATGGTGTACGACATCATGAACGACACGCAGCGCAAGCACTACGAGGAGTTCCTGGAGATCGACTTCTCGTTCGAGATCGAAGGCCTGGCGCGTTTTCGCGTCAACGCCTTCAACCATAACCGGGGTGCCGGCGCGGTGTTCCGGACCATTCCCTCGAAGATTCTGTCACTTGAACAGCTCAACGCGCCCAAGATCTTTGCCGACCTCGCCCTCAAACCGCGCGGCATGGTGCTGGTGACCGGCCCGACCGGCTCAGGAAAATCGACCACGCTGGCGGCAATGGTCAATTACCTCAACGAAACCGAGTTCGGCCATATCCTGACGGTCGAGGACCCGATCGAGTTCGTCCACGAATCCAAGAAATGCCTGGTAAACCAGCGCGAGGTCGGTCCGCAGACGCTGAGTTTTGCCGCGGCGCTGCGCTCGGCACTGCGCGAAGACCCGGACTGCATCCTGGTCGGCGAGATGCGCGACCTGGAAACCATCCGGCTCGCCATGACGGCGGCGGAGACCGGCCACCTGGTGTTCGGCACCCTGCACACCTCCAGCGCGGCCAAGACCATCGACCGGATCATCGACGTGTTCCCGGCTGACGAACAGGAAATGGTGCGGGCCATGTTGTCGGAGTCGCTGCAGGCGGTGATCTCGCAGACCCTGTGCAAGACCAAGGATGGCCAGGGCCGTGTCGCAGCACATGAAATCATGCTCGGCACCAGCGCCATTCGCAACCTGATTCGCGAGGCCAAGGTGGCGCAGATGTACTCATCGATCCAGACCGGCAACAGTGTGGGCATGCAGACGCTGGACCAGAACCTCACCGATCTGGTCAAACGCAACATCATCAGTCCCGCCGAAGCACGCAGCAAGGCCAAGATTCCGGAGAATTTCCCGGGATGATGCGCGGTTCATTCAAGACCATGTGACCCGCGCGATGGGAATCCTAGACATGCTCAAATCCAGGGAGTCGGTCGAGCCAGACGGGGACCGACAAGATTCGATCCTGTTCAGCACGGCCTTCGCTGGACTAGGTGTCGATGCTTCCCTGCTGGTTCCCTGGGAGGCAAGGGCGGCCGAAATCGACGCCAAGCGCATGGCTGATTCCCGCGGCATCAAGCTGATGCAGGCCCTGTGGTCCAAAGATCGCTATATGCAGCACCTGGCGCCACAGGCCATCCTGGACCTGGAGCGCCATTTCGACTTCGCATCGGTGCCGGCCAACCGCGATCTGATCCGCCAGGATGAATACGGCAACTTCATGATCGTGCTGCTGGCCGGAGCGGTAGCGGTAGACCGTGTCCAGCCCTGGGGCGAGCGCCTGCGCCTGGCAGAAATCCGACCGGGCGAGATTCTGGGCGAGATGTCGCTGCTCGACAGCGGAATGCGGTTTTCCGCCTGCACTACGATGAGCGACTGCGAGATCGCCGTCCTGACTGCAGAAGGCATGGACGAGATGATGTCCGCACGGCCTCAGCTCGCGGCGTATCTCATCGCGCTGCTGGCGCGCAAGTTGTCATTGCGATTGCGCGTGGTCAGCGCGCGATTGAGCGAAAAGAAATAAACCGACGGGAGCCCTCACCTCATGGAACGCGATCAGGCCACCAAATTCATCACCGACCTTCTGCGCTTGATGGTCA
>JBBQJP010000060.1:0-26163 GCA_038326025.1 Burkholderiales bacterium
AGGAATTCATCGCGCCGCGTGGGCTTGCGAAACTGTTCAAATCCAGAGGTCTGGTCGGCGGCCATGGCAAGGGTCTGTTGTTTCATCTTGACTCAACGCATCAGGCCTCAATTCCGTGGACCTTTTTCAGCAAATCCCTAAAGCTCAAGACCCCCTGGCGCGACGGCACCACGCACCTGGTGATGGGCCCGCTGGAGTTCCTGCAGCGGCTGGCCGCGCTGGCGCCTGGACTGCCCGTAGCGGGTTCGTGATGCCCTGGCCCCCGATGGCCACTTCAAATTCCCCCACCTGTGGCCGGTCAAATTCCTCCAGGCAGGACGGTCGAATTATCAATCGTTGGATGTGTCGCGCGCCACGCGCGCGGCGGCCTCCTTCAGTCGGTAGCTCTTGCCCTCGAACTCGAGCAGGGTTGATCGGTGCATGAGGCGGTCCAGGATGGTGGTCCATCCAGTTCTTCCTTTCGTTTGCTTGGCGGCTCACGATTGAAAGTTTCGGCGATGGACACCCCCATATACGTCAAACTCTTACTGCCACCCCGGCAAAGCCGGGGGGTTTCCCAACGGACTAAAAGGTATGGACCAGACCCCACGGTCTAGGCTACGCCAGCAGGTCCATTTCGACGCGGATGAAGTCTCCCCGGTAGGTCAGTTCGCCCAGATAGATGACCGTGCCGTCCGGCGCGCAGAACACACGCCGCAGTTCCGCGACGGGTGCCGATACCGAGATCTTCAACGCACTCGCCACCTCTGCTCCCGCGCTCGAAACGGTCATGATCTGTCGTGCCGAACCGATCTGCACCGACTTCAGGTCCATCAACACCGGAATGATCAGCTCGTTACGGAATCGCCGGGGGGCCAGCTTGAAGACCCGTTCGTCCAGATAAGCCGAGATCACGGACGTAATTTGTGTTTCGCTGGCGTGAAGGCGGCGCAGGTAGTGATACCGGGGCGCCGGCGAACCGTCTTCGGCATCGAGCCGCGGCATGCCAGGCCCTTCGGCCAGAGGAATCAGCCGCGGGGTGAACTTGCGGTAGAGGTCGGCAAGTGCCGGCAGCGAACTCTCGACCCGCATCTGCGGGTGGGTTGGCGGCTTGCTGTGTACGAAAGTCCCCCGGCCTTGCTCTGGAACGAGCAGACCTTCGTCCCTCAGGATACGTACCGCCTGGCGCACGGTGATCAACGCGACGCCAAATTCCTGCGCAAGTTCGGGCAACGTCGGTATCTGCAGCCCGATCGGCCATGCACCCTTGACGATACGCTCGCGCATCGCGTCGGCAGCCTGTGTGTACAGGGGACTCGTGCTGTGCTCAAAGAAGCGGCCCACGCCCTTTTTCTCCCAAAACGGCATACGTACAAACCCTCATTGATTATTCTATCTAACAATAGAATGATAATCACACTACGCAATAGGGCGTAGCCTCGATATCCGTCAAGGAGTATCCAATGCGTTTACGCCTGCATGTTGCATTTTTACTGGCGCTGTGCGTCTCGTTGCCCGGCGTGGTGTCCGCCCAAAACTACCCCGACAAGATCATCCGGATCATCGTGCCCTACCCGCCAGGTGGCGTCGTGGACATCACCGGCAGACTGCTGGCCGAAGAACTGGCCCGTGAACTCAAGGGTACCGTCATCGTGGAAAACAAGGCGGGTGCCGGCGGCACGATCGGCGCCGAATATGCGGCGCGCGCCGCCGCCGACGGGTACACGGTACTTCTGGGCGGTGCCGCGACGCACGCTTTTGCGCCCTGGATCTACAAATCCATACGCTACGACCCGGTCAAGGACTTCATTCCCGTGACACGCGTCACCGAGGGGCCACTGGCACTGTGCGTGAACGCGGCGTCTCCGATCCAGAACCTGGATGAGTTTCTCAAGATGCTCAAGGCCAAAGGGGACGCCGTCAGCTACGCGTCCAACGGCAATGGCACCTACCCGCACCTGTCGGTCGAACTGTTGGGCCAGGTTGCGGGCGGCAAGCCCCTGCACGTACCCTATCCGGGTGGCGGCCAGGCTGTCACCGCCCTCATCGGCAATCAGGTGCAGTTCTCGCAGAACCATATTCCGGTCGTGCTTCCGCATGTGCAGTCGGGCCGGCTTCGCGTGCTCGCCACGACCGGCGACACGCGGTCGGAGACTTTCCCGGATGTTCCCACTCTGAAGGAAGCGGGGATCAACGTTTCGGCATCAGCCTGGTTCGGGCTGTTCGTCCCGGCGGGCACTCCGCCGGCCATTGTCGAGCGCCTGTACCAGGCCACCGCAGCAGCCACCAAATCGCCGTCGCTTCGCAAGAGACTGGCGGCCCAGGGCGATGCCGTAGTGGTAGACGGCCCAGCCAGTTTCCAGGCATTTCAAATTGCGGAGCTGGAGAAATGGAGAAAAGTCATCAGCAAGACGGGTCTGACGTTGCAGTAACGCGATGACGCGCCCTAACATCATTCTCATCATGACGGACCAACAGCGTGCCGACACGATCGGCGCGCTGGGGGCACCCTGGATGAAGACGCCGCATCTGGACCGGCTTGCGACCGAAGGCGCAGCATTCACGGAATGTTTCGTCACGTCACCGGTCTGCGTCGGAGCACGCGCCAGCCTGTTCACCGGCAAGTACCCCCATGGCTGCCAAGTGTTCAGCAACTTCCAGCCATGGGAACCGACATGGGTGCGCTCGCTTGCCGATCATGGTTATCACTGCGTGAACATCGGCAAGATGCATATCAATCCCTACGACGCGCCGGGCGGGTTCCATCAACGCCTGTTCATGGAAAACAAGGATCGACCACTATTCCTGGAGGAGCGCGATCGCGCGATCTACGATGAGTGGGACAAGGCCCTGCATGCCCGCAAGCTGATCAAGCCTACACGCTATAACCGGCACGCCGCCGACCCCGATGGGTACAAAAAGGCGCTCGGCGCGTTCACCTGGGATCTCGACCCCGACATGCACCCCGACAACTTCATCGGGGACACCGCCTGCTGGTGGATCCAGGACCGCAAGAACCAGGACCCCCTGTTCCTGCAGATCGGGTTTCCCGGTCCGCATCCGCCATACGATCCGGTCGCTGAAGCGCTTGCAGCGTACGCCGACGTCGACCTGCCTGTACCGACGGTCAGCCAAGCGGAGTTGAACGCGCAACCGCCTGCCCAACAACGGCTGCGGGACAACATGGTCGAATTCAACTTCGACTCGATCGCATGGCGCCAGCACATCGGCGCCGAGGACTTGCTGCGTCTGCGCCGCCATTACGCCGCCAACGTGACGATGATCGACCAGCAGGTCGGCCGAATCCTGCGGTCGCTCGATGCCCGCGGCTACCTCGAGAACGCCATCGTGGTGTTTACGTCAGACCATGCCGATGCACTGGGTGACCACGGCCACATCCAGAAGTGGACGATGTACGACTCCGTCGTTCGCGTCCCGCTGATTTTCTGGTCCAGAAATCTGGACATCAGCCCCGGGCGCCGGGACGAGCTGGTCCAGATGTTCGACATCGCGCCGACAATCCTCGAATCCGCAGGACTGACGGTCCCGTACGATTTCGAGGCGAGGTCGCTGTGGGGTGCGCTCGCCAACCGTCCGGATCATCAACCGCGCGAGGCGGTGTACGCCGAACTCGCCCGGGACCACATCCAGACGGGCAGCGAATTCATCCTGATGCGGCGCGACCGCAACTGGAAGATCGTGCTGTATCTCGACGACCGCTACGGCGAGCTCTACGACCTGCAGGCCGATCCGGGCGAGACGACAAACCTCTGGAACGCCGAAGCATCGTCGGGTCTGCGGGACGAACTCTCTGCCGAGTGCCTGCGCTGGCTCGCACGCGGCAGCATGTCGGCGAATCAGCGTACCAGTCGCGCCCCGCAGCAAGCGATGCGGATCTAACTCCCGGAGATTTTCATGACCCGTCCCAACATTCTCGTAATCCAGGCCGACCAGCTCACGGCGAAGGTGCTCCCGATGTATGGGCACGAACTGGTCAAGACGCCGAACCTGAGCCGTCTGGCCGAACGGGGTATCACGTTCCTGAACGCGTACAGCAACAACCCCGTGTGTGCCCCGTCGCGCGCGTCGATGCTGACCGGCCGTCTGTCGTCTGCGGTCGGTTGTTATGACAATGCGGCAGACTACCCCTCGTCGACACTGACGCTTGCC
Organism: Burkholderiales bacterium; assembly: GCA_038326025.1. Taxonomy (GTDB): domain Bacteria; phylum Pseudomonadota; class Gammaproteobacteria; order Burkholderiales; family Burkholderiaceae_C; genus CAISIP01. Next base: position 4,150 of record JBBQJP010000060.1, read on the forward strand.
CACTACCTGCGCCACCAAGGCTACAGGACCTGTCTGTCGGGCAAGATGCATTTCGCAGGCGCGGACCAATTGCACGGCTTCGAAGAGCGCGTCACGACGGACATCTATCCGGCCGACTTCGGCTGGACGGCCGACTGGTCCCGGACGAAACAGCCCTATGCGCCTTCGCGCATGAGTCTGCGCTCCATCGTCGAGGCGGGCCTGTGCGAAAGAAATCTGCAGATCGACTATGACGAAGAGGTGTGCTGGCGCGCCGAGCAATGGCTGTTCGACCAGGCGCGTGACAACGACGATCGGCCGTTCCTGTTGTGGGCTTCGTTCACCCACCCCCACAACCCGTTCGTAACGACCAAAAAGTTCTGGGACCTCTACGATCACGATAGGATCGATCTGCCGTCGGTGCCCCATATACCGATAGCCGAACGCGACCCGTGGTCGCAGCGTTATGCCTACACCATCCGGGCCGACGAGCACGATGTCACGGAAGAAAACATCCGCACCGCACGCCACGCGTATTACGCGATGACCTCGTACTTCGATGCGCAGGTGGGTCGCCTGCTGGACGTTCTGGACAGCATCAAGGCAACCGACAACACCTACGTGTTCATCACCTCCGATCACGGCGAGATGCTGGGCGAGCGCGGATCCTGGTTCAAGTTCCAGCCGTTCGAAGGGTCGGTGCGGATTCCTATGATTGCGGCCGGCCCGGGCGTCAAACGCGGGGTCACGGAGGAGCGCGGTGTATCGCTGCTCGATCTTCTTCCCACGTTCAATGATCTGGTCACCGAAGGTGACGCCGTGAAACCGATCGACCCGCTCGACGGCCTGAGCCTCTCCAACATGATGCATGGAAGCCATTGCGAACGTGGAGACGACGTCATGATAGAGTTTCTGGGCGAAGGGGTGTATGCACCCGCATGCATCCTGCGGCGCAACGGATTCAAGTACGTCTACTGCCGCCACGACCCGGCGATGCTGTTCGACCTGCGCGCCGACCCCAACGAGCTCGTGAATCTGGCGGGCAACCCGGAGCACGCCGAAACCGAAGCAAGCCTGAACGCCGAGGTCTTCAAGCGCTGGGACTATGCAGCCGTCGAACGCAACGTCATCGCGTCACAACGCCGGCGGCTGTTCGCACACGAATCGTTGCTGCAAGGACAGTGGACAGCGTGGGACTATCAACCTCCCGCAGATGCGTCCCGCCAGTACGTGCGGGGCGCGGTGGACCCGAACACGACCGAGACGAAGTCTAAAAAGCGCTTCCCTTTCGTCGCCGCAGTTCCTCCCCATCATCCGCGCGATCCCGAACAGCGGATCGACATGGGCCCGGTGAACCGGGGGGCATGACCCCGCGCGAAAACGACACACCAAGGGTTTCGAACGCGGCAGCCCTCACTCCATTGACCAGGGTGTCGCGTTGCCAGGGCCGGCTCCAGGCGAGGTCCCGGTGCCCGCCCCAGAGGTCGCGCACGGGCGCACCATCGACGCAGACGGCGAGCGCCGCCCCGTGTTCCAGGTCGTCGTCAAGCAGGCTGGTAAATACCGCGCGCACCGCCGCGAAACGCGCCGAAGTCGTACTTTCCACCATGATGACTGTCTTCAACAGCCTTTCTCAGCTCGAAGCTGGCGTGCACGATTACATTCGCTACTGCAACCACGAGCGCATCAAGCTCGGGCTGCAAGAGCTCAGTCCGGTGGAGTACCGGCTGAGAAATACCGCATGATCGGCGGAATCGCAACTGTCCAACTTCTAGGGGTCAGTTCAATTTTGAGGAGGCTCCAACCTTTGAGAAGATGGAGCCATGAAGAAGTCAGTCAAATTTTCCCCAGAAGTGCGCGAGCGCGCTGTTCGAATGGTGCTGGAGCATCGCGGAGAGCACTCGTCGCTGTGGGCAGCCATTGAATCGATTGCACCCAAGATTGGGTGCGTGCCCCAGACCTTGCATGAATGGGTTCGCAAGCACCAGGTCGAGACCGGAATGCGTGATGGCGTGACCAGTGTCGAGCGTGATCGCGTCAAGGCGCTGGAACGTGAAGTCAAGGAACTGCGCAAAGCCAATGAGATCCTCAAGCTGGCCAGCGCGTTTTTCGCCCAGACGGAGCTCGACCGCCGATTGAAGTTGTGAGAGATTTCATTGATAAGCATCGCGCCAAGTTCGGGGTCGAGCCGATCTGCAAGGTCTTGCAGATCGCCCCGTCTGGCTATCGTCGTGCAGCGGCACAACAGCGCAACCCGGCGCTGCTGTGTGCCAGAGCGACGCGGGATCGCGCGCTGATGCCACAAATCCAGCACGTTTGGCAAGCCAACATGCAAGTCTACGGAGCAGACAAGGTCTGGAGGCAAATGAACCGAGAAGGCATCGCGGTGGCGCGCTGTACGGTCGAGCGACTGATGCAACGCCTGGGCCTGCAAGGGGTCCGCCGTGGCAAGGTCGTGCGCACCACCATCAGCGACGCCAAGGCACCATGTCCGCTCGATCTGGTCAACCGGAAATTCAAAGCAGATCGCCCCAACCAGTTGTGGGTGTCGGAATTCACATACGTCTCGACCTGGCAAGGTTGGCAGTACGTGGCGTTCGTCATTGACGTGTTTGTCCGGCGCATCGTGGGCTGGCGCGTCAGCAGTTCCATGCGTACGGACTTCGTGCTCGACGCCCTGGAACAAGCCCTGTATGCCCGGCAACCGGAACGCACGGATGCGTTGGTACATCACAGCGACAGGGGGTCGCAATACGTGTCCATCTACTACACCGAGCGTCTGGCCGAGGCCGGCATCGAACCATCAGTGGGAAGTCGCGGTGACAGCTACGACAACGCACTGGCCCCCGGCCGAAACGATCAATGGTCTGTACAAGGCCGAATTGATCCACCGGCGAGCGCCCTGGAAAACCAAGGAATCTCTGGAACTGGCAACGCTGCAATGGGTGCTGCAATGGGTGTCCTGGTTTAACCACCACAGACTGCTCGAACCCATTGGGTATATCCCTCCGGCAAAAGCTGAGGCAAACTACTGTCGGCCTCGAACCGGTGCTGCCACATCACGCGTCTGGCACTGGCCTGCAACCGCGTGCAATGCAACGTTGCCGGGACGGTGGTATTGAAGCTGAAGGTGCGGTGGCGCGAGGTGACTTTCAATGGAGCGCGCAGGCAAACGAGCAAAAAGCGAAACATCGTGACTGACGGCCGATCAGAAGACCCGCTAACAACTGTCAGGTTCGACTGCTGAAGTAGCTTCCCGTCTGGTATTCGCACTTCTCCGTTTTGACGTAGGAGTATCGAAGCTCAATGGGACGGTCCTGAAACGTATAGGCGACGCGAATGATCTCCAGCAAGGGGGCACCGATATCGGTCTGCAACACCTGAGCCAGGTTACGGTTGGCCGCGATTCCGCGAATGCGCTCCGAGGTACGAGCCACGGTAATGCGGAACTCGTCCTGATACATCTGGTACAGGGTCGCCTTGCGGCCCCGCAGCCGTTGCTCGGTCAGCCCGCGAAAATGCAACGCGGGCAGGTAGATCTCATCCATCGAGGTCACCTTGCCTTGCAGTGACAGAACATTGGATAAGCAAAACAGCCGCGCTCCGACCCTCACTCCCAGGCTCTGTGCCGTAAAGTTGTCTGCGGCAGTCACCGCGAAGCTCCTGAAGACGACACCAGGATATTCCTTCTTGCCATCGCGCCCGACGAGATGAAAGAACGAGAACAGGTAGCGGTCCTCGCTGTGCTGTCCAACAAACGTTCCGCGCCCCTGCTTTCGAACCAGTACGCCCGTGACAGTGAGTTCGTCAACGGCTTTGCGCAATGTGCCCATGCTGACGCCAAAGCGCTCACACAGGTTTTTCTCCGATGGAATGACCTCACCCGGACGCCACTCGAGTGCATCGATCGCGGTGGCGATTTGTTGGCGGACTTCGAGATAGAGCGGAGATCCTGGCGGAGACCAGGCGCTCGCCGATTGCTTTTTGGGTTCGACCATCTTGACTCCAAATGTTCTCTGTCAGCGACGACCAGGGATTCAGCCATGGACGCCTTGACACAAGCCGAACCAGCCGTTGCTTTGACGCCCGGCCCCTCGGCAATCCTACTTGAATCTATCCCGAGACGCCGCGCCGCAGGGCGCCTTATGTGCATGCAGAAACCTCGGATTCGACCACGAAAAACTAGGGAAAACACTTAGAAAATAACGCGCCAGTCATACATGTCATCTGGTTGACGATTCGGAGTGATGCGTTTTTAATAAAACACGAACACAGCATTTGCTGAACATTGGAAGGAGAAAGTAATGATTCATTTCGTGGTGCACGAAGACGGCGACTCGGTGGGCACGATCGTGGTTGAAGGTATCGAAAAAGGCGCCAAACTGACCGGCTGGGTGATGGAGCAGGACAAGATGATGGACCTGCCGACGATCAGCGACATCCCGATCGGCCACAAGATTGCGCTGACGGATCTGAAAAAGGATGACACCGTGATCAAGTACGGCGTCGACATCGGGCGCGTTGTCGCTCCGATCAAGGCGGGCGAGCACCTGCACGTCCACAACGTCAAGACCAAGCGCTGGTAAGACGGGGTCAACCCCCTGGGCGGCTTGCGCTGCACACCCTCAAGGGATCACCGCTGGCGGCCGGACGAAGAACTACCCGCGGCGGTTTCCTGATCAGAAATATTTATTGCAAGGACTCGAAATGAGCGCTATCTCCAAAGACACAACTTTCCTCGGTTATCGCCGCGAAAACGGTCGCGTCGGCGTGCGCAACCACGTCATCATTCTTCCGGTCGACGACATCTCCAATGCCTCCTGCGAGGCGGTGGCCAACAACATAAAGGGCACGATGGCGCTGCCCCATCCCTATGGTCGCCTTCAGTTCGGCGCAGACCTCGAACTGCACTTCCGCACCCTTATCGGCACCGGGTCCAACCCAAACGTCGCGGCGGTGGTGGTGATCGGCATCGAGCCGGCCTGGACCAAGCTCGTGGCCGACGCTATCGCCAAGACCGGCAAGCCCGTGCAAAGCTTCTCGATCTCGCAGAACGGCGATCACGCGACAATCATGAAGGCGTCGAAGGCTGCCCGCGAGCTGGTTCAGTGGGCCTCGGAGAAGCAACGCGAGTCCTGCCCGATCTCGGACCTCTGGGTCTCGACCAAGTGCGGCGAATCGGACACGACCTCGGGTTGCGGTGCCAACCCGACCGTGGGCAACGCTTTCGACAAACTCTACGGACTCGGCACCACCTTGGTCTTCGGCGAGACGAGCGAACTCACCGGTGGCGAGCAAATCGTGGCCGAGCGCTGCAGGACGCCCAAAGTCCGCGAGCAGTTCATGGCGCTTTTCGACAAGTACCAGGCAATGATCGACCGCCACAAGACTTCAGACTTGTCCGACTCGCAGCCGACCAAGGGCAACATCGCCGGCGGCCTGACGACCATCGAAGAGAAGGCGCTGGGCAACATCCAGAAGATCGGCAAGAAGTGCATGGTCGACGGCGTGCTCGACTACGCCGAGACGCCCACAAGCCCGGGCCTGTGGTTCATGCAGTCGAGTTCGGCGGCCGCCGAGATGGTGACGCTGTGCGCGGCAGCGGGCTACGTGGTGCACTTCTTCCCCACCGGACAGGGCAACATCGTCGGCAACCCGATCGTTCCGGTGATCAAGCTTTGCGCCAATCCGCGGACAGTCCGCACCATGGGCGAACACGTCGACGTCGACACTTCGGGCCTCCTGCAGCGCGAGTTGAACATGGATCAGGCGGGCGACAGCCTGCTCGACATGATGCTGCGCACGGCAAACGGACGCCTCACGGCGGCCGAAGCGCTGGGACACCGCGAATTCGTTCTGACCCGGTTATACGAGAGCGCCTGACGACAGCGGACCGAGAAGGAGGCAACCGACCATGACCACTCCCAAGACTCAAGTTGTCGGAAGCCTCGCGCTCGGCCTTTCGCTGCTGACTTTCACGATCTATTTCATTAATGTACTGATCGGCGGGCCATTGGGGCAAAAACCCTGGATGAGCGACGTGGGCGAGATGTTGACCTTGTTGCTGGCCGTCGTGCTGTTTGTTGTCGGGACGATCGCACGTGAAGCCCAGGCCCTTTCCGAGACTTCCGAGCAGCGCACGAAGGAAGCAGATATGAACAGGCTCAGTTAGCGATAGGCAAAGGATGCAACGCCCGTCCTCGTCGCGCAGCGGTCGCACGGCGGGGGAGTTGCTGTGGTGTGCGCGGGCGCTGACCCAGGGCACGTAGGTCAATCAATCAATTAGTCGATCTAGGAGACAAACATGAACAAGTCATCACGAATCGAAAGCCCGGCCAGCGGTTCCACGGAACTCGTGTCGGCCGAGCGTCGCCAGTTCCTCAACGTGGCCCGCGCCAGCGGATTTACGGTGGCCGTGCTGGCCACTGCAGGCGGAGCTTTGTTCTCGCCGGCTGCGGTGGCGCAGATCCGCAAGGAAGAGGATGATCGCGAGAAGTCGGCGAAGCATTTGATGACGATTGCCACCGCCTACCAGCTTGGTGCATCGCGCAGCTATCCGATCCTGCAGCGTGACTTCAAGGAAAACATCCAGAACGCGACACGCGGCAAGGTCTATGTCCGCCTGGCCCCAGCCGGGCAACTGGGCTCCGAAGGCGATCTCGCGAAGAAGGTCCAGGAAGGAACCATCCAGGCCGGCCAGCACTCGCTGTCAAACTTTGCACCATTCGCGCCGGTCGTTGACCTGATCAACCTGCCGTACTTCTGCGGCGCGAACCAGCGCTTCGTTAACCTGGTGAACTCCGAAGCATGGAAGAAGGAGGTCAATCCGAAGCTGGAGGCGAAGAACTTCAAGGCCCTGTTCTATGTGGTGATCGATCCGCGTACCGTGGCGGTGCGCAAAGGGGGCAAGCCGGTGATCACTCCCAAGGACCTGGCCGGTGTCAAGTTCCGCGTGCCGGGCTCGAAGATGCTGCAGCAGTATTACCGCATGGTTGGTGCCAACCCGACACCGGTGGCCTGGGGCGAAACACCTTCGGCGATCAAGCAGGGCGTGGCCGATGCGCTCGATCCGTCAGCCGGCGCACTCTATGTGTTCGGCTTCAAGGACATCCTCAGCAACATCACCTTTACGCGCGCCGTTCCAGACAGCCAGGTTTATTCCTGCAACCTCGAGTGGTTCAATGGTTTGCCGAAGGACGTGCAGGAGGGTATCGAATTTGCCTCGGCTATCACCTCGCAGATGAACCTTGCCAAGGTGCCGTCCGCGCGCAACTATGCAATCGCCGAACTGGCGGCTGCGGGCGTCAAGTTCAACTACCTGAGCGACGCCCAGCTCAAGGAATGGGAAGACGCCGGCGGTTACAAGCGCAAGGAGTGGGAGGACATCCGGAACGACCTGGCCGGATCGAAGGAGGTCTTCAGCAGGCTGGAGACAGCGGCCAACACGATGGGCAAGTTGTACGTCCACGACGCCTGAACCCGCATCAGTCTTGACCAAGAGGCACCCATGAGCCAAACACAGTCGACCCTGTCAAAGCTTGACCGCAACCTTGAGCGCTGGGCATTGCTGATTTTCTACAGCATGCTGGTGATCACGATGGCGGTCGAGGTGTTGCGCCGCGAGGTGTTCTCTTATTCGTCGGTCTGGGGTGAGGAGATCGTGCGCTATTCGTTCATCTACCTTGTCTGGATCGGCGCTGCGGCGGCCGTGCGCGAGCGCGCACACATCCGCATCGACGTGATCTTCGAGTTCTGCTCAGCGCGGGTCAAGGCGCTGATCTACCTGTTTGGTGATCTGGTGATGCTCGTCGTGGCGTGCTTCGCGCTCTACTACTCGTGGGAGAGCCTGATGGTCACCTTGAAATACGGCTCGGTGTCGCACGGCCTTCGGCTGCCGATGGTGTGGTTCCTCAGTGCTGTGCCGATCGGATTCACTCTGCTGTTGTACCGATTGGCACAGTCCATCTTCCGTGACCTCTCCGACCTGCGACATGGCCGTCCCGTGTTCGAAGGCGAACGTCTATTCGACTGAATCGACTTCAAATACAGGGGTATCACCTTGAATAATCTTTTCCCCGGTGCTGAGCAACAGGTCCTCGAGCTCGGCTGGAGCTTCTACGGACCGGTGCTCATCTTCATCGCACTGATCTCGCTTGCAGTGCCGGTGTGGGTAGCGATCGGCGCCACATCGATTGCGCTGTTGCTGTGGTCGGGCGTGCTGCCGATGTCGCTGCTCGGCGGGTCGCTGTTCGAAGGCATTGACGCCTTCGCGCTGACCGCCGTGCCCTTGTTCATCCTGACCGGCGACGTGCTGGTGCGCACCGGCCTCAGCCGCAAGTTTCTCGACGTGGCCGAGGCCTTGACCACCTGGTCGCGCAGCGGCTTCGGCTCGGCCACCGTGCTGGTGTGCGGCATGTTCAGCGCGATCTCCGGATCGGATGCGGCCGGCGCGGCGGCGGTCGGGCGAATGACCATTGGCCGCCTGGTCGAGGCGGGCTACCCTCGCCCCTACGCCTGTGCGCTGGTGGCTGCCGGTGCCTGCACCGGCATCCTGATTCCGCCGTCGATCGCCTACATCATCATCGGCCTGGTGCTCGGCATTTCGGCGTCGACACTGTTCCAGGCAGCACTGATCCCAGGCCTGATGATCCTCGCGGGCATCTTCATCACCAACAGCGTGGTCAATCGCATCTACTCCTACGAAAGCAGCACCCGTCTGTCCTGGGGCGACTGGTTCGCCAACGTGGGTTCAGCTCTGAAGCGGGGCTGGTACGCATTCATCGTTCCGGCGGTCATCTTCTACGGCATCTTCTCCGGCAGCCTGACGCCGACCGAGGCCGGCGCGGTAGCAGTCGTGGTCACCATCATCATTGGCTTCGTGCTGGGTACGCTCAAGCTTGCCGATTTCCCGGCGATGCTGGTGAGTTCGGCCAAGGTCAATGGCGTCATTCTGCCGATCATCGCCTTGTCGCTGCCGCTTGCGCAGGCACTGGCCACAATGGGCGTGCCGCAGGGCTTCGTGCAATTGGTGACCGGCCTGTCCAGCGAGCCGTACGTGATCATCCTGCTGATGATCGGCATCCTGGTCGCTGCCGGATGCGTGATGGAGACGACGCCGAACATTGTCATCCTGGCGCCGTTGCTCAAGCCACTGGCTGACGAGATCGGCATGAACGAGATCCAGTTCTGCATCATGATGATCACGACGCTGGGCGTGGGCTTCATCACGCCGCCGTTGGGCCTGAACCTGTTCGTCGTCTCCGGCCTGACAGGCGAGTCGATCCTGAAGATCGCCAAGCAAGCTGTGCCTTTCGTTCTTTCGATGCTTGCCGTCACGCTGATGATCGCGTTCATCCCCGAGATGACCACCATGATGCTGCCTGACGTCTACAAATAAATCTTCGCCCGGGGTGCATCGGCCCCCGCCCTCTGAACCATGGAAGCAATGGAGAAACGCCATGATCAAGTACCTGAAAAAAGCCACCAAGACCCCTGAGACGGAAACCGCCACTGCGCAAGGTGTCGTCACCGAGATGCTCGCTGAAATCGAGAAGAACGGCGAGGCGGCGGTGCGCGCCTATGCCAAGAAGCTCGACAAGTGGGACGGCGAGATCGTCGTCACGAAGGCCGAGCTCGCGGAAAACGCGAAGACCGTGCCAGCACAGGTCCGCAAGGACATCGACTTTGCGATCGCGCAGGTCTCCAAGTTTGCATTGGCGCAACGTGCATCGCTGACAGAGTTCAAGACCGAACTGCACCCCGGAGTGACTGCCGGCCAGCGCGTGCTGCCGGTCAATGTTGCCGGTTGTTATGCGCCTGCCGGGCGTTATGCGCACATCGCGTCGGCCTACATGGGTGTGGCCACCGCCAAGGCGGCCGGGGTGAAAACCATCATCGCCTGCTCGGGGCCGTTTCGTGGCGGTCCGATGCACCCGTACCTCATGTACGCCTTCAACAAGGCCGGCGCCGACGTCATCATGACGCTCGGTGGCGTGCAGGCGATCGCCACCATGGCCTTTGGCCTCTTCACCGGCAAGCCGGCCGACGTCATCGTCGGCCCGGGCAACAAGTTCGTCGCCGAGGCCAAGCGCACACTATTCGGCAAGGTGGGCATCGACGTCTTCGCGGGCCCGTCGGAAGTGGCGGTGATTGCCGACGACAGCGCCGACCCGGCTATCGTCGCCATTGACCTGGTCGGTCAGGCCGAACATGGCCACGAGTCGCCAGCCTGGTTGTTCACGACAAGCGAGAAGCTCGCCAAGGACGTGATGGCACAGGTCCCGGCGCTGATCGAAGCGCTGCCGCCGACGGCGCGCGACGCGGCCGGCGCGGCCTGGCGCGACTACGGCGAGGTGATCGTCTGCGACACCCGCGAGGAAGTAGTGGAGATTTCCGACCGTTATGCCTCCGAACACCTCGAGGTCCATACCAAGGATCTCGACTGGTGGCTCGAGAACCTGACCTGCTATGGCTCGCTTTTCATGGGCGAAGAGACCACCGTGGCTTACGGCGACAAGGCCAGCGGCCCGAACCACGTGCTGCCGACCAAGGGGGCAGCGCGCTACTCCGGCGGCCTGTCGGTACACAAGTTCATGAAAACCTTCACTTGGCAGCGCATGACCCGCGAGGCCGCGCGCGACATCGGCGAAGTGACGGCAAGGATCTCGCGGCTCGAGGGCATGGAGGGCCACGCGCTCACGGCCGATGTCCGCCTGGCCAAGTATTACCCGAAAGACAAGTTCGACCTCGGCGAACAGGTCAAGGTCTGATTGCCTTGACAACGATGTTCGACCTGTCTGGCAGGCGCGCGCTGATTACCGGGGGCAACTCGGGCATTGGCGAGGCGATGGCACAGGCGCTGGGCCGCGCCGGCGCTCAGGTGCTGCTGCTGGCACGACGCGAGACCGAGTTGCAGGCCGCGGCGACAAGGCTGCGCGCCGATGGCATTGCCGCCCAGGTGCTGGCGGCCGACCTGGCCGCCCTGCCGGGACTGCACGCGGTCGCGGGTCAAGCCGAACAGGCACTGGACGGTGGCGTCGACATTCTGGTCAACGCGGCCGGCGTGAACCTGCGCCAGCCGTTCGAAGAGGTGACGCCCGAGACCTGGCAGACGCAGCTGGCCCTGCACCTGGGCGCGCCTTTCTTCCTGACCCAGGCGCTGGCACCCGGCATGCGCACGCGGGGCTGGGGGCGCATCCTGAACATCGCCTCACTGCAGAGCATGCGTGCGTTCGCCAACAGCGCGCCCTATGGGGCGGGCAAGGGCGGAATCGTGCAACTTACGCGGGCCATCGCACAAGCCTGGTCGCCACACGGCATCACCTGCAACGCCATTGGCCCGGGCTTCTTCCCGACGGCGTTGACGGCCTCGGTCTTTGCCGACACCGCGTTGGCGCAGCGCCACGCGGCGCAAACCTGCATCGGCCGCAACGGCGTGCTGCAAGATCTGCATGGGCCTACCGTCTTCCTGTGCAGCGACGCCGGTGCCTATGTCACAGGGCAGACGCTGATGGTCGATGGCGGTTACACGGCGCGCTGAGCGTCGGTCTGCCGGGCACCACTCATTCACATTCAAGGACAACACATCATGCAAGCACTCGTATACACCCAGCCTGGTGAACTTCAATTGCAGACGCGACCCCACCCCACGCTCGATGCCGACGAGGTCGTGCTGAAGATCGAGGCCGTGGGCATCTGCGGCTCAGACATGCACGCCTGGCACGGGCATGACCCGCGCCGCAAGCCCGGGCTGGTGCTCGGGCACGAGTTCGTCGGCAGCATTGCCGAATCGGCCGCAGCCGGCTTCGAGCCCGGCACCCGCTGGACCGGTAACCCGCTGATCACCTGCGGTGTCTGCGAATACTGCGTGCAGGGGCGTAATAACCTGTGCTCGAACCGCACCATGGTCGGCATGACGCGGCCAGGCGCCTACGCCGAGTACATGAGCATCCCGGCCTCCTCGCTGGTGGCTATCCCGCAGGACATGGCGCCCCTTACCGCGGCGCTGACCGAGCCGGCTGCCACGGCCTGGCATGCAATCAATCTGTCGATCCGCGCGCTGGTCCGGCCGCTGCACGAGTGCCGCGTGCTGGTGATCGGCGGCGGCGCGATCGGCATGCTGGCCGCGCTGCTGTACCGCCGGCTGGGCGTGACGCAATTGACGGTGACCGAACTCAATCCGCGACGCAGCGAGACGCTCAAGCAGGCGGTAGGCTGCGAGGTCATCGACCCACGCGAATCCCCGCTGCCGGAGTCGACCTTCGACCATGTGATGGACGCGGTTGGCGCCAAGGTCACGCGCCAGCAGGCGCTGGCCGCGATCAAGCCCGGTGGCATGATGATGCACGTGGGCCTGCAGGACTGGGCCAGCGAGATCGACATGCGCAAGCTGACGCTGGCCGAGATCACGCTGATGGGTACCTACACTTACACCACGGCCGACCTGCGCGCCACGGTGGCCGCACTGCACCAGGGCCAATTCGGTGACCTCGCCTGGGTCGAGGAACGGGCGCTGGCCGATGGGCCGCAGGCATTCATCGACCTGGACAGCGGCGCCAGCGCCGCACCCAAGATCGTGCTGCGCCCCTGATGCTGAAGAGCCTCTCCGTCCGGCAGGCTTGGACGCAGGGCGCAGAACTGTGGCACGGCGTAGGGCTCTCGGCCGCATTGGCGCTGGCGGCCAGCACCGTTTCACACCTGCATGGTGGGCCGACCCTGCTCTATGCGCTCTTGTTCGGTGTCGCATTGCACCACCTGAGCCGCGACGCCATGACGCGGCGCGGCATCGAGTTCTGCAGCCGCACGGTGTTGCGCCTGGGTGTCGGACTGCTGGGTGCGCGCATCACTGCCCAGCAGATCGCCGAGCTGGGCTGGACCACCGCGCTGACGGTGGTGATTGCAATCGTCTGTACCTTGCTGTTCGCGCTGGCGCTCGGGCGTTATCTGGGCATGACCCGCGGCCAGAGCGTACTGTGCGGCGGTGCGGTGGCGATCTGCGGCGCCTCGGCGGCACTTGCCATCTCCGCCGTGCTGCCTCGCGAGAAGCACGGCGACCGCTTCACCCTGACCGTGGTCGTTGCAGTGACGCTGTTGTCGACGCTGGCGATGGTGCTCTACCCGTTGCTGACGCGGGCCCTGGAATGGACACCCGAGATCGCCGGGATCTTCATCGGCGCCACCATCCACGACGTTGCACAGGTGGTGGGCGCCGGCTACACGCTGGGCCCGGTCGCCGGCGATGTCGCCACGGTCGTCAAGATGCTGCGCGTCGCGTTGTTGGCGGTGGTAGTGCTGGTCATCACATTCGCGTTCCGCAACACGGCCGAAGCGGACGACCACGACGTCATCGAAAAGCGCCCGGCGCGCCAGCCGATACTGCCCTGGTTCCTGTGGATGTTCATCGCCATGGTCGCTCTCAATTCCGTCGGTGGCATTGCCCCTGGCCTGCAGGAGGGCCTGAACGAAGTGTCACGCGCTTGCCTGGCAGTCGCGATCTCGGCACTGGGGCTGAAGACCAGCATGCAACAGCTGGCGCGCACCGGATTGAATGCGATGCTGATGGTGGGCGCCGAGACGCTGTGGCTGGCCGCGATCGTCGGGGCCATGATCACGCTGGTGCGTTGACTTGCAAGGCACGGTCGATCCAGCCGCACAAACACATAGAGCGCCAATCCTGCTGCATTGCCGATTGTCGGTCCGCCTTGCGCTGACGAACAAGTCGCCGGAGTCAATACCCGGAACAGGTCAGGATCGCAAGCTCATGTGTCCCGGGGTTTGTGCGTCACCTTCCCAGCTTGAATTCGTACCGGATCGGCAGGTTCGCTTCGATCGGTTCGAAGCGAATCTGCCCTCGCTCTCAAGCTTTCGGCGCGATATTCTGATTCAGCCTGAACAGGTTCATCGGGTCGTACTTGGCCTTCAGCGCCGCAAGCCGCGCGTAATTGGGGCCGTAGGCGCCGGCGGCAACGCGCTGGGTTTCGTCCTCGGGCATAAAGTTCACGTAGACGCCGCCAGTGGCGTGCGGCGCCAGTGCGTCGAAGAGGTCGCGCGCCCAGCCAATGCACTTCTGGTCATCACTCGCCTCGCGCCAGCGTGTGTGCAAGTTGATGACGAATTCGAGGTCACGGTGCGGATAAGCGGTGTCGGCCGCGGCGACGCGGTTGGAGGCGGCACCCAGGTGGCCGGAAAAGGTTTCGCATTCATCGCTTGGAAGCTCGGCGATTGCGTCACACAGGATGTGCTCGACGTCCCCATTGAGCCCCATGAAGTCACAGCCCGCAGGGTTTCACCGCATCCGCCACTTTGGACTGATCGCCAACAACGGGCACAGGGAGAAACTCGCGCTGGCGCGCGAGCTTCTGCATGTTGAACCTGCCGCAGTAGCCGAATCCAAACCTGCCGGTGTGTCCTGTGAACTGGCGCGACCAACCTTCCTCTGCGCGCACTGCGGCGGGCAAATGATCGTCCTTGAAACATTTGTGCGCGGCCAGTTGATTCGCGCGCCACCACCGAGGCCAGGCGACCCATGACGCCGGGCACTTGCTGGCGACGAACCCTTCGACTGACTTTGCTTCGCATCGACTCAGCTGGGAAATCATTGCTCGCAACGCGCCACAAGCGCTTTGCCGCGCTCTGGCGCCCCACAAGCCATCGGCATTTGCCACGTCGCGAGCCAGTCAGCCAAGAAAGCTGGCGTCTCCGATTGAACGACTGCTCCTGATTTTCAGGGACCGACGAATGCCCCAACTGGATCAGCGCCGGCAATGACCGCTCAGGAGAACTCGTCTGAAATTTCTGGCTCATGGCGTATGACGGCAAACGCTGCGTACTTGTCTGTCGCCGGGGGCCTTGGCCCCGTGCCAGGCTGGCAGGCTGTCATAGACTGGGTCCGGCCATTCGACTTTTCGATCTGCATGCTCCAAAGCTGTCGCTGAGGGTACAAGTCGGCTGTCGGCAATGCGACGATGAAATCGCTGGACGGACCACCTGCATCCGGACAGGAGTCGTCGGACACCGCCGGCGGCCTCGGGGCCAGCTCAAGATCATTGCGGCGATCCTGGAACCGCTGGTGATCGAGAAGATCCTCACGCACTTGGGTCTGCAGGCCCGGGCACCGCCTCGGGCGCCAGCCCGTGGCCAGGCGCTGAAAGCGGCCTGAGGCTGCCGACCCGTGACAGGTTAAGCGACCCGGCGATCAGGGCCGCTGTGACGCCAGGCGCGACTTTAAATTTGCACATGTGCGACCGAGCCGCCGTCCACATACCAATTCGCCCCGGCCACAAAGCTGGCGGCCGGACTGGAGACAAAGGCGACAACGCGGGCGACTTCTTCCGCGCTGGCCAGCCTGCCCATTGGGTTGCGACTCACGACCTTTTGATATTTCTCAGCGTCGTTCAGTCTGACCCGGTCCCAGATGCCGCCCTCGGCCAGCGTGTCGCCGGGCGAAACCGTATTGACCCGAATGGCGGGCAGCAGCTGCAAGGCCAGCGACTTCATATAGTGGGCCATCGCGGCTTTCGCGGCACCGTACGCGGCCGAGCCGGGGGCCGCCAGCGAGCCGGCCTTGGAGCCGATATAAGTGATGGCGCCATGAGCCGAGCCGGCCATCAAAGGCAGTGCGGCCTCGGTGGAGGCACTGGTGGCGCGCATATCGGTGGCGATGGCGTCGTCCCAGTTGCCCGACAGCGCGCTGACATTCGGGATAAAGATGTCAAACGGGCCGAGTTCCGCGAACCACTGCGTCAGCCGCAGCGTGTCGCCAACGTCCAGGGCCGTGCCTTGCACCAGGCCCCGCAAAGCCGACTCACCGACCAATGCTGAAAGCGCATTGTCGATGCCGGCTTGGCCGCGAGCGCAAAACGACACCTTGCAGCCCTCTTCGGCCAACACGCGCACGATGGCCGCGCCTATGCCGGAGGAGCCGCCGGTGACGACGGCGTGCAGGCCTGAGAGTTTGAGGTTCATTGCATATCAAGTTAGTGCCGACCTGCGGTCGGCATGGGGTAGATTGTCAGACAAGGGCGGCGAAAGGCAGGGCGGTGCCCGAACACAAACGTCGCAGACTCGATGGCTCACGATGATGCTCCCACGGATGTCATGTGTAGTGATAGCGCAGAGCGGCGTGCCAACAGGAACCACGATGGGTCGGGCCGGCGCAACCAGATCGCAGCCTCGATCTGCGCTCATCGGCTCGGTTTCAGCTCGCTCCGACTGTTTCGATGCTGACATAAGGCCCCTTGTACGCACTATCCGTTTGCGGCATGGTCGCCACGCGTGTTTCCGGTCGCAGGTGTTTCAGTCGATCCGAAGGCTTTGTTCCAACTCGTAGTGAAAGACTTTCGAGATCACTTGCCAGCGCCCATCGATGTGGACCAGCGTAAGCAGGTCAATGAAACGCTTGGGCAGGATGGCGCATTCCACGCGTGCCAGGGCGGTGACGGGCCCTGCGAACTCGATGGCCACAATGCGGTCTGTCCTGGGGTCCCCGCGGCTCTCTGGAGAGGGCCGCTTGTCAATGATGGGAAAATACGCGTCCATCCGCAGGGTGAGCAGGGTACCGTCGGTCGCGCAGGCGTAGAGTGCCGAGGGGTGAAAGACCCGTCGCAGGATTTTCGAATCGCTGCGGTACAGACCGTCGAAGTAGTCGTTCAGGACCGCTGTCACTGCAGTGAAGTGCGTGTTCATGGCGCGGCGCGCTGATCAGCGGCAGGTAGAGCCATTGCCCGCGCCGTAGCTTCGGACTGGCGCATGGAGGTAACGGTCTGGCCGGCGACGCCCCAGTTGTCGGTTTCGACCTCATTGATGATCACAAAGGTCGTCGCCGGGTTCTTGTTGAGCACGCGGACCAACAGGTCGGTGGCACCGCGTATCAGTTCCGCTTTCTGCTCCGCGCTTGCGCCCTCGCGGGTGATCTGAATATTGACGTATGGCATAGCTATTCCTGGTTTGAAAACTGAAAGGGTGGTGTTAGCTGACTCGTTGCAGCAAGGCTTTGCATTGGTCGACCATCGACTGAACGATCTTGGCGGCCGGTTCGATAGATCGGACCATGTCGGCGGCCTCGCCGGCAATGGTTGCAGCGGTGTCGAAGTCGCCCGCAAGTTGTGCGACTTGGTAGTCGCCCATCTCCTGCACGATTGCGTCTCGCAGCCCAGGGATCGCTTCGCCCCATCGCTCCGAGAATCGATTGCGCAGGGTCCTGAGTTGCCAGGGACCCTGAGGCCAATCCCGGCCTCGGACGATGTCGAATAGGGGGCTCTTGACCGTGTCGTCGCCACTGGCCGCGACCAGTCGTTGTTTGGCGTGAACGTGTGCCAGGGATTCCACCGCTGCATAGAAGGCCGTGCCGCACACGACGCCTGTGGCGCCGAGCATTTTTGCAGCAGCCAGTCCGCGTCCGTCAGCGATGCCTCCTGCCGCAACGACGGGCACGGGGCCCACCGCGTCGACGATAGCCGGCACGAGTGCCATCGTTCCGCGCAGACCACCGTGGCCACCGGCTTCACCGCCCTGCGCCACGATCACCTGTGCGCCCTGCGCGACGGCCTCGTAGGCTTGGCGAACCGTCTGCACCTGGGCCACCAGCACCGCACCGCCGTCGCGTACCTGCGCAGCAAACCGGTCGATTGCGCCAAAAGAGAGAAATATCGCTTGCGGCTTCGCATTCAATGCCTGGCGAAGGAGGCTAGGTTGTGCCTGTAGCGCCCACGTGATGAAGCCGACCCCAAACGGAGCCCCATCGCACAGTGCGAGCTCATGCGCGAGCCACTGGCTGTCGCCGTAGCCCGCTCCCAAAAGACCCAGCCCACCTGCACGGCTGACTGCCGTTGCCAGAAGGCCGCCACTGACGCCGGCCATGGGTGCCAGGAGCACAGGGTGCCGTATGGCGAGTAGTTTTGTGAGCGCGGTGGGTGCTGACATTGCGATGTCCCCTGGAGCCGGTGTACGCATGGGCTCCGCGCTACGCCAACAGGCCCTCTGCCTTCATGGCCTCGCGCACAGCAGGCCGTGCGGCAACGTCAACCAGAAAACGTTGCAGGTGCGGTAAACCGGCAATACCCAGCTGCACATGCTTTGCCCAACCCGTGACAGTGAAGAGGTATGCATCTGCGGCGGTGAACGCTTCACCTGTCAGGTATTTGCTGCCGGACAGCTGGCTGTCAATCCATTCGAACTTCTTGCGCAGCAGATGGGCGTGCAGTTCTTTGGCGCTGGCGTTGAACGCGGCATTGAACAAGGGCGTGAATGACTTGTGAACTTCTGACGTAACGTAGTTCAACCACTCCATCACCCGGTAGCGCGCCACGCTGCCCGCAGCTGGCATCAAGGAGGTGTTGGCAGCTTGGTCGGCGATGAACTGGCTGATGACCGGGCCCTCACTCAGGCGGGTTCCGTCGTCAAGCTCTAGCAACGGGACCTGTCCCTTCACGTTGAAGTCGTAATAGTCGGCGCCCGTCGCTGTGCGGTGCGTGCCGGTGTCAACCTTTACCAGCGAAAAAGCGGCCCCCACTTCACGCAAGACGATGTGAGGGGCCAGCGAGCAAGCGCCTGGAGAGAAATAAAGTTTCATGTTCATCCTGGGTTGAAAAGTAAGAACCTGAATATTATTGGCGGCGTTGCATTTGATAAATATGAGATTATTTGAATCACTATTTACATGGAGCGCATTAATGAGCCGCCACTTTGATGACCAGAATCTTGGAAGCATTGAGCTTTTTTGCCGCACCGCCGAGCTGCAAAGTTTCACGGCGGCGGCGCATGCGGTGGGACTCACGCCCGCAGCAGTCAGTCGCTCTGTTTCACGGCTGGAAGAGCGACTGGGGGTTCGCTTGTTGGTGCGGACAACGCGCCAGGTCCGGCTGACCGAGAGTGGCCATGCCTACTATGAACGCTGTCGCCAGGCACTTGGCGAGCTGATTGAAGCCGAGCGAGAGGTTACCAGCGACCAAAAGCTCCCCTCTGGCAAGGTGCGCCTCAGTCTTCCCACATCGTACGGTCACTACCGCGTATTGCCGCTATTACCCGCCTTCAGGGAAAAATATCCAGCCATAGAACTGGACATACAACTGAGCAACCGGAACATCGACTTCACAGCCGATGATTTTGACCTGGCTGTGCGGGCGCGCGCACCGCCGGACTCGGGACTCGTCGCGCGCAAACTGGAAGATGCGCAGTTGGTGGTCGTGGCAACCCCCAAGTACCTGCAACGGCACGGCGAACCCACGTCGCTGGAATCACTGCAGACGCACGACTGCATCCAGTTTCTCTTGCCCAGCACAGGACAAGTGATGCCATGGTTGTTGCGGCAACCATCAGGAGACTTTGATTTGGTGACCAGAGGTGGCGTCTGTTGCTCTGACGACATCCTTGGAACGGTAACGTTGGCCAGAAGCGGCGCCGGGTTGCTGCAGACCTACCGATTCATGGTCGAGGATGACCTGCGGCAAGGCTCGCTGGAGGAGGTATTGCAAGCGTTCAGTGGCGCATCCCGGCCATTTTCGATGCTATTTCAGGCGAACCGCCACATGCCTCTCCGGGTTCGCGTACTGATCAATTTTTTACTTGAGAAGCTGGAGCAACGACCACGGTGAATGGCTGTGGTGCGAGGACTGCGGGCACGACTATCTGGTCGCGTTCTCCTGCAGGCGCCGGGGGTTCTGCCCGTCATGCGGTGCCCGGCGCATTGACCAGACGGTCGTGCGCCCTGTGGACCGTGTGTTTCGCCAACGACCCGCGCATTGGTGGCAAATTGACTGCCCGGAACCTGCCGTTGGTGAACGACCAGACACGCTGCAACCTAGGTACTCGAATTTCTCATACCCGACGTTCAATTTTGACGGTCTGCTGCCGAGCAAGTTGACAGACTCCAGAAGACTGGATCCGGTCATACGACTTTTCGATCTACTTGCTCCGAAGCGGTCGTTGAAGGTGCGGGTGCGGGTGCAGGTCGACAGTCGGCAATGTGGCGATGAGATCGCCAAACGATTCGAACCCGCACTCATGGGTAGAATTTTTGAACTAGCGGATCGGTTGGGGTCCAGTACATAGCCAATCACCTGGGCCCTCACCCCGACCGCAACACCGCCTGCTATAGACAGTAGTAGCGGGAAGTAGTCGTCCGACTCACGGCAATTGCTGAATTCCAGACAGCACCCAACCACTGCTGCCCTGACGTGACTTCCTCATATGCCAGGTCTCGTCGAATGACTCATCCGGCTCACCGGTGCCGTCGCGGATCATGCCCGTGAAACGCACACTGACCAGGTAGCGATCTGCGTCTTCGTTCACTTCGATTACTTCAGCGTTGATGTTCACAACGTCGGTTTTCTGGATCGCAGTGCCGCGATCAGCAATTTCCAACTTGAGCTCGGCAAACATTTCAGGCGTGGTGAACTGACGGATATCGTCCAGGTCGCCTGCATCATTGGCGGCTTGCAAGCGAATGAAGTTGACCTTGGCATTGCGCGCGAAGGCTGCGCTGTCAAAGTCGGCTGGAATCCGGCTTGCGCTTGACCCGTCGATGCCCGAACCGATACCCAAGTGGGTAGCGCTGGCACTATTTGCGGGCATCAATACCTTATAGGCCGGCACATTGTGTTCACCTCTGTTGTCGGCATCGCGTGCGGTAGCAGGGTTCACGTGCGCGTA
Organism: Burkholderiales bacterium; assembly: GCA_038326025.1. Lineage (GTDB taxonomy): Bacteria > Pseudomonadota > Gammaproteobacteria > Burkholderiales > Burkholderiaceae_C > CAISIP01. The sequence continues at coordinate 24,775 of JBBQJP010000060.1, forward strand.
CTGCAAGCCCCCTGGCCCAGTCACGGACTTCTGCGCGGCCGCGCGCTTGCGCATGAAGAATCCAATCGCAACCATGATCGCTGCGGCCAGCAAGCCCATCATCACCATGGATGCCAACTCATCGCCAAAGCCCAGGTGGGAGGCCAAAGCCGCCAAGCCCAGTCCAGCGGCGATCCCTGCAACTGGCCCCATCCATGAACGCGAAGGGGCTGCCGCCGCAGCACCGGCCGCAGGTGTTGCAGCCGCGGTCGGTGCGGACGTGGTAGGCGCCTTGTCCGGCATGGCCTGACGTTGCGTGCCCATAGATTTGCCGGAGCCCATGCGTTTTGCGGCCTCCGCAGAAGTGGCCACACTTGAAAGGGCAACGAAAAAGACCACGGCCAAGAGAGAAAATAAGCGCTTCATGCAATCCCCACTAAGTGAACGAACGGGGCCAAGAATACACATAAAAATGCCCATGAAAAAGCAGCATTTAAAGTACACACACTTCGGAAAATAGTGAGCCTCAAGCGGCGCAGCTCATCTTTTTGGGTTTGGCCTCATACCCTGCAGGCCGTGCAGGCCGTGCCAACCACTTGCAAAGGCGCCACGGCCTTGATGCCCTGCACAAGTGCCGCGTTACAAGGTCTCACCGACGCGCACGCCGCTTTAGCCAGATGCGCAGGCGCCAGATCAGCTTGACCCCAACATAACCCAATGCAGCGCCGCCAGTGGCGAACATGCCCATGCCTACCACGGTGGGCCACCCGTACTCGGCGAGCCAAGATGGTGTGGCTGAGCCGCTTGGGGCGACCGGGGCCATGGGTTGGCCCAGAACCAGCGCACCCAGTTGATAGGCCAGCCAAAGCCAGAAACCGAGCGTCAGCGGATTGGTGACCAGTGTCACGGTTGCGGCGGCCGGTATATTGGCGCGCCACAGGGTGCAATGGGCTGCGGCCGCCACGATTTGGCCCAACGGAATTGCAAAGGCCCAGAAGGTGCCAACTGCCACGCCGCGAGCAACCGCTTCGTGCTGAAACCTCCAAAGCTGCGGGTCGAGCAACCTGTCTCCAACCGGCCGCAGCCAGGGATGGGCTGACAATGCGTCGCGGGTGGGTAACGAGCTTCTGAATCGGTTACCCCAATGCTTGGTTTGTCCTTTCACAGCGATCGGTCTTTCGGTTGTAACTTGGTGCCATGGTGCCTGCGCCGTGGCCACCATGGAAGCAGTCAAATGCGCAATAACAATCTTGTTTTTCAGAACTGAATTCCCCGATGGCCACCCAATTTCCCCCACTTATGGCCACCCCAAATTCCCCCACCCTGATCGCGGCGTGACGGAGGCCTGAACGCCCCGTTTGCTGGCTCGGTCACGGTGACCGGCAGGACGTTAACTTCACCCCCTCACAC
>JBBQJP010000061.1:0-26146 GCA_038326025.1 Burkholderiales bacterium
CAAAATGGCGCCGACGGCGAAGTCGAGCGGACGCAACTGACCCTCGCGCTTCTGGAACCACCAGGCCAGCATCAACGGCATGGCGATCTTGAGAATTTCGCTGGGCTGGATCGTGACGCCCAGGTTGAGCCAGCGGGTCGCTCCCTTGCGCGTGATGCCGAACAGTGCCACGGCCACCAGCAGCGCGACCCCCGCCACGTACAACGGCACCGCGACGGTCATCAGGCGTTGCGGTGGAATCTGTGCCACGACAAACATGATGCCGGCCGCTATCAGCATGTTGCGTCCGTGGTCGTTGAAGCGCGTACCGTGATCGAACCCGGACGAATACATGGTCAGCAAGCCAGCGCCGGCCAGCACCAGCACGGCGATAAACAAAAGGGCATCAAATCCGCTGAACAGCGGGACGATGCGGCGCCACAGGGACGGCTTATCAAATACAGCGGCCATGGCGGATTATCCCCGGCTGGGCGTATCACTCGCACGGCATGCCTATGATTGCGGCATGACCAGCCCGACGCGCACGACCCATTTGCTGTACCTGCACGGTTTCCGCTCGTCGCCCGATTCGGCCAAGTCGCGCATGATGGCGCAGCGTGTCGCGCGCGATCATGCCGGCGTGACCTGGTGGTGCCCGCAATTGCCGATGTCTCCGCGCCTGGCCATCGACATGGTGCAGGCCGGTATCCGCGCATGGCCGCGCCAGTCGATGGCGGTGGTGGGGTCCTCGCTCGGTGGCTTCTACGCCACATGGCTGGCAGAGCAGGGCGTATGCAAGACCGTGCTGCTCAACCCGGCAGTGCATGCGGCGCGCGACCTTGCAACGCAGATCGGCAGCCATGCCGCCTGGCATGACCCGAGCCTGCGCCTGGTGTTCGAGCCCGGATTTGTCGACGAACTGCGGGCATTGGAGGCGAAGGGTCCGACGCAGCCGCAGCGTTATTACCTGTTGGCCGCCAAAGGAGACGAAGTGCTGGACTGGCAGGAAATGACCGCCCGTTATCCGGGCGTGCAGCTGCGCCTGCTCGATGGCAGTGACCACGGCCTGAGCGATTTCGCGGAGCATGTGGATGGCGTCATGCGTTTTCTGGACTTGGCCTGAGCCCCCCGGGCTTCGGGGCCGCGGAAGTTTGCAGAGACAATACCGGCCATGTATGCATTGTTTGAAGAAGCCGGCAAGTTTTTGACCGGCCGGGTGTTGTCGCAGACCGATTCGTCGGCCCAGGTGGAGCTCGACAGCGGGAAACGCGCCAAGGTCAAGGCCGCCAATATGCTGGTCACGTTCGAGAAGCCGGCGCCGGCTACGCTGATGGCCGCTGCGCGTGAAATCAGCGAAAGTATCGAGCTCGATATGGCCTGGGAGTTTGCACCCGAGGAAGAGTTCGGGTTTGCCGATCTGGCGCGGGAATACTTCAGCGACCAGGCCACGCTCGAGCAGCAGGTCGGCGCGCTGATCTCCCTGTTCGAAGCGCCGCACTACTTCCGGCGTTCCGGCAAGGGCCGGTTTCGCAAGGCCGGCGCGGATGTGCTGGCCCTGGCGCTGGCGGCGATCGAGAAGAAAAAACAGGTTCTGGAGCAGATCGCGTCATGGGTGACGGAACTCGGTGCCGGCCAATGCCCGGACCCGGTGCGCGAACAGCTTTACAAGATCCTGTTCAAGCCGGACAAGAACGCGCCCGAGTACAAGGCCGTGGTTGAAGCCTCGCGCGCCACGAAGCTGGCACCACTGCACTTGTTGCAGCAAGCCGGCGCGATCGACTCGGCCTACCAGTTCCACTGGCGCCGTTTCCTGTTCGAGAATTTCCCCAAAGGTATTGATTTCCCTGCGCTGCAGGCCAGCGCCATTCGCGACGAATTGCCGCTGGCGCCGGTTCAGGCGTTCTCCATCGACGATTCGGCCACGACCGAGATCGATGACGCACTCAGTCTGCAGGGCCTGGGCAGCGGAAAGGTGGTGCTGGGTGTGCATATTGCAGCGCCCGGACTGGCCGTACAACCGGGAGACGCGATCGACCAGCTTGGCCGCGCGCGCCTGTCCACTGTATATATGCCGGGTTTCAAGGTCACGATGTTGCCCGATGAGGTGGTGCAGACCTATACCTTGCTCGAGGGACGCGATTGTCCGGCGGTCTCGCTCTACGTGACGTTCGATGAGGCGACGCTGGAGATCACGGGCAGTGAGACCCGGCTTGAGCGGGTGCCGATTGCCGCCAACCTGCGCCACGACCAGCTTGACGAGATCGTGACCACGGTCTGGTTGCAGCAGCCGGAGTTTGAGCATGCGCAAGGCGCCGACCCCCTGGCGCCCGGGATGCGCACGCAACTGGCCTTCCTGTATCGCCTCGCCGAACACCTGAAGGCGCAGCGCATCCTGGTGCGGGGCAAACCGGAGACATTCAACCGGCCTGACTACAACTTCCGCCTGATCGGCAACAACGGTGGCGTGCCCGAAGGCAACGAATCGGTAGAGATCTCGGTGCGCCAGCGTGGCGCGCCGCTGGACCTGATCGTGGCCGAGGCGATGATACTGGCCAACAGCACCTGGGGTAACTGGATGGCCGAACTCGGTGTGCCCGGTATCTACCGCAGCCAGGCCAGCCTGGCGCCGGGCGTGAAGGTGCGCATGGGTACGCGGGCCTTGCCGCATGCCGGCATCGGTGTGCCCAGCTACGCATGGAGCACGTCGCCGTTGCGGCGCTACACCGACCTGGTCAACCAGTGGCAGATCATTGCCTGCGCGCGTCATGGCAGGACGGCGGCACTGGTGGCGCCATTCAAGCCCAAGGACGCCGAGTTGTTCTCGATCATCTCTGCCTTCGACGCGGCCTATGCGGCCTACGGTTCGTTCCAGGGTGCGATGGAACGTTTCTGGACGCTGCAATATCTGGCGCAGAACCACATCACCGAACTCGATGCGGCGGTGTTCAAGGAAAACATGGTGCGCGCCGAGACCTTGCCGCTGGTGCTGCCGGTACTGGGAGGGCGTGATCTGCCGCGCGGCGCCCGGGTGCGGGTACGCCTGGGCGACCTCGACACGATCGCGCTGGACGTCTCCGCCACCGTGATTGAGCGGCTGGATGCGGTGATGCAGACCGGCGACCATGCCCCGGATGACAGTGCCGAAGACGAGGGCGATGAGGAAGCGGTGGCCGGTCCGATTGCGATTGCCGTCGACATGGACGAGGGAGCAGATGCGAGACCCGCGGGCGGCGATAATTCAAAGTCGTGAAGCTGCTGCGAACACTCACCACCCTGCAACTGGCGCTAGGCGCCTCGCTCGTCGTCCATGCTGCGTTGCTGACGGTGCGCTTTGTGGACCCCGAGCGATTCAACCGGGTGTTCGAGGATTCGCCACTGGAAGTGATCCTGGTCAATGCCCGGACCAACGACAAGCCGGACAAGGCCCAGGCGCTGGCGCAGGCCAACATGTCTGGAGGCGGCGAGCTCGACAAGGGGCGTGCCACCACGCCGTTGCCCGCGTCGGCAATGGTGTCGATCGGCGATACGCTTGAGGAGCAGACCCAGCGCAACACCCAGACCCTGCTCGAACAGCAGCAGATCATGCTGGCCCAGGTGCGGACCCAGTTGGCGGCCTTGCGCCCGCCCGATCCGCATAACCCGTCGACAACCATCGAGCAGGAAACCCGCGAGGAAAAGCGCCGGCGACTGATCAAGTTGCTGGCTGAGATCGAGCGGCGCATCAAGGAAGAAAACGCGCGTCCGAAGAAGCGTTATGTGAGCCCGGCCACGCGCGAAGTTCCCTACGCCGTGTACTACGACACCATGCGCCGACTCATCGAGGACATGGGCACCACCAACTTCCCGACCGCGGGCGGAAAAAAGCTGTATGGCGAGCTGACCATGCTGATTACGGTCAACCATGACGGGCAGGTGATGGGCACCGAGGTGGTCGACAGCTCCGGCATTGCCTTGCTGGACCGTCGGGCCGAGATGATTGCCCGCTCGGCCGGCCCGTTCGGCAGTTTCAGCGACGAGATGCGGCTTGGTGCCGACCAGCTGGTGCTGGTGTCCCGATTCAAATTCACGCGCGACGAGATGCTCGAAGCCAAGGTCATGGGGAAGTGACGTGAAGCCGCTTTGGCGCTGGATAGGCCTGGTCGTTCTGGCGATGCTGCTTCTGCAGTTGTTTTTCGTCGTGCGTATCGCCGCCATGGTGGTGATCGATCCGCAGTCGACTGCGTTCCAGCGTTCCGAGGCCTGGCGCATTGCCAACCTCAAAGGTGAGTTGCCCTGGCGCCAGCAGTGGGTACCGTATGCGCAGATATCCGACAACCTCAAGCGCGCGGTGATTGCCTCCGAAGACGACGGTTATGCCGACCATGATGGTGTCGACTGGGATGCGATCGAGAAGGCCTGGGCCAAGAACAGCCGTGCCGAGGAGCAGGCGCAGCGTCGCGCAGCCGCCGCAAGCAGCGCCAAGAATCCGCGTGCACCCAAGGTGATTGGCGGCTCCACGATCACGCAGCAGCTGGCCAAGAACCTGTTCCTGTCCGGCGAGCGCACCTTGTTGCGCAAGGGCCAGGAACTGGTGCTGACGCTGCTGCTGGAGTTGCTGCTGGACAAGCAGCGAATCCTGGAAATCTATCTGAACAATGTCGAATGGGGTGCGGGGGTGTTCGGTGCACAGGCCGCCGCCGAGCATTACTTTCGCAAGCCGGCGGCGCGTCTGAGTGCCTACGAGGCAGCACGCCTGGCGGTGATGTTGCCGCGGCCCAAGTATTTCGAGAAACTGTCCCAGTCAGCCTATCTGACCCATCGCGCTTCGACCATCGTCGCCCGCATGCCGCACGCCCAGCTGCCGTGATTCGCCTGCACAGGTGCTCTGTATCATCGTTGCCATGCGTGCCAAGTTGATGGGTCTTTTCCTGCTCGGTCTGATCCGCCTGCTCACCGGTGCCCAGGCACGCTGGCATGGCTGCCCGCCCATGGCTGAGCAGCGCATCTACTTCGCCAACCACCAGAGCCATGCCGATCTGCTGCTGATCTGGGCCGCGCTGCCACAGGTGTTGCGCACCCTGACCCGGCCGATCGCGGCTCGGGAGTATTGGACGAAAACGCCGTTTCGCGCCTGGATCACGACAGCCGTGTTCAACGCCATCTACGTGTCACGCGAGCGCACAGCCGACCAGGATCCACTCGAGCCGCTGGTCGATGCGCTCGAGCGGGGTGATTCGATCATCCTGTTTCCAGAAGGCACGCGCGGGCATTCCGAGGAACCGCAGGAGTTCAAGGCCGGCCTGTACAACCTGGCGCAACGTTTCCCGCATGTGGTGCTGGTGCCAGCCTGGATCAACAATGTGCAGCGTGTCATGCCCAAGGGCGAGGTCGTGCCGGTACCGGTTCTGTGTTCGGTCACGTTCGGTGCACCGGTTGCTCTGGGCGACGGCGAACCGCGCAAGGAATTCCTGATCCGGGCGCGGCAAGCCGTTGTGGACTTGCGCGAGGTCTGATGTGATGCGGCTGACGCCCCCCGCTCACAATCCCGTGCCCGCGCCCGTACTGGAATTGCGGCCATGAACCGTTACCTGAGCAGCCTCACCGCGACCGAACAGGTGGGTGCCATGTTCTTGTTCGTGTTCGGCTGCTTGTTCGTCGCCACGGTGCTGCTGCTGGTATTGTCGTTGCGCGAGCATGGCGACGACACGGCCGGCGAGGCGCGTCGCCAATCGCTGGCGCATGCGAATCACCTGTTGCGCAGCAGCTGGTTCATGGTGATCGTGTTCTGGGTCGGCTGGCTGGCTGGTGACATGGGGGCGATCGTGTTGTTCGCACTGGTCTCGTTTTTCGCCTTGCGCGAGTTCATGACCTTGTCGCCTACCCGCCGCGGCGACCACCGCAGCCTGGTGCTGGCGTTTTTCGTGATTCTGCCGCTGCAATACACCTTGGTCGGCACGCGACTTTTCGATTTGTTCACCGTCTTCATTCCGGTGTATGTTTTTCTGGCGATTCCGGTCGTCAGCGCACTGGCCAATGACCCGCAGCGTTTTCTCGAGCGCAACGCCAAGCTGCAATGGGGCATCATGGTGTGCATCTACGGCATGAGCCATGTGCCCGCTTTGCTGCTGCTGGATTTCCCAGGCTACCGCGACCGCGGCGCGTTCCTGGTCTTCTTCCTGGTGCTGGTGGTGCAGACCTGCATGCTGGTGCAGCACATCGCGGCCCGCCGGCTGCGCCGCGCACCGACGGCGCCGGCCATCAGCAGCAGCTTCAATTGGATGAGCTGGTGTATCGGCGTCGGCGTGGCAGCGCTGCTCGGCGGGCTGCTTGCGGGCATCACGCCGTTCAAGCCGGGCCAGGCGCTGGCCATGGCTCTGGTGGCCTGCGCCGCCGGTTCACTGGGTCATCTGGTGATGAAGGCGATCAAGCGCGATCGGGGCATTCCGAACTGGGGCAGCCGGGGTGAAGGTGTCACTGGTGCCGGCGGCCTGCTCGATCGGGTCGACGCCCTGTGTTTTGCGGCGCCGGTATTTTTCCATTCGGTGCGCTGGTACTTCGACCTGTAGGCCCGGCCCATGCGAATTCTCGGTATCGACCCCGGCCTGCGCACGACGGGTTTTGGCGTCATCGATGTGCAGGGCTCGGCCCTGTCCTACGTTGCCAGCGGCACCATCAGCACCGTGGGGCCGGCGCACAGTGCGCTGCCTGGGCGACTCAAACTATTGTTCGACGGTGTCTGCGAAGTGGCGCAGCGTTACCAGGCCGACTGCGCCTGCGTCGAGATTGTTTTTGTCAACGTCAATCCGCAATCCACCTTGCTGTTGGGGCAGGCGCGGGGTGCCTGCATCACGGCGCTGGTCTCGCGCGACCTTCCGGTGGCCGAATACACGGCGCTGCAGATGAAGCAGGCCGTGGTGGGTTACGGCAGGGCGCAGAAGACCCAGGTACAGGAAATGGTGCGGCGGCTGCTGGCGCTGCCCGGCCTGCCCGGCACCGACGCGGCAGATGCACTGGGCATGGCGATCACCCACGCCCATGCAGGCAAGGCACATCAGTTGCGCGCGTTGGCCGTCGCTGCCGATCGCCAGATCCGGCCCTGATCCACGCCACGCTTACAGCAGATTTTGCTGGCCGTCGGTGGACAGCGCAAAAGGCACGTGCTGAGGTATCACCAGCTGACCTTGGGTGTTGGGCACGGCCTGGATCTGGATGATCGGTGCGCTGCCACGCACGCCGCCGAAGATGGTGGCAAATGCCGAGTCGGCGGCATCACGCCCGGTGCCGAACCGCACAAAACCCATCGGAATGGCCACGCCCGAGGCGTCGAACATGTACCAGCGATCCGCCAGAAAGACTTCGACATAGGCGTGGAAATCGGTGGGCCCAAGGGCCGGATCGGCGCCGTAATCGATGCCGGTGGCAAACCGCGCCGGGATGTTCAGCGCGCGGCACAAGGCAATCATCAAGTGGGCGAAATCGCGGCACACGCCGGTACCTTCGACCAGCGTGTCGATGGCCGAGGTGTTGACGTCCGACGAGTTGGAGCGGAACTTCACGCGTGAAATAACCCAGTCGCGGATCGCCTGAACGCGGCTGTAGCCATGCCACAGGTGGCCGAACTCGTTGAAGGCGAAACGCAGCAGCCGGTCCGACTGGCAATAGCGGCTGGGATAGAGGTACGGCAATACCGACCCTGGCAAATCCGCCACGGCGACCTCGCCCAGTTGTGCGGGATCGGCCTGGTAGTGGTTTAACTCGACCGTCGCCTCATAACGCACGGTGAGCGGGCCCGGCATCGCCATGAGCCGCAGATAGCGCGTGTGGTGAACCGGGTCGGTGTACAGATTTTGTGCCAGCGGCTGGCTGACATACAGCGTTTCGCCTATGACCGTCTGGTGGGCGGTACGGGCCGCGTGAATGCTGAAGATGAAATCGCAGCCCGGTGGGTCGATCTCGTATCCGAGTTCGATGGAGAATTGAAGTCTGACCATGGTGTCTTGTCCTGCACGCTGGCTTGGCTACCGGCAATGTTCGGTGGTTACGATGTCTGCGATGTGCAGACCCAGCCCTATTGTGCGCTTTGGTCCTGGCAGGTGCGTCGTGACCATCTTATAGCCTTTGTTGCCGCGCAGCGGGCAACTTGCGGCGTGCGCGGTCTACTCCGTCAGGTTGATGGCGATCAGCACCGCAAAGAAACCGAACGCCGCAAACAGCGAGGTCAGCAGCACGCGCATGCCGAGTTGCTTGTAACGCGGGTTGCCGGTGAGCATAAAAGCAGTGAACAGCAGTCCGGCGACGACAAACAGGGTGGGAATCAGCCAGCGGAAGAGGATCATGTTGACAGAGCGGGGCGGGGCAACCCGCTATTACCAGGCCGGCGCGAGTTGCGCAAAGCCCGGCGGTGCCAGTGCCTCGTCGTCAAAGGTGACGATCTCCCAGGCGTCCTTGCGCGCCATCAGCGCACGCGCCAGGCGGTTGTTCAACTCGTGGCCGGAACGAAATGCGGTGTAGTCCGCCAGTAGCGGCATGCCCAGCATGTACATGTCGCCGATAGCGTCCAGGATCTTGTGTTTGGCGAACTCGTCGTCGTAGCGCAGACCACCCGCGTTGAGGATCTTGTAGTCGTCCATCACGATAGCGTTGTCCAGGCCGCCGCCCAGCGCCAGCCCGTTCACGCGCATGGTCTCGACGTCGCGGGTGAAACCAAAAGTACGTGCCCGCGCGATATCGCGAGAGTACGACCCCGTCCCCATGTCGAAGCTTACGCGCTGGCCGGTCGAGTCGACCGCCGGGTGGTCGAACACGATCTCGAAACTCAGCCGATATCCGTAATAGGGCGCCAGTCGTGCCCAGCGCACCGTCGCGCCGTCGCCATCGCGGATTTCAACTGTCTGCGTGACCCGGATGAACCGGCGCGCCGCGTCCTGCCAGACCACGCCAGCGTTTTGCAGCAGGAACAGAAAAGACGCAGCCGAGCCGTCCAGGATCGGCACTTCCTCGGCCGTGATGTCGATGAACAGATTGTCGATGCCCAGGCCGGCGCAGGCCGACATCAGGTGCTCGACCGTTGCCACCTTGGCGTTGCCTTTGGACGCGGTGGTCGCCATGCGCGTATCGGTGACCGATTCGGCCGTCATCGGAATCTCGACCGGCACCGGAAGATCAACACGCCGAAACACGATGCCGGTGTTCGGCGGCGCCGGACGCAGCGTGAGCTCCACCCTTTGTCCGCTATGCAGGCCCACACCGATGGCGCGGGTCTGGGACTTGAGGGTTCGTTGACGCAGCATCCCCCGATTGTAGGAAGAGCGCAACGAACCGTTGTCAGGCAGGGCTTAATCCGCCTGCTTGCGCAGGAATGCCGGGATCTCGTAGTCGTCCATGCCGCCGCTGGACAAGGCATCCACCTTGGCCGCAGCCGCGCCACGACCGCGCCAGACGGCCGGCGTGCCCAGGCTGCCGTAGTCGGGTTGTGTGATGCCGTTGCCGCCTTGCGCTGAGCCCGCGCTGGCGTTGCCGTTGCCGGCGACCTGGTTGGTCAGGGTCGGGATCTGGAACGGCACGTTGTCGGTGCCGGTGCGCAGCACCTGCAGCGGAGGCGCGGTGCGGCGCTGACCCTGGCGCGAAAGGCCGGTGGCAACCACAGTCACGCGGATCTGGTCACCCAGTGTGTCGTCGTAAGCCGTGCCGTAGATCACCAGTGCGTCCGGCGAAGCGAAAGCGCGGATGGTGTTCATGGCCAGCTTGGACTCGGACAACTTCAGCGAACCCTTGCTTGCGGTGATCAGCACCAGCACGCCCTTGGCGCCGGACAGATCGACACCTTCGAGCAACGGGCAGGCCACGGCCTGCTCGGCTGCGATGCGGGCACGGTCAGGGCCGCCAGCGGTGGCGGTGCCCATCATGGCTTTGCCGGGTTCACCCATTACGGTGCGCACGTCTTCGAAGTCGACATTCATGTGGGCCGGAACATTGATGATCTCGGCAATGCCTCCGACTGCGTTCTTGAGCACGTCGTTGGCATGGGCAAAGGCTTCGTCCTGGGTGATGTCATCGCCCAGAACCTCTTCGAGCTTTTCGTTGAGCACCACGATCAGCGAATCGACATTCACTTCGAGTTCGGTCAGTCCGCTGTCGGCGATCAACATGCGACGACCGCCTTCGAAGTCGAATGGTTTGGTGACCACGCCGACCGTCAGGATGCCCATTTCGCGTGCCACGCGGGCGATCACCGGTGCTGCGCCGGTGCCGGTTCCGCCGCCCATGCCGGCGGTGATGAACAACATGTGCGCGCCTTCGATGGACGCGCGGATTTCGTCCACCGCCTGCTCGGCCGCATCGCGGCCCTTGTCCGGCTTGCTGCCGGCGCCCAGCCCGGTCACGCCGAGCTGGATCGTCTTGTGCGCGGCGCTGCGGCTCAGGGCCTGTGCGTCGGTATTGGCGCAGATGAATTCGACGCCGCCCACGTCGCAGGCGATCATGTGCTCGACCGCGTTGCCGCCGCCGCCACCGACTCCGATCACCTTGATCTGGGTGCCCATGTTGAACGTCTGTTCTTCAATCATTTCAATACTCATGTTGTTCTCCAAGAATGGTTGCAGTTGCCTTGATTTGTCAGTGATCGTGTGTCCCGGCCTTCCGGATCGGGCGGTTTGGTGCATCGCCATCGAACATGGGGGCTGCCGCGGGCGAGCCAGGTCAGGTGGTTGTCCTGGCGGTCGCCCCATGGGCGCGCGTGATAGGTCAGTTGCGTATGTGCCATCAGAAGTTCCCCACGAACCAGTCCTTGACCTGGCCAAAAGCGGTTCGCATGGAACCATTCTTCTGGGCCACCTTGAGGCCGCGCATGCGCGCCATCCGGGCCTCTTCCAGCAGGCCCATTACCGTGGCGGCGCGCGGTTGCGCCACCATGTCGGACAACACGCCGGAGTATTTCGGTACGCCGCGGCGTACCGGCTTGAGAAAGATGTCTTCGCCGAGTTCGACCATGCCCGGCATGATGCTGGAGCCGCCGGTCAACACGATGCCCGAGGACAGGACTTCCTCGAAACCGGAGTCGCGCATCACCTGGTGCACCAGCGCGAAGATCTCCTCGACCCGCGGCTCGATCACGCCGGCCAGAACCTGGCGGCTGAGCAGGCGCGGACCGCGGTCGCCCAGTCCCGGCACCTCGACCTGGGTTTCAGCGTCGGTCAGCAACTGCTTGGCGCAGCCGCTGTCGATTTTCACGTCCTCGGCGTCCTTGGTCGGTGTGCGCAGCGCCATCGCGATGTCGCTGGTGATCAGGTCGCCGGCGATCGGGATCACGGCCGTATGCCGGATCGCGCCGTTGGCAAAAATCGCCACGTCGGTGGTGCCGGCGCCAATGTCCACCAGGCCTACACCCAGTTCGCGTTCGTCATCTGTCAACACCGACAGGCTGGAGGCCAGCGGGTTGAGCATCAGCTGCTCGACTTCCAGGCCGCAGCGGCGCACGCACTTGATGATGTTCTCGGCCGCGCTCTGCGCGCCGGTCACGATATGCACCTTGGCCTCCAGCCGGATGCCGCTCATGCCGATCGGCTCCTTGACGTCCTGGCCGTCGATGATGAATTCCTGCGGCTCGACCAGCAGCAGGCGCTGATCGGTCGAGATGTTGATCGCCTTGGCCGTCTCGACGACGCGGGCCACGTCGGCCTGCGTCACCTCGCGATCCTTGATCGCCACCATGCCGCTGGAGTTGATGCCGCGGATGTGGCTGCCGGTGATGCCGGTGTAGACCCGCGTGATCTTGCAGTCGGCCATCAGTTCGGCTTCCTTGAGCGCGAGCTGGATGCTTTGTACCGTGGCGTCGATGTTGACGACCACACCTCGGCGGATGCCGGTGCTCGGCGCCACACCCAGCCCCGCGAGCTTGAGTTTGCCGCCGGGCATGACCTCGGCCACGACCACCATCACCTTGGCGGTGCCGATGTCGAGTCCTACGACCACGTCCTTGTATTCTTTCGCCATATCGATACCTGTTGTTTGCGCTATTTCTTCTGACTATCCGTGACCACCGTACTGACGCCACGCAGACGCAGTGCGTAGCCGTCTGCATGCCGCAGGTCGGCCGACTCCACGGCATCCGGCCTGCGGTCGTAACGTGAGGTGACCTGGGTGATCGTGCGCAGGAAGCGGGCAGCGCGCTGGATGACCTCGTCATCGCTGCCGCGGCCGAGTTCGATCTCCGCCCCGCTGTCCAGCTGCGCCGTCCAACCGCCGCGGCCGCTGAGCGTGAGTTGTTCGAGCTGCAGTTCCAGCGACTCAAGCATGGGGTGCAGCACCTGGTACATGGCCAGCACCTGCGGCTCCTGGCCTGCCGGGCCGTTGAGGTGGGGCAAGGACTCATGCTCGACTTCGCCGAGGTTGGCCTCGAATACCTCACCGTGGTTGTTGAGCAGGCGCGAGTCCTCCTCTGGACCCCAATAGGCGACTGCCTGGTGTTCCTGTAACTCGACGCGCAGGCGGTTGGGGAACTCCCGGCGCACCACCGCGTGGCGCACCCAGGGCATGGCCTCGAACAACTGACGCGCCTGTAACAGGTCGAGCGTGAAGAAGTTGCCGGCGAGGCGCGGTGTGACATTGGCGCGCAAGGTGGGTTCGTTGTTGTGCGTCACGTCGCCGGATACCGTGATCGACGCGATGGCGAATACCGGCCGCTGTGCAATCCAGTGCGCCAGGGCCGCCACTGCGACCAATACGAAGATCACGAACAGGGCACTGGCCGTCATGTGCATCAGGCGTACGTCGAAGGGCAGCATCAACGGATCGTTCACGCCAAGTCCCCCGACTCGCGCGGATCGGCGCAGTCCACCGGGCGCACGCCCCTTGGATTCAGTGGAAGGACCATTGCGTTGGCTTGCCATGTCATGGTGCCCCGCCGGGTTGTGTCTCAGCCGACGCTGGCGGCCGGTTGTCCAGTGCGGCGCTCATCAGCAGTTGCAGGCACAGGTCTTCGTAGCTCAGGCCTGAGGCGCGGGCCGACATCGGCACAAGCGAATGGCTGGTCATGCCGGGCGACGTGTTGATCTCGAGCAGCGAAGGCTGGCGCGTGGCGCTGGCGATCATCACGTCGACACGTCCCCAGCCGCGGCAGCCCAGCACCTGGTAGGCGCGCAGCGCCAGCGCCTGGATGTGTTTCTCCTCGCCTTCGGGCAGGCCACATGGAACCAGATACTGCGTGTCGTCGGTGAAATACTTGTTCTGGTAGTCATAGTTGCCGTCGGGCGCAACGATGCGGATTACCGGCAAGGCGCGTGCCTGTGCGCCGCTGCCGATGATCGGGCAGGTGACCTCGTCACCACTGATGAACTGTTCGCACAACACGTCGCTGTCGAGTTGCGCCGCCTGCGCTACCGCCGCCTGAATTTGCGAATACCCCAGCACCTTCACCACGCCGATCGACGATCCCTCGCGTGCCGGTTTGACGATCAGCGGCAGGCCCAACTCATCGGGCAAGCCGATCACCTGCGGCCGCTCGTACTGCCCGGCCTGCAGCAGCCGGTACGCAGGCGTCGGCAGGCCTTCGGCCAGCCAGACGCGTTTGGTCATGATCTTGTCGATGGCGATGGCGCTGGCCATGACGCCCGATCCGGTATAGGGAATGCCAAGCAGTTCCAGCGCGCCCTGCACCGTGCCGTCTTCGCCGAAGCGGCCGTGCAGCGCGATGAAGCAGCGCGTGAATCCGTCGTCGCGCAAGGCGTGCAGGTCGCGTTGGGCGGGATCGAACGCATGGGCATCGACGCCGCGCGATAACAATGCCTGCAGCACACCGGCACCCGACATTAGCGAGATCTCGCGTTCAGCCGAGGCCCCGCCCATCAGCACGGCGACCTTGCCCATGGCGTGAGCTGTTGTCTGTGTCATGCCGTCTGCTCCTGCGCTTGCGTGCCGAGTTCGACCACCTGGGCTGGCACCGAACCGATCGTGCCGGCACCCATGCACAACACCACATCGCCGTCCTGGCTGTTGTCGATGATGGCCTGCGCCATGCTCTTGATGTCATCGATGAAAACCGGCTCGACGTGCCCGGCCACGCGCAGGGCGCGCGCCAGTGCACGGCCGTCCGCTGCCACGATGGGCGCCTCGCCGGCCGGATAAACGTCGGACAACAACACGGAATCGACCTGTCCGATGACCTTGACGAAGTCGTCGAAGCAGTCGCGCGTGCGGGTGTAGCGGTGTGGCTGAAATGCCAGCACCAGACGCCGGCCGGGGAAAGCGCCGCGTGCGGCTGCGATCGTCGCTGCCATTTCGACCGGATGGTGACCGTAGTCGTCGACCAGCGTGAATTGGCCACCGTGGCCGGCCGGTACTTCACCATAACGTTGAAAGCGGCGACCCACGCCCTGGAACCGCGCCAACGCGTTTTGCACCGCGGCGTCCGGAATATTGAGTTCGACCGCCACAGCGATGGCCGACAAGGCATTGAGCACGTTGTGCTCGCCTGCCAGGTTCAATACCACCGGCAGATCGGGCAGGATGACGCCGTTGCGCCGTAGCACCGTGAAATGCATTTGTCCTTCAATGGCCCGCACGTCGATGGCCCTGACCTGGGCATCCTCGCCGAAACCGTAACTCGTGATCGGGCAGGAGACATGGGGCAGGATGTCGCGCACCGGAGCGTCGTCGGTACAAAGAATGGCGGTGCCGTAGAACGGCATGCGGTGCAGAAAATCGACAAACGCGGTTTTCAGGCGCTCGAAGTCATGACCGTAAGTCTGCATGTGGTCGGCGTCGATGTTGGTCACGATCGCCATCACCGGCAGCAGGTTCAGGAACGAGGCGTCCGACTCGTCGGCTTCGACCACGATGTAGTCGCCCTTGCCCAGCCTGGCATTGGCGCCGGCACTGTTGAGCCGCCCGCCGATGACAAACGTGGGGTCCATGCCGGCTTCTTCCAGCACGCTGGCCACCAGGCTGGTGGTCGTGGTCTTGCCATGGGTTCCAGCCACCGCGATGCCCTGTTTTAGGCGCATCAGTTCGGCCAGCATGATGGCCCTTGGCACGACCGGGATCTGGCGCGCGCGCGCCTCCATCACTTCGGGGTTGTCCTCGTGCACGGCGGTGGTTGTGACCACCGCATCGGCGCCTTCGACATGGCTGGCGTCGTGGCCCACGAACACTTTCATGCCCAGGCTGCCCAGGCGGTAGAGCGTGGCACTGGCGGAAATGTCGGAACCGGAGATGGTGTAGCCCAGACCCAGCAGCACCTCGGCGATGGCCGACATGCCGGAGCCGCCGATGCCGATGAAGTGGATGTGCTTGATCGCGTATTTCATGATGTCACCAATTCCGCGCAGGCGCGAGCCACATGCGCTGTCGCGTCGGTCCTGGCGCTGCGCCGCGCCGTTGCCGCACAGGCGAGCAGGTTCTCGCGTGTGGCCTGTTGAAAAAACTGCGCCAGGCGCTGTGGCTCCAGCTCGGCCTGTGGCATCAGCCAGCCGCCACCCTGGTCGACCAGGAATCGCGCATTGCGGGTCTGGTGGTCATCCACGGCCGACGCAATGGGTACGAACAATGCGGCCACGCCGATGGCGGCGATCTCGGTGACGGTGCTGGCCCCGGCGCGGCATACCACCAGGTCGGCGTTGGCAAAGGCGCTGGCCATGTCGTCGATGAAGGGCGTGAGTTCGGCATCGACGCCGGCACGTGCGTAGTTGGCGCGCAGTGCGTCGATCTGACTGGCGCCACTTTGGTGCAGCACCGTTGGGCGCGCGTCCGGCGCGATCTGCGCCAGCGCCTGGGGAACCGTGTCGTTGAGCACGCGGGCGCCCAGACTGCCGCCAACAACCAGAATGCGCAGCGGACCGGTTCGGTCGGTAAAGCGTTTTTCAGGCGGCGGCTGGTCGATGAATTCGCGACGCAGCGGATTGCCGACCCACTGCGCCTTGGGCAGTACGTCGGGAAAAGCGGTGTAGACACGGTCTGCAACACCTGCGAGCACGCGGTTGGCCATGCCGGCCACGGCGTTTTGTTCATGCAGCACCAGCGGCTTGCCCAGCAGAACGGCCATCATGGCGCCGGGAAACGTGATGTAACCGCCCAGACCGATCACGACGTCGGGCCGAACCCGGCGCACGATCTGGATGCTCTGCCAGAACGCTCGCAGCAGGCGCAGCGGCAGCAAAAGCAGCGGCATCGCACCTTTGCCGCGCACACCCGAGAAGTCCAAGGCCTCAAATTGAAAACCTTGTGGCGGCACGAGACGGCTTTCCATGCTCGCGCCACGCGCATTGCCCTTGCCGCCGAGCCAGCACACCGTCCAGCCCTGGGTGCGCAAGGCGTTCGCTACGGCCAGTCCGGGGAAGATGTGCCCTCCGGTGCCGCCGGCCATGACCAGCGCGCAGCGCGGACGTTGTTGGCCGTTGCTGCCAGTCGCAGCGTCGCCCGCGGTGCTGCGCGGAGACTGGGCGTTTGCGCCCCGGTCGTCCGACGCGCCGGAGTGCCGGCTCTGGGTAGGTTGCTGCCAACCGGTGTCGTCGCCGCGGCGCAGCGGATACACCGGCACGAACGCATCGGCGCGCGCGGCCATGACACGATCGGGGCGGAGGCGTGAGAGCAAGCTCATGTCCGGCCTCCGTGCATCAACTGTCGGCTTTCAATGTCGATGCGCAGCACGACGGCGATCGCCACCAGATTGACCAGGATGGCGGTGCCACCAAAGCTCATCAGCGGCAGCGTCAGGCCCTTGGTGGGCAAGGCACCGAGATTCACACCCATGTTGATGAAAGCCTGAAAGCCGATCCAGATGCCGACGCCCTGGGCTACCAGGCCGGCGAAGATACGGTCCAGTGCAATTGCCTGGCGCCCGATATGGATCATGCGTCGGGTCAGCCAGATGAAAAGCCCGATCACGCTGAGTACGCCGATCAGGCCGAATTCTTCGCCGATCACCGCCATCAGAAAGTCGGTATGGGCCTCGGGCAACCAGTGCAGCTTCTCGACACTGCCGCCGAGCCCGACACCGAAGATTTCGCCGCGGCCGATGGCGATCAGCGAATGCGACAACTGGTAGCCCTTGCCCAGCACGTGTTGCTCGGCCCAGGGATCCAGGTAGGCAAAGATGCGCTCGCGCCGCCATTCGCTGAACATGATCATCATCGAGAACGCAATCACCAGAATGGCAGCGATCAGGAAAAACATGCGAGCGTTGACACCGCCCAGGAACAGGATGCCCATGGCGATCACGGCGATCACCATGAAGGCGCCCATGTCTGGCTCTGCCAGCAGCAACACCCCGACGATGGCCACTGCCAGTCCCATCGGCAAAACAGCGCGGAAGAAGCGCTCCTTGACGTCCATCTTTCGCACCATGTAGTCGGCGGCATACAGCAACACCGCAAACTTGGCCAGTTCAGAGGGCTGGAAGCTGATCGGCCCGATCACCAGCCAGCGCCGTGCACCGTTGACACCCTTGCCCAATTGCGGAATCAACACGGCCACGAGTAGCAGCAAGGCCCCGACAAACAGCCACGGCGCCCAGCGCTCCCAGGTCGCGACCGGCACCTGGAAGGCGATCAGCGCGGCGACGAAGCCCACGGCCAGCCACATCATGTGCCGCACCAGGAAGTAGGTGTGGCTATAACGTGCGAAACGGGGGTTGTCGGGCATGGCGACGGTGGCCGAATACACCATCACCAGACCCCAGGCCAGCAGGGCCACCGTGACCCATACCAGCACCTGATCGAAACTCTCCAGCCGCACTGGCGCCTGCATGGTCTCGCGCCGCCCCCGACCCAGTCGGACCGGCAATTTTTCACGCGCGCCTTCGCCGCTGGAGAACCAGCCGCCGACATTGCGCACGCGATCCCAAGTAAGGCTCATGCTCCCCCCTGCAATTCTGCGCCGGCGTCATGGGCCATGGCCTGTACCGCTTCGAGGAAAACCTGGGCCCGATGGCCGTAGTTGTCAAACATGTCAAAACTCGCACAGGCCGGCGACAGCAGCACGGCGTCGCCGCTGCGGGCTTCGCGCAGGGCCAGTGCCACAGCATCGGCCATGTCGGCGGCGTCGAGCAAGGTCACGCCGGTGGAGCTAAGCGCGGCGCGAATCTGCGGCGCGTCGCGCCCGATCAGCACCACGGCGCGGGCCACCCGGGCGACGGGGTCGGCCAACGGGGAGAAATCCTGCCCCTTGCCGTCGCCGCCAAGAATGGGGACCAGACGGCGCTCGGCGCCCAGGCCGGCCAGTGCCGCGACGGTGGCGCCGACGTTGGTGCCCTTGCTGTCGTCGAAGAACTCGACCTCATTGAGGATGCCGATCGATTCGACGCGATGCGGCTCGCCGCGGTATTCGCGCAGGCCGTACAAGAGCGGCGCGAGCGCGCAACCGGCGCCGGCTGCCAGCGCCAGCGCGGTCAACGCATTGACCGCGTTGTGGCGCCCGCGGATACGCAGGGCCTCGGCCGGCATCAGCCGTTGCAGAAACAAGGCCTCGGCGGCCTGGCCCTTGCGGATCTTGATCGTGGGGTCGAGTTCCTGGGCACGCACCAGCCAGGTCATGCCGTGTACCTGTTCGAGTCCGAATTCGCCCGGCTTTTGCGGCAGCCCTCCACCAACCGTCGTGCTGCTGCGCACGGCGCGGCCCTTGACGGGCGCCGGCAACATCCCCATGACCTGCGGTTCGTCGCGATTGAGCACCATCAGGGCCTGGGTACCGAACACGCGGGACTTGGCCTGTGCATACGTTGCCATGTCGCCGTGCCAGTCCAGATGGTCCTGGCTCAGATTGAGCACGCAGGCGGCGGTGGGTTCGAAGGCGGTTGCAGCCTGCGTTTCGCCGGCAAGTGCCGGGGCGGCCATGTCGGCCAGCTGGAAGCTGGACAACTCGATGACCCAGACCTGCGGCAGGGCCTGCTGTTCCCGTTTCTCGGTCAGGGTGTCCAGCAAGGTGGGGCCGATGTTGCCGGCCAGCGCCACGGTCTTGCCGGCACGTTCGATCAGTTGCGCGGTCAGCGATGCCACCGTGGTCTTGCCGTTGGTGCCGGTGATGGCCAGGATGTCGGGGGTGTAGCCGTCCGCGGCCTGGCATTCGGCCAGTGCCTGGGCAAACAGATCGAGTTCACCCCAGATCGCTATGCCGGTGGCACGCGCCGCGTCGGTCAAGGGTGCGACCTGTGCCGGGCTCAGGCCCGGGCTCTTGAGCACCAGCGCCGGCCGCACCTGGGCGAGCAGGGCGGCGTCAAGGGCGGCGCTGACGAAGCGCACTTGCGGCCACTCCTGGGCCAGGCGCGCGCGTTGTGGAGGATCGGCGCGGGTGTCAGCCACGGTGACTTGAGCCCCTGCGCGTGCGCACCAGCGCGCCATCGCCAGGCCGGAACTTCCCAGGCCCAGGATCAGCACAGTGGTGGCTTGCAGATTCACCATCGGATCAACGCAGCTTCAGGGTGGACAGGCCCACCAGGCACAACAACATGGTGATGATCCAGAAACGGACCACGACCTGGGATTCTTTCCAGCCGGTTTTTTCGAAATGGTGGTGTAGCGGTGCCATCTTGAGCAGACGCCGGCCTTCGCCGTAGCGCAGCCGCGTGTACTTGAAGTAACCCACCTGGGCCATCACTGAAACCGCTTCGACCACAAAGATTCCGCCCATGATGGCGAGCACGATTTCCTGGCGCACGATGACCGCGATCGTGCCCAGAGCGCCGCCGAGCGCCAGCGCGCCGACATCGCCCATGAACACCTGGGCCGGGTGGGTGTTGAACCACAGGAACGCCAGGCCGGAGCCTGCCATCGCGGAGCAGAAGATCAGCAGCTCACCCGAGCCGGGAATATGCGGGAACAGCAGGTATTTGGAGAACACTGCGCTGCCGGTGACATAGGCAAACACGCCCAGCGCCGAGCCGACCATGACGACCGGCATGATGGCCAGGCCGTCCAGGCCGTCGGTCAGGTTGACAGCATTGCTCGAGCCGACGATGACCAGGTAGGTCAAGACGACAAAACCGAGTACGCCCAGCGGATAGCTGATTTCCTTGAAGAACGGCAGAAGCAGGCCGGCCTTGGGCGGCAGGCTGAGATCAAAGCCCGACTGCACCCAGCGCAGGAACAGCTCGAACACCCGTATGTTCGAGTTTTCGGAGATGCTGAACACCAGGTACAGCGCAGCGAGCAGTCCGATCACCGACTGCCACAGGTACTTCTCGCGCGAGCGCATGCCCTCGGGGTTCTTGTCCACCACCTTGCGCCAGTCGTCAACCCAGCCGATGGCGCCGAAGCCCAACGTGACCAGCAACACGATCCAGACGAAGCGGTTCGACAAGTCCATCCACAACAGAGTCGATACCGCGATGCAGATCAGGATCAGTACGCCACCCATGGTCGGCGTGCCGCTCTTGGCCAGGTGGGTTTCCATGCCGTAGCCGCGAATCGGCTGGCCGATCTTCAGCCGGGCCAGGTTACGGATCACGGCCGGGCCGGCAATCAGGCCGATCAGCAGGGCGGTCATTGCCGACAGGACGGCGCGCAGCGTGAGGTACTGGAAAACGCGCAGGAAGCCGAATTCCGGACCCAGCGTCTGCAGCCATTGTGCGAGGCTCAGCAGCATGTGGCATCTCCGGTGGATGGGGCCAGGGCGGGAGCCTGGTGGGTGAGGGCATCGACCAGCTTTTCCATTTGCATGAAACGCGAGCCCTTGACAAGAATGCTGGCGTAGTTGCCAGCGTGTTGACGCGATGCGGCGATCAGATCCTCCATGCTGGCGAAGTGGCGCGCGCCGGCAAACGCCTTTGCGGCGTGGGCGGACAACGCGCCCAGCGTGAACAGCGCGTCGATGCCCAGCGCTTGTGCGCGGGCGCCGCTCTGCGCATGAAACAGCGGGCAATGGTCGCCGACCTCGCCCATGTCGCCGAGCACCATCAGACGTGGTGCCGGAAAAGTGGCCAGCATGGCGAGCGCTGCATCGACCGAATCCGGATTGGCGTTGTAGCTGTCGTCAATCAGGGTGCAGGGTTTGCCAGTGAGGTTCAGCGTGACGGACCGTGAACGCCCCTTGACTGGCTCGAAGACCTGCAACCCGGCAACGATGGCCGACAGCGGTGCGCCGGCTGCCAACGCGCAAGTGGCGGCTGCCAGCGCGTTGTGCAGGTTGTGGGCCCCTGCCATGCGCAATTTGAACTGCAGTGGGCCTGACGGTGTGCGTGCCTGCACTTGCCAGGCGCCATCGTGCCAGGCCGCGGCGATGCAGGCCACGTCGATCAAAGGCGACGGATCGGCAGCGGGTGTGGCCGAAAAAACCACACAGCGGCGGGGGCCAGCCATGTCGCGCCACAGGGCGGCGAAGGCGTCGTCTTGCGGGAACACCGCGACGCCGTCGAACGGCAGCGCGTCGATCACAGCGCCGTTCTCATGCGCCACGGCCTCGACCGTGGCCATGAATTCAAGATGTTCGCGCTGGGCGTTGTTGATCAGCGCGACGGTGGGTTGCGCGATGGCAGCGAGCCGGGCGATCTCGCCCGGGTGATTCATGCCCAGTTCGACAACGCCGGCAAGGTGGTTCGCTCGCAGGCGCAACAGCGTGAGTGGCAGACCGATGTCGTTGTTGAAATTGCCCTGGGTGGCCAGCGAGTCGTCACCGTGCCAGCTGCGCAGGATGGCCGCCAGCATCTGGGTCACGGTAGTCTTGCCGTTGCTGCCGGTCACCGCGATCAGCGGCAGAGTGAATTGTGCGCGCCAGCCGCTGGCCAGATCGCCCAGCGCTCGGCGCGTGTCGGCCACCACGATGCCGGGCAGGCCGGCCTGTTGCAATGCATCGGCGTCGCTGGTCAGTGCGGCTGCCGCGCCGGCGCTGCCGGCCTGGGCCAGAAAGTCATTGGCGTCGAAGTTCTCGCCTCGGATCGCGACAAACAGGTCGCCCGCGCGCAGGCTGCGTGTATCGGAATGCACGCGGCTGATCAACTGGCGTGGCTCACCGTGCAGCGTGCCCTCGGGCAACCAGCGCAGGGCTTGCGCGAGTTCCATCATGGCGTCGCTCCTTCAGTCCGATTTTCCAACGCTGCACGCACCTGCGCCAGGTCCGAAAAAGGTCGACGTTCACCTGCGACCTCCTGGTAGTCCTCGTGGCCTTTGCCGGCCACCAGCACCACGTCGGCGGGGCTGGCTTCGCGCACTGCCATGGCGATGGCGCGGGCGCGGTCGACCTGCTGAAATACGCCGGCATGGCCACTCAGTGCCGGCATCACCTGGTCGATGATGGCTTGCGGGTTCTCATTGCGCGGGTTGTCGCTGGTCACGATGATCTGGTCGGCGGCGCGCGCCGAGATGCCCATCAGCGGGCGTTTGCCCGGGTCGCGGTTGCCACCGCAACCAAACACACACCACAAGCGGCCGGTGCGTTGTTGCGCCAGCGGACGCAAGGCCGCAAGCGCCTTGTCCAGCGCGTCCGGCGTGTGGGCGTAGTCGACTGCGACCAGTGGCATGCCGGGCAAACGCACACGTTGCATGCGCCCTGGCACGGGCGACAGCTTGGCGCAGGCAGCGACGGTCTGGGCCAGTTCGATGCCCAGCGTGCGCATGGTGGCGATCACGCAGAGCAGGTTGGAGACGTTGTACTGGCCGATCAGGGTGGTGGACAGCGTATGCGACTCGTCGCCTTCGACGACATCAAATACCAGGCCATCTCCGGCGATCCGGATGTCGCGCGCTTGCAGTCGCGCCGGCGCTTCGCAGGAGACGCTCCAGACGTCGAGATCGCGGTCGTCCAGCGACTGCAGCAGTTCGCGGCCCTTGATGTCGTCCACGTTGATCACTGCCGCCTTCAGTCCAGGCCAGGCGAACAGGCGGGCCTTGGCGCGCCAGTAAGCGTCCATCGAGCCGTGGTAGTCGAGGTGGTCCTGTGTGAAATTGGTGAAGATGGCGGTATGGAACGCGGTGCCGTCCAGCCGGTGTTCGTCGATGCCGATCGACGACGCCTCCAGTGCGCAGGCGCGCAGTCCGGCGTCGACGAATTGGCGAAGCGTAGCCTGCAGCAAAACCGGGTCGGGCGTCGTCAGTCCGGTGGCGATGATGCCGGCCTGCAGGTCGTCGTCTGCGGCATGGGCGGCAGGCGGGCGGCCAACCCCCAGGGTCCCGACCACCGCGCAGGGGTACGCCGGCGTCAGCGTGGGACTGGACAAGGCCTGCGCCAGCCACCAGGCGGTGGAGGTCTTGCCGTTGGTGCCGGTGACTGCCAGCATCTGCAGCATGTGTGATGGCGTGCCGTAGTAGGCGCTGGCAATCAGTGCGCTGGCGGCCTTGAGGCCGCGGTAGCTGGCCACGCCGGTGGAGGGTAGGGCATGGGCTTCGATACCTTCGCGCTCGACCAGGCAGGCACTGGCGCCTTGCGCCTGCGCGGCCGGCACGTGGCTGCGCGCGTCATGGGCGGCGCCTGGCCAGGCGATGAATCCGTCGCCTGGCGTGACTTTGCGGCTGTCGGTCTGCAGCTGACCGCGCACATGCTGGTGCAGCCACGACGCGGCGAGTTCGGGTGAGCGCAGTTCCTGCATCACAGGCTCTCCTCCACCGTTGTGACGATCTGCGGCTTGACCGCCATGTCGGGGGTCACGCCCATCAGGCGCAACGCCTGTTGCACGGTTTCGCTGAACACCGGCGCCGCCACTTCGCCACCGAAATATTTACCGGCGCTGGGCTCGTCGATCATCACTGCAACCACGATGCGCGGCTTGTCGATCGGTGCCATGCCGGTGAACCAGGCGCGGTACTTGTTGGTCGCGTAACCCTTGCCGACCTGTTTGTGCGCGGTGCCGGACTTGCCGCCGACCGAGTAGCCGATGGTCTGCGCGCGCTGGCCGGTGCCGCCCGGCCCGGCTGCCATCTGCAGCATCTTGCGGATCGCGGCCGCGTTCTGGGGCGAGAACACCGGCACACCGATGGCGGGTTCCGGGCTTTTGATGATGGTGGCCGGAATGATGCTGCCGTCGTGTGCGAACGCGGTATAGGAGTGCGCCATCTGGAACAGCGACGCCGACAGACCGTAACCATACGCCATGGTGGCCTGCTCGACCGGTTTCCAGGTCTTCCAGGGCCGCAGCCGGCCGGTCACCGCGCCGGGGAACTGCAGTTGCGGCTTCTGGCCGTAACCGAGTGCGGTAAAAGTGTTCCACATCTCGTGTGGACTCATCTTCTGCGCGAGTTTGATTGCGCCCACGTTGCTCGATTTCTGGATCACACCCTCGACGGTCAAGGTGCCGTAGTCGTGGGTATCACGAATCGTGAATCCACCCAGTGTGAGGCGGCCAGGGCCGGTCTCGATCAGGGTGTGGGGTTTCACGCGCCCAGCTTCCAGGGCCATGGCGGCGGTGATGGGTTTCATCGTCGAGCCCGGCTCGAACACGTCGGTCAGGGCCCGGTTGCGCAGCTGTTCGCCGGTCAGGCCGCGCCGGTTGTCAGGCGAGAAACTCGGATAGTTCGCCATCGCCAGGATCTCGCCAGTGATCGCGTCGAGCACGACGACGCTGCCGGCCTTGGCCTTGTTGCTGGTCACGGCGTCGCGCAACTTCTGGTAGGCGAAGAACTGGATCTTGCTGTCGATGCTCAGCTGGATGTCCTTGCCGTCGACCGGCAGCACCTGTTCGCCAACGCCTTCGACGACGCGGCCCAGCCGGTCTTTGATGACCCGGCGTGAGCCGGCGCGCCCGGCCAGTTCGGCGTCAAACGCCAGTTCGATGCCTTCCTGACCCTTGTCCTCGATGTTGGTAAAGCCGACTACATGCGCCGTGGCTTCGCCTTCCGGGTGCTCGCGGCGGTATTCCTTGCGCTGGTAGATGCCCTTGAGACCCAGCGCGTCGATTTGCTTGCCCACAGACGCATCGACCTGGCGTTTAAGCCAGACAAAGGTTTTGTCTTCGTTCTCGAGCTTGCGCTGCAGACTGGGCAGCGGCATGTCGAGCAGCTTGGCCAATTGCTTTAGCTCTGCCGGTTTGTCGCGCGGCACGTCTTCGGGAATCGCCCAGATGCTCGGGGCCGGAACGCTGGATGCCAGGATCAGGCCGTTGCGGTCGATGATGCGCCCGCGGTTGGCCGGCATGGCCAGCGTACGGGCGAACCGTACCTCGCCCTGGCGCTGGTAGAAGTCGTTGGCCAGCACCTGGATATGCACGGCACGCGCCGCCAATACGGTGAAGCCAATCGCCGCCAGGGCTACGACCAGCTTGCTGCGCCACACCGGCGTGCGGCTGGCCAACAGCGGGCTGGAGGTGTAGGGAATGCTCTTGCGGCTCATGTGCAAGCCTTCGCGCATCGCGCTGCGGCATGACCCTTGGGAACGGCCCGGCGGCAAGATGACAAGGCCTTCGCGCATCGCGCTGCGGCATGACCCTTGGGAACGGCCCGGCGGGTCATGGCAACCTCCCTGAGGCCGCGCGGGCGGTGCCGTCGGCGGCGGCTGCTGCCGGCATGGCGCTGGCGTCGGAGTAGGCGACGTAGTGGGTGATGGCCGGGGTGGCAGGGCGCATCTGCAACTTTTCACGGGCCAGTTTTTCGACGCGTTGTGGCGTGGCCTGCGCGCGGCGTTCGACTTGCAGGCGATCACGTTCTGTCTCCAGCCGGCGGCCTTCGGCATTGGCGCGTTCCATCGCGGTGAACAGCCGACGCGACTCGTATTGAACATTGACCAGGTACAGCGCACTGACCAGCACGCCCAACAGCAGGACCAGATTGAGCCGGGTCATGCGTCTGTCCTTTGTGCGACGCGCATCACGGCGCTGCGCGAACGGGCATTGCCGGCGACTTCACCGGCGGATGGTTTGATACGTCCGAGCGCGCGCAGGCGCAGCGGCTTGGGCTGCGCAAAAGGAACCCGACGGTCCACCTGTTCGCGCGCATGGCTGGCAATGAACTGTTTGACGATACGGTCTTCGAGAGAGTGAAAGCTGATCACGACCAGCAGGCCCTGGGGTTGCAATACGTCAATGCTGGCAGCTAGCGCTGTCTGCAAGGCTTCAAGCTCGGCGTTGATGAAAATCCGAAAAGCCTGAAATGTGCGCGTTGCAGGGTTCTGGCCCTGCTCGCGGGTTTTGACCGTGTCAGCCACGAGCTGGGCCAGCTCGGTGGTGGATGAAATTGCGCCCCGTTCCTGTCGGCGAGCAACAATCGCCTTTGCAATGGCGCCAGCAAACCGTTCCTCACCATAGTCACGAATCACCTCCGCAATTTGATTGACTGGCGCA
>JBBQJP010000062.1:0-25276 GCA_038326025.1 Burkholderiales bacterium
TGCGCTGGCCACGATGTCGGCGACCTGCGGGAGTGACGCTTCTTCCATGTGCATGGCGAAGGGCACCGGCACTTCGCGGCCGCACACGCGACGGATTGGCGCGTCGAGTTCAAAAAACGCTTCTTCGGCCAGGCGGGCCGCAATCTCGGCCGAGATCGAGCCGCTGCGCCAGCCTTCATCCACGATCACGCAGCGCCGCGTGCGGCTCACCGATTCGATCAGAGTGGCAGAGTCAAGCGGACGCAATACGCGAAGGTCGATCACCTCGGCGTCAACGCCCAATGCGGCCAGCTCTTCAGCTGCTGCCAGGCATTTGGGCAAGCTGTTGCCGTAGGTGATCAGGCTCACATCCGTGCCGGCACGGCGCACCTTGGCGTGCTCGATGTCTACCGCCTGCACGGCAGGGTCGAGAACGCCCTCGGCGTTGTAAAGCACGATATGTTCGAAGATCAGCACCGGGTTCGGGTCGGCCAGTGCCGCGGCTAACATGTGGCGCGCGTCTTCCACCGTGCCGGGCACCAGCACCTTCAGTCCGGGGATGTGCGCGTACCAGCCCTCCAGGCTGTGCGAGTGCTGCGCGGCGAGTTGCCGACCGGCACCCGTGGCCATGCGGATGACCAGCGGTACAGCGAATTGCCCGCCCGACATGTGCGCGATGGTGGCCGCGTTGTTCATGATCTGGTCCAGCGCGAGCAGGCTGAAATTGCAGGTCATGATCTCGACAATGGGCCGCAAGCCACCGAGGGCCGCGCCCACGCCGGCGCCAGTGAAGCCGAGTTCGGCAAGCGGCGTGTCGATGATGCGGTCGGGGCCGAACTCTTCGAGCAAACCTTTGGTGACGGCATAGCAGCCGCCGTACCGGCCCACGTCTTCACCCATCAGAAAGGTGCGCGAATCGTTGGTCAGAGCCTCTCGAATCCCCTGCCGGCAGGCTTCGCGGTAGTTCATGCGTTCGGGCACGACGCTCTCGGCTGGCTTCTTCAATGGGGCTTTGGCTGCACTTTTCGTTGCGCCTTTGGTTGTTTTGGCGGTGGTGTTCATGCGGCTGTCTCCTGTACCACGCGGTCCATCAGCACGAAGAGCTCTAGGTCGTCCACCGACTCCAGCGTACCGGCCTCGGCAAAGGCAACTGATGCGTCGATCTCGGCGCCGATTTGCGCTTCGATGTTCTCGAGTTCTGCAGCGGTGATCTGGCGGTTGTCCACCATCCATGTCCGCAGCCGCTCGATAGGATCGTGCTGCTTCCACTCGGCGATTTCGTCGCGCGTGCGGTAGGCCTGGGCATCGAACATCGAGTGCGCGCGAAAACGGTAGGTTCGGCACTCCAGAAAGAATGGGCCGCCACCGCCACGAATGTGCTCCACCGCCCGGCGAGCGGCCGCTTCCACCTTGATCGGGTCCATGCCGTCGACCTGCTCGGCCGGCATGCGGTAGGCCTGGGCCTTGCGGTAGATGTCGGTTTCGGCCTCCGAAATGTCGAGCGGTACGCCCATGGCGTAAAGGTTGTTTTCGCACACGAACAGCATCGGCAGCTTCCAGATCTCGGCCAGGTTCATGGTTTCGTGGAATGCGCCTTCGCCCACCGCGCCTTCGCCAAAGAAGCAGACAGTGATGGCGCCGGGGCGCAGGCGCTGATCGGCCATGGCCAGGCCTGCGGCAAGCGGAAGACCTCCGCCCACAATGGCATTGCCGCCCATGAAGCGGGTTCTGGCATCAAACAGATGCATGGAGCCACCGCGACCCCGGCTGCAGCCCTCTTGCTTTCCCAGCATTTCGGCCAGGATGCTGTTCATGGACACACCGTGCGCCAGCGCATGGCCGTGCTCGCGGTAGGTGGCCACCACGGCGTCGCCCGACTGCAGCGAGCCCATGACGCCGGCGGCCACGGCTTCTTCGCCGTCGTACAGGTGCAGGAAGCCGCGGATTTTTTGCGCCTGGTAGAGCTCGACGCATTTGGCTTCGAAACGGCGGATACGTTGCATCTGGCTGTAGAGCCGATGCAGGTGTGCGCGGTCAAGGTGGATTTTGCTGCTCATGGAGTGGTCCTCATTTTTCGTCGCTCTCCAGCGTGGACAGATCGCCCTCGGGCAGGCCGAGTTCGCGCGCCTTCAACAGGCGGCGCATGATCTTCCCGCTGCGGGTCTTGGGCAGGTTCTGGCGGAAGTCGATCTCCTTCGGTGCCACGGCCGCGCCAAGTCGTTTGCGGGCGTGGCCGAGCAATTCGCGTCGCAGTTCTTCGCTAGGTTCGAAGCCGGGCTTGAGCGCCACGAAGGCCTTGACGATCTCGCCCAGGGTCGGGTCTGGCTTGCCGATCACGCCGACCTCGGCCACGGCCGGGTGTTCCATCAATGCGCTCTCGACCTCGAACGGGCCGATCAGGTGCCCGGCCGACTTGATCACATCGTCGGCACGGCCGACGAACCAGTAGTAGCCATCTGCATCGCGCTTGGCCAGATCGCCGGTGAGGTACCAGTCGCCGACGAAGCACTTCTTGAAGCGTGCTTGCTCGTTCAAATAGTCGCGCATTTGTGAAGGCCAGGGCGTCTTGAGGGCGAGCTCGCCTTCGGTGTCTGGGTCGGTGACGAACTCAAGCTCGCCATCGCTACCGCGCTGCACGATGGCCGCCTTGATGCCAGGGATGGGTTTGCCCATGGAGCCGGGCTTGATGTCGAGCGCGGCGAAGTTGGCGATCATGATGCCGCCCGTTTCAGTCTGCCACCAGTTGTCGTGGAAGGGCAGGCCGAGGGCTTCCACGCCCCAGACCACGGCTTCGGGATTGAGCGGCTCGCCGACGCTGGCGAGAAAACGCAACGAAGACAAGTCGTAATCCTTCACCGCGTCGGAGCCCAGCCGCATCATCATGCGGATCGCGGTGGGCGCGGTATACCAGACGGTCACGCGCTCTTGCTGCAGCACGCTGTACCAAGCTTGCGCGTCGAACTCGGCTTCGACCACAATGTTGGTCACGCCCGCACACAGTGGCGCGATGATGCCGTAGCTCATGCCCGTGACCCACCCCGGGTCGGCAGTGCACCAGAACACATCGTCGGGGTGCAGGTCGAGCGCGTAGTGGCCCGTGACCGTGTGTGCCAGCACCGCGCCGTGCACATGCACCGCGCCCTTGGGCCGCCCTGTGGTGCCGCTGGTGAAGCGCAGCAGCGACATCGATTCCGGGTCGGTCGGCGCAATGGTGTATTCGGGTGATGCTGCACCCACTAGTGCGCCCCAGTGGTGAAGACCTTCGCCTTCGGCCGGCGTGTCGCCGACCAGGATCACGTGTTTGAGGCCGGGCAGGCGATCACGCAAACCTTGCACCTTGCGCTTGTAGAGCTCGGGCGTGGTGACCAGCACGCGCGCGTCACCGAGTTCAGCGCGCATCGCAATCGGTTCCGGCCCGAAAGCCGAAAACAGCGGCGTGATGACGCAGCGCGCCTTGAAGGCGCCGAGCACCGCCTGATACAACTCGGGCACCCGGCCCATCAGCACGAACACGCGCTCGCCCGGCTGCACGCCCAGGCGTTCCAGCGCGTTGGCGAAACGGTTGGTATCACGCGCCAGTTCAGCGTAGCTCAACTCGCGCCGCGAGCCCGACTTGCCCAGCCAGCGGATCGCTATTTTGTCGCCACGGTCATGCAGCAAGTGCCGGTCCACCGCCTCGTATGCGATGTTCAGGCCCTTTGCGTCGGGCAGGCCGTCGAGCCGCTGCCTGCGCGCCTCGTCCCAGGAGAATTGCCGACAGGTCGCCTCGTAGTCCAGCAGGTTGGGCGTGGGCGAGAGCTTGGCTACATCCTTCATAAGGCGCGGCACGAGTTGCTGAGAATTCGGCATGTTGTTCACCTCCGGGGCTTGTGTGCCCCTTGCCGGTACACGCCATGTGGCGCGTCCTGTCTCCAGAATGCGGCCCGTGGAACACGGCCGCGTGAATAATCATTCTGGGCGGCAAATCGTCCGAATTCGTTGATCAAAGTCAAGGATGCACGATGAGGTGTCGCGCAGGAAGTCGGCGTCGTGCCTTGCCGGTTCGGTGGATGGCCTCAACCGCCTCGCAAAGCGCGCAGCGGTGGCGATTGAAATTCCTGCGCCCTTTCGATGATCCGCGGCTTTCACCCGGCGGATTTTTTCACCCTCGGTAACGCCGCCGGCCTGAACGGCGGCTGGGACGCCGTCGTGCTGGTCTATTTTGTCTGCTGCAGGGTGAGCCGGCTGCCGCTTTACAACGTGACCGCCGAAACCCTGTCGGAGGGCGGTTACAAGGTGGCGTATTTCGAAGGTACGCCTATTGCGACCAGCCTGCTGCTGACGGCCGTATTGGCGTTCGCCGCCTGACAAGGCCGGATCGGCGACACCGTGTACGGCGGCGTCTGACATCTCGCAGGCTGGACGCTGCATCCGCTGGTGCTGCTGTTCGCACTGTCCGGCACGCTGATGATCAGCAAGACGTTGCGTATTCCGAAGTTGTAGCCACCGAGCTGCGGCGCGGCCGGCAGCAGGATCGATTCTGCAAGGGGCCGGGTCTTGACATGCATCAAGACGCGTCCTGCGCAGGCGCGCATCATGGAGCGACATTCAACCATCAGCGACAGGAGGTGCCCATGACGCATTCGCTATCCGGATTGATGTCGCTCGATGCCGCCCGCATCCACGCCCGCATCCACGCCCGCGCCCCGACGGTCCCGGCTATGCCGTCGCCCGACCGGGAGATTCTCCGATGAAGCGTCGATGGTTCTGGGCCGGCGTCTACCTGTTCTTGCTGCTTCTTCCGGTGGTGATCGGTGTGGGTGCTGCGCGCATCGCGGGCGTCGAGCCGCGGCCATGGCTCGACGAATGGGCGGCGGGTCTGGGTATGGTCGGTTTTGCCGCCGTGTTGTTGTCGTTTTTCCTGCTCGGCCGCTTCAAGTGGTTGTCCGGCGTGTTAGGCAGCGACCTGCTGATGCAGTCGCACCAGTTGTTTGCGCGCACCGCCGTGCTGCTGTTGCTGCTGCACCCGTTTTTCTACTCGTTGTGGGGTGCTTTGCCCGGTCCGCTCGACCCGGACGGAGCACGGTCGCTGCGCATCGCAGGGGGCTCCTGGGGCCTGGCCACCGGCCTGCTGGCCCTGGGCTGTCTGCTGGCGCTGGTGCTGACGGCAGTGTTGCGCGAGAAGAACGACATCGCCTATGAACGCTGGCGGCTGATACACAGCACGCTGGCAGTCGCCGTCCTGGGCCTGGGGCTGCACCACACGCTGGTCTCGGGCCGTTATGCCCAGCTCACGCCGGTTGCGCTGGTGTGGTGGACGTTGGCCGCGCTGGCGTTTGCCTCGTGGGCCTGGGTGTATGCCGTGCGGCCACTGTTGCAAGGCGCACGACCGTTCCGTGTCGATTTTGTGCGGCGCTGCGCTGAGGGCATCTGGCTGCTGCAGGTCAGCGCCGCGGGGCGGCGGCCATGGCAATTTCGCGCCGGGCAGTTCGCCTGGCTCAAGCTGCAGCATCTCTGGCCGCACCGGGACAATCCGTTCTCGATGTGTTGTGCAACCGATGCGCAGGGCCGGGTGCAGTTTTTGGTCAAGGAAGCCGGCGACATGACACGCGCGTTGCCGCTATGCCCGGTCGGTGCGACGGCTTACCTCGACGGGCCACACGGCCGCTTCGAGATCCCGACCGGCGCCCGGGCGGTCGTGATGTACGCCGGCGGCATCGGCATAGCTCCATTCCTGAGCCTGCTGGCCGACTGCGTCGCGCGGAAGGACACGCGCCCGATTCGCCTCGTATATGCCGACAAGTGCCCGGCCCAGATGGTCGACGTGGCGGCACTGTCGGGGGCCCGAGCGCTGCCCGACTTCGAACTGCTGCCGATGGTCGAGCAGGCCGACGACACCGGCTGGATCGGGCTCCGCGGCCGCCTGGACGCCGCGGGCTTGGCGCAGGTCTGGCAGCAGCCGGGCATGAATCCGGCAGACGACGCCACCTGCCACCTGGTCTGCGGTCCCGAGGGGATGATGGATACGGTGGAAACCGCATTGACGGCGCACGGGGTGCCGGCCGCGCACATCGTTTCCGAGCACTTCAAGTACGACTTCTCGGGCCGCTCGCCGCTGGCCCGCCGGATGCGCCGGGCCTGGCTGGCAATATCGGCCGCCGCATTGATCGCCCTGGTGCTGGCGCTGGTCTGGCGCTTCTAGGGGGACCGGCCAGGGTTCGGTCGGGGCTGCGCCACGTTGGCCTGCGTCGCAAGCAGTGGTTTATAGAGGTCAACCGATCACCTGGCAGCGCGCCTACTGCTGGTTCGGGAACCAACCTGGCAGGTTGCCGTTGTCCATGCGGTGATGGTTTCGAACCAGGCGTGGGACAGCGCTGCCGTCACCAGGCTGTCGTCGTCGCTGGTGTTGAACCAGTCGAGAAATGTCTGCATCTGAGCAGGCACCTCGCTGGTTGCCGGCGCCGCGTAGTGCACCGTCTCCTTGCCCATGGGCCCGCTCACGATTTGCATGGCGTCGGTGCGATAGGCACCGGTCTTGATTGAGCGCATGCCGGAGAACCCGTCGGAAAGAAGGCGGCTTGCCAGGCCTGCAGCCGGTCTTGGGTGAGAAGCTCGTTGGCTGGAACCATCGACATCACACACAGCAGGAGTACCATGAAACGCGTTACCGAAGTGACCCACCGGACGCCATGCATTCTGTCCATTTCGACCTGACCAGCCAATGGCGAAATCCCGCGCCGGTGGACCGCGTCTGGGCTGCGCTCGCCGACCCGGAAGGCTGGCCGAACTGGTGGCCTTATGTGCGCTCCGTGCGCACACTGCGACCGGGCGACCCCAGCGGTGTTGGCAGTGTCCGCCACATCTGCTGGTCAACCCGCCTACCCTATGAGATCGTCATCGAAGTAGAAGCCGTCGAGGCATTGCGGCACGAACGCCTGCGTGCCCGCGCGCGCGGCCAACTCCGCGGCGAAGGCATCTGGTTGTTGCGCGCCGCAGGCGATTTGACCCATGTGACCTATGTCTGGCGCGTCGAACTGGCCAAACCCTGGATGCGCTGGTTGGCACCGGTGCTGGCGCCGTTGTTCCGCTGGAACCATGACGGCGTGATGCGTGCCGGCGAGAGCGGCCTGACGCGCCACCTCGCCCACCACCGAGCCGCGCCGGGACCACCTGGCTGAAGTGGCCGACATTGCGGACCTCGATCGGTTGTACGGAGGAGGCCGGAAACCCCCGGCGAGATCAAATTCCGGGCTGTCCATCAGCATCAGCACCAGCACCAGCAACAGCGGCCTGGCGATTTGCCAGTACCCGTAACCAATTGATCGTGGCAAGTCGCCGCTATGTCGCCTTTTTCTACCAGCCACCGGACGGCCGGTCAGCCGGTCGTGCCGCGA
Source organism: Burkholderiales bacterium (assembly GCA_038326025.1). GTDB lineage: Bacteria > Pseudomonadota > Gammaproteobacteria > Burkholderiales > Burkholderiaceae_C > CAISIP01. Next base: position 7,353 of record JBBQJP010000062.1, read on the forward strand.
TCGGCCTGCAGCCGGGCCTTCAGGAAACCGCCGGTTCCGTACCGGGTCACGCCCGCGTAGAAACGCGTGTCCAGGCGCGTCACCATGGCGCTGTAGGCGTCGGTCAGCGCAGGCAGGATCTGGAAGTTGTCGTAGTTCACCACCACGGAAACGCGCCGGCCCAGCGGTTCGAGCAAGGCGTGTACCTGGTACTCGATCGCGTCGATGTCGGCCTGCTCGTGGATGGCCAGGCCCTCGAAATTGATGAACAGCCGCGCGCCGGCGGCATCGAGCTCTAAACGTTGTGCCAGCGGCGTCGTCAGCATGCGCTCACGCAGGCCCATGGGCTCGTCGCGGAACAATGCGGCGTCCATCAACCGTAACTGCGGGCTGATGGCCGGCACGAAATCCATCTGCGCCAGCACGTCGCGTTCCAGGTCGGCGCCGGGTGCGATCTCGATCAGTTCCAGGCCACAACCGGCGGCGTCCCCGCTGCCCAGGGCCAGGAGGCGGAACACGCACCGTTCGGTCACATACAACACCCGCTGTCCGCGGCGCAGCGACTCCCGGCCGCTGAAGGTGCGATGCTCCACCGCCTGCACGAACTTGCGCATGCTGCCTTCGGCGCGGACCTGCAGCCGACCGCCGCTGACCCGTACGTCGAGATCGCCGGCGGTGAAGGTGCCGACGAACACCACCGTCTTGGCGTTCTGGCTGATGTTGATGAAGCCGCCGGCTCCGGCCAGGCGCGGGCCGAACTTGCTGACGTTGAGATTGCCCTGGCTGTCGGCCTGCGCCAGGCCCAGCACGGCCACGTCGAGTCCGCCGCCGTCGTAGAAATCGAACTGATTCGGCTGGTCGATCACCGCTTGGGTGTTGATCGCGGCGCCGAAACTCAGGCCACCGGCCGGAATGCCGCCGATGACGCCGGGTTCGGCGGTCAGGGTCAGCAGGTCGATGACCCTTTCCTCGGCCGCCACGCCGGCAACACCTTCGGGCATGCCGATGCCCAGGTTGACGACGCTGTTGGCATGCAGTTCGAGCGCAGCCCGACGCGCGATCACCTTGCGCACGCCCAGCGGCAAGGTCGGCAGATTGTCTTGCGGCACCCGGATCTCGCCGGAATAGGCCGGGTTGTATTGCTCGGCAAAGGTCTGCATGTGATGGGCCGGGTCGGTGGCCACCACCACCGCGTCGACCAGCACCCCCGGCACTTTGACCAGGCGCGGGTGCAAGGAGCCGCGTTGTGCAATGCGTTCGACCTGGGCGATCACGATGCCGCCCGAATTGCGCGCCGCCATCGCGATCGCCAGCGCCTCGAGTGTCAGCGCCTCGCGCTCCATCGTCAGGTTGCCGTCCGGGTCGGCGGTGGTGGCGCGGATGATACCCACCGAAATCGGGAACGCTTTGTAGAACAGGTAGTCCTGCCCGTCGATCGGCATCAGCCGCACCAGGTCCTCGGTCGTGCGGCTGTTGATCTTGCCTCCTCCATGGCGCGGGTCGACAAAGGTGTCGATGCCGACCCGGCTCAGCGTGCCCGGCTTGCCGGCGGCGATGTCGCGAAACAGGTGCGCGATCACGCCTTGCGGCAGGTTGTAGGCCTCGATCCGGTTGTCCACCGCGAGTTGCTGCAAGGCTGGAATCAGGCCCCAGTGCCCGCCGATGGCCCGCTTGACCAATCCCGCATGGCCCCAATGGTTCAGTCCGCGCGTCTTGCCGTCCCCCTGGCCGGCTGCGAATACCAGCGTCAGATCCCGCGGCGCGCCTTGCCCCGTCTCCTCGAGGGTGGCCAGGAAACGCTGCTCGAGTGCGATCGCCACACCTTCCGGAAAACCGATGCCCACAAAACCGCCGGTGGCCACGGTATCGCCGTCGTGGATCAGCCGCACCGCCTCGGCCGCGCTGACGACCTTGTTGCGCCGCAGGCCGGGCTGGACCAGTTCCTTGAAATGATGTTGCATCGTGTCTCCTGTCGAGTATTTGCCATCGCCATCATGCCCTGCACCCGCCGGTTGCGTAACCCTGCATTCCATCGGCAAGAACATTGGGCTGGCCTACCCGCCGCATGCATATTGCGGGTGTACGCCAAACAATTGGATCGCAGAGGCGGTCAAGATGCCATGCATGCCCGGCGCTGGCGCCAAGGTATCTGCGGACCACCAGTATCTGCCCGTCTTCGATGAGACAATCGCAGCGGACCAGTCTGGTTCGCCGCAACGAGATCGCCATGCATCGAGCCGTCCTGTGCGAAGCCCGAATCCATCCAGCCATTCGTCAGAAGATCGGCGAGCATCAGCGCGACATTGTTCGGGAGGTCGAGGATGCCATCGCGGGCAGCGCCATCGTCATCATCGGCATGAGAGGCAATCCGTTTCCTCGCAGGGCGAAGAAGGCGCTCGACGCGATCGGCACTCCCTACAAATATCTTGAATACGGAAGTTGTCTGAGCGAATGGCGTCGCCGCAACGCGCTGAAGATGTGGGCAGGTTGGCCGACGCTGCCAATGGTCTTCGTCAAGGGGATTCTGGTCGGGGGTGCGAGCGAACTCCAGATGCTCATCGTCTCGGGCGACCTGCAGTCGATGCTCAGCGGGGCATCCCCGGGTGGCTCTTCGCCGGCCGACGGGGCGACTGCAGCAGCGAAGGCCGGTGATCTGTCTGCCTCGGGTGAGGCTGCCAAGCTTGCGCGCGCTTTTCTCGCGGCGATGGAACAACGCGACCTCGCGTCCGCACGCCAGTACCTCGCACCGGATTTCCGGATGTGCTTTCCGGGCGGCGCCGAGATGCGAAACCTGGAGGAACTGGTGGAACGCTCCAGCAGGCGCTACCAGAGCGTGGCGAAGGACTTCGAGCAAGTCGACGAGTCCCCCGGGCCAGAGCAGACGGTAGTCCATTGTTCGGGCCGGCTGCATGGCACCTGGACCGACGGTCGGAAATTCGCAGATATCCGGTTCATCGATCGCTTCGAGATCGTGGATGGTTTGATTCGTCGCCAGGACGTCTGGAACGACATGGGCGAGGCGCGCGCGTCAGCGAGCGTCACGCTGGCCTGATCTCCGCGAGCATCAAGTCCGCTTGCGGCCTTGGGATGCTCACAAGGAAGACCAGACCTCCTGGATTGCGAGGTCGGCCGGACCGTCCAGCAGCGCATCGTAGAACGCCCTGGCCCGGTCTGCGGGCACGATCGGCGCAACGTTCTGCAGGAATTTCTCCCGCACGCCTGCCGGTGACAACAACAGCGCCGGGTCGGCGGACGCCACACGCTCGATGATGGGCGCTGAGGCGTCTTCATGAACGGTCAGCGTTGCGCCGCGCTGCGCCTCACGTGTCAAAGCCGGGTCGACGCTGATCGTCACCAGTTGCTCCAACCGGCGCAGTTCGACATCGTCGAATGTCGGCGCCTGATAGGTCATCGCGTCGATGGTGCCGGTACGCAGCGCGGCCGCGACGCCGAACGACAGGCTGAACTGCGCGGCGAGCGCAGTGGTCGGCTGCGGGTTGCCGCAGTAGATGGTGGCCTCCTCGTACACCGACAAATGGATGCGACGGATGCGCGACGTGTCGCGCCCTACGCGCTCGCGGATCCTGCGCGCGGCAATCGCGCCGTAGTGCACATGCCGGACCGCGGCGAACGGCTTGAGGTAGGCCTCGGGCAGAAGGTCCTGCTCTGCCGGCGGCATCCGCGCCACGACGGCCTGGCTATGGAACTCGGCATAGTGGGCAAGCGCATCCGCAGGCGCATCGAAGCCAGCCTGGGCTTGGAGCGCGGCATCGAGCCCGAGATTGGCGCTGTGCGCCAGGTAGCTGTTGCGCACACTGCGTCCGGTGCGGATCGGCAGGTACAGGCTGCTCGGCAACTGACAGGCTGCGCTGTTCACGGCGTCAAGCATCGCTGCCTCGCCTAATCCCAGCAGGTGGCCGACCCCTGCAGCCACCCCGAGAGCGGGCCAGTTTCCGTCGACATGCAGCCCGGGCTTCACGCGCATCCAGCCACCTGCGCGAGCACCGATTTCGTACCCCAGTACGAACGCATCGATCAGGGTCCCCAGCGATGCGCCGCGCGCCAGCGCGAGCGGAAGCAGTGCGGCGAGCGTGGCAATGCCTGGGCGCCCGTGCGCGAAGGCGTGCCCTTCGCAGGCTTCGTACCAGGTGGGGCCGATTGCGAGCACCTGCATGGCCGGGCGCAGACCGAGGCCCGGGCCCTGCGGAAAGTGGAACGGGCCCGGTTCGCGCGTCGCGGCGTGGGCTTCGAGCGCAGCCACTTCCGGTGCAGTCCGGCCCGCGATCGCGCAGCCTATCGTGTCCAGGACGATCAAGCGGGCATGGCCGGCAACGGATGCGGACGTCGTCCTCTGTCTGTGCAAACTGATGGTGGCGGCTATCGTGGCAACGTGGCCATCCCAGCGCCGCCAGGGCTGCGCGGCGAGGTTGCCTTCCGCGCTGACGTCAGTTTTCTTTGGCACCGGTTCGTTCGACCGCATCGACCCACATTTTCTTCTCGCTTTGGAACTGCGTTTGTGCGGAATCCGCGGAAATGTTCATCGACTGTGCTGCCAACTTGGCGAGGCTGGACTCGTACTGGCTCGACCCCAGCACCTCACCGAGGGCGGTGCGCAGTTTGGCGAGCACTGGCGCCGGCGTCGCAGAAGCCACATAGGCGCCGAACCACACCGGGACCTCGAGCGAAGCAAAGCCGGACTCGACCAAGGTGGGCACGTCGGGCAATTCAGCAAAACGCTTGCCGGTGCTGACCGCCAATGCCCGCAGCTTGCCTTGCTTGATGAAGCCAAGCACGCCCGACGCACCGGTGACGGAGAAGCCGATCCGGCCGGACAGCAGGTCCGTCATCATCGGCGCCGCGCCCTGGTAGGGTACGTGCAGGAACTTGACCTTGGCGGCCTCGGCCAGCACTTCGGTGGTGAGGTGCGCGAGCGACCCGATACCGTTGGATCCGTAGGAGAGCATTCCCGGTTTTTGCCTGGCCATCTCCAGGAACTCTTTCAAAGACTGGGCTGGAATCACGTCGGGATTGACCACCAATACGTTGGGAAACGCGCCCAGCATGCCGAGGAACTTGAAATCCGTGTCCGGGTCGTAACCCATCTTGCGACCGAGCGCCTTGTTGATGAACATCTGTCCCTGGCCGGCAACAAGCAGCGTGTAGCCGTCGGCGGCCTCATTGGCAACAAACTCCGAGGCGATTCCTCCCGCCGCACCGGCCTTGTTCATGACGGTGACGGGCTGTCCCAGCTTCGCCGCGAGACCTTCGCCGGCCAGGCGAGAGATTCCGTCGGTCGGCCCTCCGGGAGGGAAGGGAACGACGAGGCGGATCGCCCGGGACGGAAATTCCTGTGCGAACGCGGAACCGAACATCAGAGTCGACATCGGAACGGCTGCAGCGATTCGAAGCAGTACGCGTCGGCTGGATTGCTGCGCCGTGTGCTGGTCGTTGTCAGGTGTTGGCATTGCCTGGTTCTCCAAAGTTGCTGCAAGGAATCCAGTGTAGCGTTCGCACCCGTATCTGCGTGCGTTTGCTCGGCGAGGCCCGATCGCGTGCTTCGAGGCGGTGGGTTACCAACCCTGGTCCGCCCCGGAGAACATCAAGCCGCGGTCCCGATTTGCTGCCATTCGATATGGCGCGCTGTACTCATGTGTTTAGCATGGCCCGGCGCTCCGTGATTGCCGTCGCCCGCGGGCGTTGGCATTTCGGGGCAGCAGTCTTGTCGACCAGCAACAGTCGCGTCAGATCGCTTCTTTGCAGTCCGATGTCGCGCAGTGTGGCGTCGTTGAGCAGCCGCAAGGCGTGCCACGCACGGACGCTGCGTTGCGCCGCTCGGCGTTTGTCGAGCGCGTTGCGCCAAATTCGGTCGATTCGCTGCACGAGTTGTCGCACGACGGTGCCGAATCGGGTGGGCGATGTTCGTGTGTCCATATATGTCTTTCTTGGTATGCGTCAGTGCTGCGGCTGACGGGTCCTTGTGATGAAACGCAGTGCCAATGCGCTGTGTGGGCGACGTGCCAGTCGCTCAGCGGCCAGAACACCGGCCAGGGCACGGTCGCCGGATCTGCTGGCGGATTCCAGCAGCGTCAGATCGATCACGTCGCGCTGCGCGTGGCTACCGCCAAATCGATGGGCGGCGCTGCGCACCGAGCGCAACAATGCCGTGGCCTTGGCATGGTCCCGCCGTTCGAAAGCCTGTACTGCAAGGGCTGCCGAGAGACCGACTTCGCGCGCAAATTCGGCGTTGTCCCGTTCGCCTTGCATGGCCTCGTATTGCGCTGCGATATAAGCCTGTTGCGCCTGCTGGCGATCCGCACCGGCGAATGCAAACATGGCGTGCAGGTCGTTGAACGCGTATTGCCCGGCGCCTCCGACCGCCAGCCAGCGATCGGCGACGGCGTCGAAGCGGTCGCCAAGCGGCACACCACGCAGGTGCAGCCGCCACAACATCGAGCTGGCGTCCACCAAGTCCAGCACGACCGACGAACCGGTGCCGCCAATGGCCTCGTCATACAGTCGAAGCACCTCGCCGTTTTGGTCGAGTTCGAGATGCAGCAAGGCCAGGTGCCAGGTATTGTGGGTTGCCAGCGAACTACCCCGAGACCAGGTCGCGCGCGTTGGCGCGAGCCAGGCGATGCCCTCCCTGGTCTCCTGGCGCATCTCGTGCACGTGTGCCACCGCATGCCAGGCCCAGCTGTCGCGCGGTTCGATGTCGATGGCACGCATGCCCTGGATCTGTGCGTTCGCATAATCGCCGGTTTCCTCCAGTCCGAACGCGTACATGCCCAGCAAGGCGTGCCAGCCCGGGACCTTGCTGTCCCAGGATGGCAACGCGCGGGCGATCCGGTCGCGCAACATCCGGCTGTCGCCGCGCATGAAGTCGATCTGGTGGCCGGCGAACAAGGCCAGCGCGTCACGTGGATAACGCGCGCTGAGATCTTCCAGCCGCAGGCCGGCTTCGCGCCAGTGTCCCTGCGTCAACGCGCGTGCCGCGCCAAGATGGGCTTTTTCCCGGTCGTCGGCCGCCAGTCCTGCCGCCGCGTCGCAATGGGCACGTGCCACCTGCAGGCCGGACGGTTCGGTGCCAAGCAGGTTCAGCCAGGCCATCAGGATGTAGGCCATCGTCATGTCGGCGCTGGCGTCAATCGCCGCTTGCGCCGTGGCGGCCGGGTCTTCCACCATGCACAGCAGCTCGTGCACGGCCTGCTCGTAAAGGGCCAGGCTGCGTGGGTTGGCGCCCGAGACGCGATGGCCAGTGTGGTCCAGCAGATTCATGTTTTCTCTCCTTGTTGGATGGGTTTTGCGTTCATTGGGGGCGCGAGACGTCGCGCCCCATCAACATATCGAGCACCCGGGAGGACGCACCGTGCCAGAAGCCGGTCTGCGGGGCATGGGCGCGCGGGTTGTGAAATGTGCCGAACAACATGTCCACCAGCGGCAGATCGGCGTAGTTGTAGCGGTGTACGCCGCGCTGGTGGTGCACCGAATGGCTCTCGGGTCGTTGGATCAGGTAACCCAGCCAGACCGGTGTTTTCAGGTTCGCGTGCTGGAACACGCCGAGGAAGGTCGTGAACAATACGGCTGCTGTGACCGCCTGTGGCGGAACCCCGAACAAGGTGAAGACCAGGCTGGGAAGAACCGTCCAGCCGATCATGTCGAGTGGGCTGAACCAGAATGCGCCCGACACGTCGAGCCGCTCCGCGCTGTGGTGCATCTGGTGCAGCGTGCGCCACAAGGTTGTGAAGTGGTGTATGGCGCGGTGATAGGCGTAGGCGCCGAACTCGTAGGCCAGTACCGCAGTGGCTGCCGCCATCGCGGTCGGCCAGCCCGACAGGTCGGCGATCTGCAGAGGGGCCAAGGCATCTCCCCACAACAGGGGCAGATAGACCGACAGGCCCAGAAACAGCATGAAGGCGGTCGCGCCCTTGATGGCCCATCCGGGCATCGGCGCGAGCGCCCGGCCGGGTGCGATGCGCTCGCAGGCGAACAGGATTGCGTACAACGACAGGACAATATGTAATGTGGGGTCGAGCAGGACGTCGATCGGGTCTGGCATGGCGGGAACTCCTTGGGTGACATGGTTTGAACGAGCCGCCAGTTTCCCGTTGCGCGCCTTTTTGCACTAAAGTCGTTTCGGCAAAAAACCGGCCAAATCTGCCATGACCGATCAAAAAAACCCTGTGGTCGTTGCTCTTCTGGGTATTCCCGAGAACAGCGCTGCCACCATGTATGGTTTCTACGATGCGCTGGCCAGTACCCGCCGCGATTGGCAGATGCTGCACGGCGGGCAAGCCTGCGAGTCGCCGTTTCGTCCCATCGTCGTGAGCGCCGACGGCCAGCCATTCACCAATGTCGCCGGCGTGCGAATACATCCGGATGCCTCGTTCGCGCAATGTCCGCGGCCCGACGTCGTGTGCCTCACCGACCTGATGATCGCGCCCGACACCGATTTGACCGGTCGGTACCAGGCCGAGCTGGCCTGGCTGCGTGCCGCATGGGATTCCGGTGCCACGTTGGCATCCTCGTGTTCGGGTGCGTTGCTGCTGGCACGCACCGGATTGCTGGACGACTGCGACGCCACCTCGCACTGGGCCTACTGCGACCGCCTGGCGCAGGAACATCCGCGTGTGCGCTGGCACGCCGAACGCGGCCTGGTGCTGGCGGGTCCGGATTCCCGCATCATGATGGCCGGCAGCGGCGTGGCCTGGCACATGCTGGTGCTGACGCTGATTGCGCGTTTTGCGTCACCCGAAGAGGCGATGCAGGTGGCGCGCATCAACCTGCTCAACATGAATGACACCAGCCCGCTGGCCTACGCCTCGTTAACCCGTGGTGGAAGGGCGGACGACGAACTGGTGGCCCGTTGCCAGCTCTGGGCGGCATCGAACTACCGCGAGGAGTCGCCGGTGTCCCAGATGGTGGCCTTGTCGGCTTTGCCGGAGCGCACCTTCAAGCGCCGTTTTCAGCAGGCCACCGGCATCAATCCGATGGAGTACATCCACAAGCTGCGCCTGGAGGAGGCCAAACAGATGCTGGAGGCCTCAGATATGCCGGTGGAGGCGATCGCCCAGGAGGTCGGATACCAGGACGCCAGCTTCTTCGGCCGGATGTTCAAACGCCAGGTCGCGCTGACGCCGGCGCAATACAGGCGGCGTTTCGGCGCATTGGGGGCTGAACTGCGCCGGGTTGGGCGAAGCGTCTGACGATGCGCGCCGTCGTGATTACCAACGCCATGCGCGGGCAGAGCCTGGTGAGGGTTTATTGAGCGCTAGCATTCCCAACCATGGCAAGCAAACCCCGCGGCCGCGAAATCGGCCTTCCATTTCCCGGACAAACCGGCCCATTCAACGCCATCACCGATGTACCGGGCGTGTTGGTGGGTTACACGACGCTCGACGGCCGGTCTCCGAATGGCAAGATCATCAAGACCGGCGTGACGGCCGTGTTACCCCGCGCCTATCACCCTGAGCCGCAACCGGTCTGGGCCGGTTTTCACCGCTTCAATGGCAACGGCGAGATGACCGGCACGCACTGGATCGAAGACGGTGGCTATTTCTTCGGCCCGGTCTGCATCACCAATACGCACGCTGTCGGCATGGTGCACCACGCGGCCGTGCGTTGGACGCTCAGGCACTATGCGTCGGTCGGCGCCGGCACGCACATATGGGCCATGCCGGTGGTGGCCGAGACCTATGACGGCAACCTGAACGACATCGACGGCATGCATGTCACCGAGGCCGACGCACTGGCCGCGCTGGACAATGCCCGCACCGGCGCGGTGGCCGAAGGCAATGTGGGAGGTGGCAACGGCATGCGTTGTTACCAGTTCAAGGGCGGCACCGGCACCTCATCGCGTCGCACCAGTGTCGATGGCCGGCCCTATACCGTGGCGGCGCTGGTGCAGGCCAACCATGGTGTGCGCGCCAGCTTCACCGTGCTGGGTGTGCCGGTCGGAAAACATCTACCCCTAGGCGGCGAGCAGAAGGCGCAGGAACTGGGTTCCATCATCATCGTACTGGCTACTGATGCACCCCTGCTGCCGCACCAGCTGCAACGGCTGGCGCGCCGTGCGGCGATCGGGTTTGGCCGCAACGGAACATTCGGTGGCAATTCGTCCGGCGATCTGTTTCTGGCATTCAGTACCGCCAACGCCAAACCACTGCCGCAATTGTCACCATCGCATCTGAGTATGGAGCATCTCAACGACGATGCCTGCAATGCACTTTATCTGGGCGCGGTGGAATGTACCGAAGAAGCCGTCATCAACGCGATGCTGGCCGCCGAGGATGCGCCCATCGTTGAGCCGGCCGGCGGTGTCTGCAAGGCACTGGACCATGCGCAACTGGTGCGCATCATGGCGCATTACGGGCGACTTGATCCGCGACCCTCGGCGCCATATCCATGACCGGCAACATCGACAGCACCGGCGTGGCGCGCTACCCCATGGGAAATTGCCTGCTGGGGCGCCAACTGCAGATTCAGTAATTTGCGGATGAATATCCGGTCAATAGGGGGTGGTTGCGATGGGAATCGTCTGGACTATCTGGTCGATCCTGATCGGTTGTATCGTGGGATTGATCGCGCGTGCAGTTTTGCCCGGGACACAAACCATGGGCGTCATCATGACGACCGTGCTGGGTGTGGTGGGTGCCCTGCTGGTGGCTTTCCAGGGGCAGAAAGACCCTTTTGCCGCTGTAGCTTGGTGGTCATTCGGGGGCCATCCACTGCCGCTTGCGTGTAGCATGGCGCGCTCTTCCTGAGAGGAATTGCAGGGACCATGCCAGAAGATGTTTTCTTGCCAATGACCGATCACACGCAGCAGCGCACACAAACTGCCGGCGCGTCCAATGCCGCGGAAATGCGGTTCTCGACCATGTTTGAACAGGCGCCGTTCAGCGCCCAATTGATCGCGCCGGACGGTCGAACCCTGCAGGTCAACAAAGCCTGGCAGGACCTGTGGTGCATCAATGGCGAAGACGCCTTGATGCACCACATCCTGAACGAATACAACATCCTTGAGGACCCGCAACTCAAGGCCAAGGGCATCGCCGACGCCTTGAGGCGTGCCATCGACGGGGAGTCGGTGGTCATCCCAGCTGTGTTGTACGACCCGGCCGAGCTCGGTCATCCCGGCAAGGCGCGCTGGGTCACCGCACACGCCCATCCGATCAAGGACGGCGCCGGGCAGGTCCGGGAGGTCATGCTGATGCATATTGACGTCACCGACCGCATGCGCAACGAGGCGGCCTTGCGCACCAGCGAGGAGCGACTCAAGCAACTGGCCAATACCATCCCGCAGATGGCGTGGATGGCCGATCCGCATGGCTCCATCCACTGGTACAACGACCGCTGGTACGAATTTACCGGCACGACGCTGGACCAGGTAAAGCAAAGTGGGTGGCAGCAGGTGCACGACCCCAGCGTGCTGCCGCAGGTGCTCGAGGCATGGCGTCATTCGATCTCCACCGGCGAGCCGTTTCAGTTGACGTTTCCGCTGCGAGGCAAAGACGGTCGGTACCGCTCGTTCCTGACGCTGATGGCGCCGCTGAAGGATGCCTCCGGCAAGGTGCTGCAATGGTTCGGCACCAACACCGACGTCACACGCATGGAGCAGGCCGAAGAAGAACTTCGTCGAACCGAGGAGCGGCTGCGTCTGGCCACCGAAGCGGGCAACATCGGCATCTGGGATTGGGACTTCAAGCTGGACCAGATCACGTGGTCGGACCGCGTGTACCGCCTGCACGGCATCGACCCAACCGATTTTGGTGGTCGCTCCGCGGATTTCGTCGCACTCGTACATCCGCACGACAGGGCCGACCTGTGGGAGAAGGTCGAGGCAGCGATCCGCGAAGGTGATGGGTTTTCGGCGGAGTTCAGGGCCATGCGCAACGGAGTCAGCATATGGCTTTCGACGTGGGCCCGGGTTCACCGCGATCCCTCAGGAGTCGCCACCCGGTTGGTGGGTGCGACGATCAGCATCGATTCCTACAAGAAGGCCGAAGCCGCGCTGCGCGAGAGTGACCAGCGCAAGGACGACTTCCTGGCGATGCTGGCGCACGAATTGCGTAATCCGCTGGCGCCGATCACCACGGCCGCGCAACTGCTCAAGCGTTCACAACACGACGAACAGCGTGTCCGCCAAGCCAGCGAGATCATTGCGCGCCAGGCGCGCCACATGACCGAACTGGTCGACGACCTGCTCGACGTCTCGCGGGTCACGCGTGGACTGGTCGAACTCAACCGGGACCAGCTCGACATCGGCCCGGTCATCGCCGACGCCGTCGAGCAGGTCCACCCGCTGATCGAAGAGCGGAACCACACGCTGAGCGTACCGGACGACATCCCCATGCTGACGGTGGACGGGGATCGGACACGCGTGATCCAGGCGATCGTCAACTTGCTCAACAACGCAGCCAAATACACACCGCCGGGTGGTCAGATCGACTTGGCCGTGCACCACCACGCCGCCGCCGTCCAGATCGTCGTGCGCGACAACGGCCTCGGAATCCATGCGTCCTTGCTGCCGCACATTTTTGCCCTGTTCAGCCAGGCTGCGCGTACCCCGGATCGTTCCCAGGGGGGTCTCGGGGTCGGGCTCGCGCTCGTCAAGAGCATCGTGGCATTACACGGCGGCACGATCGAGGCGCACAGCGACGGTCCAGGCCACGGCAGTGTGTTCACGCTGACATTGCCGTTGTCGGCGACACCCCCGAAGCCGTGCGGAGCCGAAGCCGTCGCCAGCTTCAACAACGAGCCGGATCGATTGCGCGGCATCGGTTGAGCCATACGGCAGCACCCGGCGCGCAGCAGGTGGTCCACCGGCCTCCTAAGCAGGCACCTTGACGCGCCCGAATTTCTACGCGCCAAGGTGTGCCGTCCTACATCCAGGCTCGCGGATATTTGTTAATTTCAGACAGCAGGATGCGCCGCGTCGGCCACTCCCCGCTACTTCCCAGTTTTCCTGTTCATACCGATATGTACGACAAAAACAATGAGTCAGGCGCCAACCCGGCCTTCTCCAAGATCCAGGTTCAGGCGTTTCTCGAGGTCCTGCCCACTGCGGCCTTCTTCGTGGACGCTGAAGGTGAAACGCGCTACGCCAATCCAGCGGCTGCCGAACTGCTGCATATGAATCCCAGCGAACTCTCCGGCCACCGCTATGACCAGCCGCCGGTGCGCGTCTCGCAGCCGGACGGTAGTGAACTGGACTATGCGCTGTCGCCGGTGCCGCGTGCGCTGAACGGTGAGCGGGTCACGGCATTCGAAGTGTCATGGCGCATCTGCCAGCCTGGCCGGTGCCGCGCATGCTGTGCGTCGATGCCGCTCCGTTTCGAGCTGCGGACGGCGTCGTGCTGGGTGCCTTGGTCACGGTGAGAGATGTCACCGACCAGCGCCGCAGTGAAGAGGCGCTGCGGCTCACCGATCGCCGGCTCAACAGCGTGCTGGACAACACCCGCATGGCGGTATTCGTGATGGACCATCGGCAACACTGCATCTATGCCAGCGCAGCCGCAGCGCAACTCACGGGCTACCGGCTGGACGAGATGCAGGGCCGCCCCCTGCACGACGTGGTGCATCACACCAGACCGGATGGCACGCACTATCCACTCGAAGAGTGTCCTATCGACCGGGCCTTTCCGGAGGGCTTTCAGGTCGAAGGCAAGGAGGTATTTGTCCACCGCGACGGCAGTTTCTACCCGGTGGCGTTCACCGGGTCGCCGATCCGCGATGAAAAATCGCGCACCGTCGGCACGGTGATCGAGGCGCGCGGCATCGCCGATGAACAACACCGCGAGGCGGAACGTCGCGAGGCCGAGCAACGCGTGCGTGCTGCCGAAGAGCGTTATCGCCTGGCCCTGATGGCCACACGGGACGCCATTTGGGATTGGGACTTGGGGCGCAATCACGTGTTATGGAACGAAGCGCTGCAGGCGGCGCATGGATGGGCGCCCGCCGATGTCGTTGCAAACGGTGAATGATGGATGGAGCATATTCACCCGGCGGACCGGCAGCGCGTCGACCAGAGCATCCATGCCGTCATTGATGGCAGCGGACACAACTGGAGCGGGGAGTACCGCTTTTTGCGCGCCGACGGCTCCTATGCCGAAATCCTCGACCGGGGCACCGTGCTGCGTGACGAGAAGGGCGGCGCGCTGCGCATGATCGGGGCCATGCTCGACCAGACCGAGCGCAAGCGCCAGCAAGATGCGCTGCGCGAGAACGAGATGATGTTGCGCAAGCTTACCGAGGCGATGCCGGCAATGGCCTGGGTCAGTGCCCCCGATGGAGCTGTGGAGTGGTTCAACGCGCGCTGGTACGAATACATTGGCAGCAAACCGGGTTCGGACCTTGGTAACGACTGGGCGGGTTATCTGCACCCTGAGGATCGGGACAGTGCCACCGGGAGGTGGGCCGAGGCCCTGAGGACCGGCAGCGCATTCCAGAACGAGCACCGCTTCGTCGGCGCAGATGACCGCTACCGCTGGTTTCTGGTGCGCGGCATGCCGATGCACGATGCGAAAGAAGACGTCGCGCGCTGGTTTGGGACCTGCACCGACATTCAGGAACTCGTCGAGGCCCGCGACGTGTTGTCGCGCTCGCGTGAAGAACTGGCGCGCGAGGTCGAAGCACGAACGCGCGAACTCGACCGCATATGGAGCATCAGTGAGGACCTGTTGGTGGTCTGCGACCGCGACATGGGCTGCCGCAACGCCAACGCGGCCTGGGCCGGGTTGCTGGGCTGGGGTGCGGTGGAATTGATCGGTCGCTGCCTGGACACACTGGTCGACCCGCAGGATCTGCCCCGTTGGACCGAGGCAAAGGACACACTTCAGCGCAGCGGGACGGTGAAGGACCTGGATGTCCGCTTGCGCGCGCGTGAGGGCCCGCCGCGCTGGACGACGTGGAACCTACGCGCGGAGGGCGACATGGTGTACGGTTCGGGCCGCGACATTACGCGCCGCCTGGAACTTGGGCAAAAGCTTCGGCAGGCGCACAAGATGGAGACGGTGGGCAAGCTGACGGGGGGGTGGCGCACGACTTCAACAACCTGCTCCAGGTCATCTCCGGTAACTTGCACCTGCTCAAGCGGGAGGTGGCAGGCAACACCCGCGCCGAGAACCGCGTGCAGAACGCCCTGGCGGGCGTCAGCCGGGGGGCCAAGATGTCGAGTCAACTGCTCGCCTTTGGCCGCCGCCAGCCGTTGGAGCCCAAGGTACTGAACGTGGGCCGTCTGATCCAGGGCATGGACGACATGCTTCGCCGCTCGCTCGGCGAAGAAATCGAGGTCGAAACCGTGGTCTCTGGCGGGCTCTGGAATACCGCAGTCGACCCGACGCAGATCGAGAACGCCGTTCTCAACCTCGCGATCAACGCACGCGACGCCATGGATGGGCCCGGCAGGCTGGCGATCGAGACGGGCAACGCCTACCTCGACGATGCCTACGTACGCAACCAGCACGATGTCACGTCAGGACAGTACGTGTTGCTGGCGGTGACCGACACCGGATGCGGCATGACCGAAGAGGTGCTGGCCCAGGTCTTCGAGCCGTTCTTCTCCACCAAACCGGAAGGCAAGGGTACGGGTCTCGGACTGTCGATGGTCTACGGCTTTGTCAAGCAGTCTGGCGGCCACGTCAAGATCTACAGCGAACCGGGGCATGGCACGACCGTGCGTCTGTATCTGCCACGCAGCCACGCAGCGATCGAAGACGCCCACGAGATTGAGCTGGCGCCGACGCGCGGCGGCAGCGAGACCATTCTGGTCGCCGAGGACGACGGCGACGTGCGGGCTGCTGCCGTGGAAATGTTGACGGCCCTGGGCTACCGCGTGCTGAAGTCGCGTGACGCAGCCAGCGCCCTGGCCATTATCGACAGTGGTGTCGAGATCGACCTGTTGTTCACCGACGTCGTCATGCCGGGCCCGTTGCGTAGTACCGACCTGGTCCGCAAGGCCAAGGAACGGCAACCCGGCATCGCGGTGCTGTTCACCTCTGGCTATACCGAGAACGCCATCGTTCACGGCGGCCGGCTTGACGCCGGCGTAGAACTGCTGGGCAAGCCTTACTCGCATGAGGCGCTTGGCCGCAAGGTAAGGCACGTGATTGCCAATCAGCAGCAACGCAATGTGGCCCTGGCCCTGCGCAAAACCTCGGCCCGGCCGCCGCAGGTCGGGGGCAGTGCGCAGTCTGCCGGCACAGCCCAGCCGCTGCCGGTCAGTGTGCTGCTGGTCGAGGACGACGAGTTGATCCGCGTGAATACCGCCGACATGCTCAGGCCGCACAGTCGTGTCGTCCTGGAGGCAGCCAGCGCCGAACAGGCATTGCAGGCCTTGCAGGCCAAGCCGGTTGATGTGCTGATCACCGACCTGGGCATGCCTGACGATCGCGGCGAAAATGTGGCTGCACGGGCGCGCAGCTTGAACCCGTCCATCGCTCTGGTGTTCGCTACGGGCAGCGAGGAGATGAACGTGCTGCCCGCCGGCGCGGTGTTGTTGCGCAAACCCTTTGACGAGCATGCCCTGGCAGCAGCGCTGCGAAGTGCCGTGGCACATCGACCGGCTGTTGAACCCACCATGACTGGCAGCCCGCCCGAAGGCACTTCGCGCTGACCCGGCAGCACAAGCCGCAGGCGGCATAGGCTGTTATCTGGCAGTTCGGCCGGTGCGCGACTGCACCGTCGCGTAGGAAGCAGCTGACGCGGTATTGCGCGTCAGGCTGGCAAACACCCGCAGTGCGCTGCGATAAGCTTGCCGTCTCGAGGGTGTTGTAGACCTCGATCCAGCCCCATGAACCCAGCTCGCCACTTCCTGCTCATCGCCATGCTTGGCGTGGTTTTGCTGTCGGCCTGCGACCGGGACAGGCCCGCGGTACCACCGGCTCAATCTGATCCGCTTTCGAGCCCTTCTTCGGACGTACCGGCGGGTGGCGCACTGCACGGATGGCTGGGCAAGTGGAGTGGCGTTGAAGGCACCTATCTTCAGCTTGTGGCCCAGCCGGCCGGGAATTACCGGGTCATCATCAAGGACCTGGATGGTGAGCGCGCCTTTGAAGGCGTCGGCGGCGCTGATCACATTACTGACTAGTCCGAAATTAAAGCGACTATTTGCGGAACTACTTGAAGTAAAGATGGTCTCATGATGCATGAAACGAGACGGGCGCACTTTGGACCACGCGACGCTGGAGGAATTTCGACTGCTCGCGTTGCGTCGGGTCAAAGAAGGCGAGAAGCCTTCTGCAGTGGTGAAGTCGCTGGGGATGAATCGGACATCGATCTATCGGTGGCTGAAGGCGGCGTCGGGCCGAGGAAAAGGGGAGCGTGCTTTGGCGTCGCGCCCAGCCACGGGTCGACCGTCCAAGCTCACTGCGGCGCAACAGGCCCAGGTGTTTCGTTGGATCAACGGCAAGGATCCGCGCCAGTATGGACTGGACTTCGGGCTGTGGACACGCCAGATCGCAGCGACCTTGATCGAGCAGAAGTTCGGAGTGCGCCTGGGAGTCACTGCGGTGGGCAGGGTACTTGCCCGTCTGGGTCTGACCCCGCAAAAACCATTGCAACGCGCCTACCAGCGCGATCCTCAGGCTATCGAGCGCTGGCAGCGCGAGACCTACCCCGGCATTGCAGCGGCCGCAAGGAAACGCGGGGCCGACATCTACTTCTGGGACGAGTCTGGATTTCGAGCCGACACAGTGCACGGCAAAACCTGGGCGCCCAAAGGGAAGACTCCGGTCATCGAGCGGCCTGGCCAACGCCAATCGATCTCGGCCGGATCGGCCGTCAATGCCAAGGGCGGCTTCTGGTTCGCGACCTACCAGGGTGCGCTCAACGCCGAACTGTTCATCGAATTGCTCAAAAAGATGATGAAGGGTCGCAGCAAGCCCGTGCACCTGGTAGTCGATGGATTGCCTGCGCACAAGAAGGCTAATGTGCGCGAGTACATCGAATCG
>JBBQJP010000063.1:0-24828 GCA_038326025.1 Burkholderiales bacterium
ATGACGCCCTTGGCGTTGAGTTCTTCAACCGCCATGCGAGCGCCATTTTCGTTGTCCTTGCCCAGGTGAGCAATCGCACCGCTGGTTGGGCCAACGTGGCCGATCTTGATGACATCGCTACCAGCAGCAGGCGCAGGAGCAGCTGCAGGCGCAGGAGCAGCGACGGGCGCAGGTGCGGCTGCGGGAGCCGGCTCTTCCTTCTTGCCACAAGCCACCAACAATGCGGCAGCGGCGCACACCGTCAAAGTTGTACGAAAATTCATTTGCATAGGGACTCCAAGGGGGGGTTATTCAGTTTAGGCATCAATTGCCCCAACAGCGGGCGAGGATAACGCATTTTCAGCCGCTACACCACAGCGCAAACCCCTTGTCGGAAACCGTGAATCAGCGAAAAAACAACGCCACGGCCAAGGACATTGCCGAACGTTCAAGCGGCCGGATCAGGTGGCGGCTCGTCAGGTGTCGGCGGGGCAGGAACCGCGAGCACGGCGTCCACCGCTTCATCCACCAGAACTTCCAATTCCGCGCGCAGCCGAGCGGCCACAGCTTCGAGCGACTCGCGCACCATGTCGTCCATCTGGCGGCGCAGGCGCTCGCCGATCAGGTCGACCTGCTCGAGCATGGCCGAAGCCACAACATCCTGCACCTTGTCGTCAATGGCCGTCAGCACATGGGCGCGCATGCGCTCTACCAGGGCCTGCCGACGCTCGGCTTCCAACACAGCCGGATCAGGCACAGGCTCCACTGGCATCAGGACAGGCGCTGGCACCCGAACCACCTCGGTCAAGGTGGGCAGAAAACGAGGATACCCGCGTGTCGTCGTGACCATCAGTCGGACTCCCTGGGCGCGAGGTCGTGTTGCACGATGGGGTAACCCCGCTGTTGGTAGTACTTCCAGCGCAGGCGCGATTGCGATCGCTCCTGCGCATCGGCGCCCACAACCTCGATCACACGAGAAAAACGCTCGAATCCGGCAGGCACCTCGGCGTCGAGATTGAGCAGTACGTCATGATGTAGCGACGAGCCGCTCCCGGACATGCCCAACACCACCGGGGAGGCGCTCAGCACCTCGACTGGACTGTCCACGAGGCAATGGGGCACAAAATCCACGGCCGAGAACGACCACAGGGCCTTGTCGAGTTCGCCCAGCAAGGCCTGCGGCCCGCATACCGATACACGTGCACCTTGCGCCGTGGCCTTGCGCAGCAGGCGACACACATGTTGGGTCTTGTCCGGCATGTTGAAGTGAAAAGCGACTTCGGTCATGGGCAAAACCATTCGCACATGCCCAAACCCGCCAACACAGGCATTTCACGCACTGGCATCGGAAAGCACTGCCTCGGCAACGAGACGCGCCACGACGACAGTTCCCGCTTCAAGCCTTGCGCCGACGCGCAGGCGCCGTCCGTTTGGCCGGGGCCTTGTCGGCCTGCGGGGCCTTGTCGGCCTGCGCCAACAGGAATTCGAGCAACAAGGGCACAGGGCGACCTGTTGCGCCCTTCGCCGCTCCACCCTTCCAGGCGGTTCCGGCAATGTCCAGGTGGGCCCAGGGATATTTGGTCGCAAATCGTTGCAGATATTTCGCCGCCGTCACGGCGCCGCCAGGCCGGCCGCCGACGTTGGCCACATCGGCGAAATGGGTCTTCAGACCTTCGGCATATTCGTCGTCCAGCGGCATGCGCCAGCACAGATCCTGCGCGCTTTCGCCCGCGGTCGCCAGTTCCGTGGCCAGCGCGTCGGTGCTGGCAAACATGCCGCTGCGAACGCCGCCCAGTGCAATGACGCAAGCGCCGGTCAGCGTCGCAATGTCGACCACCACGCGGGGATTGAAACGCTCGGCATAGGTCAGCGCGTCGCACAGCACCAGGCGCCCTTCGGCGTCGGTATTGAGGATTTCGATGGTCTGTCCACTCATGCTGGTCACCACATCGCCCGGTTTGACGGCGCGCCCGTCTGGCATGTTTTCGCAGCTGGGAATCAGTCCCACGACATTGATCGCCGGCTTGAGTTCGGCCAGGGAACGGAACACACCCAGCACGCTGGCGGCGCCACTCATGTCGTATTTCATCTCGTCCATCTCGGGCGCCGGCTTGATCGAGATACCACCGGTATCAAACGAAATGCCCTTGCCCACCAGCACCGTTGGCGCCTGGGTCTTGTTGGCTGCGCCGTTGTAGCGCAGCACGATGAAACGCAATTCTTCCTCGGAGCCTTTGGCCACAGCGATGAAGGCACCCATGCCCAGCTTGGCCACCTGCTTGGGTCCCAGCACCTCGCATTGGATTTGCGGCGACCGCGCCAGTTCCTTGGCCGCACCCGCAAGCATCGTCGGCGTGGCATGGTTGCCAGGGCGATTCGCCCATTCCTTGGCCAGTTCCACGCCCCGCACCGTAGCCACGGCCTTGGCAAACGCCCCCCGATTCTGGGCTGCGTCCGCCACCCCCAGGGTCAGATGCGTGAGCGTACGGGGTTCAGGCTTGGATTTCGTCGTTGTGTAGACGTAGCTGGCATCGGCTGCCGCGCATACCGCCGCGCGCACTGCGGCATCGTCGCAGGGTGCGGCAAGACACACCAGCAGTCGGCGCACATTCGCCGTTTTGAGCGCTGCCACCGCGGCACCGACCGCCTGACGCACCTGACGCGAAGTGCCCGCCTCGCAACTGACCAGCAGGACGCGCCGGCTGGTTATGCCGGCAACGTCGTACATCGCCAGCAGTTTGCCCGCCTTGGCCTCAAGATCACCAGCTTTTAGCGCCGCTGCGATCAGATCGGACAGCACACCCTTGACGGGCTTGAATGATTGGGAAACCAGCACCACCAGGGCATCCGCCTTGTGGGTTGCAGCGCCGGACAGATCCATCGACTGGATTTCAAAGTTCATAATTGCGTTTTTCATTGCCAGCGATGTTATTCCATTCTTCCATCCGCAAGGAGATGTCCCGGACCTTCGGCGCCACCGTCGTGGTGCTCGCGACGACCGTCATGACCATGCTGCTGATCCGCACCGTGGGCCTGGCTTCGCGCGGAAGCGTCGATCCGGCCGAGGTGATGATGGTGCTGGGTTACACCGTGCTGGGGCACGCGCCGACCATTTTGACCTTGAGCCTGTTCGTCGCCACCGTGTCCACGCTGTCACGCATGTACCGCGACAGCGAGATGGCGGTCTGGTTCTCCTGCGGCCAGGGCCTGGCCAGTTTCCTGCGCCCTTTGCTGCGTTTCGCCTGGCCGATCTGGTTGTGCATCGTCCTTTTGCTGGTATTTGTGTGGCCCTGGTCGCATCGGCAATCAGAAGCCCTGAGCAATCGTTATGAGCAGCGCAGCGACCTGGAACGCATTGTTCCGGGGCAATTTCAGGAGTCCGCCAGCGGAGAGCGGGTGTTTTTCATTGACAAGGATTCGATCGGCGGCAAGACGGCCGGTCAGGTGTTTATCGCCGCCCGGGAAAAAGGCAAGCAGATCATCACCTCGGCCCGCGCTGGACGGATTGAGACCGTCGGCGAGGACCGCTTCCTGCTGTTGTCCAATGGGCAGCGCATGGAGGACCAGATCAACGCAGCCGGTTTCAAGATCAGCGAGTTCAAGGAATACGGCGTGCTGGTGGACGAGAAGGCGCAACAGGTGGCGCAGGTCGCACCGCCGCGAGCACTTTCGACTTTGGCCCTTTGGGTTGGCCATACCCCGACCCTTCTTGGCGAACTATCCTGGCGTATCGGCCTGGCTTTGTCGTCGGTCAATTTTGTGCTGTTGGGTCTGGTTTTTTCGACGGTCAACCCGCGCGTCGGGCGCAATGGAAATCTGCTTTTTTCGCTGTTCGCCTTCATCATTTACTACAACATGGTCAATCTCGGCGCAAGCCGCATTGCCTCCGGCGCCAGCGAGTTCTGGAGTTACAACCTGGCCCTGCACGGTGGCGTATTTTTATTCACCGCCCTGCTGCTGCTCAAGAAGCACTGGAATCTAAGCCTGCTGCCGCTCCTGCGCCGCAGCGCCGAGCCTTCACCCCGATCCGCGACCGGTACCTCATGAAAACGGTACGCCGCATGATTTATGGCGAGGTGATCGCCGCCGTCGGATTCACGACCCTGGCTTTTCTGGCCCTGTTTTCCTTCATCGATTTCGTCAACGAGCTGCGCTGGATCAACACCTCCGGGCCCGAGGGCTATCAGTTGCGCCATGCGTTCATGTTCATTGCAACCTTATCGGTCAGCAGCCTGTACGACCTGCTTCCGATCACCGTGCTGATCGGCTCGGTGTTCGTGATGGCGCGTCTTGCGCAAAACTCAGAGTTCACCGTGTTGCGCACCAGCGGCCTCGACCCGTGGCGCGCATTGCGCACCATGCTCGGCCTGGGCCTGCTTTTCACCTTGGTGACCTACGCCATAGGCGACTTTCTGGTGCCAGCAGCCGATCGCGCAGGCCAGTTTCTTCGCGCCAAGTATGTTCGCGAGATCACCGTCGGTCAGACGGGTGCCTGGTTGCGCGAGAAACAGGGTACCCATTCTTTCTGGGTCAATGTCGGGGCTTTGCGCCCCGACGGCGACATGCGCCGCATCCGCATCATGGAATATTCGGAGTCCGGCAAACTGGTGGTCAACAACGAAGCGGCCAGTGGCAGCTTTGCAGGCACTGACTCTTGGATGCTCAAGGAGGTACGGCGCACGCTCTTCAGTGCCGACGCCAATGGGCAGCCGCAAGCCGAGGTCGAGGAACTTGACGAATACCGCTGGCCCACCACCTTGACGTCGGATATGGCCGCAGTCGCCCTGCTCAAACCCGAGCGCATGTCGATCATCGACCTGTTCCAGTTCATGCGCCATCTGGATGCCAACAACCAGGCATCGCAACGATATGAACTGGAGTTGTGGCGAAAAGTGTTCTATCCGCTGAGCTGCCTGGTGATGGTGGTGCTGGCGCTGCCTTTCGCCTACCTGCACTTTCGCACAACCGGCATTTCGACCTACGTGTTTATCGGCGTCATGACCGGCATCAGCTTTTTTCTGCTCAACAACCTGTTCGGGCACTTCGGCAATCTGCGCAACTGGTGGCCCTGGCTGGCGGCTGCGGCGCCTGGTCTGATTTACTCCGTTTTGTCGCTATCGGCCTTCAGCTGGCTGGTGTTGCGCCGTTGACGCGCCGGCAATGGGCATACACGCCACGGTTCTTTTTGCCCACGGATCGCGCGATCCGTTGTGGAGTCGGCCGATCGAGGCGGTTGCAGCACGCATGCAGGTCATCGAGCCGCAATGTATCGTGCGCTGCGCCTATCTGGAGTTGACGCAGCCCGACCTGGCAAGCGTGGTTGCGGCACTGGCAGGCACGGGCATCAAGACCATCTCCGTGGTGCCGATGTTTCTGGGCGTGGGGCGACATGCCCGCCAGGACCTGCCTGAACTGGTTGCGCAACTCGCCTTGCAATACCCCGACATGACAATTTCACTGCGCCCGGCCATCGGCGAAGACCCGCAGGTGATCGATCTGCTGGCCCGCACCGCGTTCGGCTGAACCCTGGCTCCTGCAAGCCCACGCAGCACGGCGGGCATAATCTGTCGCCATGGACTGCCGACCGACATGAATCTTCATCAATTCCGCTTCGTCCAGGAAGCCGTCAAACGCAATCTGAACCTGACCGAGGCCGCCAAAGCCCTGCACACCTCGCAACCCGGTGTGTCCAAGGCCATCATCGAGCTCGAAGAGGAACTCGGCATCGAGATTTTCGTACGCCACGGCAAGCGCCTCAAACGCATCACCGAACCCGGCCAGCAGGTGCTGAAAAGCATTGATCTGATCATGCGCGAGGTGGGTAACCTCAAGCGCATTGGCCAAGAATTCAGTGCCCAGGACAGCGGCACACTGTCGATCGCCACCACTCATACCCAGGCCCGTTATGTACTGCCGCCATCGGTGACCCGGTTGCGCCAGGCCTATCCCAAGGTCCGGGTCAGTCTGCACCAGGGCGCACCCGACCAGGTGGCGCAGATGGTGCTGGAGGAGACCGCCGACATCGGCATCGCGACCGAATCCCTGGCGGCATATCCCGGCCTGGTGACCCTGCCGTGTTATGAATGGCAGCACATGCTGGTGCTGCCACAAGGCCACGCCTTGTGCAACCTTGAACGCATCACGCTGGAAGATCTGGCCGTCGAGCCACTGATCACCTACCACCCGTCGTTCACCGGGCGAACCAAGATCGACCA
Organism: Burkholderiales bacterium; assembly: GCA_038326025.1. Classification (GTDB taxonomy): domain Bacteria; phylum Pseudomonadota; class Gammaproteobacteria; order Burkholderiales; family Burkholderiaceae_C; genus CAISIP01. The sequence continues at coordinate 6,195 of JBBQJP010000063.1, forward strand.
GGCTTTTGCCACGCGCAATCTGCATCCGGAGATCGTGCTCGAAGCCATCGACTCGGACGTGATCACCACCTATGTTCGCCTGGGCATGGGCGTTGGCATCGTCGCCGAGATGGCGGTGCGCGATATCGCCGAAGACAGCAGCAAGAACGCCTTGCGGGTACGCCCGGTCGGCCACCTGTTCGGCCAGAACGTGGCCCGCGTCGCCTTCAAACGCGGCGCCTACCAGCGCAATTTCGTGCTCAAGTTCGCCGAACTGCTCAGCGACCGCCTGACCCGCAACCTCGTCGCCCGTGCCATGAGTGGGGAGGCTAGTGATTATGAAATGTGAGACTTTGCGGGACAGACCGCAGTTACACGAAGTGAACAAGCTCTGTCCCCAACACTTTGTAAGGATGTCCAGGTGTTCGGCTGTCCGCCCCCCGATCTGACACGTAGCCACTACCCCTGACATCTATCCCGAACCCACCTTCCCCGCCCCCGTACCGCCCCATGTCCCCCTCCACCTCCGCCCGCACTCCCGCCCTCGTCACCAAACTGCCCAACGTCGGCACGACCATCTTCACCGTCATGTCTGCGCTGGCGGCAGAAAAAAAGGCCGTTAATCTCGGCCAGGGCTTCCCGGATTTCCCATGTGACCCGGCCTTGGTCGGCGCCGTCCACGACGCCATGACCCAGGGATTGAACCAGTACCCGCCGATGACCGGCGTAGCGCCGCTGCGCGAGGCGATTGCCGCCAAGCTCAGCGCCTGGCACGGCCCGCACGGTGGACGCGCCTACGACGCGGCCAGCGAGATTACCGTGACGGCAGGTGCGACCCAGGCCATCTTCACGGCAATCCTGGCCATCGTACGTATGGGCGACGAGGTGATCGTGCTCGACCCCTGCTACGACTCCTACGTACCCAATATCGAACTCGCCGGCGGTATCCCGGTACGCGTTCCCCTGACACCCGGCAGCTTTCGTCCAGACTTCGACAAGATCGCCGCCGCCATCACGCCGCGAACCCGCGCCATTCTGGTCAACAGCCCGCACAACCCGAGCGCAACGGTGTGGAGCGAGCAGGACATGCTGCGCCTGCAGGAACTGCTGGCACCGACCGATATTTTTCTGATCAGCGACGAGGTCTATGAGCATATGGTGTTCGACGGTCAGCAGCACCAGAGTGCTGCGCGTTTTCCGGGGCTCGCTGCACGTGCCTTCATCGTGTCGAGTTTCGGCAAGACCTACCATGTGACCGGATGGAAGATCGGCTTTGTGGCCGCGCCGGCGCCCTTGATGGCCGAGTTCCGCAAGGTGCATCAGTTCAACGTGTTCACCGTCAATACGCCGATGCAATACGGATTGGCCAGTTTCCTGGCCCAGCCCAGCCACTACCAGGAACTGCCGGCGTTCTACCAGCGCAAACGTGACCTGTTCCGCGAAGGTTTGGCCCGCACCCGTTTTCGTCTGTTGCCCAGCGAAGGCAGCTATTTCCAGTGTGTCGACAAATCTGCGCTGGCGGTGTCTGAGAAGGATCTGGGCGAAGCCGAATTCTGCCAATGGCTGACGACCGAGATTGGCGTGGCCGCGATTCCGCTTTCGGCGTTTTATGGCGACGGCTTTGACCAGAATGTGGTGCGCTTCTGTTTCGCCAAGAAAGACGAAACGCTGCATTCCGCGCTCGAACGCCTGGCCCGACTCTAGTCCGCGTCGCACTTGCATGCCGGCCGGCCCACCCGGCCGCTAGCGCCGCTTCGATTCCCTGTGCGCAATCCAGATCGTCGACGCGCTGATCACGGCACCTCCGATCAGTGTGGATCGGGTCGGCAGGTCGCCAAAGAACAACCAGCCCATGCTGGCAGCCCAGACCAGGTCGAGGAACTTGACCGACTGGGTGGACGAAATGTCGGCAATCGCAAACCCCCGGGTCACGCTGTAATGTCCGGCCACACCCAGCAGCCCGGCGATCAGGAAACCGAACCACTGCCACGCGCTGGGTGACTGCCACACCCACAAGGCCATGGGCAGGCTGAACAAGGTCACGCTCAGCGCCTGCCAGAACACGATCACCTCGACCCGCTCGTAGCGTGTCAGCGCCTTGGTCATCAGGAACGAGGCGGCAAAAACCGGGCTCGATGCCAGCATCAGCAGGTTATAGAAGCCGGCACTGCCCGAGAGCCGCGGCCCCACGACGATCATCACGCCGCAGAACCCGATGATGGACGCCAGCCAGCGCTCCCAGCGCATGGTCTCGCGAAAGAACAGATAAGCACCCAGCATGATGAAGATCGGGCCGGTAAAACCGATGGCGGTCGTATCGGCCAGCGGTATGTGCGGCAAGGCCGTAAACCACAGGACCAGACCCACCGCATGGACGGCGCCACGCGCGAACTGCCCACCGACCCGGGCCGGCCAGTATGCCGCCACGCCCGAGCGGGCGATCAGGGGCAACATCACGACCACCGCCGCCAGGTAGCGCAGAAACTGCGCCTGCATCGGGTGCAACTGCAAGCTCAATGCGCGCAGCAGTGTGTTCAGGATCACGAACAACAGGCCCGACAGGCTTACCCATATCAAGCCACGCACAGTCGGCGGCAGCCGCTCGGTGCGGCGCATCAACAGCACGCCACGGCGCAGCAGCGGATGGCGCAAACGGGTCTGGTGGCGACTCACCGATAAGATCTCAACTGTTGATCTGTGCCCATGCCTTGTCCAGTCGCTTGACGCTGACAGGCTGCGGCGTACGCAGTTCCTGCGCGAAAAGGCTTACCCGCAACTCCTCCAGCAACCAGCGAAATTCCTGCAGCCGCGCGTCGGTCACCCCCTTGCGCTCAGCCACTTCACGCCAGAATCGGGCTTCCTGCGGCCGAATTTCGGCCAGCCGCGCCTGGTCACGCGCCGGGTCGGTTCGCACCTTGTCCAGACGCAACACAATGGCCTTGAGGTAACGCACCACATGCTGCAACTGCGTCCAGGGCGTGCGGGCCAGAAAATCCCGCGGCATCAGTCGCTGCAACTGTTGCTGGGCATCGGCCACGGCGTCGGGCGCATTGCGGCTGTCCTTGATCTTGCGTACGGCAAGGGCGTATTCGACCAGGATGGTCGATGCCAGACGCGCCACCTCGTTGGCAATCAGGGTCAGGCGGGCACGCCCTTCCTCGATCCGGCGCTTGAATGACGCGGCATCCGTGGGCAGCGGCTCAAGCAGGAACGCACGGTCCAGCGCCAGTTCGATGATCTGGCCGCGCAATTGCTCCACCGTGCCCAGCGGCATGTAGGCTGCCCCCATCTTCTGCAGGTCAGGGATATTTTTCTCCAGGTATTTCAAGGCATCGCGCAGTTGCAATGCAAACAGGCGACGCAAACCCGCGCGGTGGCGCGACGCCGCCACCTCGGGCTCGTCGAACACTTCGATGGTGACGGCATCGCCCGCATCGATCAGCGCCGGAAAACCGATCAGCACCTGGCCTTTTCGGCGGATTTCCAGCAACTCCGGCAACTCGCCGAATGTCCATGCCACATGACGCTCGTTGGCCGCCGGCACAACGGCATGGATGGGCGCCGGTGGCGCCGCGCCGCCGGGTGTCTTGGCCGCGCTGGCAGAGCCTGTACCCGGATGAACGGTTGCCGGCTTGATAGCCGCCGGCGCCTTGCCCAGCTTGAGCGCGGCCAGCGCCTGGAAGGCACCACGCGCCTGACTCCCGAGCTCGGCCTTGAGTGCGGCCAAGTTGCGCCCCACGCCCATCTGCCGGCCGTTGTCGTCGGTCACCCGGAAGTTCATGAAATGGTGCGGACTCAAGGTATCGAGTTTGAAATCCGCCCGCTTGACGTCCAGCGAGGTGGTGTCGCGCACGAGTTTGAGCAAGGCATCGACCAGGCTGCCGCCACCGAACACCTCCGTTGCACTGAACTGCTCCGCAATGCGGCCGGCACTCTCAGGCAGCGGCACAAAACGAGAGCGTGGTTTCTGGTGCAGGCTTTTGAGCAGCGCCAGAATTTTCTCCTTGAGCATGCCCGGCACCAGCCACTCGCAGCGCTCGTCGATTACCTGATTGAGCACAAACAGCGGAACGGTCACGGTGAGTCCATCGCGCGGGTCGCCGGGTTCGTGCAGGTAGTCGACCTGGCAATCGACGCCACCCAGACGCAGACTGCGCGGAAACGCCTGGGTCGTAATGCCGGCCGCCTCATGGCGCATCAGTTCCTCGCGATTGAGCACCAGCAGGCCGGGCTTGTCGCGCACCGCCCGGCGGTACCACTGCTCGCAGCCATGCCCGCCACAGATATCGGCCGGCAGTTGCTGGTCGTAGTAGGCGTAGATCAGCTCATCGTCGACCAGCACGTCCTGGCGCCGCGACTTGTGCTCGAGCTCCTGCACCTGCGCCACCAGCTTGCGGTTGGCGGCCAGGAACGGCAGCGAGGTCTCCCATTCGCCGGCCACCAGCGCCTGGCGGATGAAGATCTCGCGCGCACCTTGCGGGTCGACCCGACCGAAGTCGACCCGTCGGCCGTTGTAGACCACGATGCCATACAACGTGGCGCGCTCAAGCGCCGTCACCTGCGCCGACTTCTTTTCCCAATGCGGATCGAGCAATTGCTTCTTGAGCAGGTGGCCCGCAACCTGTTCTATCCATTGCGGCTCGATGCCGGCGATGCCGCGGCCGAACAGCCGTGTGGTCTCGACCAGCTCGGCCGCCAGGATCCAGCGTCCCGGCTTCTTGCTCAGGTGGGCACTAGGATGGCGGTAGAACTTGATGCCGCGCGCACCCAGGTAGGCCTCGTCGTCGTCGAGCTTGCAGCCCACATTGCCGAGCAAACCCGACAACATCGACAGATGCAGTTGTTCGTAGCTCGCAGGCATAGTGTTCAAGCGCCACTTGTGCTCCGCCACGACTGTGTGTAGTTGGGAGTGAATGTCTTTCCACTCACGCACCCGGCGGATGTTGACAAAGTTCTGCCGCAGCAACTGTTCGTACTGGCGGTTGGACAGCCGGTGTTCGGCGCTGCCTTTTTCGCCGCGCGCGTGGTTGATCCATTTCCACAACTTGAGGTAGCCGGTGAATTCGCTACGCTCGTCGTCGAACTTCACATGCGCGGCGTCCGCCGCCCCTTGCGCCTCCATCGGCCGGTCGCGCACGTCCTGCACGCTGAGCGCGCTGGCAATTACCAGTACCTCGTCCAGCGACTGGCGCTCGCGCGCCTCCAGAATCATGCGGCCGACGCGGGGATCGAGCGGCAGGCGTGCCAACTCCTTGCCGATGGGGGTGAGTTCGTTGGCGTCGTCCACCGCGCCGAGTTCGGCCAGCAGCAGGTAGCCGTCGGCGATGGCACGCCCCTGGGGCCGCTCGATGAACGGGAAATCTTCCACCATGCCCAGATGCAGCGACTTCATGCGCAGGATGACGCCGGCCAGCGAGCTGCGCAGGATCTCCGGATCGGTAAAACGCGAGCGCTGCTCGAAATCATCCTGCGCATACAGCCGTATGCAGATGCCGTCGGCGACCCGGCCACACCGGCCGGCACGCTGATTGGCCGATGACTGGCTCACCGGCTCGACCAGCAACTGCTCGACCTTGCTGCGAAAGCTGTAGCGCTTGATCCTGGCCGTGCCGACATCGATGACGTAGCGGATGCCGGGAACCGTGAGCGAGGTCTCGGCCACGTTGGTAGCCAACACGATGCGCCGCCCGCCGTGGGTGTCAAAAACCCTGTCCTGCTCGGCCTGCGACAGGCGCGCGAACAATGGAATGACGTCGGCATTGCGCAGATGCACCTGGTGGCTCAGATGACGGCGCAACGCGTCGGCCGCCTCGCGGATCTCGCGCTCGCCGGGCAAAAACACCAGAATGTCCCCGGCATCGCGCGCCGCCTTCGGGCCGAGCCATAACTCGTCCACCGCATCGCAGATCGCATCATTGAGGTCGTAGTCGCGGCTTTCCTCGTACGGCCGGTAGCGTTGCTCCACCGGATAAGTACGACCTGACACCATGATGACTGGCGCCGGACCGTTGCGCGAGGCGAAATGATCCGCAAAACGCTGGGCGTCGATGGTGGCCGAGGTGACGATGATTTTGAGATCCGGCCGGCGCGGCAGGATCTGGCGCAGGTAACCGAGCAGAAAGTCAATGTTCAGGCTGCGCTCATGTGCCTCGTCAATGATCAGCGTGTCGTAGGCCTGGAGCAGCGGGTCGGTCTGGGTTTCAGCGAGCAAAATGCCGTCTGTCATCAGCTTGACCGAGGCATCACGTGACAGGCGGTCCTGGAAGCGCACCTTGAAACCCACTACTTCGCCCAGCGGCGTCTTGAGCTCTTCGGCAATGCGCTTGGCCACCGAACTGGCGGCAATGCGCCTTGGCTGGGTATGACCAATCAACTTTCCCTGTCCCGGCGCGTGGGCCGGCTTGCCCCAGCCTTCGAGCGCCACTGCACGTTTGCCCCGGCCCAGGGCCAGCGCCATCTTGGGCAACTGCGTGGTCTTGCCAGAGCCGGTCTCACCACAAACGATGATGACCTGATGCCGGGCCATGGCCTGCATGATCTCGTCGCGCATCGCCGATACCGGCAGGGATTCTGGAAATTCGAGCACCGGTTCGGACATCGGGCGATTATCCCGGTTGATGAATGCCCCGCCGTGTCAACCCAAAGTAGAAATGTCCCCTGTTTGCGCAAAGTAGAGATGTCCCCTTTTGGCCTTGGCGGGGGATTGATCAAATTGTGGCGGGTGGTGGCTGCGTAGGGCGTAGCCCGGAGCGGCCACCACCCGGGTGTCGGGGCACGATGGGCGGGGTGTCGGGGCGGTAGATACCCTGTTTGCGTTGAGCCTCCTGGAAGGCCATCTCGGCCTTCAGACGTTGCAGTGCGGTTTGCTGAGCAGGGCGTAGTTTGTCCACCCGCGCGTTGAGTGTCTTGTTGTCAGCCGTTTGGCCAGTGGGCAAATGCTCGTGCGCGACAAAGCTGCGAAAGGCCAGCGATCGGCCGCGGTAACTCAGATGCAATGTGCCGTCGTCGTGTTGTGCGATGTTCACCATCGCTCGGGCCTTTGGCGCATGCTGCTGCCTGGGCAGCAACTGCAGGATGGAGCCTTCGAACTTGCACGCGCCTTGGGCGCTGAGTTGGCGCTGGTGGTGCAGCGAGCAGATGTCGGCCAGAGCCTGCGTGGTGCCGCCCCAGGGCCGGTGCATGTCCTGGGGCTGGCGTGCATGCACTGCAAAGCGGCGATTGTGCTCACGCAGGTGCTCGTCCAGCCAGCTGTTGGCCTGCTCGATGGTGTCGATGCGCTGCATCCGCATGGCCTTGCACATGCGGTCTTGCAGCGTCTGAAACAGCCGCTCCACGCGCCCCTTGGCCTGCGGGCTGTGCGCGCAGATGGGCTCGATTTGAAGCTGCAGCAGTGCACGCTCGAACTGCGTGGGTTTGGGGTCCTGCGGGTCCGCTTTGGTGAAGATGCCGTGGCGGTCGCTGTACAACGCCAGCGGCGCACCATGGCGCTGCATCAGCGCATGGAGCACCGCCAGGTAGCCCTGGGTGGTTTCCTGCTCGAAGAACCGCGCACCCAGCACCCGGCCCGTCGCGTCATCGATGAACGCGATCAGGCAGCACTTGCTCGAACGCCCCTCGAACCAGTCGTGATGGCTGCCGTCGATCTGCACCAGTTCGCCCAAGCATGGGCGGCGCTCGCGAGAAGGGTGTACCCGCTGCGCCCGGCGCCGCTTGGCCTGCCACAGTCCGGCCTGGATCATCCAGCCTCGCAAGGTCTCCACGCTCCAGGCAAAGCCGTGATCACGCTGCAGATACTCGTGCGCCAGTTGCGGTCCGAAGTCGGCGTAGTGCTCACGAACCAACCCCATGTAGCGCTCACGCTGCTGCGCGGCAATCCGCCGGTGACTGGGCTGGCCTCGCCGACGCGAGATCAAACCCTCGGCCCCTTGTTCTCGAACGCGACGGCACAAGCGCTTGATCTGCCGGATCGACAGCCCCAGCAACTGCGCCGCCTGCGCCTGGCTCACACCGTGATCGAGCACTTGGCCTACTACCCCAAGGCGAGACACCTCGTTCTGACTCATCAACCCCAACTCCTGCGCCACCATGCTGCCCCTTCGCCGTCAAAGGGGACACTTCTACTTTGGGCAAAGGGGACATTACTATCTTGGGGCCACAATGAATGCCCCGCCGTGGGCGACTGCTACACTTTTGCCATCCCCTCCCGCGCCGTCGCGCCTAGACCGCACCGCCGATGTCCACCGTATTCAATTTCACCTTTGTGCCATGGTTTCGCTCGGTCGCGCCATACATCCACAAATTCCGCAACCAGACCTTTGTGGTGGCCATTGCCGGTGAGGCCATTGCCGCCGGCAAGCTGCACAACCTGGCCCAGGATCTGGCGTTGATCCAGAGCATGGGAGTGAAGATCGTGCTGGTGCACGGTTTTCGGCCGCAGGTCAACGAACAGCTCAAGGCCAAGGGCCACGAGCCACAGTATTCGCATGGCATTCGCGTCACGGACGAGGTGGCGCTCGATTGCGCGCAGGAGGCTGCTGGCCAGCTGCGCTACGAAATCGAGGCCGCTTTCAGCCAGGGCCTGCCCAATACGCCGATGGCCGACTCGACGGTGCGCGTGATCTCGGGCAATTTCATCACCGCACGACCCGTGGGCATCGTCGACGGCGTGGACTTCAAAAGCTCCGGTCTGGTGCGCAAGGTCGACACCGCCGGTATCCAGCGGGCGCTCGACTTCGGCGCCATCGTGCTGGTCTCGCCATTCGGCTTCTCGCCGACGGGGGAGGCTTTCAACCTGACCATGGAAGAAACGGCCACCTCGATCGCGATTGCACTGCAAAGCGACAAGCTGATCTTTCTGACCGAAATCCCCGGCATTCTGGTGCGTCCGAACGAACCGATGGGTGAAGACAACCCGATCGATACCGAATTGCCCCTCGCCCAGGCCGAGAAACTGCTGGCGGAGCTGCCACCGGCGATTACGCCGATGGACACGCCGTTTTACCTGCAGCATTGCGTCAAGGCCTGCAAGAGTGGCGTCGAACGCAGCCACATCCTGCCGTTTGCCACCGACGGGGCCTTGTTGCTCGAGGTATATGTGCACGACGGCATCGGCACCATGGTGGTGGACGAAAAGCTGGAAAACCTGCGCGAAGCGACAGCGGACGACGTGGGCGGCATCCTGCAGTTGATCGAGCCATTCGAAAAAGATGGCACGCTGGTCAAGCGGGGACGCACCGAAATCGAACGCGATATCGGCTACTACACGATCCTGGAACACGACGGCGTGATCTTTGCCTGCGCTGCGTTGTATCCCTACCCGGAAGCGCGTACCGCGGAAATGGCGGCTCTGACCGTCTCGCCCGACTCGCAGGGTTCGGGCGACGGAGAACGGGTGCTAAAACGCGTCGAACAACGGGCCAAGGCCATGGGCATCGAGAGCATCTTCGTGCTGACAACGCGCACCAAGCATTGGTTTCTCAAGCGCGGCTTTGTCGTGACCGATCCTGACAAACTGCCGGAAGCGCGCCGGCGCCTGTACAACTGGGATCGCAAGAGCCTGGTGCTGGTCAAGAAGCTGAGCTGAGCTGACCGGTCGCGCGCGCTCCGTGACATGCAGCACATCACCCCGCATCCGCAAAAATCTTAAAGGAACCTGATCATGGCCTCACTCAATTTCATCGGCGGTGAAAAGGGCGGCGTCGGCAAGTCCGTGGTGTCACGCCTGCTGGCCCAGTACTTCATCGACCGCGGTCGCCCTTTTACCGGCTTTGACACAGACCGCTCGCACACCTCGTTCTCCCGGTTTTATGCCGACTATGCGTCGCCGGTGATTGTCGATCGCTACGAAGGCCTGGACCAGGTAGCCAGCAGTTTTGAAGAAGTGCCCGCCGTAGGCCAGCAAGGCAGTGTCATCGTCGACCTGGCCGCGCAGACGGCGGCGCCATTGGCGCGCTGGATCAAGGACTCCGACCTGTTACCCCTGCTCGGCGAAATGGGTGTCACCGTCAACTTCTGGCATATTTCCGACGCCGGTAAGGATTCGGTCGACCTGCTCGACCGGCTGATCAATACCTATGGTCCAGGGCCAAACTACATCGTGGTCAAGAATCTGGGCCGGGGCAGCAACTTCGTTGATCTTGATGAATCTGCCGCGCTTAAAAAAGCGCTCGCCCTGGGCGCCAGGGTTGTGACTCTGGGGCCGCTGCACGAATCGAGCATGCGCAAGATCGACGGCCAGAACGCGAGTTTCTGGGCTGCGATCAACAACCGCGCGCAAGATGAGAATGCCCTGGGCATGCTCGAGCGCCAACGCGTCAAGACCTGGCTGCGCAACAGCTACGAGATGATCGACAGCCTGCCTGTTTGACGAGTGCGGGGGTGGCGCCGCGCGTGAGCGTGCGAGGCGCCAACTGCGACCGTCGTCACCGTTTTCAGACTTTCACGATGAACGCTGCCAACTGCCTCAGGTCGGGCACCACGCCAAGACCCGGCTCGTCTGGCAGGTAGACAAAGCCATCTTCGACCACCATCGGATAGACAAGTTCGCGCAAGGGATTGGGATTCGCATCGATTTCGGCCCAGCCATCAGCGCTACCCGAAGCGGCCAACGCGTGCATCGAAGCGGCCAGGCCGACCCCCCCGGCCAGCCAGTGCGGGCAATAGGCAACGCCAGCAGCTTGCGCCTTACGCGCGACCGCGAGGCCTCCACTGATACCGCCCCATTTGCCGACGTCGGGTTGTACGTATCGCAGGTAAGCTGCGTCCAGCGCCTGCTCGAACGCCGACTCGCCGCGCAGGTTCTCACCGGCCGCCAGCGCCACCGTGCTGGCGCGCGCCAACGCGGCCCAGGCCTCGTGCGGTTGATCGGCACCAATGGGTTCCTCGATCCAGCAAGGCCGCATCGGCGCCAACTCGCCAATACGTGCCGCCGCGTCTTGCGGTGACCAGGCCTGATTGGCGTCGCACATGATCTGCACGTCGTCGCCCAAGGCGGCGCGGGCCTGCGACAGGTTAGCGACGTCGCGCGCTGCGCCAAACCCAACCTTGAGCTTGAAAGCCCGGTATCCATGCTCCCGTTTGGCCAGCATGGTCTCGACCACCTTGTCGGGGCCGATGCCACTGGCGTAAACGCGGACCTTGCCACTGGTGCCACCCAGGTGTTGCCACAGGGGCACACCGGCGCGGCGCGCAGACATGTCCCACAAGGCCTGGTCCACCGCGCCGGTGATCTGGGCAAACGGGCCTGGCTCGCCGCACTGGATCGCCATCTGGCGGGTACGGGTGTCGAGCAAGCTGCGCGCAGCCTGCGGATCGTCTGCGCTCACGCCCTCGAGCAAGGGTGCAAAGATGCTGGCCACCAGACGCGCCCTGTGCTCGGCACCTACCTGCGGGAAGTTGCTGAACACCTCACCCCAACCGATTGCGCCGTCGCTGGCCGTGATACGCAGGAAAACTGCGGGCCGGTTGGTCATGGCGCCGAAAGCGTTGGCAACGGGTTCGGTAATCGGCGCGCGCAATACCCAGCATTCGATGAGGTCGATGGTGGTGGTCATCATGTTCTTGTCGGCAATGGGTTGGCTGACAAGTTTAGACCGGCTTCCGATCCAACGCGCGAATCGCAGCACGTCGTGGCCGCCCCCTGTCATGCCAGGAAAGCCCCACACCCGCGGGACCATTCAAGGGCAAACTGTCAGTGCCAATTCGCGGCAATAGTCGGGTTCAGTGCGTTCGCATAGGCCGGCGACATTTGCATCTGCCCCATCGCCGGCGGCGCGAAACCTGCCATCGCATCGACCAGGCTCTGTACCTGGCTCTCCAACAGCGTCTGCCCGCCACCCGCCGCCTTGAACTGTTCGATACGGTAAACACTGCCGCTGTACCAGCCGCTGATAGACAGTTTGTCGGTGGTGCCGATAACACTGACTTCCAGGCTGGAGCCGACGCGACGGAACCACAATTGCTCGGCGGATATGTCACCGTCGAACAACGCGGTATCGACAACGCCTGGCGTGAGGTCGTAGTCGTACACGCTGTCGCTGCCATAACCTCGACCCAGCACGTAGGTATCCCCTCCAGCCCCTCCGACCAGCAGATCGAAACCCGCCCCGCCGTCGAGCCGGTTGGCAGCAGAATTGCCGCGCAAGGTGTTTTGCGAGGCATTGCCCGTGCCGTCGATGGCAGCGGAACCTGTGAGTTCGAGGCCCTCGACATGTTCTGACAAGCGGTACGACACGCTGGAGCGCACGATGTCGTGCCCGGCGTCCGGCAGTTCGACGACACGGTCCAGCATGTTGTCGACCACGTACTGGTCGTTGTCAATGCCGCCGTGCATTTCGTCCACACCACTGCCGCCATCGAGCAGATCGGCACCCACCAGCCCAAAACGCAGCGCGCCGTTGGAGTTGATTCCACCCCAGCTTGAGGCCGTATTGAAGCCATCGAACGCGGCAGCGCCGGAGCCGTAGTCGAGCACTACGCCGGCAGAAGTTGCAGCCAGGCTGCGCCCGTTGACCTCGATACCGTCAAGGTACAGATTGCGGTCTTGCCCCAAGTCCGGCCGGTACGCGTCGTTGCTGAAAACAATGTCGACCGTGCGCGCAGCCACACCCAGCGCCGCTGTGACCTGATACGCCGCAAAACCCGCGCTGCTGACCGTGAAGCTCTGAACCAGCACACCGGCAATCCACACCTGCATGGTCGGCCACACGCCTTCACAGACCGTGCCTCGCGCATGAATCACCAGGCTGTCGACCCGCTCGGCACTATCGACATCCGTCACGGCGTCGCCCCACAGAATGTCGTTGCCGTCTCCTCCATACAGACGGTCATTGCCTTGTTCGCCATACAAGGTATCGTCACCCGCGGCGCCATTCAAGCTGTTACCCGCCCTGTTGCCGATCAGAATATTTGCCAGTGTGTTGCCCGTGCCATCGATGGCAGCCGGCCCGGTGAGCGACAGATTTTCCACCTCGGCCCGCAGGCTGTGGTTGACGCTGCTTAATACCGTATCCATGCCACCGCCAGCAACTTCATAAACAATGTCACCGATGTTGTCGACGATGTAGATATCGTCTCCGCCATTGCCGACCATCATGTCAGCGCCTGCGCCCCCGTCGAGCCGATTCGCTGCGCTGTTGCCGCTCAGCGTGTTCTGTGCAGCGTTGCCTTTTGCATCGATGCTCGATGTACCTGTGAGTTCGAGATCTTCCACATGGTCGGGCAATATATAGGTGACGCTTGAACGCACGATGTCATGACCGGCATTGGCCGACTCGAAAACCACGTCGGCAATGTTGTCGACAATATATATGTCGTTTCCGGCACCGCCCATCATGCTGTCGGCGCCTGCGCCGCCATCGAGCAGGTCACTGCCCAGCAGACTGAACCGGATGGCCCCGTTGCTGCCCAGGGTTCCGTTGGCCGCAGCCGTGTTGAGCCCATCAAACGCGCCACTGCCGACACCAAAGTCGATGATGGCGCCGACGTCGCGTGCACTGATGGTGCGTCCGTTGACCTCGATACGATCGAGGTAAAGATTGCGGTCCTGGCCCAGGTCAGGGCGGTAGGCATCGTTGGCGAACACGATGTCGACGGATGTCGCATCCAGGCCCAGTGGCGCGGTGACGGTATACGTCCTCAATTCGGTGGAATCCACCTGGAAGGACTGCACGCGTTTGCCAGCAATCCAGACCTCCATGATCGGCCAGATGTTCAGGCAAACGCTGCCCCTGGCAACGACCGACAGGCTGAATATCCTCGTCGGGGTGCTCGCCTCATAGGGTGCGTCGCCGATCAGCACATCGTTCCCATCATTGCCGTACAACTTGTCGTTGCCGAAACCGCCTCGCAACTGGTCGTCGCCGCCGCCGCCCCACAACCTGTCGTTGCCTCCGTCACCACTCAAAACGTCGTTGCCGGAGTCTGCGTACAAGTCATCGTCCCCTTCGCCACCGCTGATGGTGTCCATGCCATTGCCGCCACGGATGACATCCGCACCTGGCGTGCCACGCAATACGTCGGCACCATCGGTTGATTGCAAGGTGCGTGCAACGATATCCGTGATTCCCCACACGGTGCCATCTGCGAATTCGATGCCCTGCAATGGGTTGTAGGGGTTGCCCGGGTTGTCGTAGTCAAAAACGCCACGGAAGGTGATCTTGTCGGTGGAGTCGGCAATGCCCAGTTCCAGCGAGGAATACCGCGCATTGTTGGCGTCCGAGCGCGTGAACGCCGCGTCGAAAACCCGCCGTGCCACGATCTGCGACGGGTCGATGCCCGGCTTGAAGCGCAAGATGTTGTTCTTGCCAACGGTGACATCCCAGTAGTAGTTCACTTCATCCTGGCCATCGCCGACACCGAATACATAGATGTTGTTGCCAAAGCCACCGTCGAGTTTGTCGTTGCCTGCGCCACCGTCCAGCGTGTCGTTGCCGATTCCGCCGGACAGACTGTCGTTGCCAGCGCCGCCGAACAACATGTCGTCGCCGGTGTCGCCCACGATTGTGTCGTCGCCATCGTCGCCGTACAGGTCGTCGTCACCGTCGCCTCCACTGATCGTGTCGTTGCCAGCACCACCGCGAACTACGTCCGCAACCGCTGTACCACGCAGGACATCGGCGCCATCGGTCGAGATCAGTGTCCGTGCAACGATATCTGCCAAGCCCCACACCGTGCCGTCTGCGAACTCGATGGCTTGCAACGAGTTGTAGGGGTTGCCCGGGTCGTCGTAGTCGAATACACCACGTACCGTGATCTTGTCGGTGGAGCCGGCAATGTCCAGTTCCAGCGAGGAATACCGCGCATTGTTGGCGTCCGAGCGCGTGAACGCCGCGTCGAAAACCCGCCGTGCCACGATCTGTGACGGGTCGATGCCCGGCTTGAAGCGCAAGATGTTGTTCTTGCCAACGGTGACATCCCAGTAGTAGTTCACTTCATCCTGGCCATCACCGACACCGAATACATAGATGTTGTTGCCAACGCCACCGTCGAGCTTGTCGTTGCCTGCGCCACCCTCCAACGTGTCGTTGCCGATTCCGCCGGAAAGACTGTCGTTGCCAGCACCACCGTACATCAGATCATCACCGTCGCCACCGGCCAGCACATCGTCGCCATCACCGCCGTACAAGCGGTCATTGCCGACGTCTCCGCTGAGGCTGTCGTTGCCGGAATCACCAAATAGCGTGTCATCCCCAGCCCCTCCTCCGATCGTGTCGTCGCCATTTCCTCCGTGAATCAGATCCGCACCTGGCGTGCCACGCAAGGCGTCAGCATCATCGGTTGACTGCAAGGTCCGTGCAACGATATCAGCCAAGCTCCACACGGTGCCATCGGCGAATTCGATGCCTTGCAGTGGGCTGTAGGGGTTGCCCGGATTGTCGTAGTCAAAAACGCCACGGAAGGTGATCTTGTCGGTGGAGCCGGCAATGCCCAGCTCCAGCGAGGAATACCGCGCATTGTTGGCATCCGAGCGCGTGAACGCCGTATCGAAAACCCGCCGTGCGACGATCTGCGACGGGTCGACGCCCGGCTTGAAGCGCAAGATGTTGTTCTTGCCAACGGCGATTTCCCAGTAGTAGTTCACTTCATCCTGGCCATCGCCGACTCCAAACACATAGATGTTGTTGCCAAAGCCACCGTCGAGTTGGTCGTTGCCTGCGCCACCGTCCAGTGTGTCGTTGCCGATTCCGCCGGAAAGACTGTCATTACCAGCGCCGCCGACCAACCTGTCGTCGCCGTTGTCGCCCACGATCGTGTCGTTGCCATCATCGCCGTACAGGTCGTCGTCACCGGCGCCTCCACTGATCGTGTCGTTGCCAGCACCACCTCGAACTACGTCCGCGACCGCAGTACCACGCAGGACATCGCCACCATCAGTCGACATCAGTGTCCGTGCAACGATGTCTGCCAAGCTCCACACCGTGCCGTCGGCAAACTCGATAGCTTGTAATGGGTTGTACTGGTTCCTCGGGTCGTCGTAGTCGAATACACCACGTACCGTGATCTTGTCAGTGGTGCCCGCGATGCTCAGTTCTAGCGAAGCGTACCGTGCATTGTTGGCGTCCGTTCGGGTGAAGTCGGCATCGAACACACGGCGGGCGAGGATCTGTTCGGAAGAGATGCCCGGCTTGAAGCGCAGCACATTGAACTTGCCGACAGTCAGGTCCGAGTAATAGTCGATCACGTCCTGACCATCCCCCGGGCCAAACAGGTAAATGTTGTTGCCAAGACCCCCATTGAGAGTGTCGTTGGCAGTCCCGCCATGCAGCATGTCATCCCCGCCGCCGCCATAAAGCCTGTCGGCACCCACTCCGCCAAACAGCAGATCGTTTCCGTCACCACCTGACAGAACGTCATTGCCGTCACCACCGTCAAGCAGATCGTTTCCGGCCCCCGCATTGAAGACGTTGTGCCCGCCGTCGCCAAGATAGATATCGTCCTTGGTCGTACCTCCGGGCCCCGCGCTTGCCAGCCAGATGTTCATAGACGCGAACTCCGCGCGCAAGGGTGAATCGAGCGAGAGTTCCTGTATCCATTGCCTCAGCGTGTGCAATCCGTCGTAGTCGACATCGAGCAGGATGTCGCCGGCATACCGATTGAGTTCAACCAGATCCCACATCGCATCACGCGGGCTTTCGGATCGCCGCTGTTCGAGTGCAGCCCCCAGGCCCGAGTTGTCGAAGCGGATCCCTGTTTCGTCCAGGATCAGTTCCATTACGTTGAGATAACCGGTCAGACGGGTTTGAAAAACCAGAGATACATATACCGATTCGCGCAGCAGTGCATAGGCCTCCAGCATCAGTGATGCCTGAGCACCAAACATGGCATAGGTACTGACGCTGCTGCCATCAGTGCCGACACTGATAGCCGGGGCCTGCAAGCCCGCTTCGGCGACCGACTGACCGTTGAACACCTCCAGCACGGGCAAGGCGACCTGCAACTGCATAGATGTCGTCAGATCGCCCGAAAGCACGAATCGACGCAGCGGATCATTGCGTGGGCCCACCGCGGAGGTCTGATTGGTCTGTGCCCAAAGACGAAGAACCTCGTCGATCAAGGCCATCTGTCCATCGCGGGTCGTTGCCGTTGCAAACGCCTGAACGATAGACAACAACGCCTCACTCTGCGCATTGCCCAGACTCATGGCCTCACGCAAATCGCGCACCCAGCCACTGCCCTGCATCTCCGGCAATGCCATCGCCGGGACTGTCAGCGCAACAGGCGTTGCGAACGCACGATGAAACGGATTGACACCCAGGTTCAGGTTCGCAGCCGTGGTATCGGCGCTGACTGCAACGGTTCCGGCCATCGTGTCGACGCCGCTATTGCGGGTGACAACAACCGTGCCGCTGATCGAATTGCCATTGCCCAGATTGATGGCGGTATCGCTCACAATCAGTGAAATGCTGCGGATGTTCTTTTGCGCCAAAGTGAACAACTCGTTCGCCTGGCTGATCCCGTCCTGATTGAGGTCTTGCCACAACCGCACCTGATCGAAGGCCGCATCGTCTGCATTGAAGACACCATCACCCGCACCTGCGGAACCAGCCTGCCCGCTACCCGTATCCAAGACGCGCAAAGCCTCGAAGCCCGACCGCGCAAAAACCGCGTCAACGCCTACCGTACCGGACAGCAGCGTGTCCACACCAAACAATTCGCGCCCGGAGTCGATCAATCCATCGCCATTGCGATCCAGCACAAGCCACGCGTCGTCCGCCTTGACCCACCCGGTACCTGTCTTGATGCCATCGGCGTTATGGTCGAACAGGATCATGGAGCCGGCCAAGCCGACAGTTTCTATGCCGTCGCCGTCGAGGTCGATTGCGAGGGGGTCTTGAGGGCGACTGGCATTGCCCTGCCGAAAATTCGTGTTGACATCCAACGGCACACGTCGTGCTTCCCGATTGAATTCTGCGCGTCGGAAGTACTTGTAGTAGCTTTCCCTCAACGGCAACATGTTGCTACTCGGAATCAAATATCCTTCCCACTGAGGCGCAAACGAAAGCCCGGCTTCCGTCAAGATGCCCCATGCAAAATCCACACATGATTCGAAAATTGGGTTGTAGTGGCCCGAGTTCCTGCCGCCCGTGCCAGCCTGATTTGCTGCTGCGTCTGCCGACGCAAGGACTCGGTCGAATACATGTTGTGCAACAGGAAAATCGTAGCTTACGTTTGGCACTCCGTTGGTTCCAGGTTCCCCAACTCGCATCTCGTGAGCTATGTTGTCGACGTTCTTCAGAACGATGCCTCGGCCGCCTAGGGCATTGAAATCGCTAATCGGAAATTTTCCATAAGTGATTGACGGGCCAGTATCCGGTTTAAAGACGACGTAGACATGCCCCAGCAAACTTTCGTTGCCAGCATAAACAATACGAACTCCAACAGATGGCATGACCTACTCCTTACCTTTTGGGATACGAATGGCACTTGGCGCCAACCTGTAGCGTTACTTGCGGTGGACAAATTGCATGGACATAAGCACATTTATCGCCATTGCACAAAATTCCATTCTTTCGGTCTAGGGCCTGTTAACACAAACCGCGAAGTCCATCGGCGACCAAAACGAAGCTGAGGAAGCCCAGGAACATTGCGTCGAGTTTCTCGAATCGCGAGAAGATGCGTCGGAAACCCTTCAAACGCCGGAACAGCCGTTCGACTT
>JBBQJP010000064.1:0-24340 GCA_038326025.1 Burkholderiales bacterium
TGAAGACGCGGATTGAGCCGTGGGAGTATGACCGCGAGATGTACAAGCGGCGTAACGAAGTCGAACGGCTGTTCCGGCGTTTGAAGGGCTTCCGGCGCATCTTCTCGCGATTCGAGAAACTCGACGCAATGTTCCTGGGCTGCCTCAGCTTCGTTTTGGTCGCCGCTGGACTTCGCGGTTTGTGTTAACAGGCCCTAGTTCAACGTGATATCTGGAGCAAAGCCTGCTCATTAAAAAGGTGGATGCTCGATATCCTGGCCATCAAAACCTCCTAAAAGTGGCTTGCGGCTTGGGTTTCCTCGAATTTCCCCCATTTTTATACAGGTATAAAAATTCCGACAAACCCCGCACCCCGATTCTGCGCGAATCGAAGCGGCATGCGGGTTGTTTCTCAAACTGGACCGGATTCACGAACGACTGTTGTCGCTGCACTGCCGAATTACACAGCGCCCCATTGCAGGCATTCACTTCGAATACCAGCTTCCGAGACCGTTGTCGGGCAGGACGAGACTGGGTCCGGGCATTCAATTATCTAAACTGCCTTCTCCACAGCGGTCATAGCATGCAAGGGCTTGCCGCGCGCCTTAACGAGGACCCATTTGCCTTCGACCGCGAAATCGGCTCGAAATTGGCGGCGGGTAGAACCATGCGCGTTTCGTTGCAGAAGCCCCCATTGACAAGGAGCCGGACATAGGCGGAAATCTTTCCGCGGATGTCAGCGGACCTACTGAATGATGTTGTCCGCGCGCATCCGAATCGCCTCGGGAAACTGGATGCCAAGCGTATTGGCAGTCCTGCCGTTGAGCCACAACTCGAAGCGCGTGGCCTGTTCGATGGGCAGATCGCCCGGAGACATCCCTTTGAGAATCCTGTCCACGTAGTGGGCGCTGCTATGGTAAAGGGCCAGTTCATTGCGGCCGTAACCTATCAGGCTACCAGCTTCGACCAGATTGCGGTCACCAATCATTGGCAACCGGATTTTGGCAGCCTGTTCGGCCAGTGCCCGGGCATTTACTGCGAACAGTGTGTCATCCTGGACGACGACGGCGTCCATGCGGGCCTTGCCGATCGATGCGAAAGTGGAGTCGAATTGTTCCAGCCTGCGCAATTCGAATTTCTGTAACTCGAGTTTCAGGGATCTGGCAATGACCTCCAGCTTGAGGAACATGGGACCAGAGCCGGCGTTCGCGGGATTCAATATCACGGCAAGCCGACCGATTCGCGGCAAGACATCTTTGGCAATTTCGAGACGTTTTGCCATCACCTCTGAACCGAAGGTGGTGGATCCCGTGACGTTGCCGCCCGGCCGGGCCAGACTTCGGATCAGTCCCAGTGCCAACAGGTCGCTGCTCGTGGCGGGGATGACCAGTGGAATTTGACCGGTGGCGCCCTTCGCCGCGGTCAGGGCCTTAATGCCGAAGGCAACCAAGACGTCCACCTTGGCTCGCACTAGCTCCGTTGCCAAAGGCGCCAACCGGTCGTAGTGACCTTCGGCCGAGCGAATCTCGAACGCCACTGTACGGCCCTCTTTGTAGCCAAAGTCTGCCAGGCCCGCGCGTAGGGCCGCGAGCCTGTCGGACTGACCAGCGGCCGATTCCGCAATCAGAATTCCGATTCGGGGGACCTTGCCCTGGACCGACTGCGACAAGAGCGGCGGGGAGGTGGTCAGCGCAACGCCAGGAATCGCCAAAATGAATATGCGACGCATCCACATGCAAGGGGCTCCAGTAACTGGCGACATGAAAGCAGGTATTACATTTCGAATACTTTTTGGGCCAGCACGTTGTTTCTCCACTATCTTACTTTGCAACCGTTTCCCAGTCCGCATCGTGCGCAGCATCGAGGTGGGGCAACGCGTTTTGGGCCGATAGCATGCGGCACTTCAGGTCGATATTGAGCTCGGTCACGACGTTGTTGCGGATGCGCAAATGTAAGTCCGGTGGTGGTCGCCGGGGTGGTGCCTAAGATTTGCCCGTCAGCGTTGGAGACAGGCCCTTGTGGGTCGAAATACTCTTCCAACAGAATGTTCTGGCGCAGAAGCAACGGGCGCAAGTTTTAATAGTCGGCGGCGCCAAACAACGCAAATGGGACTTGGCAACCCGATACCGGACCTTCGCTAGTACCCGCTCCCGCTGCACTGCCGACGTCCAGCCGTTGACGACCTCCGTTCAACGAAAAATGCCAAGCACCGGTGTTACAAAGGTTGGGCCAACAACGGAGTAAAACCCATTCCGGGCGGGCGCCTTGGCGAGCGCATGCACCGCTCGCCGCAGCAGATCGGTCAATCCACGGTCACGTTGGCGCCCTTGACCAGACTGACCCAGAACTTTCCGTCTTCGACCAGAAACTTGCCGAATGCATCGGGCGAGCCGGACAAAGCAACCTCGGTTCCTTCGCGTGCCAGCGACGCCTTCACGCTGGACTGCTGCATCGCCGTGCTGACCGCGTCGTGGATCTTCGTAACGATGGCCGCGGGTGTTCCGGCCGGCAGAAACACCCCGTACCAGAACTCCAGGTTGTATTCCGGCAGGCCGGCCTCCCTCATGCCGGGGAGTTCCGGTACCAATGGCGAACGCTCGCGGGTACTGACCGCCAGGGCGCGCAGCCGCCCGCTCTTGGTCTGCGGCAACACCGATGGAGGGGTGCCAAACGTGAGCTGGGTGTCACCCGCCATCACCGACTGCACGGCGGGCGCGCCACCCCGATAGGGCACATGCGTCATCTGGGTACCGGTCTGCAGCGAAAACAGGGCGGCGCCCAGATGCGGCGCCGATCCGTTGCCCGACGTGGCGTAATTGAGCTTGCCCGGATCCTTTTTGGCCGCAGCCACCAGGTCCTGCACCGATCGGATACTGGTGTCGGCGTTGACCGCCAGCACCAGCGGCGATGTGGTGATCTTGGTCACCGGCTGCAGATCCGACGGTTTGTAGGTCAGCTTGGCGTTGAGCGCCGGATTCACCGAAATGCTGCTGGGGCTGGCGATCAGGATGGTGTAGCCGTCTGGCGGGGCCTTGGCGACCAGATCCGCCGCGATGCTCGAGCCGTTGCCTGGCTTGTTGTCGACGACGACCGGCTGGCCCAGCGCCTTGCCGAACGCATCACTCATGGCCCGCGCCACATAGTCGGCAGCACCACCGGGCGCGAACCCCACCACCAGCCGGATCGACTTGGACGGATAAGGCGTGGTTTGCGCCTGGGTATTCCATACCGATGCGCTCAAAGCGAGCGCGAGTACCAACGGCAATTTCTTCATGAGTGTCTCCTGTGGGGTTTTTCGTGATGGTTGTCAGGCCGCGGCGGGAAACCGCAAGATGAGCTTTCCGACGTGTCCGCCTGCCTCCATCACGGCCTTGGCTTCGGGCAACTGCGAAAACTCGAACACACGGTCGATCAGCGGCTGGATGCGACGGGAATTCAGATGCGGCAGGATGTCGGCTGTGAAGCGGGGAACAGCAGCCGCACGTTGTACCTTGCTGCGCAGTTTGTTCGAGACACCGAACAAGGTCAGCCGCTTGGCATGCAAAGCGCCCAGATCCAGTTCGGCGCCCAGCACACCGTCGACATACCCCACCGTGGCCAGCCGACCTTCGAACGCCATTGCACGGATGTTTTCCGCAAATACCGAACCGCCGACGGCATTGACCACCAGGTCGGCTCCATGCTGGTCGGTCGCCACCATCACCGCGGGCGCGAAGTCGGCAGCGCGGGTGCACAGCGCCACGTCCAGCCCCAAGGCCTCAAGTCGGGCAAGTTTTTCTGTCGACCCGGAAGTGCCTATCACCTTCGCACCAAGCGCCTTGGCCATCTGCAGGCATGCCACGCCCACGCCGGACGACACCCCGTTGATCAGCAACCATTCGCCAGGCTGCAACCGTCCCTGCAGCACCAACATGTCGAATGCAACGAGAAAGGTCATCGGAATCGAAGCGCCCTCTTCCCACGACAACGTTGACGGCAAAACCATGGCCTCTGCCGCTTCCATCAGGGCGCACTGCGAGAACGCGCCGGCGCACCGGCCCATGACGCGGTCCCCCTTGCGATATCCGTGCACACCGGAACCGACCGCCACCACCTCGCCGGCACCTTCGCCGCCGATCGCCTTCCAGCTTCCGGCCTTGCCGTGCAGTCCATGGCCGATGACAAATTCACCGCGGTTGAGCGCGGCCGCGCACATCTGCACCAGCAGTTGTCCAGGCCCCGGCTCGGGCACCGCGACATCGCGCAATTCCAGTTGCGTGTCGGTGTCGCTCATCAGCATCCAGTAGGACAACATCCTGTTTCCGTTCATCGACCGGTGAACACCGGTTTGCGTTTCAGCATGAAGGCCGTGCGGCCCTCGGTGTAGTCGGCACTTTCAAAGCAGCCACGGATCAGGGTGCTGCACAGATCCTGGTCCAGTTCCGGCGACGGCTTGAGGATCTCGCGTGTGATCGCCTTACCGGCCATCACCGTCAGCGGCGCATTCTCGGCCAGTGCCGTGGTGTATTCGGCCAGCAGCGCGTCGAGTGCTTCGGGCGCGCAGACGCGGGAAACCAGGCCCAGGCTTTGCGCCTCTGCCGCCTTGATGCGGCGAGCGGTGAAGAAAAGATCCTTGGCCGCGCCGGGGCCGATCAGGTCGACCAGGTTCTTCATCGCCGAGTAGCGGTATCCCAGGCCCAGGCGTGCGGCCGGAATGCCGAAACTGGCGTCGTCGGAGGCGATACGAATGTCGCAGCTGATGGCCACGTTTACGCCGCCACCAATACAGTAGCCACGAATGCAGGCCAGCGTGGGCTTGGGAAAGTCGTGAATGCCCATCAGCGCCTGCTCGGCCATGGCTTCATACCGCGCCACCGCTTCCTTGGCCGCGCGCATGTCTTCGAACTGGGAGATGTCGGCTCCGGACACGAAAGCCTTGTCGCCTTCGCCGGAAAACACCACCAGTCGCACGCGATCATCCTGCTGTGCCAGCGTCAGCAGCGCCGGCACCGCCTCCCACATGTCCACCGACAAGGCGTTGTGTTTGGCCGGGTTGTTGAAACGGATGTGCAAGGTGCGACCATCCAGCCAGGTTTTCACCCGCTCGGTCGCGGCGTCGTAGACAGGCTCGCTCATCAATAGACTCCTGCGGATTTCATGCGGGCAAGGTCATCGCTGCCGAGCCCGAGTTCGCCCAGCACCTCCTCGGTGTGTTCGCCGCGACGTGGCGCTGCGCGCGTTATCGTGCTGGGTGTGCGCTCCAGTTGGATCGGCTGCCCGACCAACTGCTGTTTGCCCAGTCTGTCCGACACCACCTGCTTGACCATGCCCAGGTGCTGCACCTGCGGCTCGGCAAACACCTCGCGCATGTCGTTGATCAGGCCACACGCCACGCCACCCTCGTTGAAATGCGTGACCCAGTGGCTGCGATCCTGCAAGGCCAGTCGCTGGTTGATCGCATCATTGAGGGTGTCGCGGTTCACCGAGCGCGAGGCCTTGTCGTGGTAGCGCGGATCGTTGATCCACTGCGGCGCGCCCAGGATGTTGCAAAAACGCTCCCAGATCTTGGAGCCAAACACCGCGATGTTCATGTAGCCGTCGCGTGCCTTGTAGACCCCGGTGGGGATGCTGGTCGGGTGGAAATTGCCCGCCTGGGTGGCGACCTCGCCATCGATCAGGTAACGCGCGGTCTGGAAGTCCATCATGTAGACCATGGACTCGAGCAGCGAGGTGTGCAGCCACTGGCCCTTGCCGGAACTCTCGCGTTCGAGCAAAGCTACCAGAATGCCTTGGGCGGCGAAGATTCCGGCGCAAAGGTCGGCAATCGGAATGCCGACGCGCATCGGCCCGTCGCCGGCGGTGCCGGTGACTGACATCAAGCCCCCCATGCCTTGCGCGATCTGATCAAAACCGGGTCGCGTGGCCAGTGGGCCGGTCTGTCCGAAACCCGAGATGCTGGCGTAGACCAGGCGCGGGTTCTGCTCGGACAGCGACGCATGGTCGATACCGAGACGGAACTTCACGTCCGGACGGAAGTTCTCGACCACGACGTCAGCGCCTGTGATCAGCTGCTTGAGCGTGGCGATGCCTTCGGCCTCCTTAAGGTTCAACGTGATCGAGCGTTTGTTGCGGTGCGTGTACTGGTAGTCCGAGCCATCCTGCCCACCCAGCGTGTCATCACCCCGCATGTGTTCGGGCATCTGGACCTGGATGACGTCAGCACCCCAATCGGCCAATTGCCGGCAGCAGGTCGGGCCGGCGCGGACCTGGGTCAGATCGATGACCCGAAAACGCTGCAGCGCGGTTGACGCGGGAAGGTGTGGCATGGGCGCGACCTCTTATGGCCGGCACAACGCGGTCAGGGCGCGCACGTCGGCAAGCGACGCCAGAGCCCAGCAGTTGCGCGTGATTTCGCCCGCCTTGGCTTCGCCCAATACCGGGATGACGAGCTTGCTGAACTTGGCTTCGAGTTGGGCGTCCGACAGCGGGTTCTGCATCGAGCCAATGGCGTGTTCCACCTCGACATCCATCTGGCGGCCATCCTTCAGGTGCGCGCGAACAAACACCGACGCCTCATGGATCGAATCATCGACCCTGGCCTGCACCTTGTTGCGCAGCGCCACCACGTTAGGGTCGTTCACTATGTGATCCAGAAACTCTTCTTCGCCGGCCTGCCCGTAGATCAGGCCGACCGCACATCCGTGGTAGACGCTGAACTTGCCCTGCAAGCCGTCCTTTGGCTCCTTCTTGCCGGTAAGTTCCAGTACCAGCGAATGCACCCTCAGTTCGATGTGCTCGACCTGATCCGGCGTGACGCCGCGCGCCTTGAGTTGCACGCAGGCATCGATGCTGGGATGGATCACGATGCCGCAAGCAAAAGGCTTGTAGGTGTTGAAGGAAATCTCGAAGCGCTCTCCGAGTTCGTCTGTCACCTCGTTCCACGCTCGCTTGTCCGACGCCACCTGCACGAAACCTCGCGGCGCCTCCAGCGCACGCGGACTCGACGTGAAGCCGCGGCTGGCCAGCAGCGCGGACATCAGGCCGGCACGCGCCGCGCCGCCCGGATGAAACGGCTTTGTCATGGTGCCGAACTGTTCACGCAGGCCCACCGGCTGCGAGGCAGCAATACCCAGCGCCATGGTTGTCTGCTGCTCGTCCAGACGCAGCAGGCGCGCACAACCCGCGGCCGCGCCCAGCATGCCGGTGGAGCCGGTGATATGCCAGCCGCGATCATAGTGGTCGGGGTACATGACATTGCCGATACGGCAGGCCACGTCGATACCCAGCACCAGCGCATCGAGCGTGTCGCGCCCGTTGCTGCCATGGTGCTCGGCCAGGGCCAGCACTGCGGAGGCGACCGGACCGGCCGGATGGATGATGGTCTTCAGGTGTGTGTCGTCGAAGTCGAAGGTATGCGAAGTGATGCCGTTTACCAGCGCAGCGCTGGCCATGTCGACCTTTTCCGAGCGCCCCAGGATCGTGGCCTGCGGCGCGGGCTGCAACAACTCGACTGCCGAGACGGCGGCATCAGCCGCCTCATGCCGCGCTGCGCCGATGGCACAACCGAGCCAGTTGTAGAAGGTGCGATGCGCTTCGCGGTCGACCGCATCGCTCCAGCCCCTTTGCGGATGGTTAGCGACGAACTTGGCGAGGATCTGGGTGATGGGCGGCGCCGAGGTATCGGCGGCGACATGGGTATTACGTGCCACGTGGTTCTGCTTTCAGGTCAAAAAATGGAAGGCGGCAACGGCA
This sequence comes from Burkholderiales bacterium, assembly GCA_038326025.1. GTDB lineage: Bacteria > Pseudomonadota > Gammaproteobacteria > Burkholderiales > Burkholderiaceae_C > CAISIP01. Next base: position 7,711 of record JBBQJP010000064.1, read on the forward strand.
GCCTCTCGGGATGCGGGCGAGAGAACTCGCCCTTGTTGGCTTATTCGTCCAGCTGGATCTTTCGTGCCTTGGCCAAGGCAGTCCAACGGCTGATGTCTTTTTGCATGTACTGGCCGAACTGATCCGGCGTCATGGGCCAGGGTTCGACGGCCTCGCTGGACAACTTCTCGGCCAGCTCGGGCATCTTGAGCACGGTGACCATGGTCTCGTTGAGCTTGCGCACGATGTCCTCCGGAATGCCGGCCGGGCCGACACAGCCATACCACTGCATGGCATCGAAGCCCTTGAACCCGACCTCCTCCATGGTGGGCACGTCCTTGATCTGCGGGCTGCGCTGCTTGCCGGTGACGGCCAGTGCGCGCATGCGCCCGGAACGCAGGTGCGGCAACGCGGCTGCCAGGCCCGGGAACATGGCTTGTGTCTGACCGCCCAGCACGTCGTTGATGGCTGGTGCAATTCCCCGATAGGGGATGTGCAGCATGAACGCACCGGTTTCCTGCTTGAGCAGTTCCATCGTCAGGTGCGTCAGCGAACCGGCGCCGGCAGAGCCGTAATTGACCTTGCCCGGGTTGCGTTTGACATAGTCAATGAACTCCTTGATGTTCTTCACAGGCAAGGAGGCGTTGATGGCGAGCACATTGGGTGTCGCACCGATCATGCCGATAGGCGTAAAGTCCTTGATCGCGTCGTAGGACACCTTGCGCGTGGCCGGCGTCGTGCCGTGGGTGGCAACGTATCCCTGCAGCAAGGTGTAACCGTCAGCCGGCGCTCGCGCGGTGGCCTGGCATGCGACTACACCACCACCGCCACTCTGGTTGTCCACGATAAAACTCTGGCCCAGCACCTTGGCCCATCGTTCGGTGAACACGCGGGCGATCATGTCGCTGCCGCCACCGGCCGAGACCGGGACGATGTATCGGATAGTCTTTGTGGGATAGGACTGCGCGAAGGCGAGTCCTGGCAATGCGATAGCGGCCGAAGCGGCCTGCAACAGTTGGCGGCGTTTCATGATGTTGTCTCCAGTTGGGCGCGATCTTGACGCCAACGCAGAGTGTTGTAAATTGCATCTTTCAGATTGCTTGATGCAATCAGTGCATGAATGGAGAAACACCGTGCTCAAACCTTCCCTTGCCGACCTGCGCGCCTTTGTCACGGTGGGCGAACTTCAGAGCTTCGCTGCTGCGGCCAAGGTGCTGCACCTGTCCCAGCCCGCGCTGTCAAGGCGCATCTCCCACCTGGAGGGCCTGCTCGATGTGCGCCTGTTCGACCGCACCACGCGCAGCGTGCACCTGACCTTGCTCGGCCAGCGCTTTCTCGCAGAGGTGCGCGGCGTCATCGATGACCTGGACCGCTCGGTCGTCAGCCTTCACGATGTAGCGCATCTGGAGGCGGGTGACCTGACGGTCGGTTGCGTGTTCTCCGCAGTCCATCACTTCCTGCCCCCCGTGATCCAGGCCTTCCGCGAGAAGCACCCGCACGTGCTGGTACGCATCATCGAGGAAGGCGCCGATGAAGTGCTCGACTGCGTCAAGCAAGGTCAGGCCGACTTCGCGCTGAACTACACCGGCATGCAGGATCCCGAGGTGGATTTCACGGCCTTGCTGAAAGAGAGATTCGTGCTCGCCTGCCCGGTCGGCCACCCGCTGGCCAGACGCCGGTCCGTACAGTGGGACGATCTGGCGAAACATCCCTATGCGCTGGTTTCCCATGCCAGTCGCAACCGGGTATTGATCGACCAGGCGCTGGCCGAAGTGGCGCATTTCCCCAGGCCGATATGCGAGGTGCGGCATGTGTCGACGCTGATCGGCCTGGTGCAAAGCGGGCTGGCCATTGCCGTCGTGCCCCAGTTGACCCTGCCCACCATTCCGGGCTCCGTCGTCGGTGTGCGACTGGAGAACCCGTCCATCACCCGCACCATCGGTCTGATTCAGCGGCGCGGGCGCAGCCTGTCGCCCGCGGCCAGCGCCTTTTCCCAACTATTGACCCAGGCCAGCCGTGCCCGGGCAAAGGCGGCCGGACGCGCCTGACCCGAGGCCGCGCAGCGCGCGCTCAGGACATGATGTAGACACCCGAGCCGGTCGACAGCAGCTTCCCGTGCGGGCCCTTGAACTCCATGCGCGTGGACGCCACCCGCGAGCCCAGTCGCATAACGACTGCGCTCAGGTCGAAAAATTCGCCTATGCCAGGGCGCAGGTAGTCCACACGCAGGTCGATGGTGCCGAGCTTGGAAAACCGCTGCAGCCGCACATCAGGGCTTTCGTCCATGTGGCGTGCACCGATAGCGGCCATCACCGCGAGCCCGCCCATGGCGTCCAGGCCGGCGCTGATGACGCCGCCATGCAGACGGTTATAGGCAAAGTGCCCGACCAGGTCGTGGCGCATCTGAATGCGGGCGGTCACCAGCGCGGGCTCCAGCGCCGTGATCTTCAAACCCAGCACCTGGTTGAAGACGATCATCTCCTCGAAGATCTTCTTGAGGCCGGTGACGAACTCCGGCTCGAACACCACCACACCTGGCACGGCGGCAGGTTCAATGACGGCGTCGGCAGCAAGTGCATCCTCCGCGCTGCGCGCCGCGGCTTTCGCCTTGGGAACGGCCCTGCGACTCATAAACCCAACTGGCGCGCGGCCAGGTCCTTCATCACCTCTTCGGCGCCGCCGCCGATCATCATCACCTTGACCTCACGGTAAATGCGTTCGCTGCGGCAGCCTTGCATGTAACCGATGCCGCCGAGCATCTGCACGGCCTGGTCGGCGCAGAACTGCATGGTCTGCGTCGCATGGTTCTTGAGCAGGCAGACCTGGGCCACCCAATTCGCAGCCACGTCGCCGCCCGCACGTTCGGCGCCGGCATCGGCTGCCTCAGACAGGGTATCGATCCAGGCCTGGGTCGAATGCAGCCGCATCTGCATGTCGACCAGCTTGTGCCGGATGACCTGATGCCCTACCAGTGCCTGGCCAAAGGTCTTGCGCTGGCGTGCCCAGTCGAGCGCCTCGTCAAAACAGGCCTGGGCAAACCCCAGCGCCGCCACCGCCATGGCCAGGCGCTCGCCATTGAAGTTGCCCATGATCATCTTGAAGCCCGCGCCCGGCTCGCCGATCAGGTAACGCGCTGGCACGCGCACGTTATCGAAGTGCAGTTGCGCGGTATCCGAACAATGCCAGCCCATCTTGCGCAGCGGCGAGCGGGTCAACCCTTCACTGTCGCCCGGCACCACCAGCAAGGAGATGCCGCGGGCGGCGCCCACGGGTTGCACGCCGGGCCCGTCAGCGGCATTGTCACGCATGGCCGCGACATCCTCGGTGCGCACGGCCACCGTCAGGTAATCGGCTCGCATGCCCGAGGTGATGAAGGTCTTCTCACCGTTGACGACAAAAAAATCACCTTCGCGCCGCGCCGTGGTGCGGATCGCCGCCACATCCGAGCCAGCGCCGGGCTCGGTGATCGCCAGCGCGGCAATTTTCTCACCGTGCAGTACCTCGGGGACGATCTCGTGCTGAAGTTCCTTAGCCCCATGGCGCACGATCGGTGGCAAGCCGATATTGTGCGAGAACAGGCCTGCGAACACGCCACCGCTGGCACCGTGACGCGCGATCGAATAACTCAGGGCATTGCGCAAACGTTGCGACGCCGGCGTGCCGCCCAGGTCTTCCGGGTATCCCAGACCGAGCAAACCGATTTGCGCTGCGCGCTTGTACAAGCTGCGCGGAAACTCGCCCGCACGGTCCCATTCGCCCACGTGGGGCGCGATCTCCTTGGCGGCGAAACGCGCCACCAGAAAGGACAGGTTCTCGATGTCGCTGCGCTCTTCTTCGGGATCTAAACCCGCTTTCGGACCGGAATGCTGACTTGCGCTCAATGGAGCCTCCTTCGATTGATCCGTTGGGTCTCAACTCCGTGGGGGTTTCTTCGCTGTTCCCATGATCCTGGCCAGTATGCCCAGCATCACCTCGTCGGCGCCGCCACCGATCGAACCCAGACGGCCATCGCGATACATACGCGAGACCTTGTTCTCGAGCGTGAAGCCCATGCCCCCCCAGAACTGCAGACAGCCGTCCGGAATGATACGGTTGAGCCGTCCGGCCTTGAGCTTGGCCATCGACGCGAGTTCGGTCACGTCCTGGCCCGCCACATACAACTCGCAGGCGCGATAGGTCAAGGCGCGCAGGCTCTCGAGTTCGGTCTTCATCTCGGCCAGCTTGAACTGCACCCACTGCTGGTCGGCCAAGGTGCTGCCAAACAGCTTGCGCTCCTGCGCCCATTCAATGGTCCAGGCTATGCAGTTGGTCAGGCTCTGCAGGCAACTGGCCGCCGCCCACAGCCGCTCCTCCTGGAATTGCATCATCTGGTAGACGAAACCCTGGCCTTCGCCGCCGATGCGGTAGCGCTGCGGCACCCGAACTTCGTCGAAGTGGATCAGTCCAGTGTCGCTGGAGTGCATGCCGATCTTGCGGATCTTTTTCGCCTTCTCGATGCCGGGGCTGTCCATCGGCACCATCACCAGAGACTTGTTCTTGTGTTGCGGGCCCTCGCCGGTGTTCACCAGCATGCACATCCAGTCGGCCTGCAGGCTGTTGGTGATCCACATCTTCTGGCCGGTGATGACATAGTCGTCGCCATCCTTGCGCGCATGGCTCTTGATCGATGCCACGTCGCTGCCCGCGCCAGGCTCGCTGACGCCGATACAGCCCACCATGTCGCCGGTGATGGCTGGCGCCAGGAATTCCCGGCGCAGCTCGTCGCTGCCAAACCGGGCCAAGGCCGGCGTGCACATGTCGGTCTGCACCCCGATGGCCATCGGAATGCCGCCGCATTCGATATGGCCCAGGGCCTCGGCCATCGCCATCGCGTACGAATAGTCGAGACCGGCGCCGCCGTATTCCTCGGGCTTGGTCAGGCCGAGCAGGCCCAGGTCGCCGAGTTTCTTGAATACTTCGTGTGCCGGAAAGATCTCGGCCGCCTCCCATTCGTCGACATGAGGATTGATTTCAGCGTCGATGAAACGCTTGAGCGTGTTCTGGATTTCCAGATGTTCGTGGCTGTATTGCATGCTTGTGTGTTTCGTCAAATGGAGCCGGTCCGCTCAGCGTTGGAACAGGCGTGGCGTGACCGCGCGGTGAAAGCCATCGAAGGGCCTGACCGCATCGGACGTCGCTTCACCTTGCGCTTGGGCAGGGCGCATTTCCCAGCCCAATCGCGCCTGCGGCCGGGCGCCGTCAATACGCAAGGTGGTGCCACTGATGAACGACGCCGCCGGGCTGAGCAAAAACACGATGCCCGCCGCCGTTTCGGCCTCGTTGCCAAATCGCCCTAGCGGCACTGTAGCGGCCATCGCCCGCAGGCGTGGCCCGTGCTCCGGCGGATAGTGGTCCATGCCGCTGGACGCGATATAACCCGGCGCTACCGCATTCACCCGCACCCCGCTGGACGCCCATTCGACCGCGGCGGTCTCGGTCAGGCTGACCATGCCGGCGCGTGCTGCACCACTGTGCGCCATGCCGGGCATCGAGCCCCAGATGTCGGCCACGATGTTGACGATGGCGCCGCCTGTGCGCTGCATGGACTGCAGGTAACACTCGCGTGCCATCAAAAATCCGCCTGTGAGGTTGGTATCGATCACTGCCTGCCAGCCTTTGGCCGAAATGGCCGCTAGCGGCGTGATGTACTGACCGCCAGCGTTGTTCACCAGGCCATCTATGCGGCCGTGGCGCTCGACAATACCAGCCACGGTCTGGCGCACGACGTCCTCCTGCCGAATATCGCAAGCCTGGAACTCGGCCTTTCCACCATCCTGGGCAATTTCGTCACACACCGCCTGCAGCTTGTCCGGCTTGCGACCGATCAATACCACCTGGGCGCCGAGCGCGGCCAGTTCATGTGCCGTGCAGCGCCCTATGCCGGAGCCACCGCCGGTGACCACGACAAGCCGCCCGTCGAACAGCCCTGGCCTGAAAACCGACGCATATCCCATAGTGTCTCCTTGCTTGTGCCGTCCACCTGCAACCGAAGTGCAGAACGAGCGAGTCTATGCTGGTATCGAGCAGCAAGGACGCCTACGACGACAGCCGGTATTTGCGACCACGGCCACGCAGCCTGTCTCGGATCAGTTCGAGCTGACCCGCCACATCGGCCATGTCGTAGCAATGGGCGCGCTCGCGCAACAGATCGACGCCGAATATCCGGGCCATACCCCAGCGCGCCATCACGTCCATATGCAGCCGCGCTCAATCGACAAAAAAATCAAGGATGAAGTCAGTGGTTCCCGGCGTGACCGAATACGGCTCCAGGTCGGTGATGCCATGGCTGGCCAGCACGGTGTCGTCGATATAGAAGTTGCCGGTCTCGCTGCTGTCGCTGGTCAGCACCAGATAGGCCGCGTCTGCCAGAATCTCCGGCTTGCGGCAACGGGCCAGGTCGATGCCCGGAATCATTTGCAGCGCGGCGGTCGCGATTGCGGTGCGCGGCCACAGGCTGTTCACACCGATGCCAAATTTCTGGAACTCGCCGGCGTGCCCCAGAGTGCACATGCTCATGCCGTACTTGGCCATGCTGTAGGCGGTATGGTTCTCGAACCAGTGTGTGCGCATCGACAACGGTGGCGACATCGTCAGCACATGCGGGTTGCGCCGCTTTTCGGCCGACTTGCGCAACTCGGCCAGACAGGCCATCGTGCACAGGTAGGTACCCCGCGCATTGACCCCATGCATCAGGTCAAACCGCTTCATCGGCGTGGTTTCGGTGCCGGTCAGGCTGATCGCGCTGGCATTGTTGACCAGTATGTCGATACCGCCAAAAACCTCGACCGCCTTGGCCACCGCCGCGTGCACCGAAGCTTCATCGCGAATATCGACCTGCAACGCCAGGGCTTTGCCGCCAGCCGCTTCGATCTCGGCTGCGGCGCTGAAGATCGTGCCAGGCAACTTCGGATTGGCTTCGGTGGTCTTGGCTGCCACCACAATGTTGGCTCCGTCCGCGGCGGCGCGTTTGGCGATCGCCAGGCCGATACCGCGCGAAGCGCCAGTGATGAAAAGAGTCTTGCCTGCGAGCGTGGTCATGGCGTCTCCTGCGTGGGTTTGAAAGGGTCAGACGCGCGAAAAGTCGGGCCGTCGTTTTTGCATGAAGGCGGTGAAGGCCTCCTTCGCTGCCGGCTCGCCCAGCATGCGCGCAAAGCTGGCGCCCTCTTCGGTCATCTGCTGGGCCACCAGTTGGGCCTGACCTTTTTTCATCAAGCGCTTGGTCTCCATCAGCGCGCTGATGGGTTTGGCCGCCAATTTGCGTGCCTGCGCCTGCGCCAGGTTGCTGGCCTCGGTCGGTGGCACGATGCGGTTGACCAGGCCCACCTCGAGCGCCGCCTCGGCCATGAATGGTTCGCCCAGCAGCAGCGCTTCGGCGGCCCGGTGGTAACCCAGCATCTGGGGCACCAGTAGACTTGACGCCGCCTCGGGGCACAGACCGAGATTGACGAACGGCATCGAAAACGCCGCGTTATCGCCGGCATAAACCAGATCGCAATGCATCAGCATCGTCGTGCCAACACCCACCGCCGGGCCGCAGACGGCCGCGATCAGGGGTTTTGGAAACGAAGCAATGCCAAACAGGAAGCGATAAACCGGTGACTCCGCCGTCGTGGGCGGCCGGTCGAGAAAGTCGGCAATGTCGTTGCCGGCCGAAAAGATCATCTCGTTGCCCTGGAACACCACCACGCGAACGCTGTCCTGGTCCTTCGCCTGAGCCAGCGCGTCAGCCATCGCAGCGTACATCGCCGCGGTGATGGAGTTCTTTTTGTCGGGACGGTTGAAGGTGATGGTCATCACGCCATCGGTCACGTCGGTCAATATGTCGCTCATCAAAAAATCTCCTTGTTCATTTATCAATTCGTCAATGCTGCGCGCACGAAGTCGAGCCGGTCCTGGCCCCAGAACATCTCGTCGCCGACAAAAAAAGTGGGGGCTCCGAACACGCCGCGATCGACCGCCTGCTGGGTGCGGATCTTGAGCGCTTCCTTCACCTGCGGATCGGCCGCCATGGCCATCAGCGCCGGCGCGTCCAGCCCGGCCGCCGCAAGCACTTCGGCCACGGTGTTGGCATCGCCCATATTGCGTTGCTCGACCCATATCGCGCGAAACACCGCATCACGGTAGGTCTGCAGTTGCGCGTGGCCGGCGTCGAGCAAACCCACGTCGATTCGCATCAGCGTGATGGTGTTGATCGGGAAAAACGGGTTCATCACCAGTGGCACATCGTAGCTGCGGGCGAAACGGTTCAGGTCCTTGAACAGGTAGCTGCCTTTGAGCGGCACGGTGATCGGTGCGCGGTTGCCGGTGGCCTGGAACACGCCGCCCAGCAACATCGGCTGGGCGTCGATGGCCGCGCCGGTGTCTTTCGCCAACCGGGGCATCTGGGTCCAGGCCAGGTAGGCAGCCGGGCTGCCGAAGTCGAACAGGAATTCAACGGTCTTGGTCATGGGATTTCCTTTCAGAAGATGGTGATCAGTGCGTCGGCGGGGTCAGAACGACTCCATCCAGGGTCGCAGATCGAGTTCATGGGTCCAGGTATCTCGTGGCTGGCGATGCAGCATCCAGTACTGGTCGGCGATATGGTCAGGGTTCAGGATACCGTCGTGCGACTTCAGCGCATAACGCTGCGGAAAGTTGTCACGGATGAAGGCGGTGTCGATCGCACCGTCGATCACGACATGGGCCACATGCACCCCCATGGGACCGAGTTCACGCGCCATGCTCTGTGCCAACGCGCGCAAGGCATGCTTTGCGCCGGCAAACGCGGCGAAATGGGCCGAACCGCGCAGGGACGCAGTGGCGCCGGTGAAGATGATCGTGCCCTTGTGCCCTGCATCACTGCGCGCGACCATGCGCTTGGCAACCTCGCGGCCGTTGAGGAAACCCGACAGGCAGGCCATCTCCCAGATCTTGGTGTAGCGCCGGCTCGTCTCCTGCAGGATGCTGCTCGGCGCATTGGCGCCAATGTTGAACACCAGCACCTCGATGGAGCCAATCGTTGACTCGATCTGCTCAATCAGCGCCACCACCGCGTTTTCGTCGCGCGCATCCGAGCCAAAGCCATGGGCCTCGCCGCCGTCCAGCCGGATCTGCGCCAGCAAGGGCTCGAGTTTGTCGGCCTGGCGGCGCGTGGCGCAGACGGTCAGCCCTTCGCGCGCGAAGCGGCGCGCTATTGCACCGCCGGTGGCGTCGCCGGCGCCGATGACCAATGCGACCGGGGGCCTTTGCGTGGAGTCCGTCATGTCGTGCCCGCCTGCCTATTGCTTGTAATACACCAGCTGGTGGCTGGTGGCCAGCAAGACACCGGCGGCGCTCCACAATTGCGCGCTCTGGTCATGAAAGCCGGCATGAAAGGCATGCGCCCTGGCCTGGCCCAGCACAAAGCCCTCGCCCACCGCGCGCAACATCGCGTCATCGGCATGGAAGTAGACCGTCATCGACACCGTACCGGCCGGCACCCGGCTGGTGCGACGCAAATAGATACGCGGGTAAAAGACATCGGCCAGCGCCGCCAGCGCGCAGTAGTCGAGTGGCCGCTTTGGCGCGTCGCGCATCCACAGGCGGCTCAGGCTGGCGTCCTCGAAGCCACGGGTGGAGACCACGTCATCCCATTCGACCGGAAGTGCTCCCTGCAACTGCACCACCTCGTAGCGTTTGATCCATTCGATCGGCGAGCGCCATGGTGGCGCCGGCACATCCAGCGGGCCCGGCACTTGCGGCATCGGTGTGTCATTGATACCCCATGTGTCGCGCCGCACCGCTGTCATCACGGTGGCCGTCAGAACCACACCGACCTGCAAATCGTCGTCTTCCTGCGTGATCTCGACCACCCAGTGCTGGGTGGACCGGTTGGTGCGAGCAGCGCGCGCTGTCACGATGAACGGACCGGCCAACAAGGCCGCCGCATAGTTCACCGTCAGCGCGACCGGCGTTCCCAGACACTGCGGGTGTTGCAACACCGCGTGCAACACGGTTGCTGCGGTAATACCGCCAAACGGGCCGACCATGTTCCAGTAGGCAGCACTGGTTTGGCCGGACCAGCTGTCCGGCCCCTGCGCCGTAAGCGTTATGGCCTGGTCGAACGGATGGTTCGCTTCATGCGCCACGGGTCAGACCCGCTCAAAGATTCCTGCCGCGCCCTGGCCCATGCCCACACACATCGTGACCATGCCGTACCGCTTCTGGGTGCGACGCAAACCATGAATCACGGTGGCCGCGCGGATGGCGCCTGTGGCGCCCAGTGGGTGGCCCAAGGCGATGGCGCCACCGAGCGGATTGACCTTGGACGGGTCCAGCCCCAGCGTGTTGATGACGGCCAGTGATTGCGCGGCAAACGCTTCATTGAGTTCGAACCAGTCGATGTCGTCCTGCTTCAGGCCTGCGCTGCGCAAGGCCGCCGGTATCGCCTCGATCGGACCGATACCCATGATGTGCGGTGGCACGCCCTTGCTGGCAAAACTGACGAAACGCGCCAGTGGGGTGAGGCCGAACTGCTTGACCGCCTTCTCGCTGGCCAGCAGCAACGCGCCGGCTCCGTCCGATGTCTGCGAGCTGTTGCCGGCAGTCACCGATCCGCGCGCGGCAAACACCGCCTTGAGCCGGGCCAGGCCTTCGAGCGAGGTGTCAGGGCGCGCACCTTCGTCCAGCGACACGATGCGCGTCTTGAGCGCCACCTCGCCGGTGTCCAGGTCCGGCGTACGCTCGGTGACCTCGATCGGGGTGATCTCGTCGGCGAAATGACCGGCCTTCATCGCCGCGACTGCGCGCTGATGCGACTCCACGGCAAACGCGTCCTGCGCCTGGCGCGACACCTTCCACTGGTTCGCCACCTTCTCCGCGGTCAATCCCATGCCGTAGGCAATGCCGACGTTCTCGTCGTTGTCGAACATGGACGGCGACAGCGATGGCGAGTTACCCATCATCGGCACCATGCTCATGCTCTCGGTGCCCGCGGCCATCATCACGTCGGCCTCGCCGACACGGATGCGGTCCGCTGCCATCTGGATCGCGCTCAGGCCTGAGGCGCAGAAGCGATTCACAGTGATGCCGCCCACACTATTTGGCAAGCCGGCAAGCACGGCTCCGATACGCGCCACGTTCAGTCCTTGTGGGCCTTCGGGAATGGCGCAACCGCATATCAGGTCCTCAATCGCTTGCGGGTCGAGTGTGGGAACCTGCGCCAAAACGGCATGGATGGTCTTGACCAGCAGGTCATCGGGGCGCATGTTGCGAAAGAAACCGCGGTGTGAACGCCCGATCGGGGTTCGGGTGGCGGCGACGATATAGGCTTCCTGGATCTGTTTCATGGTGCTCCTTTGGCGGCGCGCTTGTGGCGCACTGCGATCGTGTGGTCGGTGGGAGAACGAGCGCTCGGGAATCAGTTGCGCACCGGCTTGCCGGTGGACATCATGCCCATGATGCGCTCCTGGGTCTTGGGATGAACCACTAGCGCACAGAAGGCCTTGCGTTCGAGTGCCATCAGGTACTCCTCGGTGACCAGGGTGCCGGCGTCCACATCACCGCCACACACCACGTTGGCGATCAGGCCGGCGATGTGGAAGTCGTGTTCGCTGATGAAGCCGCCGTCACGCATGTTGACCAGCGACCCCTTGATGGTGGCGATGCCGCTGCGCCCGGCCACCGGGATCGGGCGGCGCAGCGGCGCGCGGTAGCCCGACTGCGCCATCGCGCGGCCCTGGACCAACGCCACATGCAGCAGTTCATCCTTGTGCGGCACGATCACATCATCGTGCAGCAGGTAGCCCAGCTGGCGCGACTCCAGCGCGCTGGTACCGACCTTGGCCATGGCTGCGGCCGTGAACGGACCGGTCAGGAACGGCAGCAAATCCTTGTTCGTCGACGCCGCCGCATGTTCGGCGGCGCGCCGTGCAATATAGGTCAGGCCACCGGCACCGGGCACCAGGCCCACCCCCACCTCGACCAGGCCGATGTAGCTTTCCATCGCTGCGACACGACGGGCACTGTGCACCGCGATCTCGCAGCCACCGCCCAAGGCCAGACCACGGATCGCCGAGATCACCGGCACGCTGGCGTAACGCAGACGCAGCATGGTCTTTTGCAACTCATGCTCGGCACCGTCGATGGCCGAGATGCCCGACAGCATGAAGGCCGGCAACATCGCCTGCAGGTCGGCGCCCACCGAGAACATCTCGTCAGGTGACCAGATCACCAGGGCTTCGTAACTCTGCTCGGCCAGGTCAACCGCCTGCATCAGGCCTTCGGCCACAGCCGGGCTGATGGCGTGCATCTTGGTCTTGATGGAGGCGATCAGTACCGGCTGGTCCAGCGTCCAAAGGCGAATGGAATCGTCTTCGAACACCGTGGTGCCCGCCGTTTGTGGCGCCACCGTGCTGGCACCCAGCACTTCCTCGCGGAAGTGCTGGCGCGCATAAACCGGCAGCACGCGGCGCGGCACAAATCGTTCGTCTGAAACACTCCAGGAGCCGCGCGCGGTATGCACGCCTGCGGCGTCCGCGACCGGTCCCTTGAAGACCCACTCGGGCAATGGCGTCTTGCACAGCGACTTGCCGGCATCGATGTCCTGGCGGATCATCTCGGCCACCTCTAACCAGCCGGCCTCCTGCCACAACTCGAACGGGCCTTGCTTGAAACCGAATCCCCAGCGCATCGCCAGATCGATATCACGCGCCGATTCGGCGACGTCCTTCAGGTGCAGCGCGGCGTAGTGGAACTGGTCGCGCAAAATGGCCCACAGGAAACGTGGCTCAGCGCCTTCGGCGTCGCGCAGAAGTTTGAGCCGCTGGGCGGCCGGCTTCTTGAGCATGCGGCCCACCACCTCGTCGGCCTTGGCGCCGCCGGGCACATAGTCGCCCTTGCCGCCGGCTGCAGCGCCGTCATATCGCAGGATGTCGCGCCCGACCTTCTTGTAGAAACCCGCGCCCGTCTTCTGGCCCAGATTGCCCTTGGCCAGCAGATCGGCCAGCACCGCGGGCGTACCGAAATCGCCATAAAACGGATCGGTCTCCAGGCTCAGGTTGTCCTGCAGGGTCTTGATCACGTGGGCCATGGTGTCCAGACCCACGACGTCAGCGGTGCGGAAGGTCCCCGAACTGGCGCGGCCGAGCTTCTTGCCGGTCAGGTCGTCGACCACGTCGTAGGTCAGGCCGAAGTTCTCGACCTGCTTCATCGTCACCAGCATGCCGGCGATGCCGATACGGTTGGCGATGAAGTTGGGCGTATCGTGCGCACGCACCACGCCTTTGCCCAGTGCGCTGGTGACGAAGGCCTCGAGGTTGTCGAGCACCTGGGATTCGGTGGTAGGGGTGTTGATCAGTTCGACCAGCGCCATGTAACGCGGCGGGTTGAAGAAGTGGATGCCGCAAAAGCGCGGCTTGATTGCATCGGGCAGCGCTTCGCTGAGTTTGGTGATTGACAGGCCGGAGGTGTTGGAGGCCACGATCGCGTGCGGTGCGAGATGCGGCGCGATCTTCTGGTAGAGGTCGAGTTTCCAGTCCATGCGCTCGGCAATCGCCTCGATCACCAGGTCGCACTCCTGCAGCAGGTCGAGGTGCTCTTCGTAATTGGCCTGCCGGATCAGCGAGGCCTCGTCGGCCAGGCCCAAGGGAGCCGGCTTGAGCTTCTTGAGGCCATCGACGGCCCGGCTGACGATGCCGTTTTTCGGACCCTCCTTGGCCGGCAGATCGAACAGGATCACCGGCACGCGGACATTGACCAGGTGCGCGGCGATCTGCGCACCCATGACACCTGCGCCCAGAACGGCGACTTGCTTGACTTGAAAACGGGACATGGAATCTCTTTCTGTTCACGCGTGAACCACGCGGGGGTGCACCCGGCGAACCAGGCGCGACACGTCGATGTCAGGGAACCCGTACCCAGGTCTGGGTGCGGCCGAACGGACCAATGGAGCCGCGCACCTCGAGCTTCTTGCCGCCGTCGATCGGCGTCATGCGCAGGCCGTAGGTTTTTCCGTTCTCGGGGTCGAGAATCTTGCCGTCTTCCCAGACGTCCTTGCCGTCGGCCTTCTTGGCGCCGCGCACGATCTCCAGGCCGACCATCGGCTTGCCCTTGCGGTCGTCGGTGCATTCGTCACACACCGCATCCTGCTTGGCTTCCTTGCGCAGCAGCTTGGTCACCTTGCCGTTCAACATGCCGCCGCTCTCGACGATCTGGATTTCCGACTTGACCTCCTTGGTCTTGTCGTCAATCGTGTGCCAGTTGCCCACTGGGGTCATCTGCGCCATTGCGGCGCCCATCGCTGACAGCAACAGCACACCGGCAAGAATTGGCTTGATCATGAAAGTCTCCTCGAATGGATAGAGTTGAAAACTGAAAATCGACAGCAGAAATATTAGGCAAACACGGCTTCGGTGTCCATCAGGCTGCGCGAGCCCGCACGCACCGTCAGCATCAGCGAGGCGGTCTCGGGGAACAACTTGGCGAAGTAGAAACGGGCCGTCTGCAGCTTGGCCTGGTAAAACGGATCGGTGTTGCCGGCGGCGATTTCGCGCAGCGCGACCTGCGCCATGCGTGCCCAGAAATAACCGAACACCAGGTGACCGGCCACCCGCAGGTAGTCGACCGCGGCAGCGCCGACTTCGTCCGGATTCTGGAATCCCTTGAAGCCGATCTCGCTGGTGAGCTTGGTCATCTTGTCGCCGAGGTAGGCAATCGGGTTGATGAACTCGGCCATCTTCTCGTTCACGCCCTCCTCTTCGACCAGCGCCGCGATCAGCTTGCCGAACTTCTTGAGCGTAGCGCCGTTGTTGCCCAGGATCTTGCGGCCCAGCAGATCCAGGCTCTGGATCGTGTTGGTACCCTCGTAAATCATGTTGATACGGGCATCGCGCACAAACTGCTCCATGCCCCACTCCTTGATATAGCCATGGCCGCCGAACACCTGCAGGCACGCCGAAGTGGCTTCCCAGCCGTTGTCGGTCAGGAAGGCCTTGACCACGGGCGTGAGCAACGAGAGCATCTCGCCGCTGTCCTTGCGCACTTTCTCATCAGGATGAAAGTGCTCTTTTTCCAGCAGCACCGAGCAGAAGATGGCCAATGCACGGCCACCCTCGGCATAGGCGCGGGCGGTAAGCAGCATCTTGCGTACGTCCGGATGCACGATGATCGGATCGGCCGGTTTGTCCTTGGCCTTGGGGCCGGACAGCGATCGCATCTGGATACGGTCCTTGGCATAGGCCAAGGCGTTCTGGTAGGCCACCTCGGTCAGGCCCAGCGACTGGTTGCCCACGCCCAGGCGCGCCGCATTCATCATGACGAACATGGCCGCCATGCCCTTGTTGGGTTCGCCCACCAGCGTGCCGATTGCGCCGTCGAGCACGATCTGGCAGGTCGCATTACCGTGGATGCCCATCTTGTGCTCGAGGCCGCCGCAATAAACGCCGTTGCGCTCACCCAGCGAACCGTCCTGCCTGGCATGGAATTTCGGAACAATGAAGAGGCTCACGCCCTTGATGCCCGCCGGTGCGTCGGTGATGCGCGCCAGCACGAGGTGCACGATGTTCTCGGCCAGATCGTGCTCACCGGCGCTGATGAAGATCTTGTTGCCGGTGATGCGGTAAGCGCCGTCGGGTTGTGGCTCGGCCTTGGTGCGCATCAGGCCGAGGTCGGTGCCGCAATGCGGCTCGGTCAGACACATGGTGCCGGTCCACTCGCCACTGGTCATCTTGTGCAGATAGGTCTGCTTCTGCGCATCAGTGCCATACGAGTGCACGGCCGCGTAGGCTCCGTGTGTAAGACCGGGGTACATGGTCCAGGCCTGATTGGTCGAGTTCAGCATCTCGTACAGGCATTGGTTGACCACCAGCGGCAGGCCCTGGCCACCAAATTCCGGATCGCAGCTCAGCCCTGGCCAGCCATTGGCGACAAACTGCGCATAGGCCTCCTTGAAGCCTTTTGGCGCGGTCACCTCATGGGTCTTGGGGTCGATGGTGCAGCCTTGCTGGTCGCCGCTGATATTGAGCGGCAGCGCCACTTCGGCGGCGAACTTGCCAGCCTGCTCTAACACCGCGTCAATGGTCTCGGCATCGATCTCGGCATGGCGCGGTATCGCCTTGAAGTCGTCGGTGACCTTGAGCACTTCGTGCATGACAAACTGCATGTCACGCAGCGGAGGGGTATAGGTGGGCATGTGTGTCGGCTCCTGGAAAATTAATATCAGCGGGAAGGTTGGGACTTGCGTTCACCCGGGGCCGCGGAGGCATTCCCGTAGGTGGCGATGATGTGGGCGAAGCCGGCTTGCGCGCGCGCAATCGACCCCGGTTTGTTGAGGAATCGCGCCTCGTAATGCAGGGCGAGGATGAGTCCGTGGATCTCGAACACCATTTGCTCGTTGTCGATGTCTGCGCGCAGATGGCCTTGCTCGCTGGCCTGCAACACTGCGCGGCGCACGGCGGCAAGCCAGGTGTTGACCGAACTGGACAACGTGTCACGCACCGGGCCGGGCCGGTCGTCAAAGGCCACCGCACCGCTGATGTAGATGCAACCCGACTGGATCTCCACCGCCACCAGCTTCATCCAGTTGGCGAACATGGCCTCCAGCCGGGGCAGACCACGTGGACTCTTGAGCGCGGGAAAAAACACATCCTGCTCGAAG
>JBBQJP010000065.1:0-24226 GCA_038326025.1 Burkholderiales bacterium
TAGACAAAACGGCACGCCATGCAAATACATTTTAGTGACTACAAACACGATCCAAAAAAAATGCAGTCATAAGACTGCATTTCCCAGCGTCAAAGGCATCATCGACGCGCTCCAGTGACTACAAAATCACAGGAACTTCAGACTAAAGGCAGGAGGTCGGCCGGCACGATGACGGGCATCGACAACAGAATCTGCGCCATGCCCTTGCCCAAAGCGTCATTGCGCATCGATGCCATGCCGCCGCCGTCCAGGGCCTGTTCGCAGACAAAGTTGAAGGCGTGAATGCCTGGCACCTCAAAACGTGTGACGCGCCCCTTGACCAGATGGGCCAGGTAGGACGCCACCGCGGTCTCGGTGACTTGCGCGCGCAGCAGCGCGAGCCAGGCCGGATCGCGCGCGATCACGCCGATGTTGGAGGTGTTTCCCTTGTCGCCACTGCGGGCCCAGGCCAGGCGAATCAGCGGCACCGAGACAGTGTCTCTGGCCGGGCCGACGGGCGCTGCGGTGGCTAACGCTTCTTCGGCGGCATGTGCGGCGGACGCTGTCGTGTGCCTTTCGGCCACCGCGCCGAGCGTGGACACGGATATGGCGGGCGCGACCACCAGCATCGCGCCGCCGACCATGTGCACCTGTGGCGTGACCATCTGCTTTGGCAGCAGAAATGCGAATTGCCGGATCAACGGTGACGCCGAAGCGCGCCCGCCGCCGGCGCCGGTGGTGCCGGGCGCCCAGGAGGTGCCGGCCGGTGCGATTTCGCGCGCCAGCAAGGCCAGCGCCTCCTTGCGCGGATGGCTGGCGCTCAGCCGCAGCATGACCTCGCGCACGTCGCCGGCCCGGCCATG
Source organism: Burkholderiales bacterium (assembly GCA_038326025.1). Lineage (GTDB taxonomy): Bacteria > Pseudomonadota > Gammaproteobacteria > Burkholderiales > Burkholderiaceae_C > CAISIP01. The sequence continues at coordinate 843 of JBBQJP010000065.1, forward strand.
GGGGCCGTAACACGACTCGGCGCCCAGCACCTCGATATGGGTGGCGGTATAAGGGTCCAAGCCTGCCGTCGCCAGCATTTCGGAAGTCCGCAACACGATGGCCTCGCCGGTGCGCCGGGCCTTGGCAACCGCGTCCATGCCGACGATGGTCAGCTGACAGGCGATCCGATAGCCATCCATCCAGGTGGCGCTGACCTTGTAGCTGTCGGTTGGTGGTAAGCCTTTGGCGCCGCGGACCTCGACCTGGTCGGGCCCTGTCTGGCGCATCATGACCCGGGTGAAGTCGCACACCACGTCGGGCAGGATGTAGCGCGCAGGATCGCCGATCTCGTAGAGCATCTGCTCGGACACCACGGCGGGTGTGACCAGGCCGCCGCTACCCGCGGGTTTGCTGCAGACGAAGTCGCCGTCAAAGCCGACGTCGACGATCGGATACCCGATATGGGCCCAGTCGGGCACTGTGTCCCAATCGGTGAAAAGTCCGCCAGTGGCCTGACAGCCGCATTCGATGATGTGGCCGGCCAAGCTGCCGGCAGCCAAGCGGTCATGGTCGGCCAGATCCCAGTCGAAGGCGTGCAGCAACACCCCCAGCGTCACTGCCGAGTCGACGCAGCGCCCGGTGATCACCACCTGCGCGCCCGCGTCCAGCGCGGCCTTGATCGGCGCAGCGCCCAGGTAGGCATTGGCCGTCAGGAGTTGCTCGGGCAAGGCCGCGTCGCTCTGCATCTCGCGCGGCGGCTCCATCTGCGTGCGCAAAGCGCGAACCAGCGGCATCACGTCGTCGCCGGTGACCACGGCAATCTTCAGGTCGATTCCCTGCGCCTGGGCCAGCGCCGCCAGCGCATCCGCACAAGCCTGCGGATTCACGCCGCCGGCATTGCTGACCACGCGGATGCCGCGGTCCACCACATCCTTGAGCACTGACTGCATGGCGACCGTGACGAAATCGGTGGCGTAACCGAGCGCCGGATTCTTCAGCCGCGCGCCCGCCAGGATCGCCATCGTCAATTCGGCCAGATAGTCGAACACCAGGAAGTCGATTTGTCCGCTGGCCACCAGCTGCGGCGCACCTACGCTGCTGTCGCCCCAGAAGCCCGAGGCACCGCCAATGCGCACACGGCGCGCACGTGGGCCGGGCGTGGCCATGGCTATTTGCCCGTCCAGTTCGGTTTACGCTTTTCGCGAAAGGCGAGCTGGCCTTCCACCGCGTCCTCGGTCAGCGCAAACAGCGCGATCTGGCTCTCGGTGAACGACATCGATTCCTCGAACGCCATCGTCTCGATCTTCTTCATCGTGTACAGGCCGCGGCGGATCGCGGCCGGTGACTTGTCGAGCACGCGACCCAGCAACCAGTCGATACCGGCGTCGAGGTCTTCGTGCACATGGTTGATGAGTCCGTATTCCAGCGCCTGCGCGGCCGTGATTGGTTCGCCGGTGATGCACATCTCGGACAGGATGCGCCGGGGCAGCAGCTTGTCGAGCACGCTGAGCACCTGGGCCGGAAAAAGCCCGACCTTGACCTCGGGCAGGCCGAAGATGGCCTTGGGTGTCGCCACTGCCATGTCGCACATGGCCATCACGCCCATGCCGCCGGCCATGCAGGCGCCATTGACACGGGCGATCAGTGGTACGGTCGACTGTCGCGCAATGCGGAACAGATTGGCGAATCCGGCGTGGGGTTCGGAATAGTCGAACTTGAACGAGGTTCCGGTCTGCAGATCGGCTCCGGCGCAAAAGGCGCGCTCGCCGGCGCCGGTGATGACAACGGCGCGTACCGAACGGTCCTGGTTGGCGCGTGTCAACGACTGGCCCAGACTGTTCAGCACACCGGGGCTGATCGCATTGCGCCGCGCCTCGCGGTTGATGGTCAGCCAGAGAACCGGGCCGCGTTGGTCTTCGAGCAGTTCTTGCGGCGAGTCGGTGGACATGGGGTGCTCCTTTTGTAATGGGCGATGTCTTGATGCCAAGGGCTTGGCTCACAAGCGCGAGGCAAAAACAAGAATAACGGCGCCTGCGCTGCAAGGCATTCGCCCGAGACGCCTGCCGCCTGCGGTGGCCTGTCCGGATTCTATGGCGCCGCCTGTCCATGAAGACCCGTCGCGGCGCATCGCAATTCCCCGGTAGGCGGCCGGCAACTGAAAATGCTCTGGGATACTTTACCGATGCAGTTCGTCAATTTCCCCTTGTTGGCCGTGTCAGCCCTGGTTTTCATCAGCGTGCTGATCGGCCTGTTCTCGACGCGGGTCGGCTTCTCCTTTTTGCTGGTATTCCTGCTCGCTGGCGTATTGACGGGCGAGGACGGTGTCATCGGGTTCCGCTTTGACGACTATGTGCTCAGTTTCTGGGTCGGCAATATCGCGCTGGCCATCATCCTGCTCGATGGCGGCTTGCGCACGACCTATGCCACCTTTCGCACGGGGCTCAAGCCGGCATCACTGCTCGCGTCACTCGGGGTTGTCATCTGCGCTGGCATCACCGCGGTGGCTGCCGTCGTTTTTGTCGGGCTGGACTGGCCGACTGCGTTTTTGCTTGGCGCGATTGTGGGTTCGACCGACGCCGCAGCCGTATTCGCCTTGCTCACCCGCTCAGGCGTGGTGCTCAATGAGCGCGTGGCCACCACGCTGGAGATCGAGTCCGGCGTCAACGATCCGATGGCGGTTTATCTGACCTTGGCTTTCATCGCGCTGATTGCAGCCGGTGCGTCGACGGAGTCGGCAGGCCTGGCGATGGCGATGGCATTTGTGCAGCAGTTCGGCTGGGGCGCGCTGTTCGGTGGCATCGGCGGTTTTGCGATGGCCGGCTTGTTGCGCAAGGTCGCCTCGCGCGATGCCGCAGCCGGTGTGCTGGCGCTGCTGGTTGGCGCCGGCGGCTTGGCGACTTTTGCCGCCACGGGTCTGATCGGGGGATCGGGTTTCCTGGCGGTCTACCTGTTCGGTTTGATCTTGGCCAACCGCGCCAGTGCGGCGGTACAGCCCATCCTGGGCGCGATGGACGGGTATGCCTGGCTGGCCCAGGCTGGCGTGTTTCTGTTGCTGGGCTTGCTGGTCACGCCGTCGTCGATGCAGGGTTATGTCGGCTCCGGCCTGGCCGTGGCCTTGACGCTGATCTTCGTGGCCCGGCCTGTTGCGGTATGGATCTGCCTGTTGCCGTTCCGGTTTACCGCACGCGAGACCTGGTTCATTGCCTGGATCGGCCTGCGCGGCGCGGTGCCGGTGGTGCTGGCGCTTTTCCCGCTGCTGGCCGGAACGCCGCAGGCTGGCGTGGTTTTTAATATCGCGTTCCTGGCGGTGGTGACATCATTGCTGCTGCAGGGCACGACCATCGGACTGGTGGCGCGCCGGCTCGGCGTCGCATTGCCGGATGCGGACGACGAGTTGCAGACCCGGGCGGTGTTCCGCGACTTTGCGCTTGACGCGTCCACACCGGTCGGTTCCATCTGCGCGTTCTACAACCTGCCTGGTGTGACGGATGCACAGCAGCCATTGGGAGACTGGATGGCCTCCGAGTTACGTCGCCCGCCCGTGGCGGGCGACAGCGTCAACTGGGGCTCGGCGACGTTTGTCGTGCGCGAATTGGTCGACGGGCGCATCTCCCGCGTCGGTCTGGGCCTGTCTTCGTAAGGCTGACCGCTCGCGCAACCGGCTCCGGATCAGCCTGACGCCACCCGGCGCGCGCTGGCCGCCATCGCGGCGCGCATTGCCGGGCGTTCACCCAGCAGCGTCGGTGTCTGCCACACCGGTTCCAGGCCGGCGATCCGATCCAGAAAACAGATGGCGGTCGCCGGTTGCTGGGCAGCATTCTCCAGATAGCTGTCCCAGTATTGTGGCAAGCGGACATCCGGCGTGAACGTCGGTGCGCCAGCCTGCAGACGCAAGGCCTGCAACAGCGTCAACACCACGCTGGTGATCAAGCTGCCGGCCATCGCCCCCTGAGCGCCTTGCGCGCCTGCCGCGCCGTCGCCGCGCAGGGTCAACAACAACGGTTGTGGCGACGCAGGATACTGCGCTGCAAACAGATGCCGCAGCAGCAAACCCGCGATCGCATGCCGGAAATCCAGCGGGTCAAGGTTTTCCAGGTGCTGATGCGATTCGACGTCGTGAACCCAGTCGAAAAAAACCTGGCATAGGACTTCGCCATGGACTTCGACCGTCATGTCGTTCCGGGCCGCCGCCTGAGCCATGGCGGCTTGAACCGCCGGCTCGAACCAGCGCCAGTGGACCATGTCGTGGCGCAAAGCGCTCTGCTGTGCCCAGCTTTCCTGCAGCGTCTCGAGAACCTGCATCGTCAGATATGGCGCAACACGAACGCGAACTCCTGGGCCAGTGCGGCCGTTTTGTCGTTCCCGGGCCGAGCCAGAGCGCCGGAGAATGCGGCCAGGCGTGCACCGGCGATTTCCCAGCCCATGTGCAGGCATGCCGCGGCCCTGGCGGTGTTTGCGCTGGCGGGGGTCACCGATCCGACCGCCAGCACGACGCTCAGCAGGACCCGCAACATGGCCGGTGTTTCGGCCGATTCATCTCCGGACTGCGTCCACGGCAGCAGCGACGCATCGCGCACGGGCCGTGTCGCGATCAGCGCTTGCAGCAATCGGGCGCAGGTCCGTGCATGTTGTTGCTCCTGTCGCGGGTCGGCGCTGGCAATCGGAACGGCCTGCGCCATCGATGCGTCGCGCTCGGCCTGCAACTGCCAATATGCCTCGTCAACGGCTAACTGGCGCACCAGCTTGCCGGGCCCGGGTTCCGGCGCCAGCGCCAGCGCGTGGCGTATCAGCCAGTAGAAGACTTCGGCAAACAATGCGGATGGATTGCGTTCGTCGGCAGACGACATATAGGCGGCCAGCGGCAGCAATTCGAAATCCAGTGTCCGGTATGGCTCGTCCGCCATCGCCTTGGATGCGGCCCGGTGTTGCATGGTCTCCAGTGTCGACAAGGTCCCCTTGGCCGCCGAATCCACCAGCACATGCAGTTTTACCCGCTTGCCCTTGATGCCGACAGGGTCGATCTGCCGCGCCAGACGGGGGCCTACGTCGTCAACGAGCCAATGCGCGCCTTGCAGCAGATTGAATTCCAGCGCGCGTAATCCGTCCTTGAGCGTCAACTCCACGGTGGTGAGTGCGCTCTGGTGCGGTGACGCTGGTGGTGTGGGTTGGACCATGGTTTGCTCGACAGGGGTTTGCGTTAGCATTGCCGCGGCAGCAGCACATGCACTTGACGATCATTCTGCATCCAAACCCGAACGATTGCCACATTCGAGCATATGCCCAGACGAACGAAGAATCACAGTGGGCAGGAGGCGCCAGCGCTTTCGGCGGACGATCCATCAGGGTCGGCAGTCGGCCACGGTCCGACCCAGCGCAACAAACGCATGCGTTTGCGGGTTGCCTGGATGTATTACGTCGAGGAAATGACCCAGAACGAGATCGCACAGCACCTGGGCATAGGCCGTGTGACGGTGATTCGCCTGCTGGCTGACCTGCGTGAGCGCAACGAGATCAAATTCCGGATTGAGCAGGGCATTCCCGAATGTATTGCCCTTGAGCGCGCGCTTGAGAAGGCATTTGGGCTGCAAGACGCTGTCGTTGCGCCATTGTCCGATGCGCAGGCAGACGCGACGATCGCGGTTGCCGCGGCGACCGGCCAGTACACGACCGGCATGTTGCGCGACGGCATGCGCATCGGCGTCGGCTGGGGGCGGACGCTGCACGAGTCCTTGCGATTCATGACCGGTGCGCCGGTGGCGGACCTCAGCGTGGTGTCATTGCTGGGCGGTATCACGAAGGTGCGACGCTTCAACCCGTCCGAGTTCGCGTGGCGCTTCTCGAGCCTGTTCCAGGCCGAGTGTTACCTGATGACCGCGCCCGCGGTTGTCGACTCGCCGCGTACGCGCCAGACGCTGATCGACCATTGCGGCCTGGGTGACGTGTTCGAGAACGCCAAGTTGCTCGATGCGGTGTTGCTCAGTGTCGGGGACGTGACGTCCGGGGGCACACCCTACCGTTACGAGGTCCTGCCCGAGGCGATGCGGCTACGCTTTGTCGAGATGGGCGCGGTCGGCGACTTGCTGTTCCACTATTACGACCGCGACGGCCAATTGATCAAGGACCCGATCCAGGGGCGCGTGATGTCGGTTCCGGTGGAGACACTCAAGGCCGTACCCCAGCGCATCATCGCCTCCGGCGGCGCGCAGAAGGTCGAGGCGCTGCTCGGTGTCCTGCGGCTGATTGCGCCCACGACCCTGATTACCGACGAGCATTGCGCGCGCGCGCTCCTGGTGCTGGCCGGCGAGGCCGGATCGACAAAACCTCGCGCGTCCTGACGCCGGCTGTCTGCGCGCGAATCGCGCGTCGCCGTTGAATTTGCCTGCCTGCCTGCCTTGCCGGTGGCACGATCGCATTGCCGGCCGACGCCTGGGCGCTGACGGAGCCGGGCCACCAACCTGCGCCGCTCCGTCCGTTTCAGCATCTTGATTCGCCATGGCTTCGCGCCCGCTGGCCTGCCAGCGGGCAGGGTTTGCACGCACCCTATCCGGTCAAACACCTATTGCGTTACACATGGACATAAGTCTAGAATTCGAGACAAATGTACATATTCAACGACAAAGGTAAGTCATGAGTGCTTTTCAACCCAGCGGTCTTGCCGCTGATCTGGCCGCGCTCGAGGCCACAGGCAAACCCATCCGGATCGGCCTGATCGGCTCCGGCATGATGGGCACGGACATCGTCACCCAGGTGCTGCAGATGCGCGGTATCGTCGTCGCGGCGATCGCCGACATCAACGTACAGGCCGCCGTGGCGGCGCTGGCATCCGCCGGGCACGACACACAGGCCCACCGCATCGTCGAGACGGCCAGCACGCTGGAGCAGGCGATTGGCGACAGGAAGATCGCCATTACCCAGAATGCCGATCTGGTGTGTGCCTGCGCCATGATCGATGTCGTGGTCGACGCGACCGGCAAGCCGGCGGTTGGCGCGCAGATCGGCCTGATGGCGATGGAGCACGGCAAACATCTGGTCATGATGAATGTCGAGGCCGACGTGACCATTGGTGCCTATCTCAAGCACGAGGCCGATCGCATGGGCGTGGTCTATTCACTGGGCGCGGGTGACGAACCCAGTGCGGCGATCGAACTGATCAACTTTGTCTCGGCGCTCGGATACCCGGTCATTGCGGCGGGCAAAGGCAAGAACAATCCGCTCAATGTCGACGCCACGCCCGACGACTATTCCGAGGAGGCCCTGGGCAAGGGGCTCAATCCGCGCATGCTGGTCGAATTTGTCGACGGCTCCAAGACGGCGGTCGAAATGTCGGCCATCGCCAATGCCACCGGCCTGGTACCCGATATCGCCGGCATGCACGGGCCCGCCGCTTCGCTCAAGGAACTGCACCAGGTGTTGTGCCCGATTGCCGATGGCGGCATCCTGGGGCGCAAAGGCGTGGTCGACTACACCGTGGGCAAGGACGTCGCGCCCGGCGTGTTCGTCGTCGCCGAAATGGCCCATCCGCGGCTGCGTGAACGCATGGATTACCTCAAACTGGGCAAGGGGCCGTATTACACCTTTTACCGGCCATACCACCTGTGCAGCCTGGAGGTGCCGCTCACCTGTGCGCGGGCGGTGTTGTACCGGCGCGCCGACATGGCGCCGCTGCCCAAGCCTTCGGCCGAAGTCTGTGCGCTGGCCAAACGCGATCTCAAACCGGGCGATAGCCTCGACGCGATCGGTGAATACACCTACCGGGCCTGGGCCATGGCTGCACCAGAAGCGCATACCGCCGGCGCCGTCCCGTGTGGTCTGCTGGAGCAGGCCGTCGTCACCGCGCCGGTGCGCAAAGGCGAACTGCTGACCTATGCCAACACGGCGGTAGACGCGAATTCGCGCATCGTCGAGTTGCGCCGTCGACAGGACAAACTGGTTTACGGCGCATGAGCGGCTCCAAAACGGCCGAACCTGCGGCGCAGGCATCGCCGGCCTACAAGCGCTTGGGACGCGAAACGCTGCACATGGCCTTGCGCCAGATGGTGTTGATCCGCCGCTTCGAGGAGGGTGCGGAGCAGGCCTATATGCGTGGCCTGGTGCACGGCACCATGCACCTGTCGATCGGCCAGGAAGCCAGCGCCGTGGGTGTTGGCATCAATCTGCAAGAGGGTGACTGCATCACCTCGACCCACCGCGGGCACGGCCATTGCATCGCCAAGGGTGCAGAGCCCAAGTACATGTTCGCGGAGTTCTTCGGCAAGGACACCGGATATTGCCGTGGGCGCGGCGGCTCGATGCATATCGCCGACGTCGCTGGCGGCAATCTGGGCGCCAACGGCATCGTCGGTGGCGGCATTCCGATCGCAGTCGGCGCGGCTCTGGCGCTCAAGCAGACCCGCAAACCCAACGTTGTCGTGTGTTTTTTCGGCGACGGCGCGAACAACGAAGGCGCTTTTCACGAGGGCCTGAACATGGCCGCCATCTGGAAGCTGCCGGTGGTCTTCGTCTGCGAGAACAACCAGTACGGAATGTCGACCTCGATTGAACGGTCGACCGCGGTCAAGAGGGTCTCCATGCGCGCGGCGGCGTACAACATGCCGGGTGTCACCGTAGACGGCAATATATTCGCCGATGTGGCCGAAGCGGCGCGCGATGCGATCGAACGCGCGCGCGATGCGGGTGGACCTTCGCTGGTCGAATGCCTGACCTATCGCCATCGGGGCCACTCCAAGAGCGATCGCAACCGCTACCGCACCAAGGAGGAGATCGATTCCTGGATTGCGCGAGATCCCATCGGTTTGCTCGAGCAGGACCTGCTGCGCCACGACCTGATTGACCAGGCCGAAATTGATGCGATGCACCGGAGCGTCGAGCAGGAAATCGAGTCCGCGGTGGCCTTTGCCAACGACAGCCCGGCGCCCGATCCGGCGAGTCTGACCGACTTCGTTTATGCAACCCCCGCGACCCAGGCGAACCATGTCAAGTGAAGTGCGTGAGCTGAGTTATTCGCAGGCCATCCAGGAGGCGCTGGCGATCGCCATGGAACGCGATGAGCGGGTGTTCCTGATGGGTGAAGACATCGGCGTCTACGGCGGCGCGTTCCAGGTCACGGGTGATCTGGTGCAGCGTTTCGGCGAAGACCGCGTCATGGACACGCCGATCTCCGAATTGGGCGGCGCTGGCGTCGCAGTGGGCGCCGCCTTGATGGGCCGCCGACCGGTGTTCGAGTTCCAGTTCTCGGACTTTGCCACGCTGGCGATGGAGCAGATCGTCAACCAGGCGGCCAAGATGCGTTTCATGCTCGGTGGCAAGGCATCGGTGCCGTTGGTCATGCGGTTCCCCAGCGGCTCGGGAACCGGCGCCGCGGCACAACACAGCCAGAGCCTGGAGGCCTGGTTCGCGCATGTGCCCGGCCTCAAGGTCGTGCAGCCGTCCACGCCACACGACGCCAAGGGCATGCTGCTGGCAGCGATCGAAGATCCCGATCCGGTGATGTTCTTCGAGCACAAGCTGCTTTACAAGATGAAGGGGCCGGTGCCCGAAGGGTATTACACCGAGGCGCTGCACGAGGCACGTTTACGCCGCGAAGGCCGTGACGTGACGATTGCGGCCAGCGCCATCATGGTGCACCGCGCGCTGGAAGCGGCCGAGACCCTGGCGCAGCAAGGTGTGTCGGCCGAGGTCGTCGACCTGCGTTCGCTTCGCCCGCTCGACGAGGGCACCCTGGTGGCCAGCGTCAGCAAGACCACCCGCCTGGTATGTGTCTACGAAGGAACCAAACAGCTGGGCATCGGGGCCGAAGTGAGCGCGATGATTGCCGAAAGTGCGGCGTTCGACCGGCTGGATGCGCCCATCATCCGCCTCGGCGGCGCAGACTGCCCGTTGCCGTACAACCCGCAGCTGGAAAAAGCCGCCGTTCCCCAGGTCGACGACATCGTCGCAGCGGTGCTGCGGTCCGTCCAGGCGAGGGTCTGAGATGAAACTGTATCCACGCCCACGGCGTTCGCTGTCTCCCGTGTCAGCATTCAGTACTTTGGCGACGGCCGGGCGGTAATGACATGGCGACCGAAGTCATTTTGCCGCGCGTCGACATGGACATGACAGAAGGCAAGATCGCCCAGTGGTATGTGCATAACGGCGATCCGGTCAGCAAGGGCCAGGTGATCTTCGAGATCGAGACCGACAAGGCCACGATGGAGATCGAGGCCACGGCCGACGGCGTACTGCAAGGCAGCGACGGCGCCACCGACGTCGTATTGCCGGTCGGCCATGTCGTTGGCTGGATTCTGCAGCCTGGTGAAGCCATCCCTGCGGACCACGCAGCAGCACCGACCCCGCTTGACGGGGCCGCACCGGCTGCCGAAGAACCAGTGGCGGCCACTCCTGCGCGATCGGGCATGACGACGGATGCCGTAACGCGGCAAGGCGCCGGCGACCCCACGCGCGTATTGCGTGCGACGCCGCTGGCGCGCAGCATGGCCCGTGCCCAGGGGGCTGATCTGCTGGCCGTCAATGGCACCGGCCCGGGCGGACGGGTTCTGGCGCGCGATCTGCCGCAGAGTAAAACCCGCACCCCACACGCGGCGGCCGCGGCCGGGGCGCTGCATCTGCACTGGTTCAACCGTGGCACCGGTGTGCCGCTGGTACTGCTGCATGGTTTCGGCACCTCGACGGGATCGTGGCGTCCGCTGGCGCAGCAATTGGGCGACGTGCCGGTGCTGGGTATCGACCTGCCGAACCACGGCAAGTCGCCACGCGCCGTGGTCGCAGACCTGGATGCGGTCGCGCGTTTGCTGCTGGCGCGGCTGGACCAGGAGGGCATCGAGTCGCTGCATCTGGCCGGCCATTCGATGGGCGGCGGAGCGGCGATCGCCTTGGCGCCATTGCTGCAGCAGCGCTTGCGTTCGCTGACGCTGTTGGCGCCGCTCGGCCTGGGCCCGCAGATCAACGGCGCGTTCATCGCCGGCATGTTGCGCGCGACCCGGCTGGAAAGCCTGCAGCCGTGGCTGGCCTTGTTGTTTGGCGACGCCACGCGGCTCAGTGCATCGTTTGCGGCCACCGCCTGGAGCGAACTCGAGTCCGCCGATGCCCGCGCCGCGTTGACCACCATGGCGCAGGACCTGCTGCCCGACGGTACGCAGGCCGGGTCGCTGCGCGACCGGTTGGCCGATCTGGCGGCTCCGGTCAAGCTGATCTGGGGAACACACGATCAGATCGTCCCGCCGCAGCACGCGGCCGGTGTGCCCGGCGCCGTGGCGCTGCACCTGTTACCCGGCGTTGGCCACCTGCCGCAGGTCGAGGCTGTCACCGTGGTGGCGCAGTTGTTGCGCCAGCAACTGGCCGCGGGCAACGCCGGCGACGGCAACCGGTAAACCGATCAAGACCATGACAAACCTGCGCATCCTCATCAGCAACGACGACGGCCATTTTTCGTCCGGCATCGCCGCGCTCGAACGTGCGGCGGCGGCCATCAGTGACGATGTGTGGGTTGTCGCGCCGGCGAAAAAGCGCAGCAGCATGGGCCATCAGATTTCGCTGCACGACGAATTCGCGCTGACCCGTCTGGCCGAGCGCCGCTACATGTGCTCCGGTACACCGGCCGATTGTGCGATTGCCGCAATGGCCTGGCTGTTTGCCGATTCGCAAAAACCGGACCTGGTGTTGTCGGGCGTCAACGAGGGGCGCAACATCGGCGAAGACATCGCCTATTCGGGCACGATGTCGATTGCGCGTGAAGCCAGTTTCTGGGGCGTACCGGCGATTGCGTTCTCGGCGCCCAAGGAGATCGATTTCGAAGCGCCAGCGCTGACACGCTGGTTGTCGGGCGTAGTTGACGGTTTTGCGCGCGATATTTCGGCCTGGCACCATCCTGATTCTTGGCTCAGCGTCAACCTGCCGTCGGTCGTGCCCGCACCGTTGCGTCATGCGGTACCGGGCCGGGCAAAAATTGCCGCCGCAATCGAGGCGCAGAGCACGCAAGGCGAGACGACGGTGTTGCGATATGCCAAAGGGCGTAGTGGGGTATCGTGTTCGGGTGACGAGGCCAGCGTGCTTGACGCGGGTGGTGCATCCGTATACCGGCTATGTTGGAGTGGCTCGAAACGCGTGGACGACCCGGTGCTCGACAGAATCAATCGCGGGTTGACCTGACGTGATCGGCGCTGGAATCAGAGAAAGGAAATTGTGACCATGGATCTATTCGACCTGCCGTTCAAGGTTTTGCGCAACCTGCCGAACCCGCTTGAATTCCCGCAGGCGCTCAAGGACCTGTCCGATGGCATGCGTCCGCGCAAGGGCACGGTTCGCGCGCCGGCGGCCGCCAAGTCCCTGCCGCTGGTCGACGACAGCCAGATCAGTGGCATGCAGATCGGTGAGGTCAGTGGCGACAGCGCCATCATCTGGGCGCGACTGCCATATGCCTGTAATGTGGCGGTTGCCTGGAGCACGCAAGGGCCCGACGGCCCGTGGACGCGGGTACCCGCGCCGCAGGCGCTGGAGGTGACCGACTTCACGACCCGCGTGCAATTGACCGGGCTGCCCGCTGACAGCACGATCCACGTCTCAGTGGTCGCGCTGGCGCTGGAGGCCGCGCAGCCGGCCCAGTGGGTGCGTGGTTCGGTGTTCCGCTCGGCGCCGGCTGGCCTGCGACCGGTCAAGTTCGCCTGGTCGGCGGATGTCAACGGCCAGGGTTTCGGCATCAATCCGCAGGCCGGCGGCATGCGGATCTTCAAGACCATGGCGGAGCGGGACCTGGATTTTTTCGTGCATTGCGGCGACACCATTTATGCCGACCATCCGTTGCAGCATCAGGTCGACGATGAACGCGGGCGAAGCTGGAGCAATATCGTCTCGCCGTCCAAAACAAAGGTCGCCGAGACCATGGCGGAATACCGCGGCAACTTCCGCTACAACTGGCTCGATCCACATTTCGCCCGTTTTTGTGAACAGGTGCCGCAGATCGTGATCTGGGACGACCACGAGGTCGTCAACAACTGGTCCCCCTCGCTCGACCTGGGGCGTGACCCGCGTTACCGGATCAAGGATCTCAAGTTGCTTGCCGCGACCGCTGCCCGGGCATTCCGAGAATATTCGCCGCTGCCGCTCGAGGGATTCGACGCAGCCGGAGCCCTGTACCGGCGCGTGCCCTACGGACCGCTCCTCGACCTGTTTGTCATTGACATGCAAACCTACCGTGGTCCGAATTCGCACAACCTGCAAGCCGAAGGCAGCGAGGACACCGCGTTCATCGGTGCGACCCAGGTCGAATGGCTGAAGCAGGCGCTGCTGGCATCAACCGCGCAATGGAAGGTTGTTGTCGCGGGTATGCCGATTGGCACCAATGTCCCTGATGGCCATGATGCGCAGGGCCGGGTCAAGTGGCAAGGTGTCGCCAATGGCGACGACGGCCCGCCCAAGGGACGTGAAATCGAGATCGCCGATCTGCTGTCGTTCATCAAGCGCCATGCGATCCACGACATCGTGTGGTTGTGTGCCGACGTGCATTACACCGCCGCGCACTATTTCGATCCACAAAAGGCGGCGTACCAGGACTTCCTGCCGTTCTGGGAGTTTGTGTCCGGTCCGCTGCATGCAGGTTCGTACGGGCCATTCGCGGCCGACGCCACGTTTGGTGTCCAAGTGCGTTATTCGCGCGCATCGCCGGTGCGGGGGGCCAGCCCTGCGGCCGGCTACCAGTTTTTCGGGGAGGTCACGATCGACCCGGATTCGCGTTGCATGACGGTCGGTCTGTGCGATGTCGAGGGAACCCTATTGCATACCGAGGTGATCAGGCCCCACCCGCGAGAGGTCTGACATGCTACGGTCACAATGCAGTCGCAAAATTGACAGGACCCCATGGTCACAATTGCGATCCGTGTTTGCCTGTTTTGGCAGGTTTTTTGCCGAGAGTATCAACTAAAGGAGACAGTATGAACTATCGATCCACCCAGCGTCGCGCCCTGTTGCTTTGCGCTGCAGCCGCGTTTGCCCTGCCGCAGGCCGCCCTGGCGCAATCCGGCAACGTGTCCGGCAATCTGGTCCTTTACACGTCGCAGCCGGACAAGGACATGAAGGGCACCATCTCCGAGTTCAACAAGAAACACCCGAACGTGAAGGTCGAGGTGTTTCGCTCGGGTACCACCGAGGTGCTCAACAAGCTGCGCACCGAGTTGTCCGCAGGCGCGCCGCAGCCCGACGTGGTGCTGCTGGCCGACGCGGTGACGATGGAGTCGCTGAAGAAGGACGGTGTTCTGATGCCATTGAAGAACGCCGACGTATCGGGAATCCCCGCGCAGTTCTACGACCCGGAAAAGTATTACATCGGGACCAAGGTGATCACCTCGGGCCTGGTCGTCAATACCAAGGCCAAGTTCAAGCCCACGTCGTGGAAGGACCTGCTCAATCCGGAGCTGAAGAACCAGATCGCCATGCCCAGCCCCTTGTATTCGGGCGCTGCCGCGATTTCCCTCGGTGCCTGGCTGGGTGATCCAGCGCTCGGCGCCTGGAACTATGTCGAGGGACTCAAGGCCAATGGCGCCATCGCGGTGCGTGGCAACGGCGCCGTGTTGCAGCAGGTCGCCACGGGCGAAAAGTCGGTTGGCATCCTGGTTGACTTCATGGCGCTCAATGCCAAGGCCAAGGGTTCGCCGGTCGAGTTCGTCATTCCCAAGGAAGGCCTGACTTTCGTGACCGAGCCGGTCGCCGTGCTCAAGACAGCCAAGAACGTGCCGGCGGCCGAGGCCTTCGTCAATTTCCTGCTGTCGCCTGAAGGCCAGCAGTTTTCGACGACGCTCGGTTACGTGCCCATCCTCAAGGGCGTCAAGGCGCCTGATGGATACCCGACGGCCGAGCAGATGAAGTTCATGCCGATCAATACCGGCAAGATCCTTGAAGGCATCGAGCCCAACAAGAAGCGTTTCGGGGACATCTTCGGCGGTTGATCCCGCCCCGGCTTAAGCGGGCCCATGACCTCTTTGCCGATCCGCTGTGGATCCCGGCAAAGGGGCCCCCATCCTAATCTTGGTACTTGCTTGACATGCTCGCGCGCGTGAAATTCTGGAATCGCAGCGAGCAGGTGGCTACGGTCGTCTGCTTGTTGTTCCTGGTATTGTTTGCCCTGCTGCCCGTGGCACGGCTGGTGATCGAACTGGTCGTCGGCCTGCTGGGCAGCCAGCGCGGCGCCATGCTTGCGGCGCTGCAGTCGACGGCGACGCTGACCGCGACCTGGCACTCGGTCGAGGTCGGGCTTGCCGGCGCGCTGATCGCCTCGGTCTATGGGCTGATCGTTGCCAGCCTGGTCACCTTGACCAATGTGCGCTTTCGCAACTGGATCGTCTACGCCTTTGTCGTGCAGGCCATGTTGCCACCCCAGGTCGTGGCGCTGGCATGGTTGCAGATCTGGGCCCCGCTGCGCGACCTGCTGCAGGCATGGGGCTGGGAAAACGCGTCGGCGTTCGGTAATCCTTTCCAGGGCCGTGGCGGCATCATGATGTTGCTGGGCGTGCATTACGCGCCGCTGGTGTTCCTGACGGTGCGCGCCGGACTGCTCAATGTGCCCGCCGAGGTGATCGAGGCGGCGCGGGTCAGCGGCGCCAAGCCGTCCATCGTGTTGCTGCGGGTCATCTGGCCATTGGTGACACCGGCACTGGCCGCGGGCACTGCGCTGGCGTTTGTCTCGTGCATCGGCAACTTCGGCATTCCAGCGTTCCTCGGCATTCCGGCGAACTACCTGGTGTTGCCGACACTGATTTACCGCGAGTTGTCGGGATTTGGCAGCAGCGCGATCCCCAACGCGACCATGTTGTCGCTGGTCGTCAGTGTGTTGGCCGGACTGGGCATCTTGTTGCAGCACCGTTTCGCCAGCAGGGGCCACTTCAAGGTGACGCCTTCGCGCCATGCCGGCCCGCCGTTCCAGCTGCATCGCGCGCGCCCATGGGTCGAAGCGATGCTGCTCGGTCTGCTGCTGGTGCTGCTGCTCGCGCCATTGGCCGCGTTGATGGCCAAATCGGTGCGCCCAGCGCCCGGCGTGCCGCTGACCTGGGCCAGCGTGACACTGGAGCACTATGTCTATGTGCTCAAGGACAACGACGCCACGGTGCGTGCCTTTGTCAACAGCATCGGCATGTCGGTGACGGCGGCGCTGGTGCTCGCGACGGTGGCGCTGGTGATGGCCTATCTGATGGAGTACCGTCGCTCGCCCTGGCTCCTTCGGCTGAATTACCTGATCGAAGTACCGTATGTATTGCCCGGTGTGGTGTTGTCGATCGCGATGATTCTGCTGTACCTCAAACCGGTGCTGGGCATATCGCTTTACAACACCATCGGCATCATCTTTCTCGCCTATCTGGCGCGTTTTCTGGCGATCCAGTTGCGGCCCATTATCAGTGGCTTTCAGCAACTGCCGGTGGAAATGCTCGAGGCGGCAGAAGTGTTTGGCGCACCGTTCCTCAGGCGCTTGCGCACCATCGTGATTCCGCTGCTGTTGCCGTCGGTCACGGCCGGCGCGATGCTGGTCGTGTTGCTGGCGCTCAACGAGTTGACGATTTCCGCCTTGTTGTGGTCGTCCGGCGCGGAAACGCTGGGTGTTGCCGTGTTCAACCTGGAGCAGGGTGGTGAATCTGCGGCGGCTGCAGCCATCGGCATTGTGTCCGTGCTGGTCGCCAATGTGATCATGTTGTTGGCGTCCATCATGGGACGGCGCCTTCCTTCTGGAGTCTTGCCATGGCGAGCGTGAGTCTGAATCGTATCCACAAGACCTATGGCAGCGGCGCACAGTCGCACCATGCGCTCAAAGGCGTTTCGCTGGAGCTTGCCGACGGCGAGTTCATCGCTTTGCTCGGACCGTCGGGGTCGGGCAAGACCACGATGCTGCGCGCGATTGCAGGCCTGGAGGATATCGACGACGGCGAGATCAGGATTGGCTCGGACATCGTATCCAGCGCCTCGGGTGCGTCGCGTCGCCATCTGCCGCCAGAGAGCCGGCAGGTATCGGTCGTGTTCCAGAGCCATGCCTTGTGGCCGCACATGACGGTGCAGGACAACATTGCGTTTCCGCTGCGCCAGAGCAGCACCGCGGCCGCGGACGTGACGCGCCGTGTGCGAGACGCACTGGCCGCAGTTGAACTCGACGATCTGGCGCAACGGTTTCCGAGCCAGTTGTCCGGCGGGCAGCGCCAGCGTGTAGCGTTGGCGCGGGCGATGGTCGGCGCACCGCGCGTGTTGTTGTTCGATGAACCGCTGGCAAGCCTGGACACGGAGCTGCGTCGCGACATGATGCGCCAGATCACCAAGGCGCGTCGCAGCGACATGCCGATGATCTATGTCACTCACAACCAGGAAGAGGCGCTGGCGCTGGCCGACCGAATCGCCGTGCTGGCAGATGGCGAGATCGTCCAACTCGCCCATCCGTCCACGTTGTGCCGCGAACCGGCCAGCCCGATGATTGCCGCATTCGTCGGCGGCGGCAATGTTCTCGACGCCAAGGTGGTGCGCAAGGTCGACGCACATTCGGTTGTGGTGTCGGTGCGTGGCCATGAATTTGTCGCGCGTTGCGGCAGAGCGCCCGACTCCGACAACGTACAGGTTTGTATCGCGCCCGGCGCGACGTCGTTGACGACGCAGGACGGCGCACTGGAGTTGCGCGTCAACTTCGTGTTCTACCAGGGGGGAAGTTACCTGGTGGAGACCGACCTGGCGCATTACGGGCGGAGCTTCTTTTCCTGTGAGTTGCCACTGGACGTGTTGCCGAAGAAGGACGACGTGTTGCGCCTGCAGGTGCATGACGCATGGGTCATTCCGCAGAATGGCGAATATGGCAAGGGCGCCGGCGCGCCCGCAGTTGCGCTGGCCTCGACGTGAACAGCTGAAGCCGCTGGCTGCCCTGGGCAGTTGGCAGCCAGGGTTCGGAGTCCAACCTGGGACACGGTCATGACGCTTTCTCCGACGATAGCATTCGCGCTGTTCGATAGCGCAATCGGTCCGTGCGCGATTGCCTGGGGGGAACACGGCATCTGCGGCGTGCAGTTGCCCGAAGCCAGCGCGCGCCATACGCGCATCCGGGTCCAGCGCCGCTTTCCCGACGCGCGCGAGCTGGCGCCACCCATCGAGGTGCAGCGGGCGATTGACGCTGTGACGGCCTTGCTCGCGGGGCAGGCCCGGGATCCGGCCGACTTGTCGGACATCGTGCTCGACATGCAGGGCGTGCCGCCGTTCCACCAACGGGTATATGTGCTCGCGCGCACCATGGTGCCGGGCGAAACCATGACCTATGGCGAGATGGCGCGCCGTCTCGGTGAACCGGGCGCGGCCCGCGCGGTGGGCCAGGCGCTGGGGCACAACCGCTTTGCACCGGTCGTGCCCTGTCATCGCATCCTGGCTGCCGACGGCCGCTCCGGGGGGTTCTCAGCCAGCGGTGGCGTGCGCACCAAGTTGCGGCTGCTGGAGATCGAAGGCGCGCGGTTTGGCGGCGCACCGGGACTGTTCGACCCACCGTCCCCCGGCGGGTCGCCGTGACCGGACTCAGGTCCCGATTCGTCCGCCGTCGACCTTGGTGATGACGATGGTGGCCGAGCGTGGGCGCTTGCCGGCGCCATAACCGGCGTTGGCCGGCCACTGGCTCTCGTACTTTGCCGGGTTGCCGACATCGGCCATCTTCGTGTTCTCGCCCGGGTGCTGGATATTGATGAACATGGCGCGACCGTCCGGGCTCTCGCACCAACCGGTGATCTCGGCGCCCTTGGGGCCGACCAGGAAACGCTTGAACGTGGCGCCGGTCTGCACCTTGCCGATGTGGGTGTCGACGCGTTTCTCGCTGCCATCGGGTCGCTTGTAGACCAGCGACTTCTTGCCGCCGTCACCGACCTGGCCGGGAATGGCCGCCATCAGCATGCAGTTCGTGGCGTCGGTGTAGGCGCCGTCGTCGGTCTGGATCCAGCAAATGCCCGTCGACGGGCTGAACACCAGGCCGTCCGGGGATGACAGGTCGTTGGAGTCGTCCAGGTTGGACAGGTTGATCGCGCCCTTGTCTGCGCCGGCTTCCGACGCGAACAGGTAGATGTCCCAGCGGAACGCCGTGTCGTGGGCACGGCCTTGTGCCAGGCGCATGATGTGGCCGTTGACGTTGCCGTTGTTCTTCCTGCTGCCCTTCATGTCCGAATACACGCGCGGGTTGGCGGCATCAGCGCCCATCTCGCCATCCAGGCTGCGATTGCTGTTGTTGGTCAACGTGAAATAGACTTCGCCGTTGCGCGGGTTCACGCCACCCCACTCGGGGCGATCCATCCGGGTAGCGCCGACCGCGTCGGCGGCCAGACGGGTGAAGACGGCGATGTCGGCGTCGGAAGTGAAGCTGAAGTCCGGGTTGGCGGCGACGATCGGGTTGTTCATCGACAGTTCCAGCCACTGGCCCGTGCCGTCTTCCTTGAACTTGGCAACGAACAGCGTGCCCTTGTCCAGGTATTTGTCGCCAACCGCCAGCCGGTTCGCCGGCATGGCGTCCTTGTCGTCCCAGCGGGCGCTGGAGACGAATTTGTAGATGTATTCGCCGCGCGAGTCGTCGCCCATGTAGGCCACCACCGGCTGTCCGGCTACCGGCTTGGCGAAGGTCGCGTTCTCGTGGCCCATGCGGCCCAGCGCGGTGCGTTTGCGCAAGGCCCTGGAACCATCGTAGGGGTCGAGCTCGACGATGTAGCCAAAGCTGTTCATCTCGTTGCGGTAGTCGTCGCGGGCATTGGCGCCGATGGCGCCGTTGTTCCAGCGCACATACATGTCCTGCGGACCGGCGCTTTCCCAGCCATGGCGGCTGGCGGCGCCCGCCTTTCGTCCGTAACGCTCCAGCGCCACGACCGATGGATCCTTCTTGCCGCGCCGATCGTCGTCCTTGGCATCGCGATGGAAGTAGCCGAACCAGTTTTCCTCGCCGGACACATAGGTGCCCCAGGGCGTCTTGCCGGTGCCGCAGTTGTTCAGGGTGCCGCGCGTGCGGGTGGCATCCGGGCTGTAGCGGGTGACCAGGTGCGCGCTGCCGCGGGCCGGTCCGTGGATGTCGGCCGGCGTCATCGTCGTGACGCGCCGGTTGAACGACGAGTCCGGCTGGTAGGCCCACTTGCCGCCGCGAGCCTGGACTTCGACCACGGCCAGGCCGTGGATCATCAGCTCCTTGTCGACTTCGGATGCCTTGCGTGGCAGCGTTGCGCCGCCACCGTCGGCATGCAGGAAGAACGACGACAACTTCTCGTCCGTCGTGGCTTCGTGGTTCATCGCGATCAGGCCGCGGCTGGCATGTTTGTCGGAAGGGCGGCCGCTGGTGTCCAGGCTGAACCATTCCATGCCATCGTGGTGGTCGCCCGAGCGCTTGTCGAAATCCGTATCAGAGCCATCGTTGCGGAACGTGGCTGCGCCACGCAGGATCGGGTCACCCAGTGCAATCAGCACATCGGCGCGATAACCTGGCGGGACGTGCACGGCGTCGTCCAGGCTCTTGGCCACCGGCGTGAAACCGAGGTGTGCCAGCGGCGCGCCGGTGCCCATCGCATCGGAGGAGTCGGTGCTGGTGGCGCAGCCGCTCAGCGCCAGGCCACCGAATGCGACACCGGCTGCGACGCCGGTGCCGGCGCGAAGCACGCTGCGTCGGCTCAGGCGTTGCGCCAGGATGTCGTCGAAATGGGGGTTCGTGCCGGGATTGGCGTTGTCATCGTTGAAGGCAGAACGCGGTATCGGGAAATCGTTTTTCATGGAATCTTTGGTGAGTTGAACGTCAGTGCGCGAGCATCGGTCAGTCCGGTGACAGGATCGTGACAACTGCCCGCCAGGGCGCAGCCGGCACATCGTGCAAGAATGGCTGGCCGCCAATCGCTGGAGCGTATGTCCCGCCTCGCCAAGATTCTGCTGGTATTGCTTTTTGTCGCCGTGTGCCTCGGTGCCGCGGCGGTACTGGTGTTGCAATTGCCGACCTTCGGCGGCGAGATGGCGGGCGAGCGGCTCGAGCGCATGCGGCGTTCACCCGAATACGTCGATGGTCGATTCGTCAATTCGCCTCCATACAAGAGTGCGCTGGCGCTTTGGCAGAACCTGCAGGACTACTCGGCAGGCCAGGTCCGCACGCCGCCGTTGGCGATCCCGGTAGTGCCGCTGGCCGCTGGCAGCCTGCAGTCGCCACCCGTGTCGGGCCTGCGTGCGATCTGGTTCGGGCACTCCACCGTATTGCTTGAGATCGATGGCGTGCGCATCATGACCGACCCGGTGCTGTCGCAACGCGCCTCGCCGTTCCAGTTCATCGGCCCTGAGCGGATGCACCCGCCGCCGATCCCGCTGAACCAGCTCGAAGGCATCGATGCCGCAGTGATCTCGCACGACCACTATGACCATCTGGACATGGACACGGTGTTGCAGCTGGCCCGCGGCAAGACGCATTTCTTCGTCGGCTTGGGCATCGGTGCCCATCTTGAACGCTGGGGTGTGCCGCTGCTGCAGATTCACGAGATGGACTGGTGGGAGACGATCGTGTTCAAGGGCGTGGAGATCCACAACACGCCGGCGCGCCACTATTCAGGTCGCAAGCGCATGGACGACTCCACCCTGTGGTCGTCGTGGATGATCAAGAGCGCAGGATACTCGGTGTATTCCAGCGGCGATACCGGTTACGGTCCGCATTTTGGCCAGATCCGCCAGCGCCTGGGGGCACCCGACATGGTGCTGATGAAGATTGGCGCCTATGGCAACAGCTGGCTCGACATTCACATGGATCCGGAATCGGCGCTCAAGGCGCAGCGCGACCTCGGCAGCAAGATACTGCTGCCGGTGCACTGGGCCACGTTCAACATGTCGTACCACGCATGGGTGGAACCGATCGAGCGTACGCTGGTAGCGGCCAGGGACACCGATGTGCAGGTGATCACGCCAAGAGTGGGTGAGCCGTTCGAGTTCGGCAAGCCGTTCAACAGCCTGGACTGGTTTCGACGCCCGTAGGCATAGCAGCCGGTCCACTGGCTGGCCGCCGATTGACCGACATCAATACCCCTGCAGCGTGCGCCCGCCATGATAGGTCTGGCTCATCTACACGGGGAAATTTTCCATGCCTGCCAATCGCTACATCCGCTGGTTCAAGGAACTGTCGCTCGACGACCTGGGGCTGGTGGGCGGAAAGAACGCGTCGCTGGGCGAGATGTTCCAGCAGCTCACGCCGCTGGGTGTGCGTATCCCCGACGGGTTTGCCGTCACCGCGCCCGCTTACCGTGACGCGCTGGACACGGCCGATGCCTGGCCGGAACTGCACCGCTTGCTCGACACGCTCGACAAGACCGATACCGATGCCCTGGCGCGCGCCGGCGCGCGTGCGCGCGAAATCGTCTATGGCGCGGCCATGCCGCAGGCGGTGGAGCAGCAATTGCGCCAGTCCTGGCGTGAACTCAAGACCGCCACCGGTGATACGCTGAGCGTGGCGGTGCGCAGCTCGGCTACCGCCGAAGACCTGCCCAATGCCAGCTTTGCCGGGCAACACGATACCTACCTGAACGTGCAAGGCGAAGAGATGCTGATCGACGCGGTCAAGCGCTGTCAGGCTTCGCTGTTCACTGACCGTGCGATCTCCTACCGCATCGACAACGGTTTTGATCACTTCAAGGTGTTTCTTTCGGTGGCCGTGATGCAGATGGTGCGCAGCGACCAGGCTTCGGCCGGCGTGATGTTCACGATCGACACCGAGTCGGGGCACCCTGATGTGGTGTTCATCACCGGCGCCTGGGGCCTGGGCGAGAACGTCGTGCAAGGCGCGGTCGACCCGGACGAGTTCTATGTGCACAAGCCGACCTATGTCCAGGGCTTTCGCAGCGTGTTGCGCAAGACCCTGGGCGACAAACAGGTGCACATGGTCTACGCACCGGGGCGCACCCGCGAGCCGGTCATCAACAAGCCCACGCCGCGCGCCGACCGCAAGCGGTATTGCCTCAGTGACGACGACGTGCTGGAGTTGGCCGGCGCGGCGATCAAGATTGAAGACCACTACAGCCAGCGCGCTGGCCAGCGACGCGCGATGGACATCGAGTGGGCCAAGGACGGCCCCGACGGCGCGCTTTATATCGTGCAGGCGCGCCCCGAGACCGCGATCTCGCAGCGCAATGCGATGCAACTGGAAGAATACGTGCTTGACGGCAGCGCCGCGGTGCGCGCCCAGGGCCGTGCGGTCGGCGCCAAGATCGCCACGGGCAAGGTGCGTATCGTCAACGACGGGCGCCATCTGTCGGCCTTCCGGCCCGGCGAGGTGCTGGTGGCCGACACCACCACGCCGGACTGGGAGCCGGTCATGAAGACGGCGGCCGCCATCGTCACCAACCGGGGCGGGCGTACCTGCCACGCGGCCATCGTCGCGCGCGAACTCGGCATCCCGGCGGTGGTCGGCGCCGAGCATGCGAGCGAG
>JBBQJP010000066.1:0-23958 GCA_038326025.1 Burkholderiales bacterium
GGGGCGCTTGTCGCCTATGATCACCGCGTCGGTGACGTAGGGCGAAAACTTCAGGTCGTTCTCGAGTTCACTGGGGGTCACGTTCTTGCCGCCGGCAGTGATGATGATGTCCTTCATCCGGTCCGTGTTCGTGACGTAGCCGTCCGTGTCCATGGTGCCGACATCGCCGGTGTTCATCCAGCCGTCCGGGTCGATGGTCTCGGCCGTCTTCTCGGGCAGGTTCAGATATCCGGCAAAGACGTTTTTGCCGCGTACCAGGATCTCGCCGGTAGCCGGATCGATCTTCATCTCGTTGAAGGCCGCCGCAGGTCCGATGCTGCCCGGCCTCATCCTGTTGGCCGGAACACCGCTGGAGCCGCCACAGGTCTCGGTCATGCCCCAGACCTCGAGCATCGGCACGCCCAGTGCCAGGTACCACCGGCTCAGGTCGGCCGAAATCGGCGCCGCACCGGTGAACAGCACGCGCGAACGCTGGATGCCGATCATCTTGCGCACGTTGTTCAGCGCCAGCCAGCCTGCGACCCGGTACTGCAGCTTGAGCCAGGCGCTGACCGGCTGTTGGGCCAGCACCTGGTCGGCGATCTGCGTGCCGATACCGATCGCCCAGCGGTAGACTACCTGCTGCAGGCCGCTGGCCTCCTTGAGCGCGATAAGCACACCGGAATAGAACTTCTCCCAGACCCGGGGCACGGCCACGAACACCGTGGGTGCGATCTCGCGCACGTTCTCCGGGATGGTTTCCGGGTTCTCGACGAAGTTGAGTTTGGCGCCGGTATACAACGCGTGGTACTCGCCGCCCATGCGCTCGGCAATGTGGCACAGCGGCAGAAAACACATGCGCTCGTCTTCCTCGGTCTGCGTGATCAGCGAGTTGTAGCCGCGCATTGTGTAAACCAGGCCACTGTGCAGGTGCATGGCACCCTTGGACTTGCCGGTCGTGCCCGAGGTGTAGACCAGGATGGCCAGATCCTCGGGTTTCACCGCGTCCGAGCGCTGCTGCACGGCATCGGGGTGCGCGGCGTTGTATTCGCGCCCGAGCTTGCGCAAACCGGCCAGGCTGATCACGCCGGGGTCGTCGAGTTCGCGCAGCCCGCCCATGTCGATCACGACGATCTTGCGCAGCAAAGGCAGGTCGTCGCGCACCTCCAGCGCCTTGTCGAGTTGCTCGTCGTCCTCGACGAACAACACCGTTGTACGCGAGTCCTCGCACAAGTAGTGCACCTGGCTGGGCGCATCGGTCGGGTAGATGCCGTTGGAGACACCACCAGCGCACAGGATGGCCAGGTCGGCGACGACCCATTCGACCACCGTGTTGGACAGGATGGCGGCGCAATCACGTGGCTGGAAATCAAGTGCCAGCAGGCCACCGGCGACTTCACGCACGGCCATGGCAGTTTCGTTCCAGCTCCAGCTGCGCCAGATGCCCAGATGTTTCTGGCGCATCCATACCAAGGGGCCGCGCTTCTTGACGCCGCTCCAGAAGATCTGCGGAATGGTTTCGCCGTCCAGCACGCTGGCGCTGCTGGGTTGGATATGGCTCAGGTCCCAGATCTGATTCATGCGGATATGGCCCCCACGCTTGTCACTGCGTGTACTGCGCTGCCCCCCGAGGGGGCTAATTTCCCTTGGGGCGGCCCGGCGGGAAATTGCATGTCTCCCACGCTTGTCACGGCGCTGGCGGCGCGCATCCGTTTGATTGTCACGTCGTCATCTCCAGTTCTTCTTCTTCTTCCAGCGCCGCTCGTCGCGCTGGCCTTCTTCCTTCATGCCGAGATAAAACTCCTTAATGTCGTCTTTCTCGCGCAGTCGGGCGCAGGTGTCTTCCATGACGATGCGGCCGTTTTCAAGCACATAGCCGTAGTCCGATGCATTGAGCGCCATGTTGGCGTTTTGTTCCACCAGCAAGATGGTGGTGCCGCGCTCGCGGTTGATGCGCACGACGATCTCGAAGATCTCCTTGGTCAATTTGGGAGACAGCCCCAGGCTGGGTTCGTCGAGCAACATCAGGTCGGGCTTGGCCATCAGGGCCCGCGAGATCGACAACATCTGCTGCTGCCCGCCTGAGAGCAGGCCTGCGTCCTGGCTGGCGCGTTCCTTCAAGATGGGGAAGTACGCAAATACCGCCTCGACGTCCTTGGCCACGCCGTCGGCATCGCTGCGGGTGTAGGCTCCCATCAGCAGGTTGTCGCGCACGCTCAGCAGCGGAAACACTTCGCGACCTTCCGGTACATGCGAGAGTCCCTGCTGAACGATGAATGCCGGGTCCTTGGCAGTGATGTCTTCGCCCTTGAACTCGATCGAGCCCTTGCGCGGATCGATGATGCCGGAGATGGTCTTGAGAATCGTGGTCTTGCCAGCGCCATTGGAGCCCAGCACGGTGCCAATCTCGCCGCGGCGTACCTGCAGGCTGACACCACGGATCGCGCGGATCGGGCCATAGGCGCTCTCCACGTTCAGCAGCTTGAGCACAGGCTGGTCGCTCACGGACACTGGAGTCGTGCTCATGCCGTCCTCCGCAGCGAAGACACGTCATCGATCGAACCCAGATAGGCCTCGATCACACCGGGATCGTTCTGGACCTCGCGCGGCGTGCCCATGGCCAGCACTGCGCCCTGGTTCATCGCAACCACGCGGTCCGATACCTTGGATACCAGCGACATGTCGTGTTCGACCATCAGTACCGTGATGCCCAGTTCGTTCTTGATGTCGGCGATCCAGAAAGCCATGTCGTCGGTTTCTTCGACGTTCAGTCCCGAGGACGGCTCATCGAGCAACAGCAGCTTGGGTTCGGTGCACAAGGCGCGCCCGAGTTCGACCACCTTGCGCACGCCATAGGGCAGGCCAGCCACCATCGCGTCGCGGTGGTGTTGCAGGTCGAGGAAGTCAATGACCTTTTCGGCTTTCTCGCGCGCCTCGATTTCTGCCGCCATGGTCTTGCCGGTAAAAAACAGCTCGCTCCAGAAACCGGTCTTGCGGTGGGTGTGGCCGCCAATTAGCAGGTTGTGCAACACCGAAGCATGTTCGAACAGCTCGATGTTCTGGAAGGTGCGCGCGATACCCAGCGCAGCGATATCGTGCGGCGGATGGTTGATCAGGTTTTCGCCCAGATAGGTGATCTGGCCGACGGTCGGCGTATAGATGCGGCTGATCAGGTTGAACACCGTGGTCTTGCCCGCGCCATTGGGCCCGATCAACGTGAACACCTCGCCGGGCTTGACGTCGAAGCTGACGTTGTCCACCGCGACCACGCCGCCGAAGCGGACCGTCAAGTCCTTGGCAGAAAGAAGATGCGCGGTCATCTCAGTTGCTCCACCGCGATGAGCGCGACCCACGACACATGAAAGATCAAGAGGCCGCAGCGCACGGCCGCTCCGAAGCGGCCGGCCCGCCCCCCAGTGGGGGGTTCGGACGGTCTACACGCAGTGTGACCGGACAGACGGGGGGCGTCTTTCATCTCAGGCGATCCGATTTCTGGAAGGATTTCTGCCGCTTGAACATGCCTTTGCGGTAGAAAGGGAAGGTCTGCAGATAGGTACGGATCTTGAGCCATCGGCCGTACAGGCCCATGGGCTCGAACAACACGAATCCGATCAGCACCAGGCCGTAAACCAGACCCTGCAGGCCCGGCGCCTGGCCGATGAAGGTCGGAAGATGGTCCTTGCTGAGCGAGATGAGCTGAGGCATGGAGATGAGGAAAATTGCTCCCAGGAAAGCCCCGTGCACCGAGCCCAGACCGCCGATAACCACCATCAGCAGCAGGTCGATCGACTGCAGGATGTTGAACTGGTCTGGCGAAATGAAGCGCAGCTTGTGCGCATACAGGGCGCCGGCGACACCGGCGAGCGCGGCCGAGATCGCGAACGACAAGGTCTTGTAGCGTGCCAGGTTGATGCCCATGCTCTGCGCCGAAATCTCCGAGTCGCGGATGGCCACAAAGGCGCGCCCCGTGGCAGAGCGCAGCAGGTTCAAAATGCCCAGCGTCGCGGCGATGGTGATCACCAGGCACAGGACATAGAACTCGGTGGCCGAGCTCAGCACCCAGCCGAACATGTCGGGTGACTTGACGCTCATGCCCGAGTTGCCCCCGGTGACCGACTCCCAGCGCGCGAATACTTCCTCGACGATGAAGCCAAAGGCGATGGTGGCAATGCCAAGATAGATACCCTTGACGCGCAAGGCGGGCAGTCCGACCACAACCCCCACCGCGGCCGAAATGCCGCCGGCAAGTGCCAGCGCAAACGGAAACGGCAGCCCCATGTTGGTGAACACGCCCTGGGTATACGCACCCACACCCAGGAAAGCGGCGTGGCCGAGCGAGAACTGCCCCGTGAAGCCGGCCAGCAACATCAGCCCCAGGCCTGCGATGGCGTAGATCAGGATGAAGGTGAGCTGGGCCAACCAGTATTCGTCGATCAGCCAGGGCGCCGCCAGCAGGAACAGCAGCATGGCGCTGTACCAGAACACATGGCCCCCATGCTTGGCAAGGCGGATGTCCTGTGCGTAGTCGGTCTTGAAGATGAATCGCATGTTGATCAGTCGGGGGCAGGGCCGGCGGCTTGTGCGCCGCAGGCCAACCCACAGGTCCTCAGACTTTTTTCCTTAGTTTTTCGCCAAAAAGTCCGTTGGGCTTGACCATCAGCATGATCAACACCACCACATACGGTGCCACGTCCTTGACGCCGGCTGGCGCATAAAAGCCCGCCATGGACTCGACGATGCCAATGATCAGTCCGCCGACAATGGCGCCCGGCAAGCTGCCAAAGCCGCCCACCACCGCCGCTGGAAATGCCTTCAGGCCGATGAAGCCCATGTTGGCGTGTACGAAGGTGATCGGGGCCAGCAGCAAGCCGGCAATGGCTGCGACTGCGGCGGCCAGTGCCCAGACCAGGCCGTTGATACGCTTGACCGGTATGCCCATGTAATAGGCCGCCAGCTGGTTCTGCGACGAAGCCTGCATGGCAACGCCGATCTTGCTGTACTTGAACAGGGCAAAAAGCACGGCACACAATACGGCGGTGACCGCAATCACGACCATCTGCTCAACGTTGATGACCAGCGTACCCAGGCGCCAGATCTGGTCCTTGTAAGGCACCGGCATGGTGTGGGTCTCGGTGCCGATCACCGGAATCATGGTGATGGCGCCGCGCGCCACGTAACCGATGCCGATCGTCAGCATCACGATGGTGAAGGCCGGCTGGCCCAGGATGGGGCGGATCACGACCCGCTCGATCAGGAAGCCGAACAGGCCCATGCCGACGATGGCGCAGATCACGGCCAGCCAGAACGGGAAGCCGAGTATGGTCATGCATGCCAGGCCGCCAAAGGCACCGAGCATCATCAGGTCGCCCTGGGCAAAGCTCACGGTTTCCGTGCCCTTGTAGATCAGCACGAAACCCAGGGCAATCAGTCCGTATATGCAGCCCTGTGCGATGCCACTGATCAACAGTTGCAGAAAAATCACGCAGTCCCCTCTTCTTGTCTTGCACCGTTTATAGCGGGTATGTAACGAATCGCGCTGAGGGTTGACCCCGATAGCCGCGATAGAAGACGCGCGCATCTAATGCCAACCATGACGATAGCTGTGCATACCCGTCGGCAAGGTGCGGTCACCTTGGTGACACTGTCCCGACCCGATGTGCGCAATGCCGTGGACGCCCCCACCGCCCTGGCGCTTTACCAGGCCTTTCTGGCGTTCGATGCCGACCCGCAAGCGAGCGTCGCGGTATTCCATGGTGACAACGGGCATTTCTGCGCGGGCTGGGATCTGCAGGCCGCGGCGCGCGATGCCGACCATTCGGCAGACAGCGCGCAGTCGCTGGCCTCAGCGTTCGACTTCGATCCGTTGGCGGCGCCGGTGCAGGGGCCGATGGGCCCGTCGCGCCTGATGCTCTCCAAGCCGGTGATTGCCGCCGTCAGCGGGGCGGCGGTCGCTGGCGGCATGGAACTGGCCTTGTGGTGCGACATGCGGGTGATGGAGCAGGACGCCTTCTTCGGCATCTACTGCCGCCGTTTTGGCGTGCCGCTGATCGATGGCGGCACGGTGCGCCTGCCGCGCCTGATCGGCATGGGTCATGCAATGGACCTGATCCTGACCGGGCGCCGGGTGGATCCTCCCGAGGCCCTGCAGTTGGGTTTGTGCAATCGTGTCGTGGCGACTGGCTCGGGGCTCGCTGCGGCACTGGATCTCGCGAATCAACTCGCGGCGTTTCCCCAGGCCACGATGCGGGCCGACCGCGCCAGCGCCTACACCCAATGGGATCTGCCGATGGCGCAGGCGCTGCACCAGGAATGGGAACGCGGTAAGGATTGCCTGGGCGATGCCCTGGAGGGCGCCAGCCGGTTTGCCAGCGGCGCAGGCCGGCACGGAAAGTTCTAGGCGCTGGTAGGGAGTGTGTCGCGCGGGATCTCGCGCGGCTTGCCGGTGTCATCGACCGCCACGTAGGTCAGAGACGCTTCGGTCACCTTGACATACTTGCCCTGGCTGCGGAACTGCTCGGCATACACCTCCACTTGCACGGTCACCGAGGTGCGGCCGATCCGCGTCACCGAGGCGAAGAACGACAGGATGTCGCCGACCCGCACCGGTTGCTTGAAGATGAACTGGTTCACGGCCACTGTCACCTGCCGCCCCTGCGTATGGCGCGCCGGCAACACGGCGCCGGCCAGGTCTACCTGGGCCATGACCCAGCCACCGAATATGTCGCCGTTGGCGTTGCAGTCGGCCGGCATGGGGATGACTTTGAGTACTAGTTCCTTGTCGGTGGGCAACAAGACCTGGAGCGCGCTGGAATGGGGGGAGTTGGTCACAATCGGGTCCAGTTGCAGTAAGGGCGCGCTGTGCGTGCCTGTGGTGGCGCCGCGGCGCCGTTCTTTGGTATTTACCTGATTCACCGGATTGTCCTGCATGCGCCGAGCCGCCGATATTTCTCCTCCAGCGGTTTCCACGCCCGGCCAGCCGCGGCGCTCCGACTGGGCCACGCTCAGCAGGCTGCTGCCCTATCTGTGGCAATACAAGTGGCGTGTCGTGGCCGCGCTGACCTTCATGGTCGGTGCCAAGCTGGCCAATATCGGCGTGCCGCTGTTGCTCAAGGAACTGGTCGACGGCCTGAGCCCGAACGGCGGGCGCAACCTGGCGCAGGCCGCGCCGGCTGAACTGGTGCAGGCGGTGCTGGTGGTGCCGGTCGCACTGCTGGTCGGATACGGCCTGCTGCGCCTGTCGACCACGCTGTTCACCGAACTGCGCGAACTGGTGTTCGCCAAGGCCACCGAAGGCGCGGCGCGATCCATCTCGCTGCAGGTGTTTCGGCATCTGCACGCGCTGAGTCTGCGCTTTCATCTGGACCGCCAGACCGGCGGCATGACGCGCGACATCGAGCGCGGCACGCGCGGCGTGCATTCGCTGATCTCGTATTCGCTCTACAGCATCGGTCCGACACTGATCGAGGTGACGCTGGTGCTGACCTTGCTGGCGGTGAAGTTCGATATCTGGTTTGCCTGGATCACGATCATTGCGCTGGTGGTCTACATCACATTCACGGTCACGGTCACCCAGTGGCGAACCCAGTTCCGGCGCCAGATGAACGAG
Organism: Burkholderiales bacterium; assembly: GCA_038326025.1. GTDB lineage: Bacteria > Pseudomonadota > Gammaproteobacteria > Burkholderiales > Burkholderiaceae_C > CAISIP01. The sequence continues at coordinate 7,586 of JBBQJP010000066.1, forward strand.
CTCGATTCAACGGCGCACAGCCGCGCCATCGATTCGCTGCTGAACTACGAGACCGTCAAGTATTTCAATAACGAAGAGTTCGAGGCGGGGCGTTACGACGAGAGCCTGGAGCGTTACCGCAAGGCGGCGATCAAGAGTCAGAGCACGCTGAGCTTGCTCAACACCGGCCAGCAGCTGATCATCGCCGCCTCGCTGGTGGCCATGTTGTACCGCGCCACCCAGGGTGTCGTCGACGGCCGCATGACGCTGGGCGATCTGGTCATGGTCAACGCCTTCATGATCCAGCTGTATATCCCGCTTGGGTTCCTGGGCACCTTGTACCGCGAGATCAAGCAGAGCCTGACCGATCTGGACAAGATGTTCCGGCTCATGGAGCAGGAACGCGAGATCGCAGACCCCGCAGATGCGCCGCCGCTGGCACTTATCGGTGAGCCGGCAATCCGCTTCGAGCATGTGGACTTCTCCTACGATAGCGGTGCGCCGGCGAGCGCCATGCTGGCCACACGCAGCATCCTGCACGACATCAGTTTCGAGATCCCGGCCGGAAAGACCGTGGCCGTGGTCGGCCCGTCGGGTGCCGGCAAGTCGACGCTGGCGCGCCTGCTTTACCGCTTTTACGACGTGCAGGGTGGGCGCATCACGATTGCCGGGCAGGACATCCGCGCCGTGACCCAGTCCAGCGTGCGCCGGGCCATCGGCATCGTGCCCCAGGACACGGTGCTGTTCAACGACACCATCGCCTACAACATCGCCTATGGCGCACCCGGCGCGAGCCAGGAGCAGGTCGAGCAGGCGGCCCGCGCCGCACGTATCCATAACTTCATCATCAGCACGCCCGCCGGTTACGAGGCCATGGTCGGCGAACGTGGCCTGAAGTTGTCAGGCGGCGAGAAGCAACGCGTGGCGATTGCCCGTACGCTGCTCAAGAATCCGCCCATCCTGATCTTCGACGAAGCCACCAGTGCGCTGGATTCCGCCAATGAACGGGCGATCCAGGCCGAGCTGCGATTGGTGGCGCGCGACAAGACCACGCTGGTGATTGCACACCGCTTGTCGACGGTGGTCGATGCCCATGAAATCCTGGTTATGGATGGCGGGCGCATCGTCGAACGTGGTGCGCACGCGCAGTTGCTCGCCGCCAATGGGCGTTATGCCCAGATGTGGGCGATGCAGCAGTCCAGCGAGACCCGCAAGGACTGATACCGCATTGGCGAGCGCAGCTGGCCGGTCCGCCGGGGTCGCGGCAAGCCGGCGTTCACAGCAAGGCGGTGGCATGTTTTTCGCCGAGCTCGTACACCACGTGGGCGCGGCCCACCAGCAAGGTATCAAGTGTTCCGATATTGGTCACATCCTTGTTCGAATAGGGTGTTCGGTGCAACACATAACGCATGGCGTTAAGCCGTGCCCGCTTCTTGCAGTCGGACTTGATCACGGTCCAGGGCGCGTCTGCGGTGTCGGTTTCGAAGAACATGGCTTCCTTGGCCTTGGTGTAGTCGTCCCATTTGTCGAGTGAAGCCAGGTCCACCGGGCTGAGTTTCCATTGCTTGAGCGGGTGCAACTTGCGCTCCTTGAATCTGCGGCGCTGTTCGTCCTGACTCACCGAGAACCAGAACTTGATCAGGTGCACGCCGCTGCGCACCAGCTGGCGTTCGAACTGCGGGACCTGGCGCATGAACTCCTGGTATTCCTCCTGGGAGCAAAAACCCATCACCCGTTCGACGCCGGCGCGGTTGTACCAGGAGCGATCGAACAGGACGATTTCCCCTGCTGTCGGCAAATGCTGCACGTAGCGCTGGAAATACCACTGGCCGCGCTCGACATCGCTCGGTTTCTCCAGCGCCACGACACGTGCGCCGCGCGGATTGAGGTGCTCCATCATGCGTTTGATGGTGCCACCCTTGCCAGCAGCATCGCGGCCTTCGAACAGGATCACGATGCGCTGCCCTGTCTCCTTGACCCAGGCCTGCAATTTGAGCAGTTCGACCTGCAGGCTGTACTTCTGCTCCTCGTAGTGCTTGCGTGACAACAGGTGCTTGTACGGATAACCACCTTCGCGCCAGTCGCGGACCAGTTCCTGATCCGCGCTCAAGGTGATCTCACGCTTGGTGTCGCCTCCCTCGCGCAACAGGCTGCGGACCGCATCGATGTCTTCGGGCGAGCTGCCTTTCAGAATCGTCTTGAGCGCCAGTGCCTTGTCATCGGTATTGCGCAAGACGTCCTGCAACGCAGCTAGCTGCGCGCCCTGCGCCGCTTCGCGCGCCTTTCGCGCGACAGCGCGCTTGATCCGCACGGGATCGCTGACGCCGACGGTGTCGCCGGATGTTGCCCGCCGCGGACGGGGTTTGGTGCTGCGCTTTGCAGTTGGGGACGTGGAAGCAGTTTGCGCGGTACCTTTGACCATAGACGTCTTTCATGACAGTTTCATATGTCATTTTGCGACGCCCGGCGGCAAGGTGATTTGATGGAAGTCAATTGGCCGCGCCGCTTCCTTGTCCGGCTTCTGTGGTGGACCCGCCGTGCCCGTGTTGCTTTGTCGGATCCCGATCAGACGCGTTCGAGTACGACCGCAATTCCTTGCCCGACGCCGATACACATCGTGCACAACGCATAACGCCCGCCGGTCTTCATCAATTGATTGACTGCAGTCGTTGCCAGCCGGGCACCCGAGGCGCCCAATGGATGGCCCAGCGCAATCGCGCCGCCATTCGGGTTGACACGTGGGTCGGTGTCCGGCACGCCAAGGGCACGTAGTACCGCGAGCCCCTGGGCGGCAAAGGCTTCGTTGAGTTCGATCACGTCCATCTGGTCGATGGTCAGGCCTGTCAGGGCCAACACCTTCTGGCTCGCCGGCGCCGGTCCCATGCCCATGATGCGCGGGGCGACACCGGCCGTGGCCATGCCGACGACCCTTGCGCGTGGTGTCAATCCGTGTTTGGCGGCGCCGGCTTCGTCGGCCAGCAACAAGGCGCAGGCGCCGTCATTGACACCGCTGGCGTTGCCGGCGGTGACGCTGCCATCGGGCCGCACCACGCCCTTGAGTCTGGCCAGCGACTCGAGTGTTGTCGCGCGCGGGTGTTCGTCCTTGTCGACGATGATCGGGTCGCCCTTTTTCTGTGCCACGCTGACCGGCGTGATTTCGGCATCAAAATAACCTGCCTTCTGCGCCGCCACCGCCTTCAGCTGGCTGGCCAGCGCCATGGCATCCTGGTCCTGCCGGCTGATGTTGAAGTCGGTCGCCACGTTCTCGGCGGTTTCCGGCATGGCATCGACGCCGTATTGCGCTTTCATCAGCTTGTTGACAAAGCGCCAGCCGATGGTGGTGTCGTAGACCGCGTTGGCGCGACTGAACGCGGTTTCGGCCTTGGGCATCACGAACGGGGCGCGGCTCATGCTCTCGACGCCGCCGGCAATCATCAGGCTGGCTTCGCCCGCGCGGATCGCGCGTGCGGCGGTACCCACGGCATCCAGGCCGGAGCCGCACAGCCGGTTGACGGTGGCGCCCGGCACCTCGATCGGCAGGCCGGCGAGCAGCGCCGCCATGCGCGCCACGTTTCGGTTGTCCTCGCCGGCCTGGTTGGCGCAGCCGTAGATGACGTCGGCCACCGCCTGCCAGTCAACCTGGGGATTGCGCGCCATCAGCGCCCTGATCGGAATCGCGCCCAGGTCGTCGGTGCGCACCGTGCTGAGTGCGCCACCGTAGCGGCCGAAAGGGGTGCGGATGGCGTCGCAGATATAGGCGTGGTTCATGGTTTGTCTCCATACAGGTTCTGGCAATAACGGGTCGGCGTGTTGCCGACCCGCGCGGGGTGTCAAGTGGCAATCGGCAGGCCGACCAGCCGTTCGAGTTCGGTGTGCGTCAGGCCATCGACACGGTCGATGAGTTTGAGGCCTTGCGGCGTGCATGCCAATGTTGCCAGATCGCAGTAGATGCGCTTGACGCAGCCGAGACCGGTGAGCGGGTAGCTGCATTGCGCCACCACCTTGCTCTGGCCTTGTCGGGTCATCAGGTCCATCATGACCCAGGTCTGTTTGGCGCCGATGGCCAGGTCCATGGCGCCGCCGACCGCGGGTATGGCACCGGCCTCGCCCGTATTCCAATTGGCCAGATCGCCTGTGGCAGAGACCTGGAACGCGCCGAGCACGCAGATGTCGAGATGGCCGCCGCGCATCATCGCGAAGCTGTCGGCGTGGTGGAAATAGGCGCCACCGCTGAGCAGCGTCACCGGCTGCTTGCCGGCATTGATGAGGTCGTAATCCTCCTGCCCCTCGGCGGGCGCCGGTCCCATGCCCAGGATTCCGTTCTCGCTTTGCAGGATTACTTCGCGGTCGGCCGGAATATGGTTGGCCACCAGCGTCGGCATGCCGATGCCCAGGTTCACATAGGCGCCGTCGTGGATGTCCTGCGCGACGCGCCGGGCGAGCTGGTCCTTGCTGCGTTTCTGGTAACTCATGTCATGCCGCCTTCTTCATGCCGCCGGCCTGGGTGGCCACGCGGTCGATCTGCACAATCTGGTGGACGAAGATACCGGGTGTCACGATATGTTCGGGATCGAGCGCGCCGAGCTCCACCACTTCGTGCACGGTGGCGACGGTCTTCTTGGCGGCGGTGGCCATCACCGGTCCGAAGTTGCGGGCTGCCTTGCGGTAGGTCAGGTTGCCCCAGCGGTCGCCGCGTTCGGCCTTGATCAGTGCCAGCTCGGCGTGGATCGGCATTTCCAGTACGTAATGCTTGCCGTTGATCTCGCGGGTCTCCCGGGGCGAGCCGTCGGCATTGTTCGCCAGCTCGGTTCCGTAGCCAGTGGGCGAGAAGAAGGCGCCGATGCCGGCACCCGCAGCACGGATGCGTTCGGCCAGGTTGCCCTGCGGCACCAGTTCGAGTTCGAGCTTGCCGCTGCGGTACAAGGCGTCGAACACCTGGCTGTCGGCCTGGCGCGGAAAGCTGCAGATGATCTTGCGCACCCGGCCGGTCTGCAAAAGTGCAGCGAGGCCGGTTTCGCCATTGCCGGCGTTGTTGTTGACGATGGTCAGGCCCGTGGCGCCCTGTTCGATCAGGCCGTCGATGAGTTCGTTGGGAATGCCGGCGGTTCCGAACCCGCCGATCAATACCGTCGAGCCGTCCTGGGTGCCCGCCAGTGCATCGGCAACCGAGCGTGCAATCTTGTTGATCATGTCATCGACTCCTGAATGGCAGCTTGCGCGGGTCGCCAAGTGGCGGTAAACATGCGCTGGACCGGTGCTTGGAAAATGTTCGACATAAGAACATCTGTTCGTATAATGAATTCTAGGGGGAATCGGCGACCATGGCAAACACCGCAAGCGCGCGTATGGCAGACCTCAAGCCCGGCGATGGTTATGTGCAGTCCTTTGCCCGGGGCCTGGAGGTGATCCGATCCTTCAGTGCCAAGGCGCCGCGCCAGACCCTGACCGAGGTCGCCGGGCGCACGGGCTTGAGCCGTGCCGGTGCGCGCCGCATCCTGCTCACACTCGAGGCACTGGGTTATGTGCGCAGCGACGGCAAGTTGTTCAGCCTGAGCCCGCGCATCCTGGACCTGGGTTTTTCCTATCTGTCGTCGATGCCGATCTGGAACCTGGCTGAGCCGGTGATGGAAGCGCTGGTGGCGCAGGTCCAGGAGTCGAGTTCCGCCGCGGTGCTCGATGGCACCGACATCGTCTATGTATTGCGGGTACCCACGCGCAAGATCATGAGCATCAGCCTGGGTGTGGGTTCGCGGCTGCCGGCTTATTGCACTTCGATGGGCCGGATGCTGCTCTCGGCACTGGCGCAGGACGATTTGATGAAATTGCTCTCGGCGTCGGATCTGACCGAGCGCACCAGATACACATTGACCGATACAAAGGAGATCGCCGCCAAGGTGGCACAAGCGCGCAGGCAGGGCTGGTCACTAGTGAACCAGGAACTCGAAGAAGGCCTGATTTCGCTGGCTGCGCCGATCTTCGACCGCTACGGCCAGATGGTGGCGGCGCTGAACATCAGCGGACAGGCCAACCGCACCAGCGCGCGCGTGATGCAGGACACCATGCTCGAGCCGCTGCTCAAGGCCGCGCGCACGATCTCGCAGCGGCTGGATCGCACGAGCACTGATTGACCGCCCCATTGCTGGATCTCGAGCGGTCGGACGGTCATGCCCGGCAAAGCCACAGTCGATCCGGGCGAGCAGCTGGGCACAGGCTCCGGGGGGTGTGCCGCGGTAAAATCCACGACCGCCCCCGGGGCGCCCGCGTGATGGGTAAATATCCATTGACGCAGGTGCAAACCCGCTCTGGCAATCATCAGTAAACCAAGGAAGATCAGACATGGGCGCGCAGTGGAAAGCAAAAGGCAAGGAACTGGCGGCCAACGCCAGGGGCAAACTCTTCGGCCGCCTCGCCAAGGACATCATGGTTGCCGCGCGCAGCGGCGCCGACCCGGGCTCCAACGCACGCCTGCGCCTGGTGGTGGAGCAGGCCCGCAAGGTCTCGATGCCCAAGGAGACGCTTGAGCGGGCCATCAAGAAGGGCGCCGGCCTGACTGGCGAGACGGTGCACTTCGAACATGTCATCTACGAAGGTTTCGCACCCCACCGCGTGGCCGTGATGGTTGAATGCCTGACCGACAACGTGAATCGCACCGCGCCGGAAATGCGCGTGTTGTTTCGCAAGGGGCAACTGGGCACCTCAGGCTCGGTGGCCTGGGATTTCGACCATGTAGGCATGATCGAGGCCGAACCCGTCGTGGCCGGCTCCGACCCTGAACTGGCCGCGATCGAGGCTGGCGCGCAAGACCTGGAGCCCGGCGAGGAGGAGGGTACGACGCTGTTCGTGACCGCCCCGACCGACCTGGATCTGGTCAGCCGGGCTTTGCCCGAGCACGGATTCAAGGTCCTGACCGCCAAACTGGGTTACAAGCCCAAGAACCCGATTGACCCCTCCAGCCTGAGCGCAGCCGAACTGGAAGAAGTGGAAGCCTTTTTGGCTGCCATCGACGGCAACGACGACGTTCAGAACGTGTTCGTGGGTTTGGCGGGCTAAGACGCCAGGCTCACACGGGCGCGCCGAAGGGGTTGCCGCGGCCGGCTTTATCCTTCACCCTCGCGTTGCAGCACCGCCATGGCGCCGAAGTCAGGCAGTGCAGCGCTCGCAAAGCCCGGGCAGGCCAGCGACGCGATGTCGATCTTCCCGCCCTTGATTTTCAGCCGCACCGCGCCATGTGACTGCTCGTAAACATCAGGATGAGCGGCAAGGAAAGTCGCCTGCTCGGCCGCGGGCAGGGCCGCCATGCCGTTGACGTAGTGATGCCCGTTGCGCTCCACGTGCGTGATGCCCAGCAGGTTGACCAGCGCCAGGTCCTGCTGCACCGACAGACCCGCCTGCGTCGTCAAATCTTCTGCCGACATGAAGTAGCGCTGCGTGCCCTCGTCGGCATTCCACTTCGCACAGCGCGCGGCGTTGAGGATGCTCTTGTAGAAGCCTTTGCAGGTCTTGGACGATACGCCCGAATAACCACGCGCGCGCGCCTGGACAAAGGTGTCGAGTTCGCCGTCGGACTCGTCGATGATCACGGGCTTGCCCAGATCCGCCGAGCGCAGGTCAACGTCAAGCGCGACCTTGCGGTTGATCGGCTGCTCTATGAACATGATCGAATCATTCAGGCGCCTGAGTGCTGGTGCCGCACGTATCGCGGCCAGCAGCTCGGCCACGCCTTGTACATCGTTGTACTGCTCATTGCCGTCCAACGAGATGAAGTACGGCTGCGTCAAGGTATCGAGCACCGACGCGATGGCTGTGAGCCGATCCACATCAGCCTGCACCTGGCCGGCGACCTTGAGCTTGTAGAAGCGATGGCCGTAGACCTTGACCGCCTGCTCCAAGGTCTCCGGCAACCCGTCATTCACCGGCTCGGTGATGTCGGCCACAGTGATGGCGTCCACCAGGCCCACGGTGTGGCGCGCCTCGATAAATGCGGCGGGCTTCAGGCCCACCATGAAGTCGCCGATGTTCAGGCCCTCGGCCTCGCCCCGCCCGCCCTGCATGCCCGCCACGTTGGCCGTGATGGCCTCGTAGAACGAAATGCCCGTTGCACGGCACATCGCGTCCAGCACGGCGCGGTCCACCAGGGCAGGGCCGTAACTGGCCAGCAGCGGGTTGTAGCCCTTGGCTTGCGCGGTTTGCATCAACGCGCCAAAGTTGCGCGCGAAGTGGCCAAAGGCGCTTGCAGGCGCAGCGTCTGCAAGGTAGGCCGAGCGTGCCATCTGCAGGACATCACGCAATTGATCAAAGTTATCTTCGTTGCTGAGCGCCAGGTTTTTGTCAAACCACTTCGGTGCGAGGAGTTCAGCTCCCGCGCCCCAGGCCCAGCGGCCATCGGCCAATTCGATGCGCGCGCGCACAAACACCTGCGGCGCCTCGCGCAGCGTCACCACACCAAAGCGGAACGGCATGCGCAGCTTGACGGGCCGCTCGTAGAGTTCGATGGCGCGGATCGCGAATGCAGGTACGTTGCTCATGGCACTTTCAGTTCTCGTTCAGTTCTCAAGGGATTGCAGCACACCGCGCAGGTAGCCGATCGACTGCGCGGCCGAGCCCATGCCGTCGGGCACATAGTCAAAGGGCTCCACCGCGATGATGCCGCTATAGTGGCCCGCCTTGCGCATGGCCTCAAGCGTCTGCAGGATGGGCTTGAACACCATGTCGCCTTGTCCCGGTCCGCGCTGGTTCGGGTCGTTCACCTGCACATGGCCGATGCGGCCGGTGGGCATCCACCGGGCCATCAGCGCGTCGACCTGTTCGGCTTCGGCCTGGCCGGCCGCGCTGCAGTCGATCATGGTCTTGAAGGCGGGGGAGTTGATCTCGTCCACCAGTTGCGCGGCCTGCTCGACGGTGTTGAGCACATCGGTTTGGGCTGGCGCCAGCGGCTCGATGCAATACGTGACGCCGCAAGCCTGGGCAGCGTGCGCCACGCGGACCATGCATTCGCGGATGCGTTCCATGGCCACGTCCAGCGACTCGCCCGGCGGCACTGCGCGCTGCTTTGGCGAACCATGCACGAGGTAACTTCCGCCCATCAGCGCGCACATTTCCACCAGGCGGCACATCACGTCGGTCGTGCGCCCGCGCAGGGCACCATCGGGGCTTACGATGGACAGCCCCTTGGGCGCGATCAGCAACCAGTGCAGGCCGAAGATGGAAAGGCCATGGTCGGCGGCAACGTGCGCGAACGCGCGTATCTGTGTGTCGGTCAGCGCCATCGGGTCTTGCGCCAGCGTAAAGGGCGCGACCTCCAACCCGTCATAGCCCAAGGCGGCGGCGGCCTTGCACTGGCCGGCAAAGTCCAGATGGGCCAGGACTTCATTACACAGCGCGATCTTCAGCGTCGCCGGTGATGGTGCGCGGCCCAACTTAGCTGCGCCTCCATATCACCGAGCGAATTGCGCCGGCCACCGCGCCGGTGACGCGTTTGACCGCGCCCTTGAACGCGGGCACGTACAGCAGGATCGTGAAGATCGTCACTGCCGCAAAGGTCATGCTGATCGGCCTGGTGAAGAACGGCTCGATGCTGCCGTCCGACAACACCAGGCCGCGGCGCAGGCTCTTGTCCAGCAGTGGTCCCAGCACCAGGCCCAGCACGAAGGGCGCCATCTCGTAGCCGCGCCGGCGCAGGAAGAATGCGCCGATACCGATGGCCAGCATGGCGTAGACGTCAAACAGGCGCGAGGCGCTGGCAAACGCGCCCACCGTGCACAGCAAGAACACGATCGGCATCAGGATGGAGCGCCTGACCTTCAGCACCTGAAGCAGCGGGCGCACACCAAACAGGCCGAAGAAAAGGATGGTGATGGACGCCAGCGTTGTCATTGCCACCACTTCGTAGATGAAGCGCGGGTGGGTGATCATCAGCATCGGACCCGGCTGGATGCCGTGGATGATCATGGCGGCCATCAGCACCGCTGAAGGCGCCGAGCCCGGAATGCCCAGGGCAAGCGAGGGAATGATGTGGCCGGGAATCGAGGCCATGTCGCCCGTTTCGGCCGCCATCAGCCCGTCGATGGAGCCCTTTCCAAACTGCTCGGGCTCCTTGCTCACGGCCTTGGCCGCGGCATACGACATCCATGCGCCGGCATCTTCACCCACACCCGGAAGCAAGCCGGTAAACACGCCGATCACGCCCGAGCGCAGCACCGTCCACCGGTACTGGATGATCTCTTTCCAGCGCGGCAGCACGGAGTCTTTCATCTCGACCATCTTGCGCTCGACCGGATCCGACAGCGTGGTCAGCACCTCGGCCAGCCCGAAGGCGCCAACCAGCGCCGGGATCAGCGAGATACCTCCTGACAGCTGGTCCCAGTCGAAGGTGAAGCGGTTGAACGCATACAGGCTCTCCTGCCCGACTTGCGCGACGAACAGCCCGAGCAGGCCCATGAGCCAGCCCTTGATCGGATCGTTGCCCACGATGCTGCCCGACATGGTGACGCCAAATAGTGCCAGCCAGAAAAACTCGAACGCGCCGAACTTCAGCGCGACTTCGGCCAGCATCGGTGTGAACAAGGCCAGACACACCACGCCCAGCAGTGTGCTGACGAACGCTCCCGACGTGGCGATGCCGATCGCGCGGCCCGCCTCGCCGCGCCGCGCCAGTGCGTAGCCGTCGGCGCATGACGCGGCGTTGGCCGCAGTGCCGGGAATGTTCAGCAAGATAGCCGTGCGCGAGCCGCCATACAGCGCGCCAACATAAGAGCAGATCAGCACCAGGATGGCGTCATTGGCCTGCAGCTTGATCGTCAGCGTGGTGAGCAGCGCAATCGCCAGCGTCGCCGACAAGCCCGGCAGGATGCCCATGACAATGCCGACAAACGCTCCCCCCAGCCCGTAGGCCAGGGTGAGCGGATTCATGAAGCTGAGATAGGCGTGTCCGAGGTCGGACAGTCCTTGAAACATGGATAGGCCTTGTGCAGAAAACTCAGGGCAGTCGTACGAGGAAGAATTCCTGGAACACGAGCTGTGTAATGACTGCCGACAGCACGCCAATGACAAGCGCCTTGAGCCATACGCGCGGCGTGAGCGCGCGCTGCTGTGGCTCGGCACTCATGCGCTGCAAGATCAGGATCGAGGCCGTGACGTAGATCGCAGAGGCCAGCCAGAACGGCAATCCGTGGCCTACCAGCACCACCGAATAACCCGCGCACAGGCCAACCACAACCCAGATGCGCAGGCGCTCGGAGCGCTGCAGTTCGGTGCGCGGCGCCAACGGTTGCGCCAGCGCACCCCGGCGCCAGCTGCGCAGGCCGAGCACGAGGCCAAGGCCCAGCATTGCCAGACCCAGCAAGCCGGGTAAAAGGCCCGGCACCGTGACGGGGTTGATGTTCTGCGTCTCCAGCCGGTCCATCCGCCAGGATCCGATCACAAGCGCAGCCCCCAGCACCAGCCAGCCCAGCGCGTCGAACAGGTCGGCACGCGGCGGTCTCGTCTCGTCGTCATGTGCCACCGTGGCGTCTGGCAGGTCGGGCTGGGGTGAGGGCATCTTCCGTCAGTACGTTGCGCTTTGGAGCTTCAGCGGCAGGGGTTCAGGGCTTGGCGATGCCCACGGTGTCGGGCGACACCTTGGTCTTGCCGCTGGCATGCAGGTTCCAGGCATTGGCCTGCACGGCCGGGAACACGGCCGTTTGCGCGGCTTCACCCGAAAGCGGATTGAACAACGCGCCGCGGCTGTTGGCATACTTCTTGAGCGCCTCGCTCTTGGAGATCTGCTCGGTCCAGATTCTCGCCACGGTCTTGACCACGTCGTCCGGCACACCCTTGGGAATGAAGATGCCGAAGTAATTGGCGGGCGCGCTGAAGCCCGGCACGATGTCGGACAGCGGCGGGATCACGCCGTAGCCTTCAAGTTCCAGTGGCTTGTCGCTGACCGTGGCCAGCGGGCGCAGGCGCTTGCCTCGGATCATGTCGGCTTGCTCCACGGCCAGCTGCGTGGTGAGGTCGGTTTCGCCGGCCACGGTAGCGACCACGGCAGGGTTGCCGCCGTCATAGGAGACTTCCTTGTACTTGACGCCGGTGGCCTTGACGATCTGGTCCATCGCGGCATGGGCGGCCGAGGTCACGCCGGCCGTGGCAACACTGATCTGGCCGGGCCTGGCTTTCATGTCGTCCAGCAGTTCCTTGGCGTTCTTCCACGGACGCGAGGGGTTCACCCCGATCACCTGGATGTTGGCGACGTTCAGGAACAGGTGCCAGTCCTTGATGCTGGTGTCCACCGATCCCAGGGCCTGGTAGGTGCCCAGATCCTGCGCAGCGCCTGCGGTCCAGGTGTAGCCGTCCTTGGTGGCGTCCAGCGCGCTCTTGGTGCCGATGGCGCCTGAGGCGCCAGGCTGGTTCACGACCACGACGGTCTGGCCCAGGGATTTTTCAAGCTCGCCCGCGACAATGCGCGTGACCTGGTCGGTCGAGCCGCCGGCGGCCCACGGCACGATCAGGTTGATGGGGCGAGTCGGCTTCCAGTTCTGGGCCATGGCGGGTGCAGCAATGGCCAAGGCCACTGCGGCGAGGGAAAAGCTTTTGATGAGTTGGCGCTTGTTCATGCTGTCTCCGGGGTTGGTATGGGTTAATTATCCAGGCGGTTAATTAGCGGCCACTTTATTGGCTTCAAAAGAGGCTGTCAACGAGGGAAGCCCTAGGGTTTGCAATCGACCGCGACAGCCATCGATCCCTTTCATCCCTGACGCGAATCCCATGGCACCAGGTTCAGCCGTCGCAGGCCTGAAAACCGCGTCCGGGCCGGGCACAGGGTGACCGCTTTTTCACGGCGCAAGCCATCTCGCCAGGTTCTGGCGCACAAATTGATCATCGTTCAGGTGCGGATAGGCCGCATGCACGCGCGTGAGTTCATCCGCCTGCCCGGGGCTCAAACCTTCGTTCGGGTCCAGGCACCAGATGCCTTCCAGCAGGCCCTGTCGGCGCAGCATTTCATGGCAGCCGGCGATGCAGCCATGAAATTCGTTGGCCACGTCGAACAACGCGCTGTTGGAGTCCGTGACCTGCCCATCCAGCGCGAGCAAGGCGGGCGTGATGATGCCGCTTTCGATTGCGGCATGAATGAGCGCCAGTTGCTCCACGGCGCGTCTCGTCCACACGCTCCAGTGCCCGAGCAACCCGCCCTTGATGCGCACCGTCACCGGGCGGCCGCCCCGGTCGAAGGTGAAGGGGCACAGCAGATCCAGCACGATGTGGTCGTCATTGCCCGTATATAGCGTTATGCGTTCTTCTGCCCCCGCCTGCACCACACCGCGCAGCACGTCCAGTGTGCGGTAGCGGTTGAACGGCGCCATCTTGATGGCGATCACGTTGTCGATTTCGGCAAAGCGCTTCCAGAAGCTGGCCGGCAAGGGCAAGCCGCCGACAGCGGGCTGCAGGTAAAAGCCCACGAGCGGCATGACGGCCGCAACGGCCCGGCAGTGCGCGATGAGTTCATGTTCGCTCGCCGCCTTCATCGCGGCAAGACTCAGCAGGCCCGCGTGATAGCCGATGCCGCTGGCAATGCCCGCCTCCTTCACCGCCTGCGCGGTCTTGCCCGCAAGGCCTGCCACCATGAACAGCGGCCGCCTGCCGCCAATGGGCGTCCAGTCGCGTGACGTCTGCATCGCAAGCTCAAGCACGGGCTCATACAGGCCCACGTCGCGGATGGCAAACTGCGTGGAGTGCACGCCCACCGCGAGCCCGCCCGAGCCGGCGTCCAGGTAGTAGCGCACCATGGCGCGCTGGCGCGTCTTGTCGAACTGGCGCCCGGCGTCCAGCGCGAGCAGGTTTGCCGGAATAACCGAGCCCTTGCGCAGCACGGCCAGTGAATCTGAAGGGATGTCGGACCAACGCATCTTCAATACTTTCCGTCCCTGGCTTCGTAGTGCGTGGGCTTGCCTAAACTTCCCAAGCCTCGCGCGGCCCAATCTGCTGTCCAGTCGAGCATCGTGTCCAGGCTAACCGTCGGCTTGCCGAACAGGCGGAAGGCCTCCTCGCAATTCACGAGCCAGGCGGTCTGTGCTTCCTTGCCAGTGAATTGCGGCTCGATGCCAAGGCGCTGGCCCAGCCCGATCGCCGCCGCGCGGATGCTGATCACAGGCCCGCTCAGGTTCAGCGCCGTGGTCGGCGTGTCGCAATGCGCGAGCGCGCGCAGCGACCAGTCGTTGGCCTCGCCCTGCCAGATCACATTGGCGTACCCCATGCTCAGCTCGATCGGCTCGTGTGCGATCAGTTTTGCCGCCACGTCATGCAGCACGCCGTAGCGCATGTCAATGGCGTATGACAGGCGGACCAGCCGGCCCGGCGTGCGCAACGCGTGCGAGAAGTGCTCGAACATGCGCTCGCGCGCCACGCAGGAGTTGGCATATTCGCCGGGCGGCGTGGGCGCCATGCCCTCTTTCGCCCCGCCGCTGTGCACGCCGGTAAACGGGTAGACGCAGGCGGTGGAGAACACCACGATGCGCGACCTGGCAAAGCGCTCGGCCACGAGTGCCGGCACATGCGCGTTCATCGCCCAGGTCAGCCATTCGCTTCCCTGCGAGCCGAACTTGCGTCCCGCCATGAAGACGATGTTGGGCACCGACGGCAGCGAGGTCAGCGCGTCGCGCGACAGCAGGTCGGCTTCAATGCATTCCACGCCCTGCGCCTGCAACTTGAGCTTGAGCCCCGCCTCGGAAAAGCGCGCGACGCCGATCACGCGCCGGTCCGGCACCGCGCGTTTAGCCATGCGTGCAAGCGTCGGCCCCATCTTGCCGCCCACACCCAGAACCATGATGTCTCCGTCAACCTTCGACAGGTCCTGGATCAGCGCCATGGAGGGCTCGGACATTACGTCTTCAAGATGGTCGGCATTCTCGAATCGGTCTGGCAGGGTCACGGGTTCTCCTTGGGGCAAGGCCAGGTTTGGGCAGCGGGCAATTTATCACTAAACGGTGAATTGTGGCGCGCTCCGGGCCGGCTGCCAACCGCGTGTTTGCCCGTTCGGGGGTAATCCCCGAGTCACGGCGGACCATTCTGGATGCGTCTTGCAGCAGAGTAAGGCCCGCCCTGGGTTCAGGGCCACCAAAGCGGGCGCCGGTTTTGCGTTGGCAGGTCAAGAACGCGAGTTCTTTCGTTTCACACCCTCGGATCGAGCGCGTCCTGACGCATCCGGGATTGCAAGCGAGTGCGCCGCTGCGGGCGCTTGCGCGCGCAGCCGGGTCGGCGCTGGCGCCGGAGAGTGCCGGTGCGCCGCCCGCGGACAGGGCGAAGCTAGGAACTGAACAAAAAGTTCATCACGTCGCCATCCTTGACGACGTATTCCTTGCCTTCCGAGCGCATCTTGCCCGCATCCTTGGCGCCTTGCTCGCCCTTGAAAGCGATGAAGTCGTCAAAGGCGATGGTCTGGGCGCGGATGTAGCCCTTCTCGAAATCGGTGTGGATGACGCCGGCCGCTTGTGGTCCGGTGTCGCCGACATGGATGGTCCAGGCGCGCACTTCCTTGACGCCGGCGGTGAAATAAGTTTGCAGGCCGAGCAGTTTGAAGGCGGCGCGGATCAGCCGGTTCAGACCGGGTTCGCTCTGGCCGAGTTCTTCCAGGAACATCTGACGGTCTTCATCGCTCATGTCGGCCATCTCGGCTTCGAGCTTGGCGCAGATGGCGACGACCGGCGCGTTTTGCTTCTTGGCGAATTCCTGCAGGCGATCGAGGAAGGGGTTGTTCTCGAAACCATCTTCGGCCACGTTGGCGACGAACATCGCCGGCTTGGCCGTGATCAGGAAAAATTGCTCCAACTGCGGTAGCTCTTCCCTGCTGAAGTCCAGCGTACGCACCGGTTTGGCCTCGTTCAGCGCGGCTTGGCATTTCTCCAGCAGCGCGACCAGCTTGATCGACTCCTTGTCGCCTGAGCGTGCAGTCTTGGTGACCCGGTGCAAGGCCTTTTCGACCGCCGTCAGGTCGGCCAGGCACAGTTCGGTCTGGATCACCTCGATGTCCGAGATCGGATCGATCTTGCCGGCGACGTGGATCACGTTCTCATCCTCGAAACAGCGCACCACGTTGATGGTGGCGTCGGTCTCGCGGATATGCGCCAGAAATTTGTTGCCCAGGCCCTCGCCCGTGCTGGCACCGGCCACCAGGCCTGCGATATCGACGAACTCGACAATCGCGGGAACGACCTTGTCGGGCTTGACGATTTCGGCCAGTTGCGCCAGCCGTGGGTCGGGCAGCTCCACCACACCCACATTGGGCTCGATGGTGCAAAACGGGTAGTTCTCCGCAGCGATACCGGCCTTGGTCAAGGCGTTGAACAGAGTGGATTTTCCCACGTTGGGCAAGCCAACGATGCCGCATTTGAGGCTCATGATGTTCCTTTATATGGCCCGCCGAC
>JBBQJP010000067.1:0-23654 GCA_038326025.1 Burkholderiales bacterium
TCCTGAGCGACGCCGACGTCGACGGCTCGCAGATTCAGGTGCTTTTGCTGACTTTGTTCTTTCGCCATTTCCCGAAATTGGTTGACAATGGGAATGTGTTTGTGGCACGACCGCCGCTGTTCCGGGTCGATGCACCGGCCCGCGGCAAGAAGCCGGCTTCCAAGAGCTATGCGCTGGACGCGGGCGAGTTGACCGCGATTCTGGATAAACTGCGCAAGGATGGTGTGCGCGAAGGCGCCTGGAACATCAGTCGATTCAAAGGGCTGGGAGAAATGAACGCCGAGCAGTTGTGGGATACCACGCTTAACCCCGATACCCGCCGCCTGTTGCCGGTGCGCCTGGGTGCGGTCGACTTCCAACAGACCGAAATCCTGATCACCAAACTCATGGGCAAAGGCGAGGCGGCGGCGCGCCGCGAATTGATGGAATTGCACGGCGACAGTGTGGAGGTCGACGTTTGATGCCCATGACGCTGCGTCCACTCAAGTTCGGTGCGCAAGGCACGCTGCGCAGGCTCGTCGTCGCGCTGGCGGCTGCAGCGGCTCTGGCACTCTGGAGTCTGCCGGCCGTGGCGGACGTCTGGGCCTATGTCGATGCCAAGGGTGTTGCGCATTTCGCCACCGAACAGATCGACAGCCGTTACGAGCTGTTCTTTCGCCGCAGCGAGTCCTTCGACACCCGGCTCGATCCGCCGCCACCCGAGCCCCCGCCTGTGTCGCAAAACACACTGGTCGTGGCGCAACCGCCGACCCGGCTGTTGGCCCTGGTTGACTCTTCCCCGACTTTCACATCGATGCGCCAGATCCTGCGCGATGCATCGAGCGAACATGACATCGACTACGTACTGTTGCAGGCGCTGATCGCAGCCGAATCGGGCTTCAACAGCACGGCCGTGTCGCCCAAGGGCGCTATCGGCCTGATGCAACTGATGCCCGATACCGCGCGTCGTTATGGTGTCAATAGCGACCGGCATGGCCCGCTGGAGCGCAAGCTGACCGACCCGAAGACCAACATTCGCGCCGGCACCCGCTACCTGCGGGATCTGATCAACATGTTTCCCGGCCAGCTCGATCTCGCGTTGGCGGCCTACAACGCCGGCGAAGGCGCCGTGATGCGGGCGGGCAACAAGATCCCGAACTACAAGGAAACCCAGAACTACGTGAAAAACGTACTGGGCATGTATTGGGGACTCAAACCACCGACGCCGCCCGCGGCCGCGACGGCGGCTTCGCGTTATCCGAACTCGCGGGTACGTCCGGCGATCAGCGGCGGCGCGCTCAACCGGGGCAACCTGCCGTCCCAGACCCCTGCTGCTGCGCAGCCTGCGCTCGAGACGGCCCAAACCAACTAAGTTAGCCGGCGTTGTCTGCCCGGGCGGATCCATGCCCGGATGGCATCGCCATGACCGGATCCACCATGACTGACCCATCCACACTCGACCTAGTCCCCGGCGCCCAACCCGAAGTCGACGACGAACTGAACCTGGCAAGTTACGCGCAGCGCGCCTACCTCGAATACGCACTGAGCGTGGTCAAGGGGCGCGCCTTGCCCGATGTCTGTGACGGTCAGAAGCCGGTGCAACGCCGCATTTTGTATGCAATGCAGCGCATGGGCCTGGGCTTTGGCGGCGCCAACGGCAATACCGGCGCGCGCCCGGTCAAGTCGGCGCGCGTGGTCGGCGACGTGCTGGGCCGCTTCCACCCGCATGGCGACCAGGCTGCGTACGACGCGCTGGTGCGCATGGCACAGGACTTCTCGCAGCGCTATCCGCTGATCGACGGCCAGGGCAACTTCGGCAGCCGCGATGGCGACGGTGCTGCGGCGATGCGTTATACCGAGGCGCGGCTGGCCCGCATCACCAATTTGCTGCTCGACGAGATCGACGAGGGCACGGTCGACTTCGTCCCCAACTACGACGGCTCGACCGAGGAGCCGTCGCAACTTGCCGCGCGCTTGCCGTTTGCGCTGCTCAACGGTGCCAGTGGCATCGCGGTGGGCATGGCGACGGAGATTCCGAGCCACAATCTGCGCGAGATCGCCACGGCCTGCGTGGCGCTGATCCGCGACCCGCAAATGGCCGACGACGACCTTTTTGCGCTTATTCCCGGCCCCGACTACCCCGGCGGCGGCCAGATCATCAGCAGCGCTGGCGATATCGCCGATGCTTACCGCAGCGGACGCGGTTCGCTCAAGGTACGCTCGCGCTGGAAGATCGAGGAACTGGCGCGTGGCCAGTGGCAACTGGTGGTGACCGAGTTGCCGCCCAATGTCAGCACCCAGCGCGTGCTCGAGGAGATCGAAGAGCTCACCAATCCCAAAGTCAAGGCAGGCAAGAAGGCCTTGTCGCAGGACCAGACCCAACTCAAGGCCAGCGTGCTGGCCGTGCTCGACGGCGTGCGGGATGAGTCGAGCAAGGACGCCGCCGTACGGCTGGTGCTCGAACCCAAGACCAGCCGCGTCTCGCAGCAGGAACTGATCCACACGCTGCTGGCCCATACCAGCCTGGAGACATCGTCGTCCATCAACCTGACCATGATCGGCATGGACCGGCGTCCGACGCAGAAGTCGTTGCGCCAGATGCTGCAGGAATGGATTGCGTTTCGTGCGCAGACGATCGAGCGCCGATCGCGCCACCGTCTCGCCAAGGTGCTGGACCGCATTCACATCCTGGAAGGGCGGCAACTGGTGCTGCTCAACATCGATGAGGTGATCGCGATCATCCGTGCGTCCGACGAGCCGCGCCAGGCGCTGATGGCGCGCTTCGCGTTGTCCGAACGCCAGGCCGAGGACATTCTCGAGATCCGCCTGCGCCAGCTGGCGCGCCTGGAAGCGATCAAGATCGAGCAGGAACTCAAGGGCCTGCGCGAGGACCAGAAGAAGCTGGAAGAAATCCTGGGCAGCCCTGCGGCCCTGCGCCGCCTGATGGTACGCGAGATCGAGCTCGACACCAAGACCTTCGGCGATGAGCGCCGCACGCTGATCCAAACCGAGAAGCGCGCCGTGGTCGAGGTCAAGGTGGTGGACGAACCGGTCACGGTGGTCGTCAGTACCAAGGGCTGGGTGCGGGTACGCACCGGTCATGGTCACGAGGCAGGCAGTTTTGCCTTCAAGGCTGGAGACGCCCTGTACGGCACCTTCGAATGCCGCTCGGTCGACACTCTGCTGGTGTTTGGCAACAAGGGTCGAGTGTATTCGATTGCGGTGTCGGCGCTGCCGGGCGCACGCGGTGATGGCCAACCGGTGACCACGCTGCTCGACCTGGAGCCCGGTACCCAACTGCTCTGGTATTTCGCCGGTCCGGCCAACGCCAGCCTGCTGGTCAGCGGTTCGGGGGGCTACGGCTTCCTGGCCACGGTCGAGAACATGACGTCGCGGCTCAAGGCAGGCAAGGCGTTTGTCGCTTGCGGTGATGACGAGACGCTGAACCAGCCTTCGCCAGTGGCCGGTGTGGTGGGCATCAGTCCCATGCCGGCGGCCACGCATGTGGCCTGCGCATCGACTGGCGGGCGCATCCTGACCTTCCCGATCGAGCAGCTCAATGTCATGGCCAATGGCGGGCGTGGGCTCAAGCTGATTGATCTGGAGGCCAAGGACACGCTGGCCGGGGCAGCGGCCTATACCCGCAGCATCCGCATCGACGGCATCGGCCGTGGCGGCAAGGTGCGTGACGAGTCGCTGGAAATCCGCAGCCTGAACAACGCAATGTCGGCACGCGGTCGCAAGGGCAAGGCGGCGGACCGGGGCTTCAAGCCGAACAATGTGACGCGGGTGTTGTAGCCACGCGGTTCACTTCGGCCTTCGGGCCGACTTGCTTCGATTGATTTCCTTTTGCCGCCGTTTGTGGCCATGCAGGGTGGGTGAGCGGCTCCGCGAATGTCCCCCGCTACGGGCTGCGCCCTTCGCTCCGCCTTTATTTCGCTCCGCCGCTCACCCACCCTGCATGGAAGCTGCGCTGCGGGAACTCCGAGGGGCAAGAACATCGCTCGATCAGGTGACTGGGGCGCTCTGCGGAGCGAAATAAAGGCGGAGGCCGTAGGCCGGGGGACATTCGAGGGGCAGAGTGCCCCAGTCGCCTGATCGCACTACCGGCTTGCGAGAGGGTGCACCGCTCCTTACCGAACTGGTGAGCGACATCGTAACCAATATCGTCAATATTCATGCGCACTTCCAGCGCAAAACAAGCGGTCAACTGCAGTTTGCAATTTCACTCCTTCCAGCCGCCCCCCAGCGTCTTGTAGACGGCAACCAGGTTCTGTGCCTGCTGCAGTTGCAACTGCACAACCGCCTGGCGCACCGCGAACGACAACCGCTGCGCGTCCAGCCGCTCAAAAGCGCTGGTCGTGCCTTGCTGGTAACGCAATTCGATCAGTTCGAGCCGTGACTGTTCCGCAGTCGCCTGGGCCGATTGCGCGCGCAACTGGTCTGCCAGCGTGGCGCGGGTTGCCAGCGCATCGGCCACTTCGCGGAACGCGCCCTGGATCGCCTTTTCGTACCGTGCCACGGCAATGTCGCGACCGATTTGCGCTGCGTCCAGATTGGCCTGATTGCGCCCGCCGTCAAAGATCGGCAGTATCAACTGCGGAGCGAAAGTCCAGCCAAATGAGCCACTGCGAAACAGTCCGCTGAATTCGCTGCTGGCCGTGCCCAGGCTGGTGGTCAGCGTGATGCGCGGCAAAAACGCGGCGCGGGCGGCGCCGATATTGGCGTTTGCTGCCAGTAGTTGCTGCTCGGCCGCCCGCACGTCGGGGCGACGCAGCAAGACCTCGCTGGGCAGGCCGCTGGGCACCACGCCGATCAGACCTTGCCCGGTCAGTGGCAGCCCGGCGGGAAGCTCTGCAAGTGCGGTATCGGGCAGCGGCTGGCCGACCAGCAGGTTCAAGGAGTTCAGATCCAGCGCACGCTGACGTTCGAGCTGCGCCAGTGCAACGCGCGCGCTTTCGACCAGTGACTCGGCGCCGCGCAGGTCAAGCCCCGAGCTCACACCAGCGTCGAAAGTAAGCTTGGTCAGGCGCTGCGATTCTTCGCGGCTGGCCAGTGTTTCGCGCGTGAGCTTGAGCTGCGCGTCGTCGGCCAGCAGGCTGAGATAGCTGCTGGCGACCGACGCGATCAGGCTGATCTGCACCGTCTTGCGCGACTCCATCGAGGCCAGCAGCTGGGCCTGGGCGGATTCGCTGAGGTTGCGCAAGCGGCCGAAGAAGTCGGCCTCAAAGCTGGTGATGGTGAAACCGGCGCTGTAGCTGGTGCTGATGCCGCCGTTGGTGGAGGGGGAGCGCGAGCCTGTGGCGCCCACTCCGATGGTAGGAACCTCGTCGGCGCGACGCAGCTGCCATTGCGCGCGCGTCTGTTCCAGGTTCAGCGCGGCTACGCGCAGGTCGCGGTTGTGTTCGAGCGCAAGTGCGATCAGTTGTTTGAGCCGTGCGTCCTGAAAGAAGTCCTGCCAGGCCAGATCGGGCGCGGCAACCGCCGCGCTGTCGGCGCCAACGGTGGTGAATTGCCCGGGCACCGGTGCTGCAGGGCGCTCATAGGTCGGTGTCAGGCTGCCACAACCGGCCAGCACGGCTGCCGCAATGGTAGTGGTCAGCCAACGCGTGCCGGCCTTGCCGATCGTCGCGGGCTTGAGATTCATCGGGATATGCATGCGTTTATCCGGGGTCATGATGTCGTGTCGGTAGCAGGTGTCGCCAGCGGCGTATTGCCATTGGGTTCGTCCTCATGGGCATACATGCGCCGTTGGCGTTCGCTGCCCTTGAAGATGCGACGCACCACCACGAAGAACACGGGTACGAAGAAAACCGCCAGCAAGGTTGCGGCCAGCATGCCGGCAGCGACACCGGTGCCGATCGCGCGCTGGCTGGCCGAGCCGGCGCCACTTGCAAACACCAGCGGCATCACGCCCAGAATGAAGGCCATCGAGGTCATGATGATCGGCCGAAAACGCAGATGGGCCGCTTGCAGCACCGATTCGACGATGCCCATTCCTTTAGCCTGCAGGTCCTTGGCGAACTCGATGATCAGCACCGCGTTTTTTGCTCCCAGGCCGATGATGGTGATCAGGCCCACGTTGAAATACACGTCGTTGGACAGGCCACGCCCGTGCGCGCCGAGCAACACTCCCAGCACGCCCAACGGCACGACCAGGATCACCGCCAGCGGAATCGACCAGCTTTCATATAAAGCCGCCAGGGCCAGGAACACTGCCAGAAGCGCGAAGCCGAACAGAATGAAGGCTTGCGACCCGGCGAGGCGCTCCTCGCGGGACTGGCCGGTCCACTCGAAACCGAATCCGTTGGGCAGTTGCGCGGCCAGGCGCTCCATCTCGGCCATGGCCGCACCGCTGCTGTAGCCGGGCGCCGCTTCGCCCGACAGCCGCATCGCAGAGTAACCGTTGTAGCGAATGGTCTGCATCGGCCCGACCACCCAGCGCGTGCTGGCAAAACTCGACAACGGTATGGCCTGGCCCCGATTGTTGAGCACGTTGATGCGCAGCAGGTCGGCGCCTTGCATGCGGGTCGGTGCATCTGCCTGCACGACGACACGCTGCAGCCGTCCACTGTTGGGGAAGTCGTTGACATAACTCGAACCGACTGCCGTGGACAAAGTGCTGGCAATCGAATCAAAGCCCACGCCCAGTGCATTGGCCTTGTCGCGGTCGATGTCGAGTTGCAGTTGGGGCGCGTCTTCCAGGCCGTCCGGCCGCATACCGGTGATGATCTTGCTCTGCGAGGCCAAACCCAGCAGCTGGTTGCGCGCTGCCAGCAAGGCATCGTGACCCAGACCGGCGCGGTCCTGCAGGCGAAAAGCAAAGCCGCTGACCGAGCCGAGTTCGGGAATCGGTGGCGGGCTGACGGCGAAGATGAACGCGTCACGCACCGACATCATGGCGCCGAACACGCGCCCGGCCAAAGCCTGCGCCGAACTGCCAGGGTCGGCGCGTTCGGCCCAGTCCTTCAGTGTGACAAAAGCCAGTGCCGCGTTCTGTCCGCTACCCGAAAAACTGAAACCCAGCACGCTGACCATGCTCTGCACCTCGGCCTGTTTGAGCACGAATCCTTCGACTTTTTCCATCACGTCGAGCGTGCGGTTCTGGGTGGCGCCGGGTGGCAACTGTACGTTGACGATGATGTAGCCCTGATCCTCGGCCGGCAGGAACGAGGTCGGCAGGCGGCTGTACAACACGGCCACGGCGCCGATGATGGCGGCATAGATCACCAGGTAACGCGCAGCCTTGCGCAGGATGCGCGCCACCGTGCCCTCGTAGCCCTTGGCAGTGCGGGTAAAACCCCGATTGAACCAGCCGAAGAAGCCGGTCTTGGCATGGTGATGGCCGGCTTGCACCGGCTTGAGCAGCGTGGCGCACAAGGCTGGCGTCAGCGACAAGGCCAGGAACGCGGAGAACGCGATAGAGGTCACCATCACGGCGGAGAACTGGCGGTAGATGTTGCCGACGGAGCCAGCGAAAAAAGCCAGCGGCACGAACACCGAGATAAGCACCACGGTGACGCCAACGATGGCGCCGGATATCTGGCCCATGGCCTTGCGCGTCGCCAGCAAGGGCGACAGGCCTTCCTCGCTCATGATGCGTTCGACGTTCTCGACCACGACGATGGCATCGTCCACCACGATGCCAATCACCAGCACCATGCCGAACATGGTCAGCACGTTGATCGAAAATCCCATCGCCAGCAACACGGCAAACGTGCCCATCAGCGATACCGGCACCACGATTGTCGGAATGATGGTGTAGCGGATGTTCTGCAGGAACAGGAACATCACCAGGAACACCAGCACCACCGCTTCGATCAAGGTTTCGGCGACCTGGCGGATTGAAATGTCGACGAAACGCGAACTGTCGTACGGAATCGCCCATTGCACACCAGGCGGGAAGAAGCGCGACAGTTCCTCCATTCGGGTGCGCACCGCTTTGGCTGTGGCCAGCGCATTGCCACTGGGTGCGAGCTGCACACCAATGCCGGTCGAGGGTTTGCCGTTAAGCCGCGCCGACGTGGCATAGGCCTCGGCGCCGAGTTCGATGCGCGCCACGTCGCGCAGCCGCACGGTCGAGCCGTCGGTGTTGGCGCGCAGCACGATATTGCCGAATTGCTGCGTATTGCTGAGCTGGCCGTTCACGACCACGGTAGCGAAGATCCTCTGGCTGTCGGTATTGGGCAATTCGCCGATGGTGCCGGCTGAGACCTGGACGTTTTGCGCGCGGATCGCCGCAGTGACATCGGCCATGGCCAGGTTGTAGCCCACCAGCTTGGAAGGGTCGACCCAGATGCGCATCGCGCGCTCGGTACCGAACAGCCGGGCCTGGCCCACGCCGGGCAGGCGTTGCAGCTCCGGCACCACGGTGCGCGCGGCGTAATCACCCAAGGCAACCGGGTCGAGGTTTGGGTCACTGGACGACAGGATGGTGAACAGCAGGAAGTTCGAGTTGGCCTTGTCGACCCGCACCCCTTGCTGCGTCACACTGGACGGCAGGCGTGGCGTGGCCCGGGCCAGCCGGTTCTGCACGTCGACCTGCGCCAGATCGGGATTGGTGCCGGTCTCGAAGCTCAGCGTAATCGACCCGCTGCCGTTGGCCTGGCTGGTCGACTCCATATAGATCAGGCCGGGCGAACCGTTCATCTCGCGTTCAATGACGCTGATGACGCTTTCTTCCAGCGTCTTGGCCGATGCGCCGGGGTAGGCGACGTTGATGACAATTGATGGCGGCGCCACGGCCGGGTACTGCGAGATCGGCAGCTGCGTCATTGCGACGCCGCCCATCACCAGAATGAAAAGTGCAATCACCCACGCAAAGATCGGGCGATTGATGAAAAACTGGGCCATTCGGATGCCTCTTGTTATTTGCTGGCTGCAGCCGATGCTGCACTGGCGCCCGCTGCGGGGGCCGATGCGGCGGATGCAGGGGTGGCGGCGGGCGACATTTGCGCGGTTTTACCGGCCGGGTTCCAGGGCGAGGCCTTGACCGGCGCACCTGGCACCATCATTTTCTGGAAGCCTTCGACGATGACCTGTTCACCCGGCTTCAAGCCGTCGAGCACGATCCACTGGTTGTTCTGGTTGCCACCGAGTTTGATAGCGCGCTTGGCAGGAACACCATCGCTGCCCACCACCAATACCGAATCGCCCTGGTTCGTGCGGGTCACCGCCTGTTGCGGCAGCAGTATCGCGGACGGCAGTTCGGACTGCGCCAGGCGCACGCGAACATACTGTCCCGGCAACAACATGCCGTCAGGGTTGGGTACCTCGGCACGCAGCGTGACCTGGCCCGAACTCGGATCGACATTGAGGTCGGAGAAAAGCAGCCGGCCGGAGCGGGGGAGTTCCGATCCATCTTCGAGCGCGATGCGCACGGCGGTTTCCTGTTTGGCTGCGCCGCGCGGCTGCTGCGCGGCCACGGCCTTGCGCAGGCGCAGCAAGTCGCCGCTCGATTGTGTGAAGTTCACATACACCGCATTGATCTGCTGCACCAGCGCCATCTGGGTTGCCTCAACCTGGCTGACCAGCGCGCCTTCAGTCACCAATGCCTGGCCGATGCGCCCGTCGATTGGTGAACGCACCGTCGCATAGTCGAGGTTGATTCGAGCTGTCTGCAATGTGGCCTTGGCACTGGCAATGTCGGCCTCGGCCAGCTTCTGGCTGGATTGGGCGTTGCTGTATTCGAGCTGGCTCACTGCGTTGACCGCGACCAACGGCTTGTAACGCTCGGCAATCGACGTTGCCTGGCTCAGACTGGCCTGGGCACGACCCAGATTGGCCTGAGCGCTGTCGACCGCCGCCTGGTAGATGGCCGCATCGATCTGAAACAGCGGCTGGCCGGCCTTGACATCGCTGCCTTCGCGGAACAGGCGCTTGAGCACGACACCGTTTACCCGGGCCCGTACCTGCGCCACACGCAGGGCGCTGACGCGTCCGGGCAGTTCGCTTTGCACCGCAACCGATTCTGGCTGAACGGTAACGACGCCCACTTCGGCCGGTGGCATCTTGGGGGGGCCGCCTGCGCCGGCAGGTGCCGCCGCGTCCTTGGCGCCGCACGCCGCGAGCACGATGGCGGCCGCGAGGGTGATGGCAAGGCGCTTGCGCGGGAGAAAGGGAAAGTGTGGGCCAGTTTTCAATGACATGGTTTTGTTCTGTGGCCTGTTGCCGGATTCGGCCCTGGCAGGCGTTTTGAGGAGCGTTGGGGGAGATACGAGGCTGCGTGGCGCAGTGTATTGACTGGATTTGACAACGATCAAGTGCCCGAAGCCAAATAATGAGAAGCCCAAAAGTAAAGTGCGGTAAAGTGCGGCAGTATACATACGTTCGTGTATGTATGTTTGGATGAAGGAGGCACAGCATGGTGCGCAAGACCAAGGAAGGTGCCCTGGCGACCAGGGACCTGATCCTGGACACGGCGGAATGCGTGTTCCAGAAGCGGGGCGTCGCCGCGACCTCGCTGCAGGAGATCGCACAGACCGCCGGGCTGACCCGGGGTGCGATCTACTGGCATTTCGCAAACAAGGCCGATGTGTTCGATGCCATGATGCAGCGCGTTGTCCTGCCACTGGAGTCCGCGCTGGAGGCTGGCGACATGCGCGAAGCTGCCGATCCGCTGGGCTTTTTGCGGCATGCCGTGAATGAATTGCTGGGCAGGCTGGTTCACGACCCTCAAGTGCGCAGGGTGTTCGAGATTGCCACCTTGAAGGTTGAATATGTGGGTGATCTGCAGGTGCTGCGTGAGCGGCGCATCCAGTCGCGCGACGCCTGCATCAGTGATCTGGAGCGTATTCTGACACTGGCGGCAAGCCAGGGCCAGATCGGCCCGCGGGTACTGCCGCGTGTGGCGGCGCGCGGCTTGTGCGCGTTGATTGACGGACTGCTGTACAACTGGTTGCTGGAGCCCGACGCATTTGATCTGCAGGAGGGTGGAGGCCAGTTGCTGCACACCTATCTGCTGGGATTGAATGCCGGAAAGACCACAACGTCGCCAGCCCTGGCGCCTGTCAGAATGTCGTTGGACACCATTGATATTTGAGAAAAGGAATCCCATGCCACACGCCTTCGCTTCTACCCGTAAGCCCTTCAAGACCGCCTCCGGCAAGGCCGCGAGCTTGTATTCCTTGCCGGCGCTGGCGCGCAAGTTTCCCAACGTGGCACGTTTGCCGATGTCGCTGCGCATCGTGCTCGAGTCGGTGCTGCGCAATTGCGACGGCAAACGGATCACAGCCGAGCATGTAGCGCAATTGGCCAACTGGGCGCCGAATGCCGCGCGCAGTGACGAGATTCCATTCCTGGTGTCGCGTGTCGTGCTGCAGGATTTCACCGGTGTGCCCTTGCTGGCGGATCTGGCGGCCATGCGCAGTGTCGCGGTGCGTCTGGGCAAGGACCCGAAACGCATTGAGCCGCTGGTGCCCGTCGATCTGGTGGTCGACCATTCGGTAACAGTCGACCACTACGCCAAGAAAAACGCGCTCGACCTGAACATGAAGATCGAATTCCAGCGCAACCGTGAACGCTACGAATTCCTTAAATGGGGCATGCAGGCCTTTGATACCTTCAGGGTCGTGCCGCCGGGTTTTGGCATCGTGCATCAGGTCAACCTGGAGTACCTGGCGCGGGGCGTGCATACCGGCGCCGGCGGCGTGGTGTACCCTGACACGCTGGTCGGCACTGACAGCCACACCACGATGATCAATGGCATCGGTACGGTGGCCTGGGGTGTGGGCGGCATCGAGGCCGAGGCGGCCATGCTGGGTCAGCCGGTGTACTTCTTGACACCCGACGTAGTGGGTTTCGAGATGACCGGGCGTTTGCGCGAAGGCGTTACGGCCACCGACCTGGTACTGACCGTGACCGAAGTCCTGCGCCAGCACAAGGTTGTGGGCAAGTTTGTCGAGTTCTTCGGCCAGGGTACACGCTCGCTGGCCTTGCCCGATCGCGCGACGGTCGCGAACATGGCACCGGAATACGGTGCGACCATGGGCTTTTTTCCGGTTGACGAGAAAACACTGCGTTATTTCGAAGGCACCGGGCGCACCCGCACTGAGATCGAGATGTTCGAAGCCTACTTTAAGGCGCAGGGCCTGTTTGGCGTGCCAGACGCGGGCCAGATCGACTATTCGCAGGTGGTGACACTCGATCTGGGCAGCGTCACGCCCAGCCTGGCCGGACCCAAGCGCCCGCAGGATCGTATCGAACTGGGCAAGGTCTCCGCCCAATTCGATACGCTGTTCAGTCGACCCACTGCCGACAGCGGCTTCAACCAGCCCGCCGAGCGTCTGGACCAGCGCTTCCTGGCGCGACCGCTGACGGCCCCGCCGGCTGTCACGCCCAATGTCGAGGCGCCTCCCGGCGCGCCGCGCGATCTGGCCGAAATGGCGGGCAACCGTCCGATGCTCGAGTCCAAAGGTAGCGCTTCCACGATGATGGAGTTGCTGCCGTCCGGCAAACCGGTGCCACATGTGGGTAACGGCGATGTGCTGATTGCGGCCATCACCAGTTGCACCAATACCTCCAACCCGAGCGTGTTGCTGGCCGCAGGCCTGCTCGCCAAGAAGGCGGTCGAGGCCGGGCTCAAGGTGCAGCCGCATATCAAGACCTCGCTGGCGCCGGGCTCGCGTATCGTCACCGAATACCTGACCGAAACCGGCTTGATGCCCTACCTGGAAAAGCTTGGCTTTGCGTTGGCCGGTTATGGCTGTACGACCTGCATCGGCAACTCGGGTGACTTGACGCCCGAACTCAATGCGGTAATTCGCGAGCAAGACCTGGTGTGCGCCGCAGTGTTGTCGGGCAACCGCAATTTCGAGGCGCGTATTCACCCGAACATCAAGGCCAACTTTCTGGCCAGTCCGCCGCTGGTGGTGGCCTACGCCATCGCAGGCACGATGCGGCGCGACCTGATGACCGAGCCGGTCGGACAGGGCAAGGGCGGACGCGATGTGTACCTGGGCGATATCTGGCCGAGCAGCGACGAGATCCACGCATTGCTCAAGTACGCAATGAAGGGCAAAGCGTTTCGCGAGAACTACGGCAAGATCAAGACCGATCCCGGTGCTTTGTGGGGCAAGATCAAAGGCGTGTCCGGTCAGGCCTACGACTGGCCGCGCAGCACCTATATCGCCGAGCCGCCGTTTTTCGACCAGTTCGAGATGGTGCTGCCCAAGACGCAGGCGCCCGTGTCGGTGCAGGGGGCCCGCATCATGGCGCTGTTTGGCGACTCAATCACCACCGACCATATCTCGCCAGCCGGGTCGATCAAGCAGAGTTCACCTGCCGGTCAGTGGCTGGAAAAGCATGGCGTCATGAAGGCCGATTTCAACTCCTATGGCGCGCGCCGCGGCAACCATGACGTGATGATGCGCGGCACGTTCGCCAATGTGCGCATCAAGAACCTGATGATTCCTGCGGCCTCCAACGGCGCCCGGGAAGAGGGTGGAATGACGTTGTACCAGCCCGGTGGCGTACGCATGCCGATTTTTGATGCGGCCAACAAGTACATGGAGGCCGGTGTGCCCACGGTGGTTTTTGCCGGCGAGGAATACGGCACCGGATCGAGCCGCGACTGGGCCGCCAAGGGTACGCAATTGCTGGGCATACGCGCTGTCATCGCGCGCAGCTTCGAGCGTATCCACCGCAGCAATCTGGTCGGTATGGGCGTGTTGCCGCTTCAGTTCAAGGGCAAGGACTCCTGGGAATCACTCGGCCTGCATGGCGACGAGACGGTCGAAGTCTGGCCCAACCCGGCGCTGACCCCGCAAAGCGACGCCAAGCTGGTGATCACCGACGTCCGGGGCCAACGCCGCGAGGTGACCGTGACGCTGCGCATCGATACGCCGATCGAGGTCGACTATTACCGCAACGGCGGCATCCTGCCGTATGTGTTGCGGCAGTTGCTGGGCTGATCGGCGGCGACTGGGCTCCAGCAGTATTGACGCCGCAGGCCTGGCGCGAAGGAAGTCTGCCGCGGACGGAATGCGTCTGAAATCGATCAGAGCAACTGCTGGCGCAAGGCGTCAGCCGTGATCTCGTCCGCCGGAAAGAACGATTCAATCATCAGTTCCTGCAGCGTCACGTCGTGTGCGGAGCCGAAGATCGTCAAGGTGCTGATAAAGCTCAATGTCCCGGCCGGGCTGTAAATGCGAAAGGGCATCACCACGCCCAGGTGTTCACCGTCCACAGATGTCTGGCTGCTGCCGACAGGCACCGGATAGGCGTGCAACTCTGCGAGCAAGTCGACCAGCCGCGGGTCGGCAGTGGCGGCGATCTGCTGGCGCAGGCGTTCAAATATATGCGCGCGCCACTGCACCAGGTTTTCGATGCGTGGCGCCAACCCCCGCGGATGCAGGCTGATGTGC
This sequence comes from Burkholderiales bacterium, assembly GCA_038326025.1. Classification (GTDB taxonomy): domain Bacteria; phylum Pseudomonadota; class Gammaproteobacteria; order Burkholderiales; family Burkholderiaceae_C; genus CAISIP01. Next base: position 14,343 of record JBBQJP010000067.1, read on the forward strand.
AGCACGTTCATGGGAGGGCGCAGCAGTTGCTCGGGAAGCCCTTGCAGGAACAGCGGCACGGCGCGGTTGGCCGCCATCACGTTGTAGCCACGGTCCAGCGCCAGTGCCGGATAGGGTTCGTGGCCCTTGAGCACCAACTCGACGGCCGCGCGTGCGCTGGCCAGGGCCGGGTCGTCCAGCGGCCGCTCGCGGTACATCGGTGCGTAGCCGGCCGCCACCAGCAGCGTATTGCGCTCGCGCAGCGGAATGTCCAGCCGCTCGGCCAGGCGCAGCACCATCTCCCGGCTGGGTTCGGCGCGGCCGGTCTCGACAAAACTCAGGTGGCGGGTTGATATCTCCGCCTCCAGTGCCAGTCCCTGCTGGCTCAGGTGCCGGCGCTGTCGCCAGCTGCGCAGATGCTGGCCGAATGGAGCGGGGGTGGCGCGCTGGCTGGCGCGTGCTGGGGGCGTCGGGGTACTGGTAATCATGACGCGATCCTAGGCCCAAACCAGCGCCGGGTCATTACCTGGCAGGTAGTCGACGGGGGTTCACGCCGCTGCAAACATGGCGGCTTCGTTCGACCAAGGAGGTTTCCATGTTCCCATCCGCGTCACCCCGTTTTCTGCACCATGTATTGGTGCTCGATGCCGCCACTTGCCTGGGCAGCGGTGCGTTGCAACTCGGCGCGCCTGTATGGATGGCACACCTGACCGGCCTGCCGGGGGAACTGCTGCTGGAGTCCGGCTTGTTTTTGCTTGTGTACGCCGCCGGATTGCTCTGGCTGGCCAATCGCGATCCAATCCCTGCTCCGGCGGTGTGGCTGATTGTGGCTGGCAATGCGGGTTGGGTGCTGGCCTGTATCGCGCTCATGTCCGGGCCCTGGGTCCAGGCCACGGGCTGGGGTCAGATCTACCTGGCCGTACATACCGTGACGGTGCTGTTGATGGCGCTGCTGCAATGGCGCGGCCTGCGCGGGTTGCGTGCGGCCAGGTTGGCTACGGTGTGAGCCTGCCGGCGGCGGCCGGGCCGTGGCAAGTGGCCAGCTACCATCGCCGGGATGGGCACTGACGAAGTCTTGATTGCAGGCGCCGGCATCGGCGGGCTGGCGGCGGCGCTGGCGTGTTGCCGCGCCGGCGCGGCGGTGCGGGTATTCGAGCGGGCAGCGGCGTTTGGCGAGGTCGGTGCCGGTATCCAGATCGGCCCGAATGTCACGCGCATCCTTCATGACTGGGGACTGGCCGATGCACTGGCCCTGGTGGCTGCATTTCCGGATCGGCTGCAGGTGCGCAGTGCTGCATCAGGCCGTGAACTGGGCGTGTTGCCGCTGGGCACCAGCGCCTTGCAGCGTTATGGTGCGCCGTATGCCACGGTGCACCGGGCCGACCTGCACCAGCTGCTGCTGACGGCGCTGCGCCAGCAAGGTGGCGCGGAACTGGTGCTCAATGCCCGGTTGGGCAGCTTCAGCCAGTCGGCGTCGTCGGTCGAATTGCCGTTGGCCAATGGGAGCCGGTTCTCTGGCGCCGCACTGATCGGTGCCGACGGCTTGTGGAGTCCGGTGCGCCAGGGCTTGCTGGGCGACGGCCTGCCGCAACCCACTGGGCATCTGGCTTATCGCGCGATGCTGACGCAGCACGATTTGCCGGTTGCGCTGCGCAGCCAGCAGGTGACGGTCTGGCTGGGGCCGCAAATGCATGTGGTGCAGTATCCGGTGCGCGCCGGCGCCGCACTCAACCTGGTGGCCATCGTGCACGGCGACCCCGACTGGCTGCGTGCCGCCAATGCCACCCCCGGGCAATTGGCGAACTGGAACCAGCAGGCCGATCCCGCCGATGTTGCGAGCGCTTTGCGCGGTGTCTGCGCGCCGCTGCGCGCGCTGGTGGAGGCCGCCGGTGGATGGCGTCTGTGGATCCTGTGCGACCGACCGCCGATGAATGGACCCGGGCAACATGCCCAGGGTCGGGTGGCGCTGCTCGGTGACGCGGCGCATCCGATGCGGCCGTACCTGGCGCAGGGAGCCGGCATGGCGATCGAGGATGCGCAGGTGCTGGCCGCCCGCCTGGGCGACGGGTTGGGGGATGTGGCAGCGCAGCTCCAGGGTTTCGCGCAGCAGCGCTGGCAACGCAACCGCCGGGTGCAACTGCGCTCGCGGCGTAATGGCCGCATCTTTCACGCGCGCGGGCCGGTGCGCCTGGCACGCGACGCAGCGATGGCGCTGCTCGGCGAGCGGCTGCTCGACCTTGGGTGGTTGTACCGGGGCTGAAGATCGCAGGGCCATCTGGCGGCAAATTCGACCTCTGTGCAAAGTTCAGCACGACGAAAATCACGCACAAACGAAATGCGGTAGCCTTGCCGGCTGTCGCAGCTATTGGAACCGTCCAACCATGCACATCGCCATCCTCACCTTCCAGGGATTCAACGAACTCGATTCCTTTGTCGCCCTCGGCGTGCTCAACCGCATCAAGAAGCCGCACTGGCGCGTGACACTGTGTTGCCCGGAGCCGATGCTCACGTCGATGAATGGCGTAACCGTGCACGCGCAGTCGCAACTCGACGAAGTGGCAGCGGCTGATGCCGTGATTGTCGGCAGTGGGATCCGTACGCGGGAGATCGTCGACGACACGGCCATCATGTCGTCGCTTCGGCTGGATCCGTTGCGCCAGCTGGTGGGCGCGCAGTGCTCCGGCACGCTGGTGCTGGCCCGGCTCGGTTTGCTCGGCGTCGTGCCCGCCTGCACCGATCTGACGACCAAGCCCTGGGTTCAGGAGGCCGGCGTCGAGGTGCTGAACCAGCCATTTTTCGCCGCCGGCAACGTCGCCACCGCCGGTGGCTGCTTCTCGGCGCCGTATCTCGCGGCCTGGGTCATTGCGCGGCTCGAAGGCGTCGAGGCTGCGCGGGAGGCCCTGCACTATGTAGCGCCGGTGGGCGAGAAGGACGATTACGTGAATCGCGCGATGAAGAACATTTCGCCGTACTTGCAAATGCCCTGACGATCGATCCCGGGCGATGGCCTGCGGGTGGATGACACCATCGTTTCGCGCTGCAGGGTGCGCGGTTGCTGGACCTGTCGTGGTTGTATGGCCAGTGCGCGTTGTTGAACGCCGCAGCTTCAGGTTGGCGGGACGAAATGCTGGGTTGGTATCGGTGGTTCGCACGTACACTGATCCAAGGCTAGGACTGCCCGGGCGAATCGCCGTCAGATCCCGGTGCCGACGCGTTGTCGTAGCAACTGAAAGGTATCTGGTGAAAAGACGAGACATGCTGCTGTCCGCGGCGTCGATGGTGGCCGCGTCCGGCTCGCGCGCACAGGCCACGCGCCGGCGGCGCGTCGCAATGGCAGTGCCGACCGCCGCAGACGTTCCCAACGACGGCATCAAGGCCTTCGGCCAGCGCATGACCGAACTGGGGTGGGTCGAAGGCCGGAACATCGAATATGTGGTTGGCTACGCCACCCGCTATGAAGCAACGGTCGCGGAATTGTTGGGACAAAAGCCCGGACGCTGGTCCAAACTGACTGGCGGGTCTGTCGTTCTGCGTAATCTGACTGATCAACGGCATCTGGATCGCGGTTGAACCAGCCGGGTTTGATGCAGATGTGGTGCAGGACGTTCCCATGCAGCACCGTTATCGACAGTTGGGGAGCGCCGTGCGCCGGGACTGCATCCCAACCGGTGTATCGCGAGTCCTGGGAGATACTGACCCTGCTGGCCAACCATACCCTGGCGCCGGCGACCGAGGCTTCACGCGCAGGTGCTGGTGCCAGTTCCCGCGATGCAGATTGAAAGCCACTGACCCAAAGCAACACACCATAAGGAACCGATCATGAGTACCGTTACCCGTACCCACACCACCACCCGCATGAGCAAGATCGTCCGCCACGGCGACCTGGTCTATCTGTGCGGCCAGACGTCGGGCGGCAAGGACATTGCCGACGTTGCCGGTCAGACGAATGAAGTACTGGCGCGTGTCGACGCCTTGCTTGCGGAGGCCGGCACCGACAAGTCGAGATTGCTGACGGCGCTGATCCACCTGCGCAATATCAGCGACTTCGCTGCCATGAACGGGGCATGGGACGCCTGGGTTCCGCAGGGCGCTGCGCCGGCCCGTACGACGGTGCAGGCGACGCTGGCGTCGGACAGTCTGCTGGTGGAGATTACGGTGGTTGCGGCTGCTTAGCGGGACCTGCAGGTGCAGACCCGCGAGGGCGCCAGATCGATATTGACCGTTGATCAGGTGATTGCGCTCTAAAGGTCGACCTGATTCGTGCCGGCAGTGTGCGCAAGCCCGGCTGACTCGTTGCGGTCCGCCGCGCATTGACGTCGCCGGCGGGTGCGGTGATCATCGTAACCATGGACGTCGCACACCCGGAATATCCCAGCTTCGCCGCTCTGGCTGCGGCGTGCCACGAAGGCCGCGACTACATCCGGCGGCGCCACTTCCAGGTGCATTCGCACGTCGCGATACTCGCACCCCACGGCGGTCGCATCGAACCGCATACCGACCAGATCGCCGCCGACATCGCGGGCGCCGATTTCAGCCTGTACGCGTTTCGCTCGCTGATGTCGCGCGAGGTGGCGAACCTGCACATCACCAGTCACAACTTCGACGACCCTGCCTGCATCGGTCCGCTGTCGGACCATCCCTACGTGGTGACCGTGCACGGCTGCAGGGTCGATGGTGAAACTGTCCTGCTCGGCGGCCTGGACACGGAGCTGCTGGCCGACCTCGCCGAGGCGATCCGGCAGGCCGGGTTTGCCGTGCAGACCGACGGTCACCGTTTTCCCGGCCGGCACCCGCGCAACATCTGCAACCGCGGTGCGCGCTCGTGCGGCGTGCAACTGGAGTTGTCGTCGTTGCTGCGCAGGAGCGCTCGCCGGATGGAGTTCGTGGAGGCGGTGCGGGAGGTGCTGGTGGCGCGGCAACGGACGCATGGCAATGTCTTACCCGGTCTGTCGAGACAACAGGAGCCAGAAGATCCAGCACCTAAGGGTAAGTGAGTCGGGTCAGCGTCATGAGAGATGCTTTGGCAATTTGCCGTTTGCACTGCACATGAGCCATGGTGAGGCCACGACGAGCACGAATCAACTGGCCCGTCGGCCGCCTGAACGCGGACGTCGAAGGTCAAACAAGAAACGGAAATGGGAGGTTTGTCCTCTGGCGAATGACGACTTTCAGCCCGACAGCAGGTCCAACTTGTCTCGCACACACAGGTCGCTGGCGGTTCTGTGAAGACTCGACGGATGTCGATCGGCATCTCGCGCGACCAGGCCGCCGAGCGAATGGCATCGTGCGACGGCCGACCACGGTGCCGCTGTGCTGCCGGCTCGGGACGCTAGCGCAAGCCAGGGTTCAGATGCCCTGACTTGTGCTGCTGGCGCAGAAACGCCTCGCGGTGCCAGTGCAGGAAGCGCCGGCCGGTCGACATGTTGCTGGTACGCGCAATCTGATCGAATCCGCTGCTGAAGAATTCGACGTATCCCGCCATGGACTGGAGATCGAGTTCCGTCGGCGCAAAAAACGCCATCGACCAGCCGGGAAACGAGCGTTGTTCAATGGGGCCGTCCCACATCAGGTAATTGTTGCGGTTGCGCGGATCGGCGCAGATCGACTTGTACATCGCGAAAATGTTGTCCCTGTCACCTTCCAGAAGTTGCATGAACTCCTGGTTGCGGTACAGCAGCAAGCCGGTGATGTCGCGGCGCGCGTTTTCATCGCGCGCCTCCTCAAGCAACGCGATCAGGTCAGCGTGCGACATGTCGCGTGTCGCCAGGCTGGAATAAACCAGTTCGTGCAACTCCATCCGGTCATCTTATATCCCGGTGGAGTTGGTACACAAGCGCTTCGTATCAGCCCGCGGTAACGGCGATGTTCTTGAATTCGCCGGTGGCGATCTTCTTCTGCCAGATCGCCGGACCGGTGATGTGGGCACTGGTGCCTTGTGCGTCGACCGCCACCGTCACCGGCATGTCGACCACATCGAATTCGTAAATGGCTTCCATGCCCAGGTCGGCAAACCCGACCACCTTGGCGGTCTTGATCGCCTTGCTGACCAGATAGGCGGCGCCACCCACGGCCATCAGGTAGGCGCTCTTGTGTTTGCGGATCGCCTCGATGGCCTCAGGGCCGCGCTCGGACTTGCCGATCATGCTGATCGGGCCGGTCTGGGCCAGCATCATGTCGGTGAACTTGTCCATGCGGGTGGCCGTGGTCGGGCCGGCCGGGCCAACGGCCTCGTCGCCGACCGGATCGACCGGGCCGACGTAATAGATCGTGCGGTTGGTGAAATCCACCGGCAGCTTTTCACCGTTGGCCAGCATGTCCTGGATACGTTTGTGCGCCGCGTCGCGCCCGGTCAGCATCTTGCCGCTCAGCAGCAAGGTGTCGCCGGCTTTCCAGGTCGCGATCTCGGCCTTGTCCAGCGTGTTCAGGTCGACCTTGCGGCTTTTCTTGTAGTCTGGTGTCCACTGCACGTTCGGCCACAGGTCGAGCGACGGTGGCTCCAGATAGGCCGGGCCGGAACCGTCCAAAACAAAGTGGGCGTGGCGGGTGGCAGCGCAGTTGGGAATCATGGCCACCGGTTTGCCGGCGGCATGGGTCGGGAACATGTTGATCTTGACGTCAAGCACCGTGGTGAGGCCGCCCAGGCCCTGCGCGCCTATGCCCAGCGCGTTGACTTTCTCGTACAGCTCGATGCGCAGTTCTTCCGTCTTGTTCTTCGGGCCGCGCTGCAGCAGTTCGTACATGTCGATGTCGTCCATCAACGCCTGTTTGGCCAGCAGCACCGCCCGTTCGGCCGTACCTCCGATACCGATGCCCAGCATGCCGGGTGGGCACCAACCGGCGCCCATGGTCGGCACTGTCTTGAGCACCCAGTCGACGATTGAATCGGACGGGTTGAGCATCACCATCTTGGACTTGTTCTCCGAGCCGCCACCTTTGGCCGCAACGGTTACGTCGAGCTTGTTGCCGGCAACCAGTTCCACATGGATCACGGCCGGCGTGTTGTCGCTGGTGTTCTTGCGGTCGAAATGCGGATCGGCCACGACTGAGGCGCGCAAGGGGTTGTCCGCATTCAGGTAGGCCTGGCGCACACCTTCGTTGATGGCGTCGTCCAGTGTGGTGCTGAAACCTTCAAGCCGCACGTCCATGCCCAGCTTGATGAACACGTTGATGATGCCGGTGTCCTGGCAGATCGGCCGGTGGCCGGTGGCGCTCATGCGTGAGTTGGTCAGGATCTGCGCGATCGCGTCCTTGGCCGCCGGGCTTTGCTCGCGCTCATAGGCGCGCGCCAGATGCGCAATGTAGTCGGCTGGGTGGTAGTAACTGATGAACTGCAATGCGGCGGCGACGGATTCAATCAGGTCGGCCTGGCGAATAGAGGTAGTGTGGGAGTGCATGTCAATGGTCCTGGCTGGTCGGGATGTCCTGATCCGAGTTTACCCAAGGCTCGAAGGGCCATTGTGTGGCCGCGGCCAGCGTATCCAACGCGGTTGATGGCAACATGGAGGCAAGGGGCAGCGTTTGCGGTACCTGCAGCCGACGCCCGCTCATGACGGAAGCGCACGCAGGCATCGGGTTTGAGCAGACCCGTGAGTCCTGAACGGAAAGGCTTCGCGTCCCTTGTATGATCAAGCGGGGCTCTGCCACCACCACAAAAATATGCCGAACCCGCTTGTACTCGTTGTCCTGCTTCCGCTGATTCTCGGCACCACGCTGTGTTTCTGGGCGGGCCGCGTCAACTCGCCGGAACGCCGCCGCCTGGTGGCCTGGATCGCGGCCGCCGTGACCGGCACGGCCTTCGCACTTCTGCTGATGCAGGCGCCGGCAGTGTTCGCCGGCCAGACGCTACTCGCTGGCGGCGAGTGGGTTCCGGCCATCGGCCTCAATGCCCATTTCCGGCTTGATGGTCTGGCGCTGATGTTCGCCTTGCTGATCTCCGGTGTGGGCCTGCTGATCATCCTGTACGCCGCGTATTACCTGCACCATGACGATCCGGCGGGCAAGTTCTTCTCGCAGCTAATGTTGTTCATGGCGGCGATGCTGGGTGTCGCGCTATCGGACAATCTGCTGCTGCTGGTGGTGTTCTGGGAGCTCACCAGTATTTCGTCGTTCCTTCTGGTCGGTTACTGGGGCCACAAGGCCGATGCGCGGGCCGGCGCGCGTATGGCGCTGGCCGTCACCGGGGGCGGGGGCTTGGTGATGCTGGCGGGTATCGTATTGCTGGGCCAGATGGCAGGCACCTACGACCTGTCCGAGATGTTGACCCGGGGCGAGCAGGTCAAGGCCCACGCCTTGTATCCGTTGATGCTGGCGCTGATCCTGGTGGGCTGTTTCACCAAGAGTGCCCAGGTACCGTTTCATTTCTGGTTGCCCGAAGCCATGGCAGCGCCCACGCCGGTGTCCGCTTATCTGCATTCGGCCACCATGGTCAAGGCCGGCATCTTTTTGCTGGCGCGGCTGTATCCCGTCATCGGTGGCACTGAACTGTTCGAGTCGGTGGTGGCGACAGTGGGTCTGTCGACGATGGTGTTCGGCGCCTACGTGGCGGTGTTCCGTCACGATATCAAAAGCCTGCTGGCGTATTCGACCATCAGCCATCTCGGACTGATCGTTTTCCTGCTGGGGCTGTCCTCACCGCTGTCGGCGGTGGCTGCGGTCTTTCACATCCTGAACCACGCCACGTTCAAGGCGTCGTTGTTCATGACGGCCGGCATCATCGACCACGAGACCGGCACCCGCGATATTCGGCGCCTGGGGGGCCTGGTGAAATTCCTGCCGTGGACCGCGACCCTGGCCATGATCGCTGCGGCTTCGATGGCCGGCTTGCCACTGGCCAACGGCTTTCTGTCCAAGGAGATGTTTTTCGCCGCTGCGGTCGAGGGTCAGTCCGATTTCGCCTTCGGTGTGCTGGTTCCGCTGGCCGCCACGATTGGCGGCATCTGCTCGGTGGCGTATTCGCTGCGTTTCATCCACGACGTGTTCTTCAACGGACCGCCGCGCGACATGGCCAATCCGAATCCGCATGAACCGCCCTTGTTCATGAAGGCTCCGGTCATCCTGCTGGTGGTGACCTGCATCGTGGTGGGGATCCTGCCGGCCATCACCTTCGGGCCGATGGTGCATGTAGCGGCCACCGCCGTATTGGGGACCGCACCGCCTGAGTACCACCTGGCGATCTGGCACGGTTTCAACCTGCCGCTGCTGATGAGTGCCATCGCCGTGCTCGGTGGCGTGGGTTTCTATATTGCCTTGCAGCACAAGTTCGACCTGCACCTGCACCATCCGCGCGGCTGGACTGGACGTTTGTTGTTTACCCAGGGAATCGACGGTCTGTTC
>JBBQJP010000068.1:0-23566 GCA_038326025.1 Burkholderiales bacterium
GGCCATCGTGCCGCCACCCAAGCCGGCGCCCCGAATCGGGCTGGCGCTCGGTGGCGGTGCTGCACGGGGCTTTGCGCATGTCGGGGTGATCCAGGTGCTGGAGGAGGCGGGTGTGCGTCCCTCATTCGTGATCGGTACTTCGGCTGGCAGTCTGGTGGCTGCGATATATGCCAGCGGGCGCACCGGTGCTCAGCTTCAGCAGATCGCCGAAGACATGGAGGAGGCCAGCCTGACCGACTGGACCTTGCCCATGTTCCGGCGCGGCATGCTGCGCGGCGATGCGCTCGCCCGATATGTGAACCAGCAGGTCGGCATGCGGCCGATCGAGGCCATGGAGATTGCTTTGGGCATCGTGGCCACCGATCTGAACAGTGGCGACAGCGTCGTGTTCCGCCGCGGTGATACCGGGTTGGCCGTGCGAGCGTCGAGTGCCATTCCGGCCTTGTTTCAGCCGGTACGCATCGGTGGCCGGGACTATGTCGACGGCGGCCTGGTGGCGCCGGTGCCGGTGCGCTTTGCACGCGAGATGGGGGCTGATTTCGTCATCGCGGTGGACATTTCGAGCCCACCCCAAGGTGGTGGAGCGGACGGCATGCTGCAGGTATTGATGCAGACCTTTTCCATCATGGGCAAGAGCATCAACGCCCTGGAATTGCGTGGCGCCGACATTGTTGTGCGACCGATTCTGACGGACGTTGGCAGCACTGATTTCGCCGCGCGCAGGCGCTCCATCGAGGCGGGGCGCACTGCGATGCTGGCGGCCTGGCCAGCGTTCAAGACGCAACTGGCCCGCTCGATACGCTGACTTCCCTGTGCTGGAGATCGGGCCCAGCGCATGGTTCAGAAAATGCGTGCTGACAAAAAAAGAACAGAATCAGCCCCGCATGAAGGGGGCGGACCATGGCCGCGAACCGGGTGGACACATGCCAAGGTTGACCGGCTTGAACCGGGAGCGTGGCGCAAGGGCATGAGACTGGGCCAGCGCAAGGGTCGATGTGGGCATGGCGCAATGCCAACGCCGAGCGGGCGGGCGGGCGTGCCGCGCAGCCCGGAGATAGGCTGTAAGGGCCGCGAAGGTGCAGAACTATAATTCCGCTTCGCTCCACGCGCGGGCACGACGGCACCTCAATACCTACTTGGCCTGGCGAGACGATTCGATTGGAGAGCACGATGGAGCGAGACCGAAAAGACACCCGGATCCTGATTTACAGCCACGACACCTTCGGGCTGGGTCATCTGCGTCGATGCCGGACCATTGCACATGCGCTGGTTGACCGTTTCAAGCACCTGTCGGTCCTGATCCTCTCGGGCTCTCCCATCATCGGGAGTTTCGACTTCCGCTCCCGCGTCGATTTCGTTCGCGTGCCCGGCGAGGTGAAACAGCGCAATGGCGAGTACACACCGCTGAACCTGCATATCGATGTGGACCAAATGCTCGAAATGCGCGCGTCCATCATCAAACACACGGCCGAGATGTTCGACCCGGACATCTTCATCGTCGACAAGGAGCCGCTGGGCTTGCGCGGCGAAGTGCTGGAAACACTCAAGATGCTCAAGCAGCGTGGTACGCGCCTGGTGATGGGCATACGCGACGTCATGGACGAGCCCAAGCTACTGGTGCCTGAATGGCAACGCAAGAAGGTTCTGCCAGCGCTGCGCGATCTGTACGACGAAATCTGGATCTATGGCCTGCCACAGATCTGCGAGCCACTCGAGGGCATCACCTTGCCGGCCAGTGTGCGCAAGAAGATCACCTACACCGGCTACCTGGCGCGCGAGGTGTCCACCGCCGGCGCACCCCCGCGATTACCCGAAATCACCAAGAAGCCCTACATCCTGGTCACCACGGGTGGTGGTGGCGACGGCGAGGAACTGATCGACTGGGTTTTGCGGGCTTACGAGCATGACTCCATGCTGCCGTACCCGGCTTTGCTGGTGCTGGGGCCGTTCATGCAGCCCGAACGCCAGACCGAATTCATGAATCGTGCCGCCAAGCTCAAGCGCGTCGATGCCATCACCTTCCACAGCAATCTGGAGGCGCTGGTGGCCGGTGCCAGTGGTGTCGTGGCCATGGGCGGCTACAACACATTTTGCGAGGTCTTGTCGCTGGACAAGCGCGCTCTGATCATTCCGCGCACCAAACCCCGGTTGGAGCAGTTCATCCGGGCATCGAGCGCGGCCAATCTCGGACTGGTCAGCATGTTGCTTGAAGACGGCGCGCGTGACCCGCAGGTGATGGCCGATGCGCTGCGGGCATTGCCGCGCCAGCCATTGCCGTCTAGCGCCGTTGTGCCGGGGCTGCTCGAAGGCCTGCCTAACGTTGCCAAACTGGTGGCGCCGTGGATTCATCGGCCGGAAGACGAAGGACAGTCCCAGGTGGCACGTATTGGCTGAAGTGGCGGTGGGACAGGGCGCGGGACGGACCGCCTTTGTTCTCAAGGGTTATCCGCGCCTGTCGGAGACCTTCATCGCACAGGAAATCGCGGCGCTCGAGCGCCGGGGCTTGCAGATCCTGATCGCGTCGCTGCGCCATCCGACTGACAAGCAGGTCCATCCGATACACGCCGAGATCCAGGCGCCGGTCGTCTACCTGCCGGAATACCTGTACCAAGAGCCATTGCGGGTGCTGCGCGCCTGGTGGCGGGCCCGCCAATTGCCGGGTTATGGCCAGGCCCGTGCCCAGTGGTTGCGTGACTGGTGGCGTGACCGCAGTGCCAATCGCGGTCGGCGTTTCGGCCAGGCACTGGTGCTGGCGGCCGAGTTGCCGCGCGACGTGGTGCGTCTGCACGCACATTTCCTGCACACACCGGCGTCGGTCACGCGGTATTCGGCCACCATGCGGGGCTTGCCCTGGTCGGGCTCGGCGCATGCCAAGGACATCTGGACCTCACCGCAATGGGAGTTGCGCGAGAAACTGGCATCGTGCGACTGGCTGGTGACCTGTACCGCCACCAACCGCGACTACCTGGCAACACTGGCGCCGGCCGATCGCGTCGAGCTGGTCTACCACGGGCTGGATCTGCAGCGCTTCGTGCAGCAGCCGACAACGCGCCAGCCGCGCGATGGAAGTGACCGCGATGACCCGGTGGTGCTGATGTCCGTGGGGCGGCTGGTCGAGAAAAAAGGCACGGACATCCTGTTGCAGGCCCTGGCACTGTTGCCCGCGGAGTTGTATTGGCGCCTGGTGCATGTCGGTGGCGGGCCCTTGCGCCAGACCTTGCAGGCCCAGGCCGAAGCCGCGGGCCTGGACGGGCGCATCCGGTGGTGCGGCGCTATGGCGCAGGAGCAGGTCATAACGCTATATCGCGACGCCGACCTGTTTGCGCTGGCCAGCCGGATTGCCGAAGACGGTGATCGCGACGGGCTGCCCAATGTACTGATGGAAGCCCAGAGCCAGGGCGTGGCCTGTGTCGCGTCGGACGTCTCTGCCATTCATGAACTCATCGTTGATGGTGCCACCGGGCTGCTGGTGCCACCGCAAGATCCGCAGGCGCTGGCAACGGCGCTGGAGTCCCTGATTCGTTCGCCCGGGCGCCGACTGCAGTTGGGGCAGGCCGGACGGGATCGGGTTCACGCCGAGTTTGGTCTGCAAGCGAACATCGAACGCCTGGCAGGCAAATTCGGCTTGCATGCAGCGGGCGCCAACGCCACGATCTGAGCCGGCAGCCGGGTCAGTGCGCTGGTACCGGCGTGTGGGCGATGCCGCTCCAACCACAGGTCTGCTCCAGACCTGCAATACACAACATGCGGTGCAGCAGACTGCAGCCCAGATAGCGGGGGTCGCTGCGCGCAGCGTCGAGGAAGCGGCCGACATCGACGCGTTCGGGCAGGATGTCCGATGCGGCAATCAGTTGCAGGATCTGGTCCTGGTTCTGCCGCAGGAAGCGCTGGTAGACCCAGCGAAACCCTTGCTTGTCGCGGCGCCATTGCGTCGGCAGTGCCACTGGAAACACCGAGCGCAAAACATGTTTGTTCCAGGGACCGACGAATTTGTCGGCATGGCCGCTCGCCATGTAGGGCGCCAGTCGGTAGTCGAGCAGCGGGCTGCGGTTCTCGATGCCCGACATCATCGCGTTGCGGTCGTTTTGCCATAACCACTCGTGCAGCCGGCCGGCCCCCGCATCGAGCACCAGCGCCTGGGTCAGGTCGCCTCGAAAGTGGGCCAGCGGATCGCAGCCCGGCGCCTGGCGCGCAGCATGGTGCACGAACCCGTCCATGTCCGTCGGGTCATCGGCCTCGCGGCGCAAACCGGATGCAGGTTCCAAACCACATGGCGCGTTGGCAACCCAGGCCATAGCTTGCGCGATGACGGCCGACACGCGCGGACTGTCTGCATTCGCCTGAATCACCTGTTCGCACCACTGCGTATCTCCCGCTGCCACGGCCTGGGCCGCGGCGAAGCGGAAATAGCGGTCCCAGTAACCGGCAAAAATCTCGTCACCGCCGGTTCCGTCGAGCACCACCGGCACGGCGTATTCGGCAATGTGCGCGTACAGCTGGGGCATGGCCAGCGCATTGCCGATGAACGGAAACGGCTTTTCCTGATGCCGACATACCTGCAGAAAGCTGTCCATGCTGGCGCTGCCATAGTCCAGCGGCAGGTTGATACTGCGGATGCCCAGTTGCTCGATGCATGCGCGCGCGTAACGCGCGTCATCACTCTTGCCGGCGTCGCCGGTGAAGCAGGTGACCTGCTCGGTCAGGCCCTGGTGCGCCAGCACCGACAAAATCAACGAACTGTCGACACCGCCGGACAACAACAGGCCGACCGGCCGGTCGGCGACGAGGCGGGCGCAGACAGCATCGCGTATCAGTTCCCCGAGATGTGCCGGGTCCTTGTCACCATGCGCCACATGGGTGTACAGGTCGAACCAGGTCTCAGTGCTGCGGCTCCAGGTCGACAAGTCAAACCGGATGGCACTTCCAGCCACCACCTGGCGGATATGCTGCAGGTGGGTCGCACCGTCGGCGTGTGGAAAACACCAGCCGCTGTGCAGGTAGTTGTCCAAATCGGTCGCCATGATCGCAGGGGCCTGGCCGAGATAGGTCTGGATCGGCCCGATCTCCGACGCCAGGCACAGGCGCGCGTCGTCCTGATACCAGAACAACGGCTTCTTCCCATACCGGTCACGCGTCGCGGTGAGTGTTCCGTTGGACTGGTCGAGCAGGCACAAGGCCCACATGCCATTGGCCTGGTTCAGGCCCATCAACCCTTCATGCGCCAGCAGGCTAAGCAGCACCTCGGTGTCGCCATCGGTGTCGAAGCGCTCGCCAGCCTGAGCCAACCGGGTGCGCAGTTCGCGGAAGTTGTAGACCTCCCCGTTGTAGACCAGCGTATGCTGGCCGCGCCGGAACGGCTGGTCCGAACGCGTTTGCGGATCCAGTATCGACAAACGCGTATGGCCCAGGAATCCTGATATCGCGACGGGACCGTTGGCACCATGCAAGTTCCAGCTGAACTCGGTGTGCCCCAGGCTGTCAGGGCCGCGGTGTTGCAAGGCCGCGGTCGCTTGCCGGGCACGGGCCAGCGCCACCGGCCGGGCACGTTCAAAGGCAATAAAAATTCCGCACATCAGGATCAGTGGCCGGTTGCGCAGGGGCTCAAGCCTGCTGGCAGAGAACAGGGCCGCGGGCCACAGGTGGCCGGGTCCAAAGCGGCGGATTGTACGGCGCTGCCCCTTGTGAAATCGCGTTGACCCACTTCTACAATGCCTCATGCGCATTGCGTTCTACGCGCCTTTAAAGGCGCCGACCCACCCGACGGCATCGGGTGACCGCCGTGTGGCCCGGCTGTTGATCGACGCCTTGCGTCTGGCCGGGCATACGGTGGAATTGGCGTCGGAGTTCCGCAGCTTCGAGCGTGATGGCGATTCGAAGCGCCAGCAGGAACTGGCCACACAGGGCACAGGGATCGCCCGGGACCTGATCAAGCAGTGGCAATGTGGTCCGGCCGCGCAGCGCCCCGACATCTGGTTCACCTACCACCTGTACTACAAGGCGCCCGACTGGATCGGTCCCGAGATTTGCGCTGCGCTGGGCATCGCGTATGTCGTGGCTGAAGCCTCCCACGCCGCCAAGCGCGCGGTCGGCCCTTGGGCCATGGGACATGCGGCGGTAGAGCAGGCCCTGCAATCGGCTGATCTGCTGTTGTGTCCAACCGCCTTTGATGTCGCCGGCTTGTTGCAGGTCGTGATCGATGCCGGGCGCATCCGGCGTCTGCCGCCGTTTCTCGATCCCGCACCTTACCGGCGGGCGGCACGCAAGAAGACGTTGTGGCGGGCGCGCCTGTGCGCGCGGCAGTCGCTGGCGCCGGAGCTGGCGTGGCTGGTGGTGCCCGCAATGATGCGTCCCGGCGACAAACTGGCGTCTTATCGGCTGCTGGCAGACACCTTACGCCTGCTGCCCGACCTGCACTGGCAATTGCTGGTCGCCGGCGATGGGGATGCCCGTGACGAAGTCGAGGGCCTGTTGAACCAGGCGGCGCCAGGCCGTGTGCGGTTTCTCGGAGCCTGCGACGCGCGCACCATGGCCGTGGTCTACGCGGCCAGCGATATCTGCGTCTGGCCGGCCGTCAACGAAGCCTACGGCATGGCCATGCTCGAAGCGCAGGCGGCCGGGCTGCCGGTGGTGTCCTGCGCCACGCGTGGCGTGCCGGACGTGGTGCAGCATGGCGCCACCGGACTGTTGGCGGCTGAAATGGATGCGCCGCTGCTGGCGGCTTGTCTGCGCGATTTGTTGGCTGATCCGTCGCGTCGACGGGCGATGGGTTTTGCCGCGGCCCAATTTGTCCAGCAGTCGCGTAGTCTGCTGCAGGCGGCCCATACCCTGGCATCGGCACTCGAGCCGTTGCGACCGTCACAGGTGAAATCATGAGCCGCCGGGCCGCTCCCAAGGCGAATCCCGTAGTGAGTAGCACGCAGGGTCGTCCGGTAAACCGCCGGGCCGCTCCCAAGGCGAATCCCGTAGTGCGCAGCGCTGAGGTCCGATTTTGACTGCCACGCTGGCGTTGTTGCGTCACGGCGAAACGCCATGGACCCAGGACAAACGGGTGCAAGGGCGTACCGATGTGGCACTGAGCGACCGCGGCAGGGCCGCACTGGCCGCGCGTCGACTGCCTGCCGACTGGGCTTTGGCGCCGGTTGTGAGCAGCCCGCTGACTCGCTGCCAGCAAAGTGCCGCGGCGCTCGGACTGCAGCGCGTCTCGATCGAACCGCGTTTGATCGAAATGGACTGGGGCGAATGGGAGGGCCGGCGCCTGGCCGAATTGCGCGCAGAGCTGGGTGCAACGATGTCCGCCAATGAAGATCGGGGCATGGATTTTCAGCCACCGCAAGGGGAAAGCCCACGGCTGGTGCTCGAGCGAGTCCGTCCGTGGCTGGTCCAATGCGCGGCCTCGGATGCGGCCACCTTGGCGGTCACACACCGGGGTGTGATCCGGGTGATTTTTGCACTGGCCACCGGATGGGACATGTTGGGTAGGCCGCCTGCCAAGCTGGACTGGACCGCACTGCACAGCTTCACGCTGGACCCTGATGGATTGCCGTCGGTACTGCAACTCAATATTGCCTTGCCGGAGATTGGCTCATGAGCCGCCGGGCCGCTCCCAAGTCGAATGCCGCGGTGCGCAGCACGCAGGGTTCGTTCTTTAGCCGCCGGGCCGCTCCCAAGGCGAATGCCGCAGTGCGCAGCACGCGGGTACTTTTATGAGCGCGCGCCGCGTGCTGGTGTATGTCCAGCATCTGCTGGGTACCGGTCATCTGCGCCGAGCAGCTTTGCTGGGTGACGCCATGACACGCGGCGGCATGGAAGTGACGCTGGTCAGTGGCGGCATGCCGGTGCCGGGCCTGCTGGTCAATGTGGCGAATTTCGTCCAGTTGCCGCCGGTGGCAGCGGCTGACACGGGTTTCAAGTCCTTGGTCGACGACCAGGGGCAAGCCGTCACGGAGGCTTTGAGGCAGGCACGTCGCGACCAATTGCTGGCGCTGTGGCAGGAGCAAAAACCCCAGGCGCTGGTTGTCGAGCTGTTTCCGTTTGGCCGGCGTCAGATGCGCTTCGAACTCTTGCCGTTGCTCGATGCCGCGCGCCAGGCAAGGCCGGCACCGGTGATTGTCTCGTCAGTCCGGGACGTTCTCGGCGGCAGCCGGGACCCGGAGCGCCAGAAACGCATGCTGGACTATTTCGACCAGTATTTCGATCACGTGCTGGTGCATGGCGACCCGGCGCTGCTGCCGTTCGGTCAGACCTTTGCCCATGTGCAGTCGCTGGGACGGCGATTGCACTACACCGGTTATGTCGTCGATCCGGCCGTGACCAGGGACGCGGCAACAAACACGGGCGGATGTGGCACCAACGAGGTTCTTGTTTCGGCGGGAGGCGGCGCCGTCGGCCGTGCGCTGCTCGAAACGGCCATCCGTGCCCGGTCACTGTCGGCGTTGGCCAGCCTGCGTTGGCGTATCCTGGTCGGCCCGGCCATGGGTTCGTCTGCCTGCGACGAGTTGACCGCGTCGGCGCGACTAACTGCAGGTGTTGATGGCATCATCGTAGAGCCGAACCGGCCTGATTTCGGCTCACTGTTGCGTCGCTGTCGCCTGTCCGTCAGCCAGGCAGGCTACAACACCGTCATGGAAACCCTGCAGGCCGGCACCCGCGCGGTGATGGTTCCGTTCGCCGGTGGCGCAGAGACCGAGCAGGCGCTGCGGGCGCGCGTACTGGCCGAAAAGGAGTGGATCGACATGGTGGAGGAAGCAGATTTGACACCACAGAACCTGGCGCAGGCCATCAACCGGGCCGCGCTGCGTGGCCCGCTCCAACCCGGAGCCGTCAACCTGGACGGTGCGGCTACCAGTGCGCGACTATTGTCGGCATGGATGCAGGCGGTCACCGTATGAGCATGCGCCGGGCCGCCCCCAAGCAAGCTCGCACCGCAGCCCGACGGGCGGAGGTTTTCTAATGACCGCAGCCTGGGATAACCTGCACAATGAGCTGGCACGCTGGAACGAAGCCGGTCGTGTCGCCGAGTTCTGGTGGCGGGACGACGACGCGGGCCAGCCGGCGCCTGCACTGACGCGTCTGCTGACGCTGGCGCAGACCGCGCAGGTGCCGCTGGCGCTGGCCATGATCCCGCTGCATGCCGCGACTGAACTGGTGGCGGCGCCCGGCGAATGGGTGTCGATTCTGCAGCATGGTTGCGACCATCGCAGTCGCGCGGCAAAAGGCGAGAAGAAAACTGAGTTCCCACTGGCCGAGCCGGTGCCCGATGTGCTGGCAAGGTTGGTGCAGGCCAGGGCGTCCATTCAGGGGCCTTGTTCCTTGCCGGTGCTGGTACCTCCCTGGAACCGCGTGTCATCACCGGACCTGCTGCTGCAACTGGGCCAGGCTGGCTACCGGGGGCTGAGTCGATTTGGTCCGCGCGGCGATGCGTCAATGGTGCCGGGCGTGATTCAGGTCAACACCCATGTGGACATCATCGACTGGCAGGGTACACGTGGCTTTGTGGGTGAGGACGCCGCGCTGGCCGCGACTGTGGCCCATTTGCAGGCGCGGCGCGAGGGGCGGGTGGATGCAGACGAGGCCACAGGCGTGCTGAGTCACCATGCAGTGCATGATGAGCCCAGCTGGACTTTTCTCGCGCGACTGTTCGAGTTCACGCGCGACCTTGCCGCGGTGCGCTGGCGCAGTGCCGGCGCGTTGTTTGCAGCCGCATGACTCCGGGCCGGCCGGCCGCTTTTATCGGCGCATACCCGTGTTTACACCGGGGAGCCGGATGAAACCCTTCTTCTATACTGAAGACGAACTGTCGACTGATGCAGGCGACGCGCAGAGGCTTGACGGGACGGTATTCGGATTCGAGAGCCGGTGTTTGCAAGCCACTGCCACAACATGCGCTACGGGTGTCACTATTAGCTGGACATGTCTAACGTTTTAACGGTCAAGGACCTCAAGGTCTATCTTGACGTCGATGCCGGCCTGATCAAGGCCGTCGATGGCGTTTCGTTTCGCATTCCGGCAGGGCGGACGATGGCGCTCGTGGGTGAGTCTGGCTCGGGCAAATCCATTGTTGCGCAGGCCATCATGGGCATCCTGCCGCGCGTGGCGCGCATCGAACACGGATCAATCGAGTTCCGTGACCCGCGCCAAAGCGACGTGGCAATCGACATCGCATCGCTGGACATGCGAGGCGCTCAGATGCAGTCGATCCGCGGCGGACGGATCTCCATCATATTCCAGGAGCCGACGACGGCCTTGTCTCCGTTGCACACCATCGGCAACCAGATCGGTGAAGCGCTGGCGCTGCATCGCGCCAGCATGGGCAAAGCCGAACGTGGTGCCGCAGTGGTCGAGATGCTGCGACTGGTCGGCTTTCCGGATCCGGTCAAGGCCGAACATACCTATCCGTTCGAGTTGTCAGGCGGTCTGCGCCAGCGTGCCATGATCGCCATGGCCCTGGTGTGCCGACCGGCGCTGCTGATCGCCGATGAGCCTACTACGGCGCTCGACGTAACCATCCAGGCGCAGATTCTGCAGTTGATCAAGCAGTTGCAGGGCGACCTGCACATGGCCATGATGATGATCACGCACGATCTGGGCGTGGTCGCGAACATGGCCGACGAAGTGGTCGTGCTGTACCACGGCAAGGTGATGGAGGCCGGAACTGTCGATGACGTGTTCCGCGACCCGCGCCACCCTTACCTCAAGGCCTTGCTGCGTGCCGTGCCGCGTTTCAACATGGAACCGGGCGAACGACTGACGCCGTTGCGCGAGATTTCTGTCGGCTCGGCAGGGCATCCCGGTACGCCGCATGGCCACCCGACGCTTGCGGCCGACAAGACCGAGCCGATGTTGTCGGTGCGCAACCTGAGCAAGAGCTTTCGCACGCGCAAGAGCTCGTTGTTTGGCAGCAAGGCCGGTGATGAAACGATTGCCGTCGACGACGTGAGTTTTGACGTTGCGCCCGGAGAATGCCTTGGCTTGGTCGGGGAGTCTGGTTGCGGCAAGACCACCACGGCCAAGATGATCCTGCGCGCCGGACAACCTGACAGCGGGCACATCATCTTCAATGACCGGGGTCAGCCCCGCGATGTGCTCAAACTCGAAGGCGCAGAGCTGTTCGCCTATCGGCGCCGGGTGCAGTTCGTGTTCCAGGACCCTTTCGGCTCGCTCAATCCGCGCATGACTGTGAACGACATCGTCAGTGAACCGCTGGTGATCCATGGCATCGGCGATGAGGATGAGCGCTTTGAGCGGGTCAAGGAACTGATGGGCCTGGTGGGCCTCGATGTGCGCCACCTGCGGCGTTATCCGCACAGCTTCTCCGGCGGACAGCGCCAACGGATCGGCATCGCCAGGGCACTGGCGCTCAATCCGGACCTGCTGATCTGCGATGAGCCGGTGTCGGCGCTGGACGTATCGGTGCAGGCGCAGGTGCTCAACCTGCTGCTCGATCTGCGCGAAGCGCGTAATCTGACCTATCTTTTCATCTCGCACAACCTGGCCGTGGTGCACTACATTGCCGACCGCATCGCCGTGATGTGTGCCGGCCGCCTGGTCGAGATCGCCGCATTCGATGAGCTGTTTGCCAACCCGCTGCACCCCTATACCCGGGCCCTGCTGGCGGCTGTGCCGGATCCGGACCTGGACCGCAAGCTCGACTTCCGGGCGCTGATGGAGGGCAAGACGTCCATTCCGTCGGCCTGGCCAGACCCTTACCGGCTTGACGGATCCCGGCGTGTCGGCATGATCGATGTCGGTAATCAACATTTCGTGCGTGCCCACGCTGACGTGGATATTTCGGAGCTAAAAAGATGAAACCAACTTTCCAGGCAACCCGGCCTTTGCAGCGACTGGCCGTCACGCTGCTGACTCCGGCATTGCTGGCCTTGCTTGCATGTGCTGCCCAGGCGGCGGCGCCTGCCAACCTGATCGAGACGCCGATGCTGCGCGACGAGGTGGCGGCCAAGAAGCTTCCGCCGGTCAAGCAGCGCCTGCCGGAGAACCCGCTGGTGGTCACGATGGACGGCAAGGCCCAGGAGTTGGGACAGCACGGGGGTACCTTGAACATGCTGATTGCGCGTTCACGCGACATCCGCATGATGGTGGTTTACGGCTATGCCCGACTGGTAGGTTATGACCGCAATTACGCGCTGGCGCCGGATCTGCTGCAGAACATCGACGCCAAAGATGACCGCGTTTTCACGATGAAGCTGCGTCCCGGACACAAATGGTCTGATGGTGCGCCTTTCACCAGCGACGACTTCCGCTATTTCTGGGAGGACGTGGCCAACGACAGGGACCTGAGCCCGGCGGGCCCCCCGGCGGCGCTGATCGTCGACGGGCAGGCACCCAAGGTGGAGTATCTGGACAAGACCACGGTGCGTTACACCTGGACCAAGCCGAACCCTGATTTCCTGGCGTTGATGGCCGGCCCCTCGCCACTGCTGATCTACCGTCCGGCGCATTACCTGAAACAGTTTCACAAGAAGTACAACGCCAAGGTGGTCGAGGCGGAAAAGGCCGAACCCGGCAAACGCAGCTGGGCCGCGATCCACAATCGCGAAGACAACATGTACCAGTTCGACAACCCGAAGTTGCCGACACTCGAGCCCTGGATCAATACCACCAAACCTCCGGCCGACCGGTTCGTGCTGGTGCGCAATCCGTATTTCCATCGCGTCGACAGCAACGGTCGGCAGCTGCCCTATATCGACCGGGTCGTATTGCCGATCATCGACTCCAAGCTGATTCCGGCCAAGGCCGGGGCTGGCGAGTCCGACCTGCAGGCGCGTGATGTGGCGTTCAGCAACTACACATTCCTGAAGAAGGGCGAGAAAGCTGGCGACTACAAGACCTATCTGTGGCGTACGGCCAAGGGATCGCACCTGGCCCTGTATCCCAACCTGCATGTGGTCGATCCAGTCTGGCGCCAGTTATTCCGCGATGTGCGATTCCGCCGCGCCTTGTCGATGTCGATCGACCGTGCCCAGATCAACCAGGTGCTGTATTTCGGCCTGGCCACCGAGAGCAACAACACGGTGGTGCCCGAGAGTCCGCTGTTTCGCAAGGAGTTCCAGACCCAGTGGACAAAATTCGACAAGAAGGCGGCCGACAAGCTGCTCGACGAGATCGGGCTCAAGCGTGGACCGGACGGCGTGCGGCGGCTGTCAGATGGCCGGCCGCTGGAGATCATCGTCGAGACCGCAGGAGAGAGCACCGAGCAGACCGATGTGCTCGAGCTGATCCGCGAAACCTGGCGTGAGGTAGGCATCAAGCTGTTCAGCAAGCCGTCGCAACGCGACCTGCTGCGCAACCGGGTGTTCTCGGGCGAGGCGATGATGTCGGTCTTTTACGGGCTGGACAATGGCATGCCTTCGGCCAATACGGCGCCGGACGAGCTTGCCCCCAAGGACCAGGCCCAGCTGCAATGGCCAAAATATGGCCAGTATTTCGAGACCGCGGGCAAGTTGGGCGAGGCACCCGATATTCCCGAGGCGATCGAGCTGATGAAACTGTGGCATTCCTGGCGCGCAGCCAACCAGGAGGAACGCACCAAGATCTGGCAGCGCATGTTGTCCATCCACGCCGAACAGCAATTTTCGATTGGTGTCGTCAACAACGTGATGCAGCCGGTGGTGGTGAACAATGCGCTGAAAAACGTGCCGGAGAAAGCCATTTACAACTGGGATCCGGGCGCTTTGCTGGGCATCTACCGGCCGGACACGTTCTGGTTTACGGACGCGCGCAGGAACTGACGTGCTCGGTTATACGCTGCGGCGAATACTGCTGATGATTCCGACCCTGCTGGTCATCAGCTTTGTCACGTTTGTCATCATCCAGTTGCCGCCGGGTGACTATCTGACCAACCAGATCGCCGAGTTGCGCAGCCAGGGAGACGCCGCGGCAATGGAGAAGGTCGCGTTTCTGCGCAGCCAGTTCGGCCTGGACCGGCCGTTCATCGAGCAGTATGCGAGCTGGATCGGCATCTGGCCCGGACCGAGTGGATTTTCCGGCCTGCTGCAGGGTGACTGGGGCTGGTCGTTCGAATACAACCTGCCAGTGCTCGACGTGGTGGGGGACCGCCTGCTGCTGTCGTTCATTCTCAACATGTCGGTCATCCTGTTCACCTGGGCAGTGTCGTTTCCGATCGGGTTTTACGCGGCAACCCATCAGTACAGCTGGGGTGACCACGGCTTGTCGTTCATCGGGTATCTGGGGCTGGCAACACCCAACTTTCTGCTTGCGCTGGTACTGATGTATTTCGCAAACGTGCAGTTCGGCCTGTCGATCGGCGGCCTGATGGATCCGCAATACCTGGACAAGGACATGAGCTGGGAGAAGTTCCGGTCGGTGTTGTCGCATCTGTGGATACCGGTGATCGTCATCGGCACGTCGGGTACGGCCGGCATGATCCGGCGCCTGCGCGCCAATCTGCTCGACGAGTTGCAGAAGCAGTATGTCGTCACCGCTCGCGCCAAAGGCATGCCGCATGTGCGGCTGCTGGTGAAATACCCACTGCGCATGTCGCTCAACCCCTTCATTGCCGACATCGGCAATCTGCTCCCCAGCGTGATATCGGGCTCAGCCATCGTTTCGGTGGTGTTGTCGCTGCAGACCGAGGGGCCGATGCTGCTCGATGCATTGCAGAGTCAGGACCAATACCTGGCGGGCTCCTTCCTGATGTTCCTGGCGCTGCTGACCGTGGTGGGCATGTTCATTTCGGATTTGTTGCTGGCTGCGCTTGATCCGCGCATCCGCCTGTCTGGAGAGGCTGTCAAATGAATGTCACAGGTTTGGGCCGCGTCCCGGTTTTGCCGGGAGGCGTCGCATGACGGTGGCACAGACCGAGCATGGGCCGCTGCCACACTATGTGTCGACTGCGCCGTTCGAGCCAGAGGCAGCCGAGACACTGACCCCCGAGCAGGAGGAGTTCTATCGCGCGTCCCAGTGGCGCATCATGTGGTGGAAGTTCCGGCGCCACCGGATTGCGGTGGTGGCGGCCGTGATCCTGGGCCTGATGTACGGTTCGGCCCTGCTCACCGAGTTTCTGGCGCCATACGAGGTCAGCTCCCGCGACTCGTCCTTCATCTATGCGCCGCCGCAATCGGTGCATCTGTTCCACGAAGGTCAATTCGTGGGCCCCTTCGTCTATGGATACAGCATGAAGCTGAACATGGAGAAGATGAAGCGCGAATTCACGCCTGACCTCTCTAAGGTTGAGCCGTTGCGGTTCTTCTGCCGTGGTGATCCGTATCGATTCTGGGGCATGTTCGAATCCGATGTGCATCTGGTGTGCCCGGCGCAGGACGGCACGTTCTTTTTGATGGGCACCGACCGGCTGGGGCGCGACATGTTCTCGCGCATCATCTACGGCACGCGCATCTCTCTGACAGTCGGCCTGCTGGGCATTGCGGTCAGTTTCCTGATCGGTATCGTGCTCGGCGGTATCTCGGGCTATTACGGTGGCTGGATCGACAACGTGATCCAGCGCCTGATCGAGATCGTGCGTTCGTTCCCGGAGTTGCCGTTGTGGATGGCCTTGTCCGCGGCTTTGCCGGTGACCTGGAGCCCGATCCTGATTTATTTCGGCATCACCATCATTCTGGGCATGCTCGATTGGCCGGGGTTGGCGCGCGCCGTACGGTCGAAGTTCCTCGCCCTGCGCGAGGAAGATTTCGCCACGGCTGCGGTACTGATGGGCGCGACGCCCGGGCGTGTGATTGGCCGGCACCTGTTGCCGAGCTTCACCAGCCACCTGATCGCCTCTTTGACCTTATCCGTCCCCAGCATGATCCTGGGTGAGACCGCCTTGTCCTTCCTCGGACTGGGACTGCGCCCGCCCATCACCAGTTGGGGCGTGTTGCTCAACGAGGCACAGAACATCAATGTGGTGGCCTTGTATCCGTGGTTGATGTTGCCGGTATTGCCGGTGCTGGTGGTCGTGCTGGCGTTCAACTTCCTTGGCGATGGTCTGCGCGACGCTGCCGACCCCTACAACTAGGGAATGCATGGAACGTAGCCTGTTCGGGTTCATCCTCAAGTACAGCCGCAAGGAACAACTGCTGATTGTTCCGTTGGTGGTGTTGTCGATGGTGTTTTATTACGCCTCGCTCGACCTGCCGAAAATGATCATCAACCAGCCGATCCAGGGCACGGGATTTGCAACTCCGGACGCGACAGCGGCGTTTTTGCGTCTTCATTTTTCGTTACCCGACATGCTGGGCGGGGCGAAGTTTGAGCTGTTCGACGGCTTTGCCCTGGAGCGCACGTCTTACCTGATCGCACTGACGCTTACCTTCCTTGCGCTGATCATCATCAGCGGCCTGATCAAGCTGCGCATCAACACCATGAAGGGCTGGATGGGCGAGCGGATGTTGCGCCGCTTGCGTTACTACCTGTTCGACCATATCCTGCGCTTCCCGCTGCCGACCTTCCGTCGGGTCAAGTCGGCCGAAATGGCGACCATGATCAAGGACGAGGTCGACCCGCTGGGCGGTTTTGTCGGCGAAGCCATCATCACGCCGCTGTATCTTGGCGGCCAAGCCTTGACCGCCCTGGTATTCATCCTGTTCCAGCATGTCTATCTGGGCATGGTGGCCTTTGGCATGGTGATTTTGCAGGCCATCATCATTCCCAAGATGCGCCTGCGTCTGCTCGAGTTGTCGCGCCAGCGCCAGATTGCGGCACGCCATCTTGCAGGCCGTGTCGCGGAGTGTGTGGACGGCGTGGTCGAGATCCATGCGCACGACACGGTGAACTATGAGCGGGCCGAGTTTTCCGCCCGCCTGGGCCGCCTGTTCGTGATCCGATTCGAGCACTATCAGCGCAAGTTCCTGATCAAGTTCCTGAACAACCTGCTGTCGCAGGTCACACCGTTCCTGTTTTATCTGGTGGGTGGCTACCTGGCCATCGTCGGACGGCTGGATATTGGCGCCCTGGTGGCGGTGATAGCCGCGTACAAGGATTTGCCGGGTCCGGTGAAGGAACTGATCGACTGGGATCAGGAGCGCATGGACGCGGGTATCAAGTACTCCCAGGTCATCGAGCAGTTCTCGGTGGACAACCTCACGCCGGAATCGCAACTCGAACTGATCGACATGCCGGAGTTGCCGCGGGACGGCAGCTTGCGCGTGCACAACCTGTCCATGCTCGATGACTCCGGTGGCAAGTTGCTCGACGCGGTCTCGTTCGAAACCGGCCTGGACACCCATGTCGCGATTGTCGGCTCCACCGGCTCGGGATCAGGTGAACTGGCCATGTCGCTGGCACGCCTGCTGTTGCCCAGCAGTGGCGGTGTCGAGATGGGAGGTGTCGAACTGACCCGAGCGCCGGAGGCCATCACGGGCAGGGCGACCAGTTATGTGGGGGCAGTCTCCTACCTGTTTCCGGTCAGTGTGCGCGAGAACCTTTTGTACGGCCTCAAGCATCGTCCGGTCGGGCGAGTCACTTACGAAGGCGAGGGCCGGCGGCAATATGAGCGCCATATGCGCGAGGCGATCAAGGCGGGCAACTGCACACTCGACATCGCAGCCCCCTGGCTCGACTACGAGTCGGCGGGCGTGGCAGATGCCGACGCCATGGAAGATCGGATCCTCGAGCTTGTACGGGTGGTCGACCTGGAGGAGACGCTGTTCGAGATTGGCCTGCGCAGTGCCGTGGCCACGCAAAGTGGTTCTGAGCAGGAGGCCAGTTTCCTGCGTGCGCGTGACACCATGCGTGAGCGGCTCAACCTGCCGGAATTGATGGACCTGGTCGAGCAGTTTGACGTATCGCGCTACAACCGCAATGCCACGATGGCGGAGAACCTGTTGTTTGGCACGCCGGTGGGCAAGGTGTTCAATTCCGAGAGCATGGCCCAGCATCCGTATGTGCGCGAGGTTCTGGACAAAACCGGGCTGACCCAGGATTTGCTCAAGGTGGGATACAAGCTGGCCGAGACCATGCTGGAGTTGTTCAGTGATCTGCCCCCAGGACATGAGTTGTTCGAGCGCTTCAGCTTCATTGCCTATGACGACCTTCCTCTCGTCCAGGACATCGTTACACGGGTGGCGACGACCGGGCTCGATCGCATCAGTGAGCCTGATCGCAACGTGCTGCTGGGCCTGCCGTTCAAGTTGGTGGTCACCAAACACCGTTTGGGCCTGGTCGACGAGGATCTCGAAGAGCGCATTCTTGCGGCTAGAAGCTACTTCGCCGCGAACCTGCCGTCAGCGCTCAAGGGTGCGATCGAATTTTTCGACCTGGGAAAGTTCAACAGCGCGGCTTCGCTGCAGGACAACATTCTGTTCGGCAAGATCGCCACCGGTCAGGCCGGCGGCAGCACGAAGATTGGCGTATTGCTGCGCAAGATTCTGGACGAACTGAAGCTGCGCGACATGGTGCTCAAGGTCGGTCTGGACTTTCCGGTGGGTACAGGGGGCAGCCGCCTCTCGCCACCGGATCGCCAGAAGCTGGCGCTGGCCCGGGCCTTGATCAAACGCCCGACCTTGCTGATTCTCGACCAGGCGACCGCCGTGCTCGATCCGCAGGCGCAAGACAAGCTGCTCGAAAGCGTGTTACAAACCCGAAAGGGCTGCGCCGTTGTCTGGGTGGTGAACCGCGCGACTCTTGCCCGTCGGTTCGACCTTGTTCTGGTCATGGATCGCGGACGTCTGGTCGACCAGGGCCCTTACGAGCAGTTGGCGTCCAGGGATGGTGGTCCGTTGAATTTGCTGTTGAACGCTGGCAAGAAGTCGGCCTAGGAGGAGTTGCATGAGTCTGGAACAGGAAGTCGAGCTGATTCGCAGGTTTCCGATCTTCAACAAGATCGCTCCGGCCAAGCAGAAGCTCTTGTGTTTCAGCAGTGAACGACTGACCTATGCGCAAGGTCAGGAGATCTTTCACATGGGCGACGTGGGCGATTCGTGTTACGTCGTGATCGAAGGAACCGTCGACATCTCGGTGGACAGGCCCCATGGAAAAAGTCCGCTGGTGATCAGTACGGTCAGTGCCAATGGCATTGTGGGCGAGATCGCCATTTTTGGCAGTGTGCCGCGCACGGCCACAGCTACCGCCCAGACACGCATTGAAGTGCTGCGCATTTCAGCCGAGTTGTTCCGCAGCGTGATCCGCGAGAACCCGGACGCAGCGATTGAACTGATTCGCAGCCTGGCTGAGCGACTGGCCAACACGACCGCCATCCTGACGCGCGATACAAAATCCGGTGGCCCCTGACGCGGCGGTGGTCGTGGCCGGTTGCATCCGCCGGCTGCTCAGGCCATATGGAGTACGTAGCTCTGGATCGGCAGGGCGAAACCCTTGAGTTGCAAGGTGTTGCCCGTGCGCAGGTGGCGCTTGGGTTCGGTGTTGCCGATCAATGCCACGGTACGCGCGTCAACCAGTACTTCGCCGTGGGATGCCTCCGAACACAGGCGCGATGCCAGGTTCACCGGCGAACCTACGGCGGTGTATTCCAGGCGTGATGCGCCGCCAATCACGCCCACCGTTGCAAAACCGCTGGCGACTCCGACGCCCACGCCCAGTTGCATTTCGTCGTTCGACCATTCCTGCGACAGTGCGATACCCAAAACGCGGATCTGAAGGGCCAGTTCCACGGCACGATCTGCGTGATCTGCAAAGGGTATGGGTGCGCCGACCAGGATCAACACGCCATCGCCCGCCTGGTCCTTGATGGTGCCGCCGCAGGAGGCCGCGGCGTGACCCACCGCGTCGTAATACTGACGCAGAATGGCGATCACGCGTTTGGACGATGTGTTGGCGGTGAATGCGGTAAAGCCACGCAGGTCGCAGCAGACCACCGAGAGTTCCAGCGTCTTCTCGTCTGTCGCACTTTTGAGCCCCCGGCGCGTTACCAGTTGAGCCACTTGTGGCGCCAGGAAACGCGACAAAAACTGCGCCCTCTGGCCCTGGGTTACGTGGTACTGCACGGAGCCGACCAGCAGGACCAGCAAGCCGATGGCCGTCATTAACGGGGCAATCTGGGTTGGCAGAACAACACCTGTCGCCATGATCGGCGCACCCAGTGCAAATGCCACCAGGCGGCGGGATTCTGCACGGTCGGGGCGTCGGTTCAAGGTGAACAGGGTTCCGGCGGTTCCCAGCAACAATGACAAGGCCATCGGTGTGAAGAAGATCCAGAACGATGGGTGTACTTTTTCGCCAGCGTCCAGCACCAGGTTGCTGAAATGATCCGCACGCCATTGCGGGAAGGCCACGGCCGCAACACCGTAAACAAGGGCCATTGCCTGGCCCAGGCGCAGCAGTCGGTCCGGGCCCTTGGTATTGAGGTTATTGGCTGACATGGTTCCGCGCACGCGCAGAACCCATTCGTAGGCATAGATGAAGGACAACACCTGCGGCAGCACCAGCAATCCTTCCCATGGCACGACGCCCTCGCGAGCGCGCATCGGAAGCACCCACAACACGTCGATTGCTATCGCCACGCCGGTGAATGCCAAGAACGCGGCCTGTGCCTGACTGGTGGGCGAGCGGCGATCAGCCAGCACAAAGGCGAGCGCCATACCGACGGCCAGCAATGCGACGATGACCGGTGCGGTGGTATTTGCGATCACAAAAAAATGATACCCAAAAAAAAGGCCTCATCTTGCGATGAGGCCTTGAAGGGATCCCTGAACCTGTTGGTTTCGAAAGGACCCGAGGAGACAACCTGAAATTCAGTTACCGCCAGAGTATCTCAGGGTTTTCCCTTGAAGACCAGATCTGACGATGAATATCGCCGGATCTTTTGACGGTGTCATCAACAAGCGACAAATTAACGCTTCTTGGCAACCGTCTTGGACGCGTTCACTGCGGTGGCAGTAACGGTGTTGAAGTTGCTTTCAGCAACTTCGGTAGCTTGTTTGACAGCCTTCTGGACCGATTCCAGAGCGTTGTTGGCAGCAGCCACAGCGCTTTTCATGACAGCCACGGCGGTCTCGGAACCAGCCGGTGCGTTCTTGGCGGCGGTGTCGACCAGACCCATGAATTTCTTCTGGCTGTCGCTTGCCTGGTCTTCAAAGGCACGGGTGAATTCGGAAACCGAACCCGTTGCGATGTCGTACAGGTGACGGTTGTAGGCGGCGGTCTTCTCAGCCAGGGGCTGCATCAGGCCAGATTGCAGGGTCATCAGTTCTTGTGCGTCTTTCACGCTCATGACGGCCTTGGCGTGGTCGCCGGCTTCCGACAGTGCAGCTTTGGAAGCGGTCATGTTGAGTTCGACGATCTTCTCGACGCCTTCAAATGCCTTGCTGGTCAGACCCATCAGGGTTTCGATATTGGCTTTGTGCGATGCCATAACTTGTTCAACGGTCAACATATTAATTACTCCAGGATTGATTAAGGGGTTCACTATCTGCTCCGTAACCCTGGCTTCCCAGGTCTATGTTGCAGTGCAGCATGGATTGAATTATAGGGAGATAAAACGGCATGACAACCCCTTTTTGTTGCGCTGCAGCAAATTAGAGGCGAATTTCTAGAAGTGCCCGAAATGCCGCTTCTGCCTCTGTGGCAACACCAAGCGACAGTACCTGTTTCGCAGGGCCGTCAGGACGGATTGGTGCATATGCTCAGGTCAGAAGCGTCCGCCAGCCAGGCCATTGCGCCGCGTGGACTGCGAATTTCTGTGCACAGGCACTCCATGATGTGCCGTTTGCGATGGCCGCGCGAAATCCCGGTCCGTCGACGATACGTGTGCCCCCCATCAACGTGACACCGCGTTCGAACAAGGCGTCGGGCCACAATCCGGCAGACGGGCCGATTACGGCAAAGTGTGTCGCTTTTGGTGCTGCCGCGAGCATCGCGTCCAAGGTGTCGTTAAGCAGCATGGTCGAGGTCCCCACGACCACATTGCACGATACCAGTCGGCTGCGGTCGAGCGAGATATCGACATCAGGAAACCGCTGGCGTTGGCGCAACACAATTGCCTCGTCCAGTTCCAGCACAGTCAGCTGACAGTCGAGTTCTCGGACCTGCCGAACCAGAGGCGGGAAGAAGCCGATCATTCCCAAATGGTCCGATCCGGACAAGGCGATATCGCCGAGCGAATTGCCGGCTGAGCGCGGAACGAAGCCGACACGGCGCCAGACGGAGTCAGTGAGAGCATTGGCGCAGGCCAGGGCCAAGGCCCGTTCGAGGGCATCGCTGCTGTTGAAGCGTCGCGCCAGCGCGAGAGGACACTGGCCCTGCAACCCGGTCGCGCCCTGTGGGGCCGCTGTCTGTTGCCCCCGAGCGTCACCGAGCATCAGGTAGGACAGACCGAAAGCGCCGTCCTGCAATTCGATGGCGCAGAAAGCGGCATCGCGCTTGCCGCCGGCCGCCGATTCTGTGTCGCTGGGGATATGTAGTCCGGCAATGGGAACGGGCTCAAAAACGGCAGCGATCGCCTCGAGTTGCGATATCAGTGCTTGCGAAATCGGTGTCATGGTCATGGTGTCTCCAGCGGACATTGTGCCGACCATCCGCAGCCCCTGACTTGACGCGTCCCGACAGCGCGGTTCCCTTTACACTGCGCGGTAAGCCGGCACAGCGACGCTGCCTCGAACCGACCGCCACAATGATCATCACCAGCCTACTCGACACGGACCTGTACAAGTTCACGATGATGCAAGCGGTGCTGCACCAGTTTCCGGGTGCACAGGTCGAGTACCGGTTCAAGTGCCGCAATGCCCACGCCCCGCCCGCCGCCGGCGGACCAAGTTTCGATCTGGCGCCGTTTGCCGACGAGATACGCGACGAGATCCGGTTGTTGTGTACGTTGCAATTTCGCGATTCCGAACTCGCCTATCTGCGCTCGATGCGTTTCATCAAGAGCGACTTCGTCGATTTCCTGGGCCTGTTCTCGCTCAATGAGAAGTACATCACGGTGACGGCGCTGGACTCCGGCGAGATCGATATCACGATCCGGGGACCCTGGCTGCACACCATCATGTTCGAGATTCCGGTGCTGGCAATCGTTAACGAGGTGTATTTCCGCAATACCCGCAATTTGCCGGATCTGGTCGAAGGGCGCCGGCGGCTGGACGTGAAGATCGGGCAATTGCGAGAGGCCGAACTGTCCGACCTGAAGATTGCGGACTACGGCACGCGCCGGCGTTTCAGCAAGGCATGGCAGGAGGAAGTCCTGCGTGTGTTGGTGGCCGGGCTTGGAACCCATAAACGGCCCGAGAGCGCGACCGCGGCGCCCGGCCAGTTTGCCGGCACCAGCAATGTGCTGTTTGCCATGAAGCTGGGTCTCACGCCGCTGGGCACGATGGCCCACGAATATTTGCAGGCCTGTCAGGCGCTGGGCCCACGTCTGCGCGACAGCCAGATTTACGGCCTGGAGACCTGGGCCAAGGAGTACCGGGGTGACCTGGGTATCGCGCTGAGCGATGTCTATGGACTCGACGCATTCCTGCGCGACTTCGACATGTATTTCTGCAAGCTGTTCGACGGCGCACGCCATGACAGCGGCGATCCGTTCCAGTGGGGCGAACGTCTGCTCGCGCACTATGTGAGCAACCGTGTCGATCCGCGCACCAAGACGCTGATCTTCAGTGACAGCCTGACCGTGCCAAGGACCATAGAGTTGTACCAACAG
>JBBQJP010000069.1:0-23101 GCA_038326025.1 Burkholderiales bacterium
ATCACGCTTGGGCACTTTGATGCCGTATCCATCAGAGGATCCACCCCGCATGCGCGGGACTTCTCTTCCTGATAGGCGGCTGTTCATCTCAGCGCTCCAATTTCCTTGCCCGTAGGCAGGGAGGCATCCATAGCATCTCCGTAAGACAGGTTTGCAGGCGCGTGGTCCGCTGGGCCTTGCGCGCTTGTTTGGTCGCACATTATCGGCCCCACGCATTGGGGTCATGGCCACGATGGGGCTCCGACCATGGGCAAACCTGCGCTTTGACGGTCTGCGCCTGCCCGCCAGGTATTGATCAGGGCGGCATTCAGCCCACGGCGGGGTCGGACGCTGTTTCGGTGGGCAATGTGGCTTCCCTCGTGCGAAGCTCGGTCTTGAGCACCTTGCCGTAGTTGTTCTTGGGCAAGGATGCGACGAAGCGGTAGATCTTGGGGCGCTTGTAGCGGGCAATATGGTCCAGGCAAAACGCGTCCAGCGCCTGCGCACTGACGCTGGCGTGGGTAACGACATAGGCCACAACCGACTCGCCCCACTGCGGATCGGGCCGCCCGATCACGCTGACCTCGGAGACCGACGGATGCAGCAGCAAGGCCTCCTCGATCTCGCGCGGGTAGATGTTGTTGCCACCGCTGATCAGCAGATCCTTGCTGCGGTCGAGCAGTGTCAGGAAGCCCTCGTTGTCGAGCCGGCCCACGTCGCCGGTATACAGCCAGCCTTCGCGGATCGCAGCGGCACTCGCCTCGGGCTGTTGCCAGTAGCCGGCCATGACCACCTCGCCGCTTACGCAGACTTCGCCGGGAGATCCATCGGGCACCGGGTTACCGTCTTCGCTGCGGATGGCGATCTCCAGCATCGGTTGCGCAAAGCCGACCGAAGCCATGCGCGCGCGCCAGTGTGGATGCTCGCGATCGGCGATCACGCTGCGCGGCAGCACGCTGATGGTCATCGGGCTCTCGCCCTGCCCGTAGATCTGCGCAAAATGCGGACCGATCACCGCGAGTGCCTGTTCGATGTCGGCCAGGTACATAGGGGCACCGCCATAGACGATGGTGGCCAGGCCTGACCTGTCACAGGCGTGCTGGCGCGCATGCTCTGTCAGTCGCCGCACGATGGTGGGTGCGGCAAAACACGAAGCATTGCGCCAGTGGTTGGCCAGCGCGAAAAATTCGGCGCAATCGAGCGAGGTCGCAGTAGGAATCACGTTAACGCCGCCTTGCAGAACATAAGGCAGGTGGTACAGGCCGCTGCCATGCGACAGCGGCGCCGGATGCAACATGCTGTCGCCCGGCTGCACCGGTTGCACCGTGGCCAGGTAGGCCATCGTCATCCAGCGCAGGTTGCGGTTGGTAATGGTCACACCCTTGGGCTTGCCAGTGGTGCCGCTGGTGTAGAACAGCCAGGCGGCATCGTCTTCGGTGCGTCGGGCGATATCGGGCGAGCCGGTCACTGGGGTATGCAGCATGTCGAAGTCGTCGACCACATGGCACGCGGACAGTGGTTGCTGGCGCAGTTCAGCGCCGTGGCTGGGGTCGCTCAGGCACAACGTGGCGCCGCTATGCTGCAGGATCCACGCCACCTCACGGGGATGCAGCCGTGCGTTAATCGGCACCGGTACGGCGCCCGCCCACCAGATGCCCCACAACAGCGGCAGATAACGAGGATGGTTGTCCATCCAAAGTCCCACCCGTTCGCCCGGCGCAACCGGATACGCCGCCAGCCAGGCGCTGACGCTGGCAGCGGCGCTGGCGAGTTCGCCATAGCCGTAGACTACCGTCGTGCCGTGGGCCACGGCGGGGGCGGTGCCATGTATACGCGCAGCGCGTTGCAGCCAAAGTGCCAGATTCATGGTTTTTCTCCTGCTGCGAGCATACAGGCGAGATTCCCGTGGCTGCGCAGGCGCGCCATGTGCCTTGCGCCTTGCGCTTGAGCGCGGTTATCGTATCGGGCTGTTGACTGAACAGGAGGGATAGATGTCGATTGTTTCGCGCATCACTGTCGACGGTGTCGAAGTTCATTTCGAGGGAGATCATTCGCGCACGGTTGTCATGGTCCATGGCTGGCCCGATACCTACCGTTTGTGGGATGCCACGGTCGAAGCGCTCAAGGACCGTTATTGCTGCGTGCGTTTCACCTTGCCCGGGTTCGATCTGGCGGAGCCACCGCGTATGACATCGTTGGACGACATGTGCGAGTGGCTGCACAAGGTCGTCGACGAAGTCAGCCCCGGTGTGCCGGTGACGCTGTTGTTGCACGACTGGGGCTGCATATTCGGCTACGAGTTCGCGGCGCGATTCCCGCAGCGGGTCGCGCGCATTGTGGCAGTAGACATCGGTGACCACCGTTCGCACGCACTCGGGCGGACGCTGACGGGCGGGCAAAAAGCGCTCGTGTTCGGCTACCAGATCTGGCTGGCGCTGGCCTGGAAATTGGGTGGCGCACTCGGCAATGCCATGACCCGCTGGATGGCTCGGCGAATGGGTTGCCGTCTTGCGCCCGAGCAGATCGGCTGGCAGATGAACTACCCGTATGCAATGCGCTGGTTCGGCATTGCCGGCGGGCTGGCGCATGTGGCGCCAACGTCGACATGCCTGCCCATGCTTTATATCTATGGCGATCGCAAGCCGTTCATGTTCCATTCGCCCCAGTGGCTGGCGGCGTTGGCGCGGCGCCCGGGATCTGCGGTCCGGTTGTTTCGCACCGGCCATTGGGTCATGGCGCAGCAACCGCAGATGTTCAATCAGTGTGTGCGCGACTGGTTGCAGGCCTCGGACCCGGTCGACCCGGCGACGGCTTGACGCGTCGCTACCGGCTCACTGCCTGGCGCCCAGCGCCAGCGCACGTTGGCGGGTGGCTTCCTGCGCGTCGCGATCATCCTCGGCAGCGTCCGTGGGCCAGCCCTGCAGATGGTTTTGCGCCAGGGACGCCAGCGCGCTGATCCATTCCGGCCGGTCGTTCAGGCAGGTGATGAAATGGAATTCCTTGCCCCCGGCGCTCAGGAACGCGGCCTTGGCCTCCATGCCGATCTCCTCCAGCGTTTCCAGGCAGTCGCTGGTGAAACCGGGGCAGACCACGTCGACCCGTTGCAGTCCGTCGCGGGCCAGTTTCACCAGGCTTGGTTCGGTATAGGGTTGCAACCATTTGGCGCGGCCGAGCCTTGACTGGAACGTCACCAGATAGTCGTCCTTGGACAGGCCCAGCCGGTTGGCCAGCAGGCGCGCCGTCTTGTGGCATTCGCAG
This sequence comes from Burkholderiales bacterium, assembly GCA_038326025.1. Classification (GTDB taxonomy): domain Bacteria; phylum Pseudomonadota; class Gammaproteobacteria; order Burkholderiales; family Burkholderiaceae_C; genus CAISIP01. The sequence continues at coordinate 3,238 of JBBQJP010000069.1, forward strand.
TGGTAGGGGTCCCCCAGCAGCAGGCTGCGATGCGGAATGCCGTGAAAACTCATAACGAGTTTGTCACCACGTCCGTGGGTCTGCCAGGAAGCCCGGATGTGTTTGGTCAAGGCTTCGATATAGGCGGGGTCGTCGTGATAGCGGTTGACGAAACGTAACTCGGGAATGTTGCGTGTGCGACCGGCCCAGGCGTAAACCGCATCGAACACACTGGCGGTGGTGGTGGCCGAATACTGCGGGTAGGCTGTCATGATCAGCACACGTGTCACACCCTGCGCCTTGAGCGCGTCGAGTTGTTCGGCAATCGAGGTTTTGCCGTAGCGCATCGCGTGACGCACCATAACCGGGTGGCCGCGCTGTGCCAGCCATCCTTGCAGCAGCAAGGCCTGTTTTGCGGTCCATACGCGTAGCGGAGAGCCGTCGGACGACCAGATGCTGGCGTATTTGGCGGCCGACTTGGCCGGACGAAAACGCAGGATCACGCCGTGCAGGATCAGCCACCACAACAGGCGGGGGATCTCGACCACGCGCGGGTCGCTGAGAAACTCGGCCAGATAACGCCGCACCGCGGGCGCCGTCGGTTCGTCCGGAGTACCAAGATTGCAATACAACACGGCAGTGCGCGCGCGCTGGCCGTGTTTGAAGGTGGGTTCGTCGGCGAATCGGGGTTTGGGCATGCTGTATTCTCCCGCAGCTATGCTGGACTTATCACGAATCAAGGCCATTGGCCTGGACCTGGACGACACCTTGTGGCCGATTTGGCCCACCATCACGCGTGCCGAGGCGCAGATGGTGGAATGGTTAATGCCACGGGCGCCGGCCTGCGCCGCGGTGTTTGCCGACCCGGTGCGGCGTCAGTTGCTGCGTGACGAGGTGGTGCTCGGCCGACCGGATATCGGGCACGACATGAGTGCCTTGCGCCGCGAATTGATTCGCCAGGCCTTGTTGCGCCATGCCGAAGACGAGGCGCTGGCGGAGCCCGCATTCGAAGTCTTCTTTGCGCACCGCATGCAGGTCGAGTTGTACGCTGACGTCCTGCCTGCGCTGGCCTATCTGGCGTCGCGTTTTCCGATCATCGTGGTGTCCAACGGCAATGCCGATGTCGCTCGCATGGGTCTGGGCGCGCATTTCTGCGGTGATGTCAGCGCCCATAAGATGGGCTTCGGGAAACCCGATCCACGCATCTTTCATGCTGCTGCGCATGCTGCGGGCGTCGCACCGCACGAGGTGTTGCATGTAGGCGACGACCCCTTGCTCGATGTGCTTGGCGGGCTGGACGCCGGCATGCAGACAGCCTGGGTCAACCGGGATGCCCGGGACTGGCAACACACGCGGCAGCCCCATGCCAACGTGCGGGACCTGCAGCAGTTGTGTGTGCTGCTGGGCCAGCCTGTCTGAGGCAGCCTGTCACAACTTTGTCATTGCGCTGGACCACAATCCGGGGTTAAGGTGCAGCGCTCCCGGGCGCTCCAGTCGACACCCGCCACACACATCGGACGCTTTCCCATCATGTCGTATCGAATCAGCAAACGCATGAGCCTTGCCACTTTTGCGTTGGCGCTTGTCCTTCCCCTGTGGGTCCAATCTGCCAGTGCGCAGGCCACGGCCGACGCCTATCCCGAGCGGCCGGTGCGTATCGTCGTGCCTTTTGCGCCTGGCGCCGGCACCGATGCGATGGGTCGTCTGGTGGCACAAAAACTCGGCGAAGTGCTGGGTGCGTCCTTTGTCGTCGAAAACCGGGCCGGTGCTTCCGGTGCGATCGGCGCCCAGTTTGTCGCGCAGCAATTGCCGGACGGTTACAACCTGCTGCTGATCGCATCGCCATTTACCACGGTCGCGGCATCGATGCCCAGTGCGGGATACGATCCGCTGCGCCAGTTTGCGCCGGTCGGCATGATCGCAACCGGGCCACTGGTTTGGGCCGCCAATGCCAACCTGCCGGTCAGCAACATGCGTGAACTGGTGGCGCTGGCCAAGTCCCGGCCAGGGGCGCTCAACTACGGTTCGGCCGGTGCAGGAGGCGTGAACCATCTGGTACTGGAGTTGCTCAAATCGCGCACCGGTACCTTCATCACGCACATTCCGTATCGGGGTGTGGCGCCCGCCACGCTCGATATGATTGCCGGACAGGTCCAGATCATCACCGGCACCATACCGGCACTGCTGCCTTTCATCAAGGATGGGCGAATCAAGGCCCTGGCGGTGACCAGTGCCAAGCGCTCGAAGGCCTTGCCCGATGTGCCGAGCATGGCCGAATCCGGTCTGGCCGGCATTGACGTGGTCAACTATTTCGCGCTGATGGCACCGGCCGGAACGCCGGCGGCGGTGATCAACAAACTCAATGCGGCGATTGCCAGAATGGTGTCCATGCCCGATGTGCTGGCCCGGTTCCGCAGCGACGCGGTCGAGCCAGCGGCGGGATCACCCGCCTTGCTGGGCCAGTTCATCGAAGCCGACTACCAGGCCTGGCGCCATGTGGTGCGCAGCCAGAAGCTGCTCATCGAATAGACGCCACACAGGCCAGCGCGGTGCGAACCGCGCCTTCGAGCGTGGACGGATAAGGTCCATCAACATAGTCAGCGCAAACGTGCAGGCCACTGGCAATTTCCATTGGGGGACGTCTCAAGCCCGGTGTGCAGGCGATGGTTGCGCGTTTTTCGATCACGGTCTGCACCGCCTGCAGTTGCAGGCCAAGCTGCTGCTGCGCCTGTTGCAGCACCTGGGCTTGCAGCGTGGCGCGATCGCCTTCGCTGGCACTGACGACAAAGGCCAGCAATCCTGCGGGGCCACCGAGCTGGCCGCGGTCGAACACGAACTGCGCTGGACCACTACGCAGCGCCAGCATGGGCCGCGGCAGGCGCGCGTCTGCGGCCCATGCATACACGGTGGCGATGGGCATGTAGCGCAGTTGGCGTGCCTGGTCCAGCCAGTGGCCTGCGCTTTGCTGTGCGGCGCGGGTCCATTGCGGCAGGCTGGCTTGCAGCAGGTGAACCGCATCGGTCGCGGCGACAGCCAGCAAGACGTGGTCGTAAGCCTCAGCGTCAATGGCCCAGCGATTGCCGTCCTGCGCCAGCGCCTGTACCCGTGCGCCGGTTTGCAAGGTGGACCCGTGTTGCGCCAGCCAGTTGGCGGCCGCGGATGGAAACAGACTGGACAGATCGGTCAGGGGCAACAGCATATGCGAGCTGCCGCTGCCGCCAAACACCGCGTCCCGGATCACACGCAGGAACACGGCGCCGCTGGATTCAGCCGCCACGGTGTTGAGTGCCGAGATACACAGGGGGGCAATCAGTTCGGCTCGCACACGCGGTGTCAGATCGCGGCAAACGTCGGCGACTGATAGGTCGGCAGCGCAGTGAAAGCTGCCGACCTGCCAGCGCAGTGCCTGCAGCACCAGCGCCAGCTTGTCGCGCCAGACCCAGCCGCGCGCCGATGCGATGCCCGCCAGGGCGTCCAGCGGAAAGGGCCAGCGTGGCAGGGCGATACCGTCACCGTCCGGAAACCGCAGCGAGAGTGGCAAACGCAGCAATGCGGTTGCCGGATCGACACCAACCAATGCCATCAGGCGCAGGCACTCGCGGTAGGCGCCGATCAGGATGTGCTGGCCGTTGTCCAGCAACACCGGCGCGCCGTCGGGCAATGTGGCGGACAAGGCGCGGGCGCGTCCACCCAGTGCGCGCGATGCCTCCCACACGGTGACATGGTGCCCGGCCTGAACAGCCGCCACCGCGGCCGCCATGCCCGACCAGCCGCCGCCCACGACGGCGATTTTCATGGCGTGCGCAACGCGTGTGCGCGGGTCGATGCCACGGCTCAGACCCGGCCCAGCGCCTGGACCCGCCAGGCCAGCCAGAGTTTGCGCATGGGGGTCAGGCTGATGCGCTGATTCAGCACTGCAAAATTGTCACGCTCGATCTCGCGCAACAAGCTGCGGTAGATGCTGGCCATCATCAGACCGGGTTTCTGCGCGCGCCGGTCGGCGTCGGGCAGCAGGGCAAACGCATCCTCGTAGACAGCATGGGCGCGTTGCGCCTGGAACCGCATCAGCCCGACAAACCTGTCCTGGAAGTCATCCGTGGCCGCGCGCTTGAGGATTTCATGCGCTTTCACGTCGAATCGCTTCAGTTCGTCCACCGGCAGATACAAGCGCCCGCGCATCGCGTCTTCGCCCACGTCCCGGATGATGTTGGTCAGTTGAAGCGCCAGCCCGAGCTTGTGGGCATATGCCGTCGTGCCGGCGTGGGTCTGGCCAAAGATCGACGCGGCCACCTCGCCCACGATGCCGGCCACCAGGTGGCAATACTGCTGCAGGGCCGTAAAGTCGAGATAACGGGTCTGCTGCAGATCCATCTGGCAACCCTCGATGACCGCCTGCAGGTGCCGTGCCTCGATGCCGAAGTCCTGCGCCAGCGGCATCAGTGCCAGCATCACCGGGTGGCTGGGTTGGCCGGCGTAGGACTGCGCCACCTCGGATTGCCACCAGGCCAGCTTGGTCGCCGCCACGCCCGGATCGACCATGTCGTCGACGACATCGTCCACTTCACGGCAAAACGCGTAAAACGCGGTAATGGCGGCACGCCGCGGTTTGGGCAGAAACAGGAAGGCGTAATAAAAGCTGCTGCCAGATGCCGCCGCTTTTTGCTGTACGTAGTCCTGCGGGGTCATCGCAGCGCTCCGGTCGGGGGGGAAAGCGCACGCCACAGCAGCAACGGAATGTCGCGCCTGGTCAGTCGGGGTCGCGTGCGCCAGGTCTGGTGATCCATCGCGGCAATCTTGTCGAGGATGCGCAGGCCGCCTTGCACGACCAGGCGCAGTTCCCAGCCGGCGCGACCGCTGATCTGCTGTGCCAGCGGCGCGCCCTGGTGCATCAGCGCGCGCGCGTCGTCAGCGTACGACGCCAGCATGGCGCTTGCACCTGGGTGGGACTGGTCGCGCCGCAGGTCAGTCTCGGTGACACCATGTTGCGCCATGCGCTGCACGCTGGGGTACCAGCGCTCCTGGGCAATGTCGCGGCCGACGTCCTGCCAGAAATTGATCAGTTGCAGCGCGGTGCAGATCTGGTCGCTGCGGTTCAGCGATGCGGTGTCGTGGATGCCGTACAGGTGCAGCAGCAGGCGCCCGACCGGATTGGCCGACAGCCGGCAATAGTCGTGCAGTTCGGCGTCGGTCAGATAGCGGCGGGCGCAAGCGGTGTAGCGCACATCCTGCTCGAAGGCGTCGAGCAGGTGGGCCAGCAATGGGGTGGGCAGGTCGAAACGCTCGATCATCGGCGCGAGTCGGCCAAAAACATCCGGCCAGCGTGTACCGGGCTGCAGACCACGGCGCACCCTGTCCAGATCGTCGCGGTAGGCGGCCAGGTCGTCCAGGCGCTGTTCGGCCGAGGCGGTCCCCTCGTCGGCAATATCGTCGGCGGTGCGGGCAAACCAGTAGATCGCAGCGATCGGCGCGCGCAGACCCGGCGGGCACAACCAGGAGGCGACCGGAAAATTTTCATAGTGCTCGGAAGGCGGTCGAAAAGTACTGGTTTGGCTGTTCACGTCGGCATTGTCGCTTGACAAGATAACAGGATTCACCTAGATTACTGACCAATCAGTCATTAGTATTTCCTCGCGCCGTTCGGCGCAAATCACCATGCGACATTTGCCCTTAAACGGGTTGGCGGTTTTGCTTGTGCCAGCCCTTGTCATTGTTTTGGCGTCTTGTTCCCGCCCGCCGGTCGCGCAGGAACCGGTGCGCGCGGTCAAGTTGATGACGGTCCAGATCGGGCAGATGGGCACCCAGGCCGACTTTGCCGGTGAGGTGCGCGCCCGTACCGAGCTGCGCCTGGGTTTCCGGGTGGCGGGCAAGCTGCTGCGGCGACAGGCCGAGGTGGGGCAACGGGTGAAACGCGGCGATGTGCTGGCCCAGCTCGATCCGCAGGATCTTCGCTTGGCCACCGATGCAGCGCAGGCGCAACTGACCGCGGCAACGACGAACCGCGATCTGGCTGCAAACGAACTGCAGCGCGCGCGTTCGCTCAAGGCGCAGAACTTCATCAGCGGGGTCGAAGTGGATCGTCGCCAGGCGACGCTGGATTCGGCCGAAGCCCAGGTGGCGCAGGTGCGGGCCCAGCTCAAGGCGCAGACCAACCAGTCCGGCTACAGCGATTTGGTCGCATCCATGGCGGGCACGGTGACGGCGGTCGAGGCCGATGCGGGACAGGTGGTATCGGTGGGCGCACCGATCGTGCGTATTGCCCAGGACGGCCCGCTCGACGTGTGGTTTTCGGTGCCCGAGAGCAGCGTGGCGGCACTGGGCGCGGGCAGCCCGGCCGAGGTCCGGGTCTGGTCGTCCGACGCGGTCTACAAGGGTGTGGTGCGGGAGAAGGGCGCGTTGGCCGACCCGGTCACGCGCACCTTCCAGATCAAATTGGGGCTCGATGCAGATGTGCGCCTGCCGCTGGGTTCCACCGTGACTGTGACACCACGCGATTTGTCGGCCAAGGGTGCGCCGGTGATCAAGTTGCCGACCAGTGCGCTCAAGCAGGACGACAAGGGTTCGGCCGTATGGGTGCTTGATGCGGCCAGCATGACGGTGCGCTCGCAGCCGGTGCGGCTGGTCGCCGCCGATGGCAACGAGGTGGTGGTGGCCAGCGGTCTGGTGCCTGGCATGCAGGTTGTGACTGCCGGCGTCCATGTGCTCACGGATGGCCAGAAGGTCAGCATCTACCGATCCAAGACGCAGGCCGAAACCAGCGCAGGCGTTTCTTCGGCGGCGTCGGCACCGGCGAGCCGTTGACCTCGCCATGGCGCATGTAGATCCCAAGCCCGGTTTCAATCTCTCCAGGTGGGCGCTGGAGCACGCGGCATTGACGCGTTACCTGATGCTGGTGCTGATGCTGCTCGGTGCGGCGGCGTATTTCCAGCTCGGTCAGGACGAAGACCCGCCGTTTGCGTTCCGCATCATGGTGGTACGCGTGTTCTGGCCCGGTGCCACCGCGCAGCAGATGGCCGAACAGGTGACCGACAAGATAGAGCGCACGCTGCAGGAGGTGTCGGGCGCAGACCGCATCCGCAGTTACTCCAAGCCCGGCGAGTCCCTGATCTTGTTCCAGCTCAAGGACTCGACCCATGCAAGCGACGTGCCCAAGGCTTGGTACTCGGTGCGCAAGCGTGTCGGCGACATGGCCGCAACCTTGCCGGCCGGCGTGCGCGGGCCGTATTTCAACGACGAGTTCGGCGATGTCTACGGCGTCATGTACGCCTTGCAGTCAGATGGCTTCAGCAATGCCGAGGTCAAGACCGTCGCCGACGATGTGCGCCAGCAGTTGCTGCGCGTGCCGGATGTGAACAAGGTCGAACTGTTCGGTGTGCAGGAGGAGAAAATCTTCGTCGAGATTTCGCAGAGGCGCCTGGCCCAGCTCGGGCTGGACATGAACCAGGTGCTGGCGCAGCTCAACCAGCAAAACGCGGTGGAGGGCGCCGGCGTGGTGCAAACGCCGCTCGATACGATCCAGGTACGGGTGGCGGGCCAGTTCGGCTCGCTGGCGCAACTGCGCGACATGCCCATCCGCGGCGTGTCCGGCAAACTGATCCGACTTTCGGACATCGCGTCGGTGACGCGGGGTTATGTGGATCCGCCTCAGGTCAAGGTGCGGCATCAGGGCCAGCAGGTGATCGCACTGGGCGTCTCGATGGCCAAGGGCGGCGACATCATCGCGCTGGGCCAGGCGCTCGAGGTGGCAACGCAGCGCATCAGCGCCCGGTTGCCTGCCGGTCTGTCGCTGGTGCAACTGCAGGACCAACCGCGTTCAGTTTCGAGTTCCGTCAACGAGTTCGTCGGCGTGCTGATCGAGGCGATCCTGATCGTGCTGGCGGTGAGTTTCGTCGCCCTGGGCCTGCATCGCCGACCGGGCCCCACGCGGTGGTACCGGCGTTATTACGTCGACATGCGGCCCGGCCTGATCGTGTTCATCACGATACCGTTGGTGCTGGCGGTGACCTTCATCGGCATGTACTACTGGGGCATCGGCCTGCACAAGATATCGCTGGGTTCGCTGATCATCGCGCTGGGCCTGCTGGTGGACGACGCAATCATCGCGGTGGAGATGATGGTGCGCAAGATCGAGGAGGGCTACGACAAGGTGCGTGCCGCCACGTTTGCCTACGAGATCACCGCCATGCCGATGCTCACCGGCACGTTGATTACCGCCGCTGGTTTCTTGCCCATTGGAATTGCGCGGTCGGTGACCGGCGAATACACGTTTGCGATTTTTGCCGTCACGGTGCTGGCTTTGGTGGTGAGCTGGCTGGTGTCGGTCTACTTCGTTCCGTATCTGGGCACCTTGCTGCTGAAGGCGCCAGCGCATGCGCTCAACCAGCAGGCGAGTACGGTGGCAGGTGATCCGGCCTTGCCGGTGCCAACGCCGGGGGGCAGCGACCAAGCCGCCGCGCCTGCCGATGCGTCGGACCACGGCATGCGGGCGTCTGAGCCGCATGAGAGTTTTGACAGCCCGTTCTACAACGGATTTCGCCGGGTATTGCAGTGGTGTCTGCGCCATCGCTGGATCACGATCGGCATGACGCTGCTGATATTTTTCATGGGCATCGCCGGCATGGGACGGGTCCAGCAGCAGTTTTTCCCCGACTCCAGCCGACCGGAGATCCTGGTTGATCTGTGGCTGCCGGAAGGCACGTCGATCGCTGCCACTGAGGAGGTCACGCGGCGCGTGGAGCAGCGCATCATGGCCGAGCAGGGCATCAGCAGCGTGACGACCTGGGTCGGCTCGGGCGTGCCCCGTTTTTACCTGCCGATGGACCTGGTGTTTCAGCAGTCCAACGTGTCGCAGCTGATCGTGATTCCGCAGGACCTGAAAGTGCGCGAATCGTTTCGCATGCGATTGCCGGCTTTGATGGCGCAGGAGTTTCCCGAGGTGCGCGCCCGGATCAAGTTATTGCCCAATGGACCGCCTGTGGCGTATCCGGTGCAGTTCCGGGTGCTGGGTCCGGAGCCGCTGGTCTTGCGCCAGCGCGCCGACGAAGTCAAGGCGGTGATGCGCGAGAACACCCGGATGCGGGGTGTCAACGACAACTGGAACGAGTTCGTCAAGGTACTCAAGCTTGACGTCGACCAGTCCAAGGCCCGCGTGCTTGGCGTCACGAGTCAGGCAATTGCCCAATCATCGAAGACCATTCTCAGCGGCACCACGGTGGGACAGTTCCGCGACGGTGACAAGCAGATCGACATCGTGTTGCGCCTGCCATTGGACGAGCGGGCGCATCTGACCGACATGGAGAATGCCTATTTGCCCACAAGCTCGGGCAAGGCGATTCCCATGGCGCAACTGGTGCGACCGTCTCTGGCCTGGGAGCCGGGTGTGTTGTGGCGCGAGAACCGCAACTACGCAATCACCGTGCAGGGCGATATCGTCGAGGGCCTGCAAGGGGCTACTGTGTCAGCGCAGTTGCTGCCATCGCTGCGTGCGCTCGAAGCGCGCTGGGCGCAACAGGGCCAGCTGGGTTACCGCATCGAAGTGGCGGGCGCGGTCGAGGAAAGCAGCAAGGGCTCAGCCTCCATCGTGGCCGGCGTGCCGATCATGTTGTTCATCGTGTTCACGCTGCTGATGTTGCAATTGCACAGTTTCAGCCGCGCCATGCTGGTGTTCCTGACCGGGCCCCTGGGCATTGCCGGCGTTGCGGCAGCCTTGCTGCTGTTCGACCGGCCTTTCGGATTTGTGGCCTTGCTGGGCGTGATCGCGCTGATGGGCATGATCCAGCGCAATTCGGTGATCCTGATCGATCAGATCGAACAGGACCGGGCCCTGGGTATTCATCCCTGGCATGCGATTGTCGAGAGCACCGTGCGCAGGTTGCGTCCCATCGTGCTGACCGCCGCCGCGGCGGTGCTGGCCATGATTCCCTTGTCTCGCTCGGTTTTCTGGGGGCCGATGGCCATCGCCATCATGGGCGGACTGGTCGTGGCGACGGTCTTGACGCTGCTGGCATTGCCCGCGATGTATGCCGCCTGGTTCCGCGTGCCGAAGGCGCCTGCGGTCACGGGTTAACCTCCGCACGCCGTGCTGCGCTGCCGTGGGCCTTGGGAACGGTCCTGCGTTTCACAGGTTAAAATCGCGGGCTGACGAATTTCCTAGGGGCGGCCTTGTCGGCCTCCCCTATTTGTTTTCAGGCGCGGGTGGCGAAATTGGTAGACGCACCAGGTTTAGGTCCTGACGTCCGCAAGGATGTGGGGGTTCGAGTCCCCCCCCGCGCACCAGGAATTTTGTTGAATATCAATGATATAGGTGAGTTAGGAGAGTTGTTTGACTTCATCTGGTTTCATCGATTTTCACCCATTTTCATTGAAATTCATGGCCTTGGTTTGGGAAAAAATTTGGGGAGATTCGGGGTCCGTAATTCGGGTTCCTGCAGTCTTCTCAGCTGATGCGGTTGCTTAGGGCAAGCATGTCCGAGCACCTGTCGATTCTGAAAGAGATGTTCCCCGGTCAGCTGGTGCTTGACGTCGATCAGATCGCGCAATGCATGAAAGTCGGCAAAGGCCATATCTACAACCTGGCCAGTGCAAAGAAGTTGCCGTTCCGGCTTGATCAAGGTCTCGCCAAGTCAAGCGTCTCCATCGTCCGATTTGCGCAATACCTCGATTCACAGCTGACGCCAGACAAGGCGGATGTGGCGATGCTTGTCGCTGTCAGGAAGGGGCCAGGACGACCGCGGGGGAGTACCAAGGCAAATGCCCGAACCCAGCTGTTTCAGAGCGAGTTGCGCACGGCGATCTGCAAGGCCGAAGGCCTGGCCGTTTTGAACGGCGCAGTGCAGTGCGCCGTCGAGATGACCATCTCCCACGACGTTGGCGAGAACTGTGCAAGCGAGTTCGAATTCTCGCGAATGGCGCTTTTGGCGCAGATCCAGAATTTGCGAACTCGGTTTGCCGACATGATGATCAATATCGGTGCACGCGCCATGGATCCGTTGGCCAGTGCGGAACCGCGAGAGCGTGAGCACAACCCGGCTTGAGAAATGGCGCAAGGGTTTTCCCGCGAATAGAAGCGGCGGCGCCTCGATGTGTACTGCTATGGGCGCGCAAAGAATGACAAAAACAACGCAGGCGATCGGTGCTAAAGAGGATAAAGGCAAGGCGGACCCCATTTCGCGCAAGTCGAAACTGCTCGCGATGGACGGCAAAGTCGCCAAAAGGACAAAGACCGGCGGGCGATCACGCCCGTCTTTGGCGCATCGACTCGAGCTCGCAATTCAACGATCGCGGATCGCGACGCTCGATGACGACACAACGCTTGATTCGGAGCTTGCAGCGTTGTACCTGGGAATCTCCGAGAAGAAGCTTGAAGAGTTGAGGTGGCCACCCAAAGATTCGGACATTTTTACTGCCCCTCGATTGACCTTCCTGAAAATTTACGACCACGGTGCAACCGGTCGGAATCAAGCGGTTATGTACAAGTTGGGCGATCTGAGAGACTACCAACGTCGCCTGCGTGCTACCGACACATTTGAATCCGCTACCAACGTGGGCATAGCAGGATGGATGACCGCGCGGCAACCTTTTTACACAAAGACGATCCAGGGCATTGGCGACGTCGTTCTGGCGGATGCCTGGGATCCACATTTGTCGTCGCGCGAAGAGTTGTTTCTGGCGTTGCTACAGGGAACCGTGAAATTGAAATGGTTGAGCCAGGCCAGGGCCGCATTGGGACTTTGGCAGGATCGCAAAGCTCACTGGCGCTTGGTGTGCAACGGCCAGCGCTATTGGGAAAATTTCTATAGTGTGATGGCGTCGGCGCAGGGGAGAGCTCTTACCGCTCCGACCGTTGATTGAGTCTGCATGCCAGATCCGCCGGTGGCGGGACTTTCGAATTGGAGCAAGGCGAAAACGTACCTCGGTGCTGCTTGGCACATTACTCCAGAATTATGTATTCGCCAGCCATTGCCACTCGATCGCCAGACGCGCAGTTCCAACCAACAGCGGCGAAATCCTGGTCATCACATCAGTGCGTTGGGCGTTGTCAACTATCCCGACTCAGGTCGGGCAGGGGAGTTGTCGCCAACCAGGCGATCACGCCTCGACGCGAATAGCAATAGTTAGTTCGCAACGATCATTTAGCGCTCGATTTTTGTGGCGGAATTGTCGACGGTCGAATGACTGGAGGCTGCAAGATACAGCAGGCCATTCAGTGGATATAGAGTACCGTCAGCAAGGCCGGCGGGGCGGGGCATCGAATTTTCAAGGAGGCGACGGAAATGGTGACGAAGTAGGGTGAGATGCTTGTTTTGTAATTCTGTTCGTTGAATTGACGAGGTGGCAACGATCATCCCTTGGTTTATTGCCAAATGGTGGTCCGGTGGGGCCAAACATCAGAGCAAATTTTTGGTGAATTGAGAGCATCATCTTACGGCTTGAAATTGAGCGCCCCGGACCGTCGGTCGTCGATTGATTCGCCCAACTTGGGTGGGCTTGTCAGTCGACATGACGATTGGGTGCATTGTGTGAGCTGAAAGCCGTGCAAATTGATTGCTGAGATGGGCTTAGTGCGCGCGCATGAGAAGGCCAATCGTCTGACTGCTGCCAAGCAAGTCCCTTTTTGGGCCCGCTGACCCCATGGAAAGCGCTGACTCATGGCAGCGCGCGTCCGCATCAACTTTGAACTGACGGGGCGACAGTATGCGGCCCTTTGCCGCGGCCCGTTCGTTCGACGCCACTGCCGTAAAGCACGGTAACAACCGTTCAAGCCTACCATCTGAGGATGGCGTTGCCCTGTGACGACGAAACGGTTTCGAGTCTCGCACTTGGAGATTCAATTCGATACCTATATGGATATACTCACGCTGTCCGCCTTGTGACATAAAACTCGCGATCCTTATGAGCCATCATCCTCCAGCACGAGACAGCCAAGACCTACCTGGCGCGCACTGTGAGGCCACGGCACGGCCGATGCCGCGGCACGCTGGAACGGCGCGTCTTGTGGTCCCCGACGCGAGCAGTGACGGCTCTGCCAAGGTTACTTTGGCGTCCAAGCTCAATGAATTGCTTGATGCGAACGGGTTGAGTCAGAGTGCAGCAGCCCAGCTTCTGGGCATGCCTCAACCTAAGGTTTCGGCGATCCGCAACTACAAGCTCCGCGGGATCTCACTCGAGCGATTGATGCAGGCACTTCTTGCGCTGAACCAGCGGGTCGAGATCGTTGTCAAGCCTGGCCGCAAGGCTGGCAGTAGAACGATCCGCGTTGCGATCTGACAAGATGTCGGCACGACACATGAATTCAAAATTGCGAGAGGGGAAGATATGTCGCGAGCGGACCTCATAGTCAGTCTCGTCAAGGCCGGGAGCCAGGGTGACCAGCAGTTGTTGCGCACGACGGTGGAGGCGATGGCGGCGGAAGAGCGCGCCAAGCATCACCATCAACTCGCGGACAAGCTCGAAGAAAACCTGCGGGCCAATGGGCGGACGCGTTCACCCGAGGTGGTTCGCGCCTTTGACGGGGGCCACGGAGGCTTGCTGTATGAGATTGAACCGCGCCGCGCGCTCGACGCGATGTTTCTGGACTCCGCATCGCTCGCGGCGTGCCATGAGCTAGTTGAAGAGCAGCATCGCAAGGATATCCTTCGCTCGTATGGACTCGAACCCAGGAACCGCATTCTGCTGTCCGGCCCGCCAGGCAACGGTAAGACCTCTCTTGCCGAAGCAATTGCGGCTCAATTGCTAGTTCCTCTATTTGTCGTGCGATACGAGGCCGTCATCGGCAGTTTCCTGGGCGAGACCAGCGGGCGTCTGAGGAAGTTGTTCGACTTCGTTCGTACGCACCAATGCGTCTTATTCTTCGATGAGTTTGATACGCTCGGCAAAGAACGCGGCGATGTCCACGAAACGGGTGAGATCAAGCGCGTGGTTAGTTCTCTGCTGCTGCAAATTGATGCGCTGCCCAGCCATGTCGTGGTCGTTACTGCGACCAATCATGCTGAATTACTGGACCGAGCCGTGTGGCGCCGGTTTCAATTGCGGCTTTCACTGCCGGCGCCAACGCTCGCCCAGAAGGAGGAATGGTTCACGCGCTTCCAGGCCCGTTTGGAGGGGCCGCTAGGATTCTCGCCAAAGACTCTCGCTACCAAGATTCAGGCCACAAGTTTCTCAGATCTCGAACAGTTCTGCGTAGACGTTCAACGGCGGTATGTGCTCGAGCTGCCTGATGCAAACCTAAAGCGCATTGTGGCGGAGAGGCTTAAGCAATGGCAGGCTCGATTCACTATCGGCCAATAAAAAAGAACGACGAGAGATGACCAACGGATGGCAACAGGAAATTTCCCTCTATTATTCTTTCCCGAACCGACACTCGCTGATCGAAACTCCCTGGGAGGAGGCGGAGGCTCGGTTCGCGTTCCGAATATCGCACGTCAGCGCGCCCGCATCACACCGCAGCTGGCGGTGCTCCAGCAGGCTTTCGAAGCTCAGCGCCTGAAGCTGCAGCAGACAGCGCCAATGGAGAACCCGGAACTCATCCTGGTGCTCGAAGTGGCTGGGACCGTCGAAGACTTCGCCAAAGCAGTCGCGAAGGTCCCTGGATTGGAGTGGCTCGTCGAGTGGGCCGAGGATCAAATTGCGCCCGATGATGACTTCTATATTCAGGGAAAGGCCGACAAGACGTTCCCGGGCCGCCTGTTCTTGTTGGCAAGCAACCAGGAGGCGCTTGTTCAGTTGCTGGCGCTTTGGACCCGCTTCCAAAATGACCCAGCGGCGCAGTTCGATCGCGGACTGAACAAGTTCCGTAACCTGTTTGGCCAACTGCGAAACATCCGTCACTGGAGTGTTGCAGACCGCATTGATATCGACGTTCGCCAGTATTGGCAGAACTGTTTAGATGATGGCCTGCAGGCCATCAGGTTCGAAATAGAGGCATGGCACTTCGCCTCGCAACAGAAGAACACCAAGGCCCGCGAAGACATTGAGGCCCTTATCCAGGCGCTTGGCGGTCAGGTCTTGCGAAGCGCACTGATCGGTGAGATCGCTTATCACGGACTTCTGGTTGAACTGCCCGCGCGGGCGGTTGTCGAGGTGCTTGCCGGCAAGACGTCCGATCTGGTTATGTCTGACCGCATCATGTTCTTTCGGCCAAAAGCGCAATCAGTCACTGATGGAGTGAACGAGGCCGAAGTGCAGGCGGCAGCGGCGCCCGCCGGAGTGTCGGATCAACCACCAATCGTTGCGCTGCTGGATGGCCTGCCATTGCAGAACCATGCCCAGTTGCAGGGACGACTGCTGGTCGATGATCCCGATGGCTGGGAAGGTAACTACGCGGCCAAGGACAGAGTTCACGGCACAGCGATGGCGTCGCTGATCCTGCACGGCGAACTCGATGGTGGCGCCGAGCCTTTGCGATGCCGCCTTTATGTACGTCCAGTCTTGCGCCCAGACCCAAGTGACAACTTCAATGCCCGTCGACGCGAACACACGCCTGACGATGTTCTGCTATTGGACTTGATCCACCGTGCTGTCAAACGAATATGCGAAGGGGACGGACAAGAGCCCGCAGCTGCGCCATCGGTGCGCGTCATCAATCTGTCGATCGGTGACGAATCGCGCCTATTTGATCGCCAGATGTCGCCGTGGGCGCGCCTCCTTGATTGGTTGGCGTTTCGGTATTCTGTGCTCTTCATCGTGAGCGCGGGCAATGACATGCGCAGGCTCAGCCTGAACACGCCGAGCCACACCCTTGCGGGGTTGACGCCAGAACAGCGATCAGCGCTGGCATTCACGGCGATGACGACCGAACATATCGAGCGTCGCCTTATAGCGCCCGGCGAAGCTCTAAATGTATTGACTGTAGGAGCACTTCACGCCGACAGCGCAAACGCGCCGGTGGTGCCAGGGCGGTACGACCTCTTCTCTGCAGGTGGGTTGAGTCCGTTGTCGCGAGTTGGCCACGGCTTCCGTCGTGCCATCAAGCCGGACATCTTGATGCCTGGCGGTCGTGTGCTCTACCGCGCGAGCATGCAGCCTGATCCGGCGGTGAGCTTGTTGGAGGTGGTGACTGCCGGCGCTGCGCCTGGTCACCGGGTAGCGGTGCCGCCCCTCCCGGGGGAAACTCTGGCCGCGACTGCATACACACGCGGCACTAGCAACGCTGCCGCACTAGCCAGCCGAGCGGCTGTGCAAGCCTATGACATGCTTGAACGACTGCGCTCAGAGGGGGACGGCGCTCCCGACGCGATTTACGACGCCGTGCTGCTTAAGGCCTTGTTGGTGCACGGTGCGCAGTGGGGCGATTGGCCGGCGCGACTGTTGGCAGAGCACCCCGAAATTGACGGCATTGCGGGCGTGGCGAAGCACGCGGCCCAGAAGGACCTGGTGACGCGCTGGCTGGGGTATGGCCCCGTCGACGTCGAGCGCGCTATCACCTGCGCTGCCGAGCGGGCGACGTTGCTCGGTGTGGGCGAACTCGGTGCCGATGAAGCTTTTGTCTTTTCCGCTCCGCTGCCGCCGACCTTGGCCGGCAAGATTGCATGGCGCCGCCTGACAGTTACGCTGGCATGGATGGCGCCGATCAATTGTTCGCATCAAGGGTACCGCCGAGCCAAGCTCTGGATGACACCGCCGCAGGACCAACTTCGGATCAAGCGTGCAAATAGCGTGCACGACAAAGCGGCGCTGCGCGGCTCTGTGCAGCACGAAATTCTTGAAGGCAGCGATGCGGTGGCGTTTGTCGATGGAAACCGCTTCGAGTGCAAAGTGAATTGCTCTGCTGACGCTGGTGAGTTGACAGGAAGCGTGCGGTTCGCCATCTGCGTGTCCCTGGAAGTCCGCCTCGATTCCGGAATTCCGGTATACCAAGAGATCCTTGAGAGAATCCGACCGCCCGTCATCGTTCAGACCGGTGCTGGCTGATTTCACCGGCTTTCCGCCGGTTCCTTCGAGGGTTTGATCGCGATTGGAGGGACGTCCGCACAGTCGGTAACCAATGGACTGCGGAAAACCGGGGCTCGGTCAAGCAGCGGCTTTGTGCCGTGGCCATCGCAATCGACGATAGCAGCGCAGATCCGTCTACTGTGTCAACCAACTTCTAGCCCAGCGTTCTGCGATCTGGCAAACAGTGCTTCCGAAAGCGTCAGGCCAATCTTCCGGTGTGTTTCGATCGCCGATACCCACGAACGGCGGTGGTCATCCAGCTTACTGTGGACGTCGAATCAGTATCAGCCGTCCGGCATCATGTATCGCACCGAAGGATCGCGCGTTTCAGCGAGTTGCTGGATGAATGCCGCGTCATCCGCGAGACTGGGGTCCGTTGACTTGGCGAGCAAGGCGACGGCTTCTTCGAAGTTTCCCAGTTCCCGTATTGCTTCCGCTTTCAACAATAGAAACGGGGCATTTGTTTCGTCCAGCATCGCTGCGAGCGCGACAAGGTTTTCTCGTTGTCTTTCGGATAGCGGCGTTTGAAGGGCACCGGATCGCGCATCGGGCTGCTGGCCCCAGATTGGGCGTCCATAGGCATCCACGGTTGCCGGGTCAAGACGTCGATCGTTGCCGATCCACCAGGCATGCATGCGGATGTAGCGCTCCCTTTCTGACGTCAGATCGCCCTGGCCCAGTAGCGCGTAGTAGTCGTCCTCCGACGGAGACTTGCAGAAAAGTGCGCCGGGAATGTCCACGAACGGGCTGCGCACGGATCCTCGCAGAATGGGTGGTCCTATGTCTTCCGGCCAAATCGGAGCGTGGCAGTGCGGGCATATGATCAGCGCTGGTCGCCGGCACGCCATCGGCTCGTAAGACTTTCCATCCGTTCGCATTACGTTTCCGAAATTGTTTCCGGACGCGCCGATGTGACGCTCGACTGGCCTCGAGCATGCTGGGCACGCGAAAAATTCTTGAAGAACGATGGACACGTCGCTACTCCCGTGTTGCCGTTGATTTGCTTGACGGTCGTGACGGGCGTGCCGTCATAGCACGTCTGCGTGGCGCCGGACGAACCGCAGCATCACCGCCTCCAGGCTCGATGCGGTCTCTGCGCTCAGCGGCTTGTCCAGCATCACCGTGAAGTTGCCGGTGGCAGAGGCGGTAATCTCTCCCACTCGTCGGCCCTTGATCGACAACGGCGTCACCGTCTTTTGCGTGTTGGAGCCTCCAACACTCGGCGCCCGTTTTGCCACCAGTCTGCCGATGGCCATTGCGGGCGGCAGGGGGCCATCAGTCTCGTTGATCTCCCTGGCGCGTTGCAGGACGGTAGTCGAATCCGCATTCCATGCCGGTTGTAGCTTCTTGATCGCGTCCATCGAGATCGACAGTGGCGAGTCCATCGTGGTGAGCACCTCTTGCGGCAGCCGGGCGAGAAAGACAGTTCGGCTGACTTCACTGACGTCGATGCCCAGATGGGCGGCGAGCTGGCGATCGCTCGCAAACAGCCCGGCATCCCGCATCCGTGCATATTGCGTTCCCTTCTCATACGGCGAAATGTCCTTGCGGAAACTGTTTTCTGTATGCATGCGCGCGATCAGTTCGAGGTCCGTCATTGGCTCCACGAACGCACGCACTTTCAGTCCCAGTTCGGCGCAGGCGTGCAGGCGGCGATGGCCGTATGCCAGTTCCCATACCGCGTCGTTTGCAAGTCCGTTGCCCGTCGCTCTGTTGATCGGCCGCACGAGCACAGGGACGGTGTTGCCGCCTCGTTGCAGGATATCGGTCTTGAGTGTCAGGTAGTCAGGTGACAGCATGGCGCGCCTGCTGCGGTTTTGCCACTGGCTGGGGGTTACCGTCGACGGGTCCAGCAGCATGAAACTGGACTTGAACCGTGCGCGCTTGGCACCACTGGCCGAGCCACTCATGGTGGGCGTGGTTGCTTTCGCTTTACCCCGCGAAACTGACCTACGCTCGGCAGGACTGCGGCCACCGCCAGTGGGGCCTGTTTTTTGCGGGGAAGGTTTCTTGTGCTTGAGAACGCGCATCGGTATGTTGCTCCTTTAAGTCAGCGCGCAATCGAAACCCACGCGGCGGCATGCCGCGTTTGGCGCACTGATAAAAAAGGACCGAATACCGAGCCGTTGGCTCGCACTGGTCGATCTGCCCCAGCAAAATTTTCTGGAGGCAGAAACTCGTCGGCTATCCCGACTTCAAAACGGCGATTGTGGTCGCGCATCGTCGAAAAGGCGAGCAATGCGCACGATGCGGCGTACCAACTGATGCTTCTTCGCAACACATTGTGTTGATCAGATCGGGCGCCTCCAGTCAAACTGAAATGCCGTCTGCGTTCAAACACCTCTGGCACGTGCACAAGGCAAACCCATCGCGTCTGACGTCGTGTCTTGACTACCAGATCCTCTGTTCTTCGCAGACTCATTCGGCCGCCTCCTTTGCAGATGGCTTCCGCGCGTGTCTGACCTCCCACCACAGCAGGCCAAGTCCCAGCAGAAGGGGCAGACAACCGAGTAGCCACACGATGCTATCGGTCATCGCAGTCTCCCTGTGCGGTCGGCCTGGCGTCCGTCGCGCTATCGAGTTGCCGGTCCAACTCAAGAAGCAGCGATCGCAGTCGTGGCGCTGCTCGCCGCAGCGCAGTGGATGACATGCAGCGCATGCCGGTGGCATGGCCTCCAGGCTGCACCTGTTGCCATGAATCGGCCAGTAGCAGTCGAATCCGTGGCGCCAGGTCAGTTTCGATAATCACGTCCTTATAGGTCCGATCTTCATCATCCAGTTCGTCGAGCAGTTGCTTGATGTCGACTCGAAGAGCCCTCAGCCCAAAACACGTCGCGCACAGCGGTAGCCGGGTCAATCCCCATCGCCGTTGTTGCCCCGGGCGGCCGCATCGCGTGCATGTGCTTGCGAGCTTCTTGCTGAATTTGCGGATGATTCCGTGCACCACAGGATCAGGGAA
>JBBQJP010000070.1:0-22610 GCA_038326025.1 Burkholderiales bacterium
CGCGCGCAACACCTGCCGCACGCCGGGGGCCGCAGAAAATTCGCCCAGTTTCACCGTGCACACCAGCGCCAATACCATGCAAAAGCATGCGCTCGAACTGATCGGGCAGATCTCTCTGTAGACAGAAAGCGGCAGCCCAAACTCAAGTCAAGTGCTTGTCGCATAAGGACAAACTCGGCTCGAGGGTGGCGGAACTTCAGTCTAAATCCGGCGGGCGGCGCAGAATTTGCCGACTCAGGCCAGCGCAGCAAGCCGTTGAACCAACCAGACGGACCCGAGCGCCACCGCCGCAGACTCATGTCACCGGCAACGTCGGCCGCCGAGTGGCCAGCCACAGGCCCGTCGCGATCAACGCAATGGCACCCGCAATCCACGCATCCAGCCGCTCGCCGAGCAACACGCGGCCGAGCAAAGCTGCCGTCAACGGATTGAGCGCCAGGAACACCGTGACCCGTGTGGCCGATTCGTGGCGCAATGCGTAGAGCCACCACCAGTAGCCGGCGGCGCTTGAAAGACCGATGAAGGCCACCACCATCCAGGTCTGCGGGCTGATCGCGGCCAGGTGCGACGGCCAGGCCTCCGTCAACGCCGCCAGAGTCAGGAAAACGACTGAGCAAAACATCGCGAACGTCGACACCAGCAGAACCGGATAACGCTGCAGGTAGGGTCGGTACAGGACGCTGCACACGGCACCAATACCGGCGCTGGTCAGCACGGCCAGTTCTCCGATCCAGTGGCCGTCCCGGCCGGATAGCAGCTTGGGCGCCAGCGCCAGCGCGACGCCGGCGATTGCTACCAGCACACCGGCAAGCAGCCGCGGATGAATGGATTCGCGCCCCATGGCCGCGGACAAGCTCAGGGTCATCAGTGGGAACAGGCTGAATATCAGCGCCGCGCGGGCTGCATCTATATGCATCAGACCAAAATTGAGCGCCGCGATCAGCAGGCCAAATTGGCCGATGCCGAGCAGGCCCATTGCGAGCCAGTCGCGCCAGGCCAGCGGCCCGGGCGTGGGGTATCGGCGATGCGCGCGTTGGCGCTGCCACTGGGCCAGCGCGAACGGAAGCAGACAAAGCGCACCGATGCCGTAACGCAGCATGGCCAGCGTCAGCGGCGCAACCTCGTCAAGCGCGAAACGCGATGCCACAGTTGCCGCACCGACCTGCACGCCGGCGGCCGCGGCCGCGACCAAGGCCAGGTTCACAGCCGCAGTTCCCAGGTCTCGCCCACCAGATCCTGCCCAAAGTCGTGATACGGCTCGGACTTGCGCAGCACAAAACCACGCCGTTGATAGATCGCGCGTGCCGCCCCCAGGCAACTGTTGGTCCACAACACCATCTTGCGGTAGCCCTTCTCGCGCGCAAAGGTGATGCAGGCGTCGGTAAGCCGCGCCCCCAGGCCCAGGCCACGCGCCTGTGGCACCAGGATCAGCAGGCGCAACTGGGCGACGGTCGCCGATTTGCGCACCACAAACGCCGAGCCCAGCCGCTGGTCGCCCCGATGCGCGATCCATCCACGCTCCCACTGTGGCTGGAAACGGGTCAGATACTCACTGGCAAGCTTGGCCACCAAGGCCTCAAACCGGCTGTCCAGACCATACTCACGGGCATAAATGGCTCCGTGCTGCTCGACCACCCAGCCCAGGTCACCGGGGCCGGGCGTGCGCAACAGCACCGGATCTGGGGCCTGTTCAACGGGCTTCGACTCGAGTACGCAACGCACCATGTCCATCGCGGTCATCAACAGATCGCGCTGCGCGGGCTGCAGAGCCGACAGCAGTTCCTGCGCCTGGCTTATGGATCGATTCTGCAAGGGGCGAAAAGCCGCCTGACCGTCGGCCGTCAGTTGCAGCCAGTGCTGGCGCCCGTCGAACTCGCAGCGTGTCCGAAAGAGCCATCCACGCGCCTCGAACTTGCGCAGGATGCGGCTGAGGTAACCCGTGTCCAGACCCAAATCCGCGGCGACCTGCGCTGCCAGAACACCCTGGGGCGCGGCCGGCGCGTCGTGCGCCAGTTCGTACAACACCCGTACCTCGGTCAGTGTCATATCACCACCCAGATAGGGCGCAAGGATTCCCATATGCCGCGTATAGAAGCGGTTGAAGCCGCGCAGGGATTCGATCTGTTTCGCGTCAACCGCGGACGTGGCTTCAATCATGGCCTGATGTTCGGTCAACTAGTTGACTGAGTCAAGCATCCTGATGCTTGAGGGGACGTTGGAATAGCTCAGGCATTCAATCTCCTGCGCGGCATGCTCCGAACCATTTACGGGTCGGACCGCCACACGCGCCAGCGCTTCGGCAACCCATGAGCAAGAGCCAGCAGCGCCACGAACACAATGGCCTTCAGAGTTGTGAAAAACGCCGCCCCGGATGCACCAGCGGCGGTTGTGATGTGAAAGATATTGAATGCGGCGTCATGCAACGCGTGGGCAAGAATGCCGACCCATCAGCTGCGGAGCCAGACGAAGAAACACCCCCAGACGAAGCCCATCATCGTTGCGACAACGATCAACACGGCGGTGCGTGCGCACAATGTCGGATCCGTGGTTTCGGATCTCGCAACAAGGTGCCTCACGGCGAGAAATCGTAGACCAGCGACGTCAGGTCGCCGATGAAATAGGGCTTGCCGCCTTTGGCGACGGCACCGCGGGTCGGCACCATCATTGCGTGGCGCAGCTGGTAGTTCGAGACGCTGCAATCCCAAGTCAGCATGAGCATGTCCTTGCCCACCCCGGCGCCACGCGCGTCGGCGTGTATCTCCGTGATCAGCCCGGCGTCATCGAACCTGAACAGCAAGGTCAAGCTGATCAGGCCGTCCACCAGTGTGGCGTTCGCTGAATGATCGTCCACTGCCTCCCAACGCACGCCCTGGCTGGGCAGCAGGGCGGTCGGGTACCACACCATCTCGGCAAAGTAGCGCATCAATTCGCCGCGGGCGATCTCGCCGCCGCCTTGCACTTCAGCCACCGTGAACAGTCCCAGCATTGCCGCGTGCAGCGTGCCGACACCGGCGATGTAGCTGTCGTGCACGTTCGCGTTCGACAGCGCGGCCAAGCCCGGGACCATGACCACCCGGCCGTTCCAAAGGAAACCCGGGCGGTGGACAACGGCGCGCTGCCAGGAGGTGAAAGGTTTCCAGTTCGCGCCCGTCGCCGACATGTTGATCGTGCCTGCAAGCTCGAAAGTTGCGGCTGCGACAAGCGGCTGCCCGTCTTTCAGCACGGCGCGGAAGTAACGCTGAACCGGTGCGGGCAGACCGTCGAGTTCGCGTGCGTCGTAAACCTTGTTCAGGCCTGCAGGCGCCGGCACTCTGGCGGCTTCGAGCAGCGCAATTTGCGCCTTTGTCGTGTCGGCCCAGCGAGACCTTCCTAACGCGGCCAAGCCCGCACCCCCGGCCACCAAAAGGACCGCTCCCAAAGCTGTCCATCCCATCCAGTTCATGGCATTCCTCCGCTGGTTTGCATTTCGTGCCTTCAGGCCAGCACCGCCTGCACTGGCCTGCGGTCCGTCGGCTTGCGCGCACACAAACCGGGCGTTTCGAACGCTATCACGCCGTCAGCTTCACGGCGACGCGAGCTTGCTTGCGTGACCCGTTTTTGACCTAACGACCAGTGCGCTTCCTACGACAGCGGCGACAAGAAGGCCAAAGTCTTGTGGAACGCCTAGAAGGAACGCGGCCTGCCCGCCGCCGAGTGACCACAGCACAGGGACCACGAATGGGCTGCGGGGGTAAGGCGTGACCGTGAACGCGAGCAAGCCCAGCGTGAATATGGTGGTGGGACACGGCAGGCCAAACGTGGGCAGGTTCGGGTAATGGTGCCCGGCGAAGAACGACCACGCCGGATAGATGACAAGTGCAAACACCACCAGGAACAGACCCACCCCGGTGCGGATATTGGCAGCGAACCTGAACTCGAGCCTTCGATGAACCACGCCCTGCCAGAGAAAGACAAGCGCGCCGGCTAGCGAGAGAGCGGCAAACCCATAAGCCACGGGATTGATCGTCGTGAAGAACGCGAGGTGGTAGACGACGCCGATCCAGGCCCAAAAAAACGCGAGGATGGCGCAGACACCGGCGCCTGACCATGCGCGCGGGAAGGCGACCAAGCCAATCGCAACCACTGCGAGGACGAGCAAGAGGAGCTGGGCCGGCCACACCGTCGTGTTGTACTCGCGGAACACGCCGTAGAACTGCGCGATCGTGAATGGAATCTGCACGGCGGTCCTGACGGTTGACACAAATTCACAGAACCACCTCGTCTCCGGATGGATGCCGCCGGATTTGCGCGCGCAACTGCGGGGGCGGACGCGCGCAGCAAATCGTATCGGACGAATCCATTGTGTCCCTGCTCGGTGGCCGCCGCATGGACGCCAGGGCGCGAATCCGTGTAGGAGACAGGCCCGAAAGGACCCCGCCGGACAAAAACACGACGGATGGGTTGTACGATTCGCAGGCTGAGCCCAAGTCAATCCGGGCCTGACGGTATCACGCCGCAAGTCAAGGTGGCCGAGCCCTGTGGCCGCCTTTTTTCATGGGAGAGTATGGCAAAGCGCAAAAGCAAGCTTTTTTTGAGTCGGACGTTCCGACGCACCCTCACGGCCATGACCCGGACGGCGATGCGTACCGGTACCAAGGCGATGACCCGGGCACTGCGTGCCAAACCGGTCAAATCCGTCAAGCGTAAATCGACTTCCCCCGCTGTTCCGCCCACCCTGACCAGGCGGGTCGGAACCGCTGCCGCAATTGGGCGTGCAGGTGTCTCCATCAATAAGGCAGGCGCACGCCGATACCGGCTTTTCAAGCCCACTGGTGTTCACCGCAATGAGCGACTACCCCTGCTCGTGATGTTGCACGGCTGTGGCCAGGACGCCCGCGATCTGGGCGCCAGCAGCCGCATGAATCGGGTCGCCGAGCGTGAACGTTTTCTAGTGCTCTACCCGGAACAGGAGCGCATCGCAAACGCGCAGGGCTGCTGGAACTGGTATGACACCCGCAACGGCCGCGCATACACGGAGGCCGACTCCATTGACGCAGCCATCCGCCAGGTCTGCCTGACGCAGCCTGTGGATGTGGAGCGCATCGCAGTGGCCGGACTCTCGGCGGGTGCCAGCATGGCTGCACTGCTGGCGAAACGTCATCCAGAGCGGTTCAGGGCGGTCGCCATGCATTCCGGTATCGCGCCAGGAGTCGCCCATTCTTCTGCCACCGCACTCAGTGCCATGTTGGGGCGCAAGGTCAAGGCGGCGCCCGCCGCGCCACTGGCCACCGGCATCCACCTGCCTGCGCTGCTGGTGATTCAGGGCAGTGCCGACCACATCGTCGCGCCCGGCAACGGTCTTGAGGCCGCGCGTTCGTGGGCAGAGCACGAAGGGGCGAAACCGGGCACCACACGCACCGTGCAGCGCGGTGCGCGTTATGCCATGAAGCTGACCGACTATCGCGCCACAACGCGGCTGGTGGCAACACTTTGCGAGGTCACCGGTCTCGGCCATGCGTGGAGCGGGGGTGCCGCCAGCCAGTCTTACAGCGACCCCAAGGGTCCGGACGCTTCGCGCATGATCTGGTCATTCATGGCCAAGCAGTTCGCGATCGTGCGGTTATAGAGCTCGATTGCAAATTACGCATCCACGACCAGCCGTTGCATCCAGTCGAGCAATGCGGCGGGCAGATTCGCGGGCCTGGCCAGCAAGGCGTACTGGTTGGCCCCGAACACACCTGGCAAGTAAGCGGCGGCATGCCGGTCCACGGTCAGGCAGAAGGGCGCGATGCCCTGGAGCTTGGCCTCGATGACGGCGCGCCGCATGTCCTCGACGCCGTAGCGACCCTCGTACACATCCACATCGTTGGGCTTGCCGTCGGACAACAGCAGCAGCAGGCGCTGCGCGGCAGGTTCGTGCATCAGCGTCGCACTGGCGTGGCGGATCGCGGCGCCTGCACGCGTGTATTGCTCGGGCTCCAGGGCCGCGATGCGCGTCGCAACATGGTTGCCGTAAGGCTCGTCGAAGCGCTTGAGGGTCCGCACCGACACTGCCTGCGCACCGGTACCCGAGAACGCCTGCACCGCATACGGTTCGCCCAGCACGCTCAGGGCGATACACACCAATAACAGCGCTTCGCGTTCGACGTCGATGACGCGCCGGCCGCTGGAGACCCAACCGTCGGTCGAACCACTGACGTCGATCAGCAGCATGATGGCCATGTCCCGTTTCGTCCGCTTTTGCGACCGATACAGCGCCTGCGCCATTGGCAGCCCCGCACGCAGATCGGCCTGCGCGTCGATGCAGGCCTCCAGATCGACATCATCGCCATCGAGCTGCCGGCGCAGCGGCGTGCGCTGTCCGCGCAGCATTTCGAAGCGCCGGCGGATCGCGTCCAGCATCGCGCGGTGCTCGGCCAGCGTGTCGTCCACCCACGACTGCGGCCCGACGAGGACTGGCAGCAAACGCACGGTGGCGCCTGGATCATGGTAGGCCTGGATGCGGTGGTCCCATTCCGGGTAGTTGATCTGTCCGGCGTCATCGACGCGTGCGCCGGTAACGTGTTTCGCACGACCATCGGGCGCATCGTCGGACAGCAGCACCTCTTTCGGAGCACCGGGTGACGTGATAAGTCGTGCCTGCTCGAGTTCGGCCAGGGACTCGGCAAACTCGTCGGCTGCCGTCTGGGTATCGCGATCGGTGGGTCGCTGCAGCCCGAACGGATCCTCGGCGACTTCATGCGGCGCCGAGGCCTGGATCATCCACGCGCCCTGCCGTGTATCGTCCTCATCGTCCGGTGCTTCGCGCACCTTCGGTTGGCGCGCCAATCGGGCGCTGCGGATGGGGCTCGCCACCTCGAAGCCGGATGTGGCGTTGCCGTCACCCGCCAGTGCCAACGACGGTGTGTCCGCTACCAGGAGGTCGCCGGTCCACCAATCCTTGAACACCGGTCGGCTTCCCAGCCGCACGGCCATCGATGCATCCGGCGCGATGGCCTGCGCAATGTCGCGCGCCATCTGCCGGGATACCGCGGGCGATGCGCTGACCAGGGCGTCGGCGCCGCGCGTCACGTGTGATGTGGCCATCAACCCACGCACCCAGGCTTCGGCAGGCTGGCGCGCCACGGGGAAACTCGACAACGCCGGGCGCGCACGCAGCGCGGCCGAGCGCAAGGCGGCCAGCGGCGTCAACATGCCTGGCAGCCGTTGCACCAGCGCGGCGTCGGCGGCATGGGCCTCGATCAGCAGGTAGAGGTCGCGCACCAGTGGCGTGGCGCCGTGGCCCGCGCCCGCAGCGCTGCCC
The DNA here is from genome assembly GCA_038326025.1 of Burkholderiales bacterium. Taxonomy (GTDB): domain Bacteria; phylum Pseudomonadota; class Gammaproteobacteria; order Burkholderiales; family Burkholderiaceae_C; genus CAISIP01. The sequence goes on from JBBQJP010000070.1 coordinate 7,283, forward strand.
CGGTACGCGCGCATCGCCTGCTGCAGTGCCACAGTGCGAAACCGGGCCAAAGCCAGTGCCGCGTCGGCGAAGTCTGTCTCGGCCGGCAACCAGATGCTGTTGCCGTCCGTAGCCGGGATCGCGCCCTGCTCGCGAGGGCGCTGCTGTCGCCCAAAGGTTCGCGCCAGGAAGGTGGCGCGGGCAGGGGCCTGGGCCAGGCGCAGTCGGTAGGGGCGACCGAACGCGGCAACGATCAACAGGTCCAGGCGCTGCGCGACATCGGCCAGCGTGAGCAGCGGCACCACCGGCGTATGGGCGCGGTGCCTGCGCCACACACCCTGGACGAAGTTCGTCGCATGCAGCGCCGCATCGGTGATGACGTCTTCGGCTTCGGCCATGCCCGGCGACCAATGCTCAAACGAAGGTGGCGTCGACCAGGTCGCGCATCGCGCCGACCAGCGATTCGTCGTCGGACAACGGGGAGACGATGGCGGTGTAGCAAGCCTGGCGCGCACTGATGCCACTGGCCACCAGGCCGGCAGCGGCGATCAGCAGCCGCGTGCTCGGCACTTCTGCCAGGCCGCGGTCACGCAGGCTGCGCAGCCGGCGCGCCAGCGACACCAGCGCCATTGCCGTCGCATGGTCGGCGGCGGCTTCGCGCTCGACGATCGCCGCTTCCTGCTGCTCCGGCGGGAAGTCGAAATCCAGCGCAACGAAGCGCTGACGCGTGCTGGGTTTGAGGTCCTTGAGCATGCGCTGGTAGCCCGGGTTGTACGACACGATGAGCCCGAAGCCCGGTGCGGCATTGACCGTCTCGCCAGTCTTGTCGATCGGCAGGAAACGCCGGTGGTCGGTCAGCGAATGCAGCACGACCATCGTGTCCTGCCGTGCTTCGACGACCTCGTCCAGATAACACAAGGCGCCCTCGCGCACGGCACGCGTCAGCGGCCCGTCCTGCCAGGCCGTCCCGTCGTGCCGGATCAGAAAGCGGCCGATCAGGTCACTCGCGCTGAGATCGTCGTGGCACGAGATCGTCACCAGCGGGCGCCCCAGCCGCCAGGCCATGTGCTCGACGAAGCGCGTCTTGCCGCAACCGGTGGGGCCCTTGAGCATCACCGCCAGGCCGCGCGCGTGGCATTGCTCGAAGATCACGACCTCGTCCCCGGCCGGCAGGTAATACGGCTCGCGCTCGGGTAACGCCCAGGCTGTCACGCCCGTACGGGCGTCGCCACCGGCGACAACACCGGTTTCTGGCCGTCATCCACCTCGAAGCGCGGCGCATGGCGGAAGAAGTCGTAGATGAACAGGCCCACGCCGATCGCGAAAATCGACCCGGTGACCACGAGCATCACGAAGTGCACCTGTATCTTCAACTGGGCGTCCAGGTAGCCCATGCCGAGAATGCGCTCCAGGTAGACCTGGGCGATGCCCGCCGTGGCGAAGGACAGCGTCATGCCGAACATGCCGCTGATCTGCAGCCAGAACGACCAGTAGCCGATGCTGCTGCCCTGCTCGGGCCGTCCGGGCGTCATCGCCGGCAATGCGAAGCTGATCATCGCCAGTGTGATCATCACGTACGCACCGTAGAACGCGGCGTGGCCATGCATCGCGGTGATCAGGGTGCCATGGGTCCACTTGTTGACGTCCGGAAAGGTGTGGGCCAGCCCCAGCAGGCCCGCGCCAAACAGCGTGAATATGGCGCTGCCCAGCGTCCAGTGCAGCGCCAGCGTGTTGGGGTGCGACATGCCGGAGCGGCGCATCGCAGAGTAGGCGTAGATCGCCATGCCCACCAAGGCCAACGGCTCCAGCGCGCTGAAGACGCCGCCGATCGGCAGCCAATACGCCGGCACGCCGACCCAGTAGTAGTGGTGCGCCGTGCCGAGGATGCCGGCGATGAAAACCAGGCCGACGATCACGTACAGCCATTTCTCCATCACCTCGCGGTCTGCCCCCGACAGGCGGATCAGCAGATAGGCCAGGAACCCGCCCTGGATCATTTCCCACACGCCTTCGACCCACAGATGGATGGTCCACCAACGGTAGAAGATGGCCACCGTGTAGTTCTCATACTCCAGCAGGGCCGGCAGGTAGAGCACCGCGGCCAGGCCAAGACCCAGCACCAGCACACCTTCGGTCGTGGTGAAACGTTTCGATTGCCAGATCGTCATGCCGATGTTGTAGAGAAACATCAGCATGCAGATCACGATGACGATCTTGTGCGGCAAGGGCTGCTCGAGCAGCTTGTTGCCGGTGCCGTAACGGAACAGGTAACCCACCACCGCGGTCACGCCCATCAGGGTCCACAGCACCAGCTGCACATAGGCAATCTTGACGCTGTACAACTCGGTACGCGATTCGTCCGGCACCATCCAGTAGGTCGCACCCATAAAACCGGTCAGCACCCACACGATCAGCAGATTGGTGTGGATCACCTTCGTTACATCGAAGGGCAGGATGTAGAGCAGCGGATCGGGGCCGAGGTATTTGGCGGCTGACAGCAGGCCGAACACGAGTTGCAGACCGAACAACACCATGGCGACGGCGAAGTACCAGTAGGCAACCGATTGGGACCTGTAACGCATTGCGGGACTCCTTGAGACGGGCGCCGGACTACTTGAAGGTCATCAGGTAGGCGACCAGGTGGGCGATCTGGTCAGGCGTCAGATCCTTGCCATACGTTGCGGGCATGAACGACACCCCGCTGGCCGAATACATGGCACCGGCAACCGCATGCGCACTGGGCTGGTTGATGGATTCACTCAGGTACGCGGCGGCATCCTTCGCCTGACCCTTGTAATCGGCTGCGGCGATCGTTTGCTGGGCGCGTGTGGCCACGCCGGCGAGCGAGGGCCCGGCCCCGTCGGCGCCAGGCTGCAACGAATGACAGGCGACACACGCAGGCGCCGATGTCCTGAACACGATCTCGCCCAGCGCGATCGGGTCCTTGTCGCCGACAGCGGGAGCAGCTCCGGGAGCTTGCACCGCCGCGACGACAGCCGCCACCTGACCATAAGGCGTGGCGCCCATCGGCCCGATCCCGGCGCCTGTCACCAAAATCGGCCTTGGCGGCCAGCCCTGGTTGTCGACCTTGCTCACCCAGTCGAGAAACGACACCAGATCGGCGATCTCGCCATCCGTCATGTCCTGCTTGGGCATGAGCCGCCGGTGTCGCTGCTCGTCATAGAACTTCGACGGATCCTTCAGGTAGGCCTGAAGATACGCGGCGCCGCGATGCTGCGCGATCTTGGTCAGGTCAGGCGCGTAGTACGCGCCTTCGCCGAACAGTGTGTGACAGTTGATGCAGTTGTTCTTGTGCCAGACATCCTTGCCATGCGTGACGGCAGGCGTGATGTTCTGGGCGTTCGTGAGCTTGGGGAATTGCCGGTGGCTGTCAATCGTCAGGCCCAGAAAAGCCAGGGCGGCCACCACGGTCGAACCGATCGCGAAAAGCCTGGCCTGTCGCTTGTTCATGTTTGAACGGCAGCGTCAGACGCTGATGCCGGTCCAGTAGGTGATGGCGATGAAGCCGGCGTAGACGATGCCTGCCAGCATCAGGGCGAGCACGACATGGCTGAAAACCCTGAATCCTTTGTACGCCGTCATTGGCGAGGTGCCATCGGATGGAACGACGCAAGCCGCGGGGGGGCATGTGTGACAGACATGGCTGGATGCTGATCCAGCCGAAACCTTTCGTCTGTGCGCCAGCGCACACAAACCGCGGCGCGGCAACGTGAACCGGAACGCGACCCTTTACACACTGCGCCTGACCATCATCTCCTTGATCTTGCCGATCGCCAATGCCGGGTTCAACCCCTTCGGGCAGACGTCGGTGCAGTTCAGGATGGTCCGGCAGCGGAACAGGCGGTACGGGTCCTGCAGGTCGTCAAGGCGATCGCCGCTTGCCTGGTCGCGACTGTCCGCCAGAAAGCGGTATGCCTGCAGCAGCCCCGCCGGACCCACGTACTTGTCAGGGTTCCACCAAAAGCTCGGGCATGCACTGGAGCAACAGGCGCACAGGATGCACTCGTACAGGCCGTTGAGTTCATCACGGGCCTGGGGTGATTGCAGCCGCTCGCGCTCAGGCGGCGGATCGTCGTTCACCAGCCAGGGCTTGATCGAATGGTACTGCCTGAAAAAGCCGGTCATGTCGACGAACAGGTCGCGGATCACCGGCAGGCCGGGCAATGGCTTCAACACCACGGTGTTCGGCAATGAGCGCATGTTGGTGACGCACGCCAGCCCATTCCTGCCGTTGATGTTCATGGCGTCCGAGCCGCAGATGCCCTCGCGGCAGGAGCGGCGAAAACTCAGGCTCGGGTCGACCGCCTTCAGGCGCGACAGTACGTCCAGCAGCATGCGGTCGCCGGGGTCAACCTCCAGTTCGATCGCCTGCATGCGCGGCTTGACATCGGTGTCCGGGTCATAACGGTAGATATGGAAGGTGTGCATGGCGGCGATCAGGGCAGCAGTGGGCGGGGATGCCGGGCTTCGACGCATCGCCGGTGCCGGCAGCTTGAAAAGACATGAAAGTCGGCGCACAGCATGCATGCAGCACGCTTGCGGCGTCTGTGCGCCAGCGCACCCAGCGTACGCGTTCAAGTCATCCGGCAGCAACGCCAGATTCGCGCGATAGCGCGATTGCAATCGGCAGGTGGTCGTCAGTCGGCCGACGCGGCAACGTCGCCGCAGCCGCCTGCGCGCACGCTGTCCGCCTTCTGGCGTACGTATTTGAATGTCGCCATGGCCTGTGCGCATACCCTGCCCGTCGCGTCAATCACCGTGGCCTCCGTAAAAGCCAGCGACGCGCTGCGGTGGACCAGCCTGCCTTTGCCGGTGAGCCGGCCCGTGGCCAATTGCATGAAGCTGGTTTTCATCTCGATCGTGACCAGCCCGCTATCGGGTTGCACGCTGCGCGCGGCGCTGGCCATGGTGACGTCGAGCAAGGTCATCAGGACACCGCCGTGGATCGCACCGGCGGCGTTGTGGTGTTCCAACTGGGGCGCATAGTCAATCTGTGCAAGACCATGTTCGAACTGCTGCAGGTCAAACCCCAAAAGGCGCACGAACGGGATGTCCACGCCGAACTTCACAGTTGCGACTCGAATGCTTGCAGGGTCTCACCGATCAACGCCGCGATGGTGTCGATCTGTGGTGCGTCGACGATCAGCGGTGGCGCCACCATCAGCCATTCGCCGTAAAGGCCATTGGCGGTGCGCCGTGAGTAAAGCAACAAGCCGCGCTCCATGCCGAGTGCGACGATGCGCTCGATGGCTTTGGCCTGGACCGGAAAAGTCGCTTTGGTCTGCCGGTCGGAGACGATCTCGATCGCCATCAGCAGGCCCTTGCCGCGGATGTCGCCCATCACCCGGCTGTCCTTTTGCAGGTCGAGCAGACGCTCTCGCAGGCGCGCACCCATGGCCGCGGCGTTTGGAATGAGGCCCCGTTCCACGGTCTCTGTGACCACCGCGTGACCGATCGCACAAGACAGCGGGTTCGAGCCGTAGGTAAATCCGTGCATGAACCCGCCCGACTGTGCCAGCGCGTCGACCATCGCGCGTGAAGCCAGCACCGCACCCAATGGGGTATACCCCGCTCCCAGCCCCTTGGCCAGCGTCACGATGTCGGGCCGGGCCGCCGGCCAGTGGTGGGCCGCCAGGAAACTGCCGGTGCGACCGGCGCCACTCATGACCTCGTCGAAGATCAGCAGCACACCATGGCGGCTGCAGATGTCGCGCACGCGCACGTAGTACGCATCGGGCGCAACCAGCGCCCCGGTGGCCAGGCCACCAACCGGCTCCAGCATGAACGCCAACACGGTCTCGGGCCCTTCGCGCAGGATGGTCTGTTCCAGTTCGACCGCACAGTGTTCGGCATACGAATCGGCCGTGTGATCGTCCGGCAGGCGGTAGCCAAAGGGTGCAGGCACTTTGGGCATGAGACGCGTCATGATGCCGAAATTGCCCTCCGACACCGGGTCGCCGCTGATCGCAATCGTTCCCAGGGTACTTCCGTGGTAGCTGGGATTGCGCGACAACACCTTCCAGCGCGTGACCTGGCCTTGCGTGATCGCAAATTGGCGCGCCATCTTCATCGCGCTCTCATTGGCTTCGGAGCCGCCGGAAACAAAGAAGGCGCGCTCCAGACCAGGCCCGGCCAGGCCGGCCACGATGTCTGCCAGATCGATATTGGCCCTGTTCTCGAAAAAGACCCGGCTGGCATAGGCCACCTTGCGGATTTGCTGGTCCGAGGCGGCGATGACACGGGCATTGGCATGCCCGATGTTGGCCGCGATCGGGCCCGACGACGCGTCAATGTAGCGTCGGCCTTGCGTGTCCCACAGGTAGATACCCTCGCCGCGGTCCACCATGGGCCGGCGCGGCGAGCCGTCCTTGAGAAAGAAGAGTTGTACCGGGCCGCCGCGCGGACCGTAGTGATGGGTATTTTGTGTCATGCGTGTGTTTTGGCATTCGGCCAGGAGCCGTGCAGTCGTCACGGTGATGGGGTGGATGATGCGCGGCGCGATCGTTGCACCAGGCCTGTCGCGACAGCCATCAACAACACACTGCCAGCGATGAGCAGGGTCGCAATCGCCGTGATGGTGGGGTTGACCTGCATTACCAGGTCGTTGAACATGCGCTTTGGCACGGTCTCGTAGGTGCCGGCAATGAACGAGGTGATCACCACCTCGTCGAAACTGGTGACGAAGGCAAAGATCCAGGCGGCGGCCGTACTTGGCAGAAGGTTGGGGATCAATACGCGCCGGAACATCGTGAACCAGGATGCACCGAGCGTGAACGCCACTTGCTCGATGCGGCTGTCGAAACTGCGGATCGCCACCGTCAGTATCAGTACGACATACGGCACGCCGAGCAGCGTGTGGCCCAGCAGCAGGCCGGCGAACGAGCCCAGCAGTCCGAGGTGCGCGAGGGCAAAGTAGAGTGCCACGGCCGTGATCACGGATGGAATGATCAACGGCGCAATGAAGTTGCTCTGCATCGCCATACGCCCGAAGAAGCGTCCGCGCACAAGTCCGTAGGCGGCCAGCCCGCCCAGACCCAGCGCCAGCGTGCTGGACATAAGGGCCAGCAGCAACGAGGTCTGCATCGCCCGTACCCAGCGCGGATCACCGAAGACCTGCGCGTACCAGCGCAGGGAGAAACCTTCCGGTGGGAAACGCAGCGAGGTCGCGTCCGAGAACGACATCGGCACGACGATCAGCACCGGCAGACACAGAAAAATCAGCACGCCGATGGCGCATAACGCCAGCACGAAGCGGTTCAAGCGCGCGGCGGCGCGCGTGTCGCTGAAATGCGCCGGCACGGGGTACCTGGGTGCGGAAAACGTCATGTCAACTCCTGCGCGCGGGTCAACCGGAGATAAAGCACGAAAAGGACGAGCGTCACCAGCAGCAATACGGTAGAAATCGCCGAGGCCAGGTCCCAGTTCGGCATCTGGTTGACGAACAGGTCGAGCATGGTCGCCACCATGGGCACCCGTCCGCCACCGAGCACTGCCGGCGTGATGAAGAAACCCAGTGTCAGGATGAACACCAGCACTGCGCCAGCGGCCAAAGCAGGCACGCTGAGCGGGAAGAAGATGCGCCAGAAAACCGTCCACGGGCTGGCGCCCAGCGACTCGGCGGCGCGTAGCAGTTGCTCGTCGATCTTGAGCATGGCGGCGAATAACGGCAACACGAGGAACGGCAGCAGCACGTTGACCGTGCCGATGATGACGCCCAGTTCGTTGTACAAAAAGCTCAACGGTGCGTCACGCAGGCCGAGCGCGATCAGGCTGCGATTGACAATTCCGGCATTGCCCAGCACCACGATCCATGCGTAGGTACGCACCAGAATGCTGATCCAGAAAGGGATGACCACCATGGCCAGCGCCACCATCTGCCAGCGTGGCGCCAGGCGGCGCAACCAATAGGCCAGTGGATACCCCACCAGCACGCAGACCGTGGCCGTGATCAACGCGATGCGGAAGGTGCTTGCCAGGACCTTCAGGTAGGCCGACGCTGCGAATACCTCCCTGTAATGGTCGAGCGTGAACCCGCTCTTGCCCACCAGGCTCTGCCCGAGCATGGACAGCAAAGGCAGGTTGAATCCCACCGCCATCACCAGCAACAGGGGCAATACGAGGCGTTTCACGCTGCCATCACCCAGGTGTGCTCAGGTGCCCATGTCAGCCGCACGGGCTGCGCCGCTACAGGAAGGGCTTGCAGATCATCCGCAAGCGCCACTACCGCCAGCCCCGAAGTGGTGCGCAGGTGGATCCGGGCCGACTGGCCGAAATAAACCACCTCCACCACCGTGGCTGGCAGACCCGTGCCTGCGCCCGCGTCCAGCACCTTGAGATGTTCGGGCCGAACGACGAGGCACGCATCGCCAACAAGGCGGGTACCACTTTCGCATGGCACCGTTTCGCCGCTGGCCAGCACCATGTGCACGCCAGACCCGTCAGCAACCAACCGCCCCTCGAACAGGTTGGCGGTGCCGATGAACCCGGCCACGAACCGGTTCAGTGGCCGGCGGTAGGCCGCAAGGGGTGTATCCACCTGCTGCACACGCCCATGGTCCAGCACCACGAGGCGCGTCGACAACGACAACGCCTCTTCCTGGTCGTGCGTGACCAGCACGGTGGTCACGCCCAGCTCGCGCTGCAACTGGCGCAACTCCAATTGCACCTCTTCGCGCAGATTCTTGTCCAGCGCACCCATCGGCTCATCGAGCAACAGGATGTCGGGCTCGAACACCAGGGCCCGCGCCAACGCAACGCGCTGCTGCTGCCCACCCGAGAGCTGCATCGGGCGACGCGCGGACAGCCCCGTCAGCCGGACCTGCTCAATTACCTTGTCCACCTTGCGTGCGATCTCCGGCTTGCGCAAACCCCGGATGCTCAGCGGAAACGCGATGTTGTCGAACACGGTCATGTGGGGAAACAGCGCATAACTCTGAAATACCAGACCCAGGTTGCGTTGTGCCGGCCGGATATGCGTGACGTCACGCCCGCCAATGCGGATATGGCCGGAGCTCGGTTCGGTGAGACCGGCGATCATGGACAGGATCGTGCTTTTGCCCGAGCCGCTTGGGCCGAGCAAGGTGACAAGTTCCCCTTGTTCGATCGTGAGGTCGGTCGACTCCACAGCCGTGGTGGCGCCATAGCGCTTGGACACGCCGACGATTTCAATGGTGCTCATGGGTGCACCTGCACAAAAGGCGCTGTGGCGCTGCGCGCCTCGGAAACGGCCAGGTGGCTCGCAGCGTCGCGGCCCAGTCCCAGAATCGTGCGGGCTTCGGCCGGCGAGGCCACGTGTGCACCTTCGGCCTGTACCAAGGCAACCGCTTTGCGCACCAACGCTGCGTTATCAGGCGCCAACACACCGGCGTCCAGGTACAGGTTGTCCTCCAGGCCGACGCGCACATGTCCACCGAGTTGTACCGCAGCGGTCACCATGGGGAACTGCGAGCGACCAATGCCGAAGGCCGACCAGGTGGAACCCTGAGGCAGTAGCGAAAGCATGAAGACCATCGCCTCGCGGCTGGCCGGCATGCCCCATTCGATGCCCAGGCAGAACTGAAAGTGCGCCGGCGCCAGCAGGTGGCCCTGTTCGATGAGCCGCGCGGCAAGGCGCATGCCGCCAGCGTCGAAGACCTCGATCTCGGGCTTGATGCCCGCACTGCGTATGGCCTCGGCCATGGTGCGTAGATGCGCCGGACTGTTCATGAACACGCCCTCGCCGAAGTTCATGGTGGCGACGTCCAGGCTGCACAGGCCGGGCCGCAGGGCGAGTATGTGCGCCACACGGGCCTCGGGCAGCATCAGTGTCGAGAGCGTGTCGTCGGCGACCCGCACGTTCGCGGCGCTGGGCACGTAGCGTCCACCAAAGCCGCTGGTCAGGTTGACGATGACGTCGATGCCGCTGGAACCGATGCGCTCCACCACCTCGCGGTAGAGGTGTGCATGGCCGACGGCGGCGCCTGTTACGGGGTCGCGCACGTGAATGTGCACGATGGCCGCGCCGTCACGCGCGGCATCGATCGACTGCTGTGCGATCTGCTCCGGCGTTACGGGCACATGGGAACCTTGCTTGAACGGCGCCCCACCCGTGACGGCGCACGTAATGATGACGGGACGGGACACGGGTGGGGTGATGCTGTTCATGGTGGTTTCAAAGTCTCACAGTCCGAGCTTGAATTCCTGCCAGCGCTTTTCGATCATCTTCACGTTGTCGGCGGTCCATTTCGGGTCGCTCAACACCTGGAGTTTCTTGTTGGCGTCGGAGGTCGGGTAGTCGTTGACCTTGTCCTTGGCAATCGTCGTCTCGATGCCCGGGCTTGAACCGGTGTAAGGGATGATGGCCGATGCGACCGACTGGTTCTTGAGTTGTGACATCTCATGCAGCAGGCCCATGGCCGCGGCCTTGCTGGCCGGGTCGGCACCTTTGGGGACCACAAAATACGACACCTGCAGCAGGCCCTGGTTGTAGGTGTAGTCGAGTCTGGGGTTGCCAACGACGCGGCCCGACCAGACAGCAGAGTACTTCACCTCCTTGTCTTCGAGCAATTGCGGCGCCTGCGCGCCAGAGGTCCACCACACCGCGACGCTGCCCTTGATCTTCTGCAGGCTTGCGAAGGCGCGGTCCACGTCGAGCGGGTACAGGTTCTCGGGTTTCACGCCGTCGGCCAGCAGGGCCAGCGGCAATGCATAACTGGCGTAGTCCGGCAGGGCGCGTTTGCCCGGAAAGTCCTTCACGTTCCAGAAGTCGGCCCAGCTGGTGAGTTTCTTGCCGCTTTTCTCCCAGGCCATGACGGTGGAGAAATACTGGTAACCAAAGCCATCGGGCAACTTGGCTTCCGGGTACATCGGCGCCGGGTTGATGGCGGCCCAGTCCAGCGGCTCGAGCAGTCCCAGCGTACGCGCCATCGCGACCTGGGTTGAACCGAGCTCGACCAGCGTGGCGGTCACGTTGTTGGCTTGCACCATGGCCTGCAGCTTGCCGATGCCCGACGGGCTCTCGCGCACGACCTTGACACCACTTTTTGCCGTATACGGCTTGATGTAGGCCTGCTCGATCGAGTCGCCGCTGGGGCCACCTGACTCCAGTATGCGCACGTCCTTGACCTGTGCACTCGCGCTAGACGCGGCCACAGCCAACGCCACGGCACACAGGGAAAAAGCCTTTGGATATTTCATGGGTGATTCCTGGATAAAAGGGTCAAAAGATAGAGATCGGGTCAAACGGGTACGACAACACCATCCCGCCGAAGCACCGCGTCCAGTGCTTCAGCGGAAATTTCATATGTGGACACTTCATTGCTCAAGTTGCACCTTGGCGCTTTTGGCGGCGCGGGCCCACTTGGTCCGTTCGGCAGCCAGGAAATCGGCGAATTCCTGCGGCGAACGGATCTGAATGTCGGCATCAGAAGCGGTCATTCTGGCCTTGAAGCCGGCGTCTTTGACGGCCTCGCGCAATGCGGCGTTGAGGCGGTTGACGATGGCAGCCGGCGTGCGGGCCGGCGCGACGACTCCGTACCAGAGCGCGACGTCGTATCCCGGATAACCCATCTCGGCGACAGTCGGCACCTGCGGCTGCAGAGTCGAGCGCCGCGGTGAGGTCACGGCCAGTGGCCGCAGCCGGTCGGCCTTGACGAACTGTTCACTCGACAGGATGGTGGCCATCGTCATGTCTTCCTGGCCCGACATCACGTCGGTCAGCGCCGGACCCAGGCCCTTGTAGGGAACGTGGATCATCTCTACGCCGGCCGGCGCGTTGAGCAGTTCGAAGGCCAGGTGGCCGGTGCTGCCCGCGCCCCACGACGCGTACTTGAACTTGCCGGGTGACTTCTTGGCCGCGGCCATCAACTCGGGAAAAGTCTTCTGCGGCAGATCAACGTTGGTCACCAGCAGCAGCGGCACCGATCCGATCGATCCCACCGGCGCGAAGTCGGCGACCGCGTCGTAGCGCAGCCTGGGGTAGGTGCTGGGGTTGATCGCATGCGTTTCTGCGGTGGCGATCAGCAGGGTGTAACCGTCAGGCGCCGAGCGCGCGACCGACTCGGTACCAATGATGCCGTTGGCGCCAGGCCGGTTCTCCACGATCATGTTCTGACCCAGCACGCGGGTCATCTGCTCCGACACCAGCCGGGCAAGCGAGTCGGTGAAGCCGCCCGGCGCCCACGGCACAATCAGTTTGATCGGCCTTTGCGGGTACTGCTCGGGCGTTTCGGCTGCGAACGTGGAAGCGAACGCGCTGGTCAGCAGACCCAGGCAGGCAACGATGATTTTGACGCGGTTCATGGGTGCTTTCAGTTGGCGCGGGCGAGGCCGTACACGGATTGCGCCGCGTCCGGTGAGATGAATTCGTTGAGCAGGTCGCGCCGCACCGCCGCCGGATCGCGCTCGCCGATCGGGCCGTAGCCGCCGCCACCCGGCGTGTAGTGGGTGACGATGTCGCCCACCGCGATCGTCTCTATGTCGCCGATCGCGAAAGGCAGGGCCCGCTCTGAAGCAAGCCCCTCATTGATCACCCAGCCGCCGCCGTCACCAGGCGCGCCGCCAAACACGCCCTGCGGCAGCGACACCGACTTTTGCGACGTGTGGTGAAGCCGAGCCTCGCTGCCCAGTACCCGGTATGCCAGCACCTGACCCACTCCGCCGCGAAAACGCCCGGCCCCGCCGGAGTCGCAGCGCATTTCGCGACGCAGATAGAGCACGGGGGACTCCATCTCGATCGCTTCGATCGGAGGAATATGGCAGTTCGTGACATGGCAGGCCATCACCTCAATGCCATCTGCTGTGGCGGTGGCGCCAATGCCGCCTGGCACCACTTCGCCCCACATGCTGCGCTTGCCGTTTGCAGGATCGTTGGCGTAGGTGAAGTTGTAGAGGCAACCGCAGGAGTCGGCCATCACGCGTTCGGGCACGGCCTTGCTCAGGGCGCCCATGACGAGATCGACCACGGTATGGCAGACGATCATGCGCTGGTAAACGGCCGCAGGCGAGCGCGCATTGACCAGGGTGCCGGGCGGCGCAATCACGGTGATCGGGCGTTTACAGCCTTCTGTGCTGGGAATGCTTGACCCGGTCAGACAACGCATCACGTAATAAACCGCCGCCAGCGTCGTGGACAGCGGGCTGTTGATCGGGCCGCTGATCTGCGCGTCGGTGCCGGTGAAATCGAAGCAGATATCGGTCCCCGCCTTGACGACCTGCAGGCGAAGGCGAAAGGGTCCGCCTTGCGCGCCGTCATCGAGCAGAGGCTCCTCGTGCAGGTAGCTTCCATCCGGTATGCCCTGGATCGCCATGCGGGTACGCATCTCGGAATAATCGATCAACGTGGCAAAGCAGGCCTGCATCGTGCGGGTGCCGTACTTGCGGAACAGCGCGATCACGTCGTCCGCGGCGACCTGCACGCTCGATATCTGTGCCAGCAGATCGTTCTCGAGCATGTCGGGTGTGCGCGTATTGCGCAGGATCACGGCCAGCAGGTCGTGGTCGAACACGCCGGCCTTGACGACCTTGAGCGGTGGAATACGCAGCCCTTCCTGGAAGATCTCGGTACCCCAGCCGCGGTTGGCCATGTTCATGCCGCCTATGTCCATGTGGTGGACCATCAGGCCGGTGAATGCCACCAGCTGCCCGTCATGGAAACACGGAAAAAAGGCCAGATAGTCGTTGGTGTGCGTCGCACCCAGTGACCCGTCACCGGCGTACGGGTCGTTCGTGATGACGACATCGCCCGGCGCCCAGTCGGCCAACGCGATATGGTGCTCCAGAATGGTCTTGAGGCAGATGCCCACCGTGTTGAGCTGGATCGGAGGTCCCGCCTCCTCGGCCAGCAACTGGCCATGCTGATCCAGGATCGAGGCCGAGCAATCCTCCATCTCCTTGACGATGAAGGAATTGGCAGCACGGATCATGCGCCGCGTGACACGTGTCGCCACAGCCTTGAGGCCGTTGCGCACGATTTCCAGCGTGACCGGATCGACCCGATGCGCCTGAGCGCCGGTCATGGATGGTTTTTCATTCGGCATGGACGGTATCTCGCTGGGTGTGCGCCGCGGTGGGCAGTGCGGTTTCTGTGTCAGATGGCTTTTGGCGTACAAGATGGGCGTTCTGCATGGCGTCAAGACGGCAGGACCAGCCCGGCGCCAGGTACAAGGTGGCGCCCGGGTATTCGACGATGGCCGGCCCGGACAACGTGAAGTCCGCCGGCAAGGTCAACATGCGGTACACCGGCGCACCAACACGCTCGCCGCTGGCGAGCAGGATCTGCCGCGCCTGCGTCGGTTCCGGGTGGGCCGCGGCGTTGTGAACCTGTGGCCAATGCGCGGGCGGATTGCTTCCAGTAGCGGTGACTCGGGTGTTGACAAGTTGCAGCGAACGGTCCGCCAACTGGTAACCATAAACACGTTGGTGCTGGACATGGAAGCGCGCCGCCAATTCGCCCAGTCCCTGCTGCAGTTCGCGTTCCAACACCGGCAGGTTCAGGTGGTAGTTTTGCCCCTGGTAACGCACGTCCGCGGACAAGGTAAACAGGCGCCGGCCAGCCGCTACGGCATCTTCGTCCAACAATTTTGCGGCTTCGTCCAGCAGTTGACGGTACAAGCTATGGACCAGTTGCACGTCCAGCGTATCCAGGTCCGCGACATGGGTGCGTGTCAGGTCGTGGCGTACATCGGCGCAAATCAGGCCCATTGCCGACAGGTTGCCAGGCGCGGGCGGAATCAGGATGCGCTCGATCGCCAGGGCCTCGGCCAGTTGCACCGCGTGCAAGGCGCCGGCGCCACCAAACGCGACCAGCGTGAAGTCCCGAGGGTCCAGGCCTCGCTCCACAGAAACCAGCTTTACGGCATTGGCCATGTGTGCTTCGGCGATAGCGATGATGCCCAGAGCAGCCGCGTCAGGTGTGGTTCCCAGTTCCTGGCCCAGGCGTTCCATCGCCGCTTGCGCCAGTTCGGGATAGAGCGGCCGCGCGCCAGCCAGGAAATATTCAGCATTGAGCCGGCCGCAATACAGATTGGCATCGGTCACGGTTGCCTGGGTACCGTGCTGGCCGTAACACGCGGGGCCGGGGACGGATCCCGCACTGCGCGGGCCGACACGCATGGCCGAGCCACTTTCTGCCCAGGCGATGGAGCCGCCACCGGCACCAATGGTCACCATGTCCAGCGTCGGCACGATCAGCGGGTGCGCACCCACCGAGCTGCGATTGGCCAGCACCGGCTTGCCGCCCGTCACCAGGGACACGTCGGCACTGGTGCCGCCCATGTCGAGCGTGATGATGTCTTCGATGCCACAGCCCAGCGCCAATGCCGTGGCACCGACGATGCCGCCCATCACGCCG
>JBBQJP010000071.1:0-22407 GCA_038326025.1 Burkholderiales bacterium
GAATTCATCGCGCCGCGTGGGCTTGCGAAACTGTTCAAATCCAGAGGTCTGGTCGGCGGCCATGGCAAGGGTCTGTTGTTTCATCTTGACTCAACGCATCAGGCCTCAATTCCGTGGACCTTTTTCAGCAAATCCCTAGGCTGGGGCATGTCCTTCGCGCGAACAATATCGCCGTTGAGACCACGCCGTATCAGCCCCATCTCACGATCTCGCGGCATGCCAAGGGTGCCGTGCCACTGACAAAGTCAGTGCCGGTTGTGTGGCCGGCAAGGTCGTTTGCGCGAGTTGTCTCGACCGGCAAAGTGGGCTCGGGGTACGAGAATGTCCACGACTACGGCAGACTGACGGCTCGGCCAAACGGTCACAATTACCTCCGGCATCGTCTTGGAGCCGCAGCGTCATAAAGGTAGGGTGGTCGCGCGAGTTGGAGTTTTGCGGCGAAGGTTTGCGCGCGATGTCCAGGTGAGGCGCAGGGCGTACCGCCAGTTTGCCGACTCGTTGGTTCGAACGACGCCAAAAAATTGCGTGATGGTGCCGACGTGCTTCCGATCCGTCGTGCCAGCGTCAAGTCCGCCTCAGTGCTTCAGCGCAGGCCGAAGAAACTCAGCAGGAATCCAACCACGACGATGAGGCCCACGATATAGATGACGGTGTTCATGACGCTGCTCCTTGTGTTTTGATAGCCCAATGCTAGGGGGCGTTTGTCAAAAAGCGTGCCCGCCATGACGACGGCTTCTTGTAGGACAGGGACTGCTCCGCCCCCGTTGGCACAGGCGCCGCGTGGCGTCGTCGCGCCTTGGGGGTTCCGCCTGCGATCGCTCCTGACGACAATGTGCTTTGCAGCCATGCTTGTGGCGGCCGCCGTCAAGGGCCTCCGTATGCCGTGGACCACACGATCAAACAAGGGGGATGATTCATCATGAAAACCGTTCTGATCACGGGCGCGAACCGGGGTATTGGCCTTGGACACGCGCAGGCGTTTGCCAGGCGCGGCATCGAGGTGTTTGCGACAGCGCGAGCGCCCGATTCCGCAGATGCGCTGCAGCGCCTGGCACAGGCGCATCCGGGCCGGTTCACGGTGCTGCACTATGACGCCGACGAACCGGATGCTCCGGCCCGACTGAAGGCGGCTCTGGCCGACACTCCGATCGACCTGGTTCTGGCCAATGCGGGGGCACAGGGGGAATCAGGTCAGGCACTGGGCAATATCCATGTCGACGGCGTGCTCGATCTGATTCGCATCAATGCGCTGGCGCCTTTGAAGCTGGTCGAGGCGTTGATCTACAACATCACCTTGTCCGAGCGCACGCTGGTGGCGTTTCAGTCCAGCCAGATGGGATCAATCGGCAACAACCATTCCGGCGACCGCTACGAGTATCGGCTCAGTAAAGTGGCGCTCAACATGATTGCCAGGAACGTCGCCAATGATCTCAAGCCACGCGACGTCACGGTGGTCGCGTTGCATCCCGGCTGGGTGCAGACGCGTATGGGCGGCCAGAGTGCCCCGGTGACCGTCGAGGCCTCGGTCACGGGGCAGCAAAAACTGTTTGACTCGCTGACCCTGGCGCAAAGCGGACGTTTCTTCAACTATGACGGTACCGAACTGCCCTGGTAATCCACGCCGCGGTGGGTCAAATTGGTAACAAGTGAAATATGATCGGGCACTCATGGAATATGTGCCTGTACCTGTTGATCTGCTGGAAATCGGCAAGAATATTCCGGTCGACCTGTGGGACAAGAACGGCAAACTGCTGTTGCGTCGGGGCCATAGCCTGACGTCGGAACAACATCGCGAAATGCTGGTCGCGCACGAAGCCTTGATGACCGAGAGCGATGCCCTGGCCTGGACACGGGGTTACGAGCGCATGCTGCAGGCAATGTTGCGCGAGGGCAGCACCGCCGACGAAATCTCACGTCTGACCATGCCCGGCGAAATTTCAGAGCGCGATTATCTGGATGAGCCTGATGACCCGCTCGGTGGTTGGCTGGATCTGCGCGAACGGCTGCAGGTGTTGTTGTACCAGGGCCATGGTGGCGAGAACGCAACAGCAAAGATCGACGCTCTCCACCGCAAGGCGCTGGATATGCTGGCCGAGGAGCCCGATCAGTGCCTTTTCGTGTTGTTCCAGGCCTTGGCCAACCCCGCGCTGGGCTATTGCGCCAGTCACGCTCTTTTGTCCGCCGTGGTGTGCGAATTGACCGCCGTCAAGCTCGGTATGACACGGGCCGCGCGCAAATCGCTGTTTGGCGCCACATTGCTGATGAACATGGGCATGGCCCGCGCGCAAGACATGTTGTCGACGCAAAGTGGCATTCCGAGCGAAAGCCAGCGTTTGCTGATCCACGAGCATCCGCAGATCAGCGTGGAGATGCTGCGCATGCTGGGGCTCCAGGACCCGGACCTGTTCGACATCGTGTTGTGGCACCACGAACCGGACGGCGCGGCTGCGCTCCCGGCGAATCGGCAAGCGCGTCACCTGCTGCGTGTTGTCGACATCTTTGTGGCCAAACTGGCGGCGCGCAAGACCCGGCTTGCCATGTCACCACTTGGTGCGGCCAAGGCCATGGTGCTGGACGCGTCCGCTGAAGCACCAGTGCTGGCTTCGGCAGTCGCAACGGCGGTCGGGTTCTATCCGCCCGGCACCTACGTGCAACTGGTCAACGGCGAGAAGGCGGTAGTTGTGGCCCGTGGCGCGCGGGCCCATGAGGTGCTGGTTGTCAGCGTCGTCACGCCCGGCGGCATGCCCTTGGCGCAATACCAGTTCCGCGACGCGCGCGAATCGCGTTACACGGTGCGCGCGCCGGTGAACGCCGAAAAGATCAAGGTGCAGGTCAATTTCGAGCGCGCGTACAAGGCCTTCGCCGACCGGTTGCGCTGACCCACGCGTTAACCCAGGCATTAACCCAGGCGCCGCCGCGCGGCGTCAGACGCCGTACGGCACCCAGATATTCTTGACCTGACTGGCCTGGCGCAGAAACTCCTGGCCACGACCTTGGCCGGGCTTGTGCCACAGTCGTCCGCGCCCACCGCTGACCCAGCTGCGCTTGAGGTTGCTGGCAGAAAGTCGCTCTACCTCTGTGCATCCGGCGGCATCCCCGTCGTGACGCCATATGGCATCCACATCGCCATGGCTGGCCAGCACGGCCGCCAGGTCCTTGCCGACGTTGGTAACGATGTTGACGACGCCGTCCGGCAGGTCGGAGGTGTCCAGCACCTGGTACAGGTCGGTGGCCAGCAAGGGCAATGCGGCGGATGGCACTACGACGACCCGGTTGCCCAGTGCGATCGCTGGCGCCACCAGTGCAATGAGTCCCAGCAGCGGCGCCTCGTCCGGGCAGACGATACCGATCACGCCAAGTGCCTCGTTGAGCGCGGTCACGATGCCGTGCATGGGTGGCTGATGCACCTGGCCGTCGTATTTGTCGGCCCAGGCGGCGTAATAGAACAAGGTCTCGATACTGGCGTCGAACTCGTCGCCCGCCTGTTGGCCGGTCTGCACCAGGGACAAGGTCTGCACGAAACGGTTGCGCTGTGCCTGCAGGTTCTCGGCCAGAAAGTACAGCACCTGGGCCCGTCCATGGGCCGAGTTGCGTTCCCAGCCGCCTGCCTTGCGCGCGGCTTCGACCGCATTGCGGATGTCCTTTCGATTGCCCTCGGGCATCACCGCGACCAGCTTGCCGTTCAATGCGAGCGCGCGGCTGTAACCGCCGTCGGGTCGCACCTGCTTGCCTCCGATGTACAGCTTGGCCGTCCGGTCAATCTCGGCCGGTGCGGCCACCAGTCGCGACACCTTGGACGGGCGGGGCCGGGCAGGACGCTCGTCGTCCTCGCGCGACACCAGATACTCGAGCAGGCCCTCGCGCCCACCTTCGCGACCGAAGCCCGACTCGCGATAACCGCCAAAACCACAACTCGCGTCGAACTGGTTGGTCGTGTTGATCCACACAACGCCCGCCTTGAGCTTTGGGGCAACGTCCAGCGCCAGGCCGATCGACTCGCTCCAGATGCTCGCGGCCAGCCCGTACACCGTGTTGTTGGCCAGCTCCACTGCCTCGGCCGGCGTGCGAAACGGCAAACTGACCAGCACCGGGCCGAAAATTTCCTGTTGCACCGCCGCGCTGGCGCTGCCAATGTCGGTGATCAGTGTGGGTGGATAAAAACATCCCTGGGTCGGCAGCTTGGCATCGGCGTGAAAGATGCTTGCGCCGTCTGCGCGGGCAAGCGACACGTAGTGCTCGACGCGTTCGCGCTGGCTGGTATCGATCAGCGCACCCATGTCGGTCGACTTGTCCAGCGGGTCGCCGACGCGGATGGTCGCCATGCGCTGGCGCAGTTTGTCCAGAAACCGGGTCTGAATGCCCTCTTGCACGAGCAGGCGCGAACCCGCACAGCAGACCTGGCCCTGGTTGAACCAGATGCTGTCGACCACACCCTCGACCGCACTGTCGAGGTCGGCGTCAGCGAACACGATGGTGGGCGACTTGCCGCCCAGTTCCAGGCTGATCTTCTTGCCGCTGCCGGCCGTGGCCTCGCGGATCTGGCGCCCGACTTCGGTCGAACCGGTAAAGGCGATCTTGGCAATGCCCGGATGCGCGACGATCTCCTGGCCGGTGGCGCCATCACCGGTGACGATGTTGACGACGCCCGGTGGCAGGCCTACTTCGGCGCAGACATGGGCGAATAGCAAGGCGGTCAACGAGGTGAATTCGGCCGGCTTGAACACCACGGTGTTGCCGCAGGCCAGTGCCGGCGCAATTTTCCAGGAAAGCATCAGCAGCGGAAAATTCCACGGCACGATCTGGCCAACCACACCCACGGCGCGGTGACCGGCGAACTCGCTCTCAATCAGCTGGGCCCAGCCCGCGTGGTGGTAGAAATGGCGGATCGCCAGCGGGATGTCGATATCGCGTGTCTCGCGTATCGGTTTGCCGTTGTCCAGGCATTCAAGCACCGCAAACAGGCGGCTGTGCTTTTGCAAGGCACGGGCCAGCGCATACAGATGGCGCGCCCGAGCATGCCCACCCAACTTCTGCCACGGAACCAGCGCGTCGGTTGCAGCGCTCACGGCGGCCGCGACATCTTTCTTGCTGCCCTGGGCGATATGGGCCAGCAAGGCGCCAGTGGCCGGGTTGCGGGTTTCGAAATGCGTCGCGCCGGAGGTCCATTCGCCGTCGATGTACAGGCCGAAGCGTTTGCGTTGCGCAGCGAGCCACTGCAGTGCGGGGTCGGCGGACTCGGGGGAGGGACCGTATTCCATGGTGGTCAGGAGCTCTGGGATAGTGGGCATGATGGGCAGCAGGGATGGATGGGGCGGTCAGGTCAGGTCACGTCGAGTCACGTCACGTCAAGTCAAGTCAAGGCATCGCATGCCGGTGGGCGGCAGAATATCGGCCGGTGACGAAATGCTCGATCTGGCGTTCGACATCGGTGAGCAGGCTCGACGCGCCAAACCGGAACAGCGTGGGCTGCAGCCAGTCATTGCCAAGCTCTTCTTTCATCAGCGTCAGGTATTGCAACGCCGAGCGCGCGCTTGAAATGCCGCCGGCCGGCTTGTAGCCGACCTGGTATCCGGTCAGCGCCAGATAGTCGCGGATCGCCCGCACCATGACCAGGGAGACTTCCAGCGTGGCGTTGACGCCTTCCTTGCCTGTCGAGGTCTTGATGAAGTCGGCGCCGGCCATCATGCATACCCACGACGCCCGTGCCACGTTGTCCAAAGTCTGCAACTCACCGGTGGCCAGAATGGCCTTGACATGGGCCTCGCCGCAGGCGGCGCGAAACGCCTGCATCTCGGCATACAGCGCAGCCCAGTCGCGCGTGAGCACATGGCGCCGGCTGATCACGATGTCGATCTCGCGCGCACCCGCTTGCACAGAAAGCTCGATCTCGCGCAGACGGGTTTCCATGCTGGACAAACCTGCCGGGAAACCGGTCGACACCGCGGCCACCGGTATGTCGTGGCCTTGCAGTGCGGCCACCGCCGGTGCCACCATCTCATGGTAGACACAGACTGCGCCCGTGTGCAGGCGCTCCAGCCCGAGTGCGGCCATCAGATCGGGGCGCAGGGGTTGGCGGGCCTTGGCGCACAGTCTCGCAACCCGTCCCGGCGTGTCGTCGCCGGACAAGGTTGTCAGGTCCATGCACTGGATGGCGCGCACCAGCCAGGCGGCCTGGTATTCCTTTTTCTGCGAGCGGCGCGCACCCAGCGACTGGACTCTGCGTGCCACGGCATTCTGGTTCACGCGGATGGCCTCGAGCAAGGACAGGTCCAGCGGCATTCCGGCATTGTGGGTCGGATGGTTCATGGTGTCGGAGTTCAGGAGCAGGAGGCGGGCTGTCGGCCCAGTGTTTGCAGGTAGGCCGGTACCAACCGCATCAAGTCGGCTGCGCCGACGGCGGCGTATTTCAGAGTCTGTTCATGCGACAGGGCGGTGTCGGACATACCTTCGGCAAGATTGGTGACGGTGGCGATGGCCAGCACCTTCAGACCACAGTGGCGCGCCGTGATCACTTCGGGCACGGTGGACATGCCCACCAGGTCGGCACCCAGTGTGCGCATCATGCGGATTTCGGCCGGAGTCTCGAAGCTTGGTCCGCTGGTGGCCAGGTAGACACCTTCGTGTAATGCAATGTTCAGCGTGCCGGCGGCATCCTTGAGCAGCTGGCGCAGGTCGGCGTCGTAGGCATTGGCCATACTCATGAACCGGGGTCCGAAGCGCTCGTCGTTGCGCCCCACCAGCGGGTTGCCCGGCAACATGTTGATATGGTCGCTCAGCGCCACCAGACTGCCAGCGCCGGCTTCGGTGCGCAGCGACCCGGCAGCGCAGGTCAACAGCAAGGACTCGCAACCCATCAGCTGGAAGGTGCGGATCGCCGAGCTCATGACGTCGGCGCCCTTGCCTTCGTAGAAATGGCTGCGCCCCTTCATGCACAACACGGCCACCCCGCCGAGCGTACCGGCGACCAGCAAACCGGCATGGCCGTCCACGGTGGAGATCGGAAAACCCGGCAACCCGCCATAAGGCAGGACCACGGCGTCCTGGATCTTGTCAGCCAGGCCCCCCAGGCCCGAGCCGAGGACGATGGCGACACGGGGCGCAAAGCCAGGCAGGCGCTGGCGTAACACGGCCTGCGCTGCGATGGGCTTGTCGGAAATGGATTCTTCAGGCGTCACGCGCTGTGTCTTCGGGGTCGAGTGGTTATGGGTGATGGATCATGGGGCAAGGGACACTTGAGTATTGCGCCGTGCGGTTGTCCACGGTGCCGCTATGCCCTGCGTTGTGACCCTGTCGGCCCGAGGCCATTGTCACTGAATTCTTCGCCGCCGCGATCAGTGCCGACCCTCAGTGAAGGGGTGCTCCAGGGTGTGAGGCCAGCGCCCGCATGCCACTGTCTTTCGCCAAGACGCACGCGGAAAAGTTCATGGGTTAAAGTCAATCCGTCAGGTTCTATCGCCGTTTGCCGAGGCCATTGCATGAAACAACACCCGCATTTCTTCTCATCGTTGCAGGGGGAGTTGTACGACTGGCGACTATGGGGCGCCCGTGCGGTGGTGATGGCCTTTGCGGCCATGGCAGGACTTACGGTGGTCGCGCTGACCTGGATGAGCGAGACCGCGTTCGAGCATTTTCGCGAGGTGCAGCAGCAGGCATGGTGGATGCCGTTGTTGTGGACCCCCGTGGCCACACTGGCCATTGTCTGGGCCACGCGCAAGTTTGCGCCAGGTGCGGCCGGCTCCGGAATTCCACAGGTGATGGCGGCCTTGTCGCCCGAGGTCACGTCGCCGCTGCGGCATTTTTTCGTGTCGATGCGCCTGACCATTTCCAAGATGGTGTTGACCAGCATGGGTTTTCTGGCCGGACTCTCGCTGGGTCGCGAAGGACCATCGGTTCAGGTGGGCGCTGGCGTCATGCACAGTTGTCGCCACTGGATGCCCAAACGCGGTGTGGTGTCGGACCACGGTCTGATGATTGCTGGCGGTGCAGCCGGTATCGCGGCGGCGTTCAACACCCCTTTGGGCGGGATCATGTTTGCGATCGAGGAACTGTCGCGTCGTCCCGAGCAACGCAGCAACGGCCTGATCATGGCGGCGATCGTGCTCGGCGGCCTGATGTCGGTGTCGGTATACGGCAATACCAGCTATTTCGGCATCGTCGGTGCAATCAGGGTCGACAGGCTTGATCTGCACATGTTGTGGCCGGGCCTGCTGGTGGCGGTGACCTGCGGCCTGTTGGGCGGGCTTTTCTCGCGCTTGCTGATCGTATCTTTGTCGGGACAGTCAAGTGACTGGTTCAGTCGCTTGCGGCGCCGCTTCCCGCTGCGCTTCGCCGCGTTGTGCGGCTTGCTGGTGGCCGTGATCGGCGTGGCCAGCCAGGGCAGCACCTATGGCAGCGGTTATCTGCATACGCGTGCCTTGCTCGACGGTGTGGATGAATCCTCGGGTCTGTTTTTCCTGCTCAAGTTTGTCGCCACCTGGCTCACGACCTGGGCTGGCGTGCCGGCGGGGATTTTTGCGCCATCGCTGGCCATTGGGGGGGGCATTGGCAGCGACATTGCCCAGTACACCTTGGGTATTTCGTCTACCACCTTGATTGCATTGGGCATGGCGGGTTTCCTGGCAGCTGTGACCCAGGCTCCGCTGACCTCGTTCATCATCGTCATGGAGATGGTTGATGGCCATGGCCTGGTCCTGAGTCTGATGGCAGGTGCCTTGCTCTCCAGTGGCGTGTCGCGACTGGTGAGCGCGCCGCTGTACGGAGCGTTGGCGGAGTTGCAGGTACGCCGGGCCGTGCCGGCGCCGGTTGACGAAGTGGCAGAAGCCTCGGTTGTCGCAGACAAGCCGGCTGCGGACGAACCCGTCAAACCGGCCTGATCGGACCGCCTCGATCAGGTGGGATCGGTGCCGGGCGTCGCCGGCTTGCTGCGCGGACGCCGGCTGCGGGTCGCGGTCTTGCGCGCGGGCTTGGCGGGCGCAGGGGGGGCACTGGCTTCGTTGGCCGTTTGTGCTGCCTCGCTCTCGTCCAGTTCCCATGGCTGAAGCGGCGCGTCGTTTCGCGGTGCCGTGTCGCTGACTGCGGGCACATCAGCGTCCGCCACCACGGCTTTGCCGCGTCCGCCACGTCCGCGGCCGCGACGCGGTTCGCGCCGCTCGGAGGCGGTTTCGCCGTCACGGGTGCTTGCAGGACCGGCGGCTGGCACTGGTGTCTCTGTGACGACCGCGCTTTCGTCAGTCGGCTCGATACGCGCCGGTGCGCTGGCACTGCGGTACACATAGGCGCCCGACTTGTCATCGCGGCCAAACTCCAGCAGGCCGCGCGCCTGGGCTTCCTCGAGCAGGTTGCCGAAGGCCTTGAAGCCGTAAACCGACTCGCTGAAATCAGGCTTGCGCCGCTTGATCGCTTCCTTGAGCACCGAGGCCCAGATCTTGCCGTCGCCACGTTCGTAGACCAGGGCATCGAAGGTCTGCACCGCCAGCTCGATACCGGCGCCTCGGCGCTTGTCCAGTTCCTCCTTGCGTGTCTTTTCTTCGGCCGGCGTGCGGCGCGGCGCCGGCTGCGCTTCAGGGCGCTCGCGGCGCACCTGGGCACGCTGGCTTTCGCGCACCAGATCGTCATAGAAGATGAATTCGTCGCAGTTGGCCACCAGCAGATCCGAGGTGGACTGGCGTACACCGACGCCGATCACCTGCTTGTTGTTCTCGCGCAGCTTGGACACCAGAGGCGAGAAGTCGGAGTCGCCACTGATGATGACGAAGGTATTGACATGCGACTTGGTATAACAAAGGTCAAGCGCGTCCACCACGAGCCGGATGTCGGCCGAATTCTTGCCCGACTGGCGCACATGCGGGATTTCGATAAGCTCGAAGTTGGCCTCGTGCATGGTGGCCTTGTGGGCCTTGTAGCGGTCCCAGTCGCAGTACGCCTTCTTGACCACGATGCTGCCCTTGAGCAGCAGGCGCTCCAGGATGGGCTTGATGTCGAATCGCTCGTGACCGAGATCACGCACGCCCAGGGCCACGTTTTCGAAGTCGCAAAACAGCGCCATGCTGAGGTTGTCGGGGGATGCTGCCATGGAATCGTTCTTTCTGTGTTCGTGTCTGCAACCTGTAATCATCACATGGAAACCGGGGGCAGGCCATGGACGTCGCGGAGTCGGCGACACTCTGGCCAAGCGTCCGGCGTACCGCGCGGGCTTTTTTTTGGCACTCGCGCATGAATTTCGTGGTCGGACCGGCAGGGCAACAGGAGATGGCAGATGAACAGTGATTCCCTCGCCCGGACTGACACGGCCGGCGAAGCCCAGGTCGCAGGTGCCGTGGTCTCGGCAGAGACATGGACGTCAGCCCAGGCGTTGATCCAGTCGCGTCAGACCGTGATGCCGCGCAGGCTGACAGCGCCGGGGCCTGACGCTGCGCAGTTGCACGATCTTCTGGCCCTGGCCGCAGCAGCTCCGGACCATGGGCAGCTGACGCCCTGGCGATTTGTCGTGATTTCCCCGTCTGCACGGACGCGACTGGCTGACGTGTTTGCCTTGGCCCTGACCGACCGGGACCCGCAGGCGAGCGACGAACAGCTTAGCCGTGCGCGCGAGAAGGCGCACCGTGCGCCGCTGCTGATGGTCGTGGTGGCCTGCCTGGGGCCGCGCGATCCCGATATTCCTGCCCTCGAGCGCATGGTCAGCGTCGGCGCCGCGGTGCAAAACCTGTTGCTCGGCGCGCATGCCATGGGCTTCGGCACCGGACTGACCAGTGGCAAGGCGATGGTCTCGACACGAATGCACGCGCTGCTAGGGCTAACCGATACCGAGGTGCCGGTCTGCTGCATCAACATTGGCACTGTGAGCCAGCACAAGCCGCGCCATGGCAAGCGCCCCGCGCCGGCGAGTTTCACGACCACGCTGGGGGATGCCACGCCTGGCGGCGGCGGGCGTGTGCCATGAAGCGCAACCCGTCACACGCGCGTATGCCATGCCCTTGCGGGAGTGAGCGAACCTATCCCGAATGCTGCGGCCGCTGGCACGAAGGCCTGGCCGACGGCATCGGTGCACCGACACCCGAAGAACTGATGCGCTCGCGATACAGCGCCTACGTTCTGGGCCTGCTGGAATACCTGCTGGCGACCTGGCATCCGTCGACATCGCCTGGCGACCTGGAACTGGCGCCGATCAAGTGGCTGGGGCTGGAGGTGCGCCACGCGCAGGCGCAGGGGGATGTGGGTGTGGTCGAATTCGTAGCACGCTTGCGCGAGCAGGGGCGTGGCCAGCGCATGCACGAGGTGAGCCGCTTCGTGCGCGAGAACGGCCTTTGGTATTACATCGACGGTCAACCGCCGGTGGGTGGGGATGACCCCCCATTGGATTAGACTGATGCCGTACAAGGCACAGCGGCGCAGGCGTCGCCAGCGCCGGTTTTGTTCCATCAACGGAGGTTCGCATCATGGGCTGGCATAAAAAGCTGCTGAGGGTCAATCTGAGCGCAGGCACCTGTGTGTCCGAACCGTTGAACCTGGAATGGGCGCAGGCCTATCTGGGACAACGAGGTTTGGCCACCAAGTACCTGATGGAAGAGATCGATCCGGCAATTGACGCCTTGTCACCTGACAACAAGCTGATCATTGCGACCGGTCCACTGACCGGCACCATGGCCGCCACTGGCGGACGCTGGTCGGTTGTGACCAAGGGCGCGTTGACCGGTGCGATTGCCTGCTCGAACTCCGGTGGACAGTTTGGCGGTGAACTCAAGCAGGCCGGTTGGGACATGGTGATTCTGGAAGGGCGCTCGCCGACACCGGTTTATCTGTATATCGAAGACAGCGTTGCCAAGCTGATCGACGCCAGCGACCTGTGGGGCAAAACCGTCTGGCAGACCGAACCAGCTATCAAGAAGGCGCACCAGGATCCGCTGATCCGCGTGGCGTCCATCGGTCAGGCTGGCGAGAACGGTTGCCGTTATGCCTGTGTCGTCAACGACATGCACCGCGCAGCCGGACGTTCGGGAGTGGGCACGGTGATGGGCTCGAAGAACCTCAAGGCAATTGCCGTACGCGGCACGGTGGGCGTGACACCCGCCAACCCCAAGGCCTTCATGACGGCGGTACAGGCCGCGACCAAGGCACTGGCCAACAA
Source organism: Burkholderiales bacterium (assembly GCA_038326025.1). Lineage (GTDB taxonomy): Bacteria > Pseudomonadota > Gammaproteobacteria > Burkholderiales > Burkholderiaceae_C > CAISIP01. The sequence continues at coordinate 12,125 of JBBQJP010000071.1, forward strand.
CGAGGGCCGCAAATCGCTGACCCGCTTCGGCACCATCCCGATGATGGACGTGACCGGCACCTTTGGCGCCTTGCCCACGCGCAACAACCGCGAAGTGCAGTTCGAGGGCCTGCTCAAGATGAACGCCAGCTTCATGAACAAGCCCAATGCGAATGGACACACCAACCTGATCCGCAACGGTGCCTGCTTCGGCTGCACCATCGGTTGCGGGCGTATCTGCCATATTGATCCGACACACTTTTCGGTCAAGGACCGGCCCGAGTACCACGGTGCCTCGGGCGGCCTGGAGTATGAAACGGCTTATGCGCTGGGCGCGGCTGTGGGTGTCGACGACATGGACGCGGCCACTTTCGCCGGCTTCTTGTGCAACGAATATGGCATGGATCCGATCTCGCTGGGTGGCACGATCGCCGCGGCGATGGAACTGTTCGATCTGGGCGTCATCACCGAGAAGGACACCGGCGGGCTGGTGTTGAAATTCGGCGATGCCAAGGTGATGTGCCAACTCGCCGAGATGACCGGCAAGGGCGAGGGCTTTGGGCGCGACATTGCGCTGGGCTCCAAACTGCTGTGCGAAAAATATGGCCGACCAGAATTTTCCATGGCGGTCAAGGGGCAGGAGTTCGCTGCCTATGACGGCCGTGGCATGCAGGGCATGGGTCTGGCGTATGCCACCAGCAACCGCGGCGCCTGCCACTTGCGCGCCAATCCGTATGGTCACGATTTCGGATCCACCGAGATTGCCGGCAAGGCCAAGGTGGTCAAGGAGTCGCAGGACTTCATTGCCGCCATCGATTCGACCGGCCTGTGCTCGTTCACCAGTCATTCCGGCGTGACCGAGGAGTTGTATGCCAGCCAGATTGATGCGGCCGTGGGCGGCGGTTGGACCACGGCGCGTATGCGCGAGACCGGTGAACGCATCTGGAACATGGAGCGTCAGTTCAACCTGGCGGCGGGCCTGACGAAGTTGGACGATACCTTGCCCAAACGCCTGCTGACCGAGCCTGCGCCCAGCGGCACAGGCAAGGGCCTGGTGGCGCGTATTCCCGAGATGTTGCCCGAGTACTACAAACTGCGTGGCTGGACGGTTGACGGAGTGCCGACGCCGGAAACACTGGCGCGGCTGGCTTTGACGCCGGATTCGGTTCCCGTATAACTGACCGGGCGCCGGTGCGCGAAACCGGTGGCGCCGGTCTCAGAGGTAGATCTTTTGCAGCAGGAGCATCAAGGTCTTGCGCTGCGCCGGCGAGAGGCGTCGGGTGCGCTCGATTTCCAGTTCGCTGGCAGCCCGTTCTGCCAACACCATCACTGCACGACCTTTTTGCGTGGCATGCAGGCCAAGCGCACGGCCATCGTGCGGATGCGGTTGCCGGATCACCAGGCCGCGGGACTCCAGCGACTGGATCAGTCCGACCAGGTTCGGTGGCAGCAGATTGAGCGTGGCGCACAGCTGACGGGAGGTAACACCCGGATTGTGGTGAATGACCGACATCACCGAGAAGTCCACTGGACGCAGATCGAACTCTGCCATGCGATCGAGAAAACCCTCGATGATGGTCAGCGAAGCCCGCCGGACGTTGTAACCCACCAGCGATTCCAGAAAGCGGGTGTCAACCTGATCGACCGCCTTCGCGCAAGTGTCTGGCGGTACCTGTTCCGCGGCCAGGTCGTCGCTGGCAGCGGCGCGTCCAGGGCGTTCGGTGTGCCGGGTCGACGTGCGGGTGCGTGGCATGTGCGCGATTATCCGGACAAGGTTTGCATCGTCGTGCCATGCCGCGCGCCGGGTCCGGGGCTGGCGCCGGGTTGCGCAAAATCGGGATCAGGCACACAAGGCCCGGATGTCTTGCGGAATCGCAACAGCCTTGATGCGTTCGGGATCGTCCGGATGCCGGATGCAGAAGGCGCGCGTCTCCGAGCCCTCGCACAACAAAGTTTCGCCGCGTTTGACCACATGTTGGTGCAGGAACACCTTGTCGCGCCATTCCTTTACGCTGGTAAAAATCTGCAAGCGCTCGCCGTAGGTCGCCGGCCGGATGAAGCGGGTATTGATTTCGAGCAGCGGGGTGCCGATGATGCCGCGCGTTTTGACCAACTCGCGCCAGGGTGGAACGCCGCATTGCACAAAGAAGTTGAGCGATGAGGCATCCATCCATTTGGAGAAGTTCGGAAAAAACACAATGCCCGCCGGGTCGCAGTCTCCGAACATGACATCGATTTCGTAGGTGACGGTTTTCGCCATCGCATCAGCCTTCGGTGTTGCCGCTGCCGATCGGGGCGGCCGGCTTGAGGAAAACATGCAGGGTGCCATCGTGTAATGCCGCCACCGTGTCGGCGCGGTGCATCAGCACGGCGCGCTGGTTGATCGAGCCCTTGTCGGTGATTTCGCCCTTGTCGATGGTGGGTGGCTCCGACAACAGGCACATTCGGGCAATGTGATTGGCGCTACCGGTACTGCGCACGGCCAGATCCTCGAGCACCTTCTGGAAGTGCGCCAGCACCGGTGGTGAGGACAATACGTCGGCCAGCGGCGCGTCGGCGCCCAGGCCAGCCAGGGCGCGCACGGCAGGCGTGGGAAACACCATGGCGCCGACTTCCTTGAGGTTGATGCCGGTAAGTACGACATCCTGGATATAGGGCGCGCCCGCGGCCACGATCCGGCCGCGCAACGGGCCCACGCTGACGAAGGTGCCGGTGGCGAGCTTGAAGTCCTCGGCGATGCGGCCGTCGAACTTCAGGCCCTGGTGCACGTCGGTCTCGTCGATCCACCGGACCGCGTCGCCGGTCTTGAAGAATCCTTCGTCATCGAAGGCGGTGAGGGTGTCCGCGTCGTTGCGCCAATAACCCGGGGTGATGTTGGGACCGCGGTAACGCACCTCGGTTTTGCCTTCAGTGGCGACCAGCTTGAGCTCCAGCCCGGGAGTGGGTACTCCGAGGTCGCCTGCTCGCACGTTGGGACTGGTCACAAAAATGCCGAACGGTCCGGACTCGGTCATGCCCAGGCCGGTCGCCATGACGATACGTTGGCCGATCTCGCGCTCCTCGCTCTCATACAGGCTGTCCCAGATCGGCTGTGCCAGCGCGGCGCCGGCGTAGAAGAACATCTTCACGCGCGACAGCAGTGTCTTGCGCAACAGGTCGTCGGTTTTCATGGCGTTGGCGATCGCCTCGAATCCGGTGGGCACGTTGAAATACACCGTGGGCGCAACCTCGCGCAGGTTGCGCAGCGTCTCGTGCATCAGCGCTGGCGTCGGTTTGCCATCATCGACATACATGGTGCCACCATGGAACACCACCATGCCGAAGTTGTGATTGCCGCCGAAGGTATGGTTCCAGGGCAGCCAGTCGACCAGTACCAGTGGCTGCTCGGCCAGCACCGGCATCGACTGGGTCATCTGTTGCTGGTTGGCACACCACATGCGGTGGGTGTTGATCGCCGCCTTCGGCATCTTGGTCGAGCCGCTGGTGAACAGGAACTTGGCAATGGTGTCCGGTCCGGTGGCGGCCATGGCCTCGTCCACCGCGTCGGTGGCGCGCGTGGCACACAGGTCGGCAAAGGCAGAAACGGCACGTCCGCCCACAAGGCCCTCGTGCATCACCACTTCGACATCGTTGCCAACCGTGGCCGCAATCGCTTTGGCATAACGGGCGTCCTGCGCGAACACCAGGCCCGGCGTGACGGTGCGCAGCACGTGCGAGAGCTTGTCGTAGTCGACGCTGACCAGGCTGTAGGGAGGGGACACCGGTACATAAGGCACACCGGCCGCCAGGCAGCCCAGCGCGAGCAAAGCGTGTTCCAGACTGTTCTCGCTCAGAATCGCGACCGGCCGCTCGGCGTTCAGGCCGCGGTCGATCAGCCCTTGCGCAATGTTGCGAGCCGTTGCCCAAGCCTCACCGTACGACAGCGTGCGCCAGTCGCCCAGCGTGCCATCCGCACGCTTGACGCGGCGCGCCATGAACAAACGCTCAGGCACGGTATCGGCCCAGTGCCGCATGCGATCCGTCAAACGCTCGGGAAACGTCTGCAGATCCTGGTCCGCCTGCAGGTAGTGGGTACCCGGCTGGCCGTCAGACACGCGCACCCGCGTCACACCGAACGTGAGAGGGCGGAAGTCGGCGCTGCGCATGGCTGTCTCCTGCGCGGTCACCGCGCTCGCTTGCTGCGTTGGCGGAACTGGTCGGGTTGCCTGGTCATGTCGACTTCTGCACCTTGGCGGCCTTGCCCTGCAGGAAGGCCCGCACGCGCTCCTTGGCTTCGGGCGCCGATTGCACGATCGAGGACATCAGCGCTTCGGTCAGGAAACCGTGATCCGCTGGCTGCTCGGCGATGCGCGGCAGGGCGTGCATCAATGCGTAGTTGGTCAGCGGCGCGTTGGACGCGATTCGGGCGGCCAGTTCGACCGCCTTGTTCAAGGCCTCGCCCGCGGGAACCAGATATTGCGCGAAGCCGAGCCGCTCGCCTTCCTGCGCGTTGTAAACCCGGCCGGTCAGCATCATGTCGGTCATGCGCGCCACGCCGATAAGCTTGGGTAAACGCACCGAGCCGCCGCCGCCCACGAAAATGCCACGCGTGCCTTCGGGCAGGGCGTAGAAGGTGGTCTCGTCGGCCACGCGGATGTGGCTGGCGCTGGCCAGTTCCAGGCCACCGCCGACCACGGCGCCGTGCAGCGCCGCGACGACCGGTACACGGCCATATTGCAAGGCCTCCAGTGCCACATGCCAGCTGCGTGAATGCTGCAGTCCTTCCCCGGCATCGCGCTCCCTGAGTTCGGAGAGATCGAGGCCGGCGCAGAAGTGATCGCCTTGCCCTTCGATCACGGCGGCCTTGGCCTGTGGCGGCAGGTTCTGGAACACGTCGCGCAAGGCAGCGACCAGGGCGTCGTTCAGTGCGTTGCGTTTGGCCGGGCGGCACAAGGTGATGATGGCCACGTCGCCGCGCATTTCCAGTGAAATGCCGTGTTGGGCGGCTTGTTCGAGAACGGGATCGTGCATCACAGGGGTCCTTCAAGCAATCTCAAGAAAACGACAATAACGTTATTGTTGATAACTATAGTCTGACCTTTTTCTGGCTCTATCGATGAGGGGGTTTACCCGAGGTTTGCACCATGACGTCGGCGCAATGGGGCAAACTTGCCATCGACGCCGGATCTGCGGCCTCAGCGCCGTACGAGGCAAATGGTGGGGTGATTTGTCCGGGCAATCGCCTCGCAACGGGCTCGCTGCATTCCCGCCCAGATCCGTGGCGCGGCGCCGCAGCCCGCACCGACGCCGGCGTCAGGTGGCGAGCAAAACGCCTGGCGCTTCAAGATGGCCGCGAACCGCCTGGATGAACTTCGCGGCGTCCTGCCCGTCCACGACACGGTGGTCAAACGACGACGACAGATTCATCATCTTGCGCGCGACAATGTCGCCGCCCACCACCATCGGCCGCAGCACGATTCGGTTCACGCCGACGATGGCCACCTCCGGCGCGTTGATGATCGGCGTGGACACGATGCCCCCGAGTGTGCCCAGGCTGGTCAGTGTGATGGTCGAGCCGGTGAGTTCGTCGCGGGTCGCACGCCCGGAGCGTGTCATTTCCGCCAGTCGGGTAATTGCGCGCGCATGGGTCCACGGATCGCCATCCTGGGCGTGGCGCAACACCGGCACCATCAATCCGGTGTCGGTCTGCGTCGCGATACCCAGGTGCACCGCACTGTGCCGGGTGATGACGCCGATTTCGTCGTCGAACAACGCGTTGATCTGCGGGAAATCCGCGAGCGCCAGCACCATTGCGCGGATCAGGAAAGGCAGCAGTGTCAGCTTGCCCCGGTCGTTGCCGAAGCGGGTGTTCAATTGCGCGCGCAGCGCTTCGAGGTCGGTGACATCGCATTCCTCGACATAGGCAAAGTGCGGAATGCGGCGCTTGGATTCCTGCATCTTCTGCGCAATGCGCCGGCGCAAACCGATGATCTTGATGTCCTGCACGATGTCCTCACCGGTGCGCGCCTTTCCAGCCTGTGTTGTCGCGGCTGCATCTGAGGCTTCTTTCGTGCCATGCTGCGCGGCGTGCGCGTCCAGGTCTGCCTGCAAGATGCGGCCGCCGCTGCCGCTGGCGCGCACCTGGCCCAGGTCGATACCCAGTTCCCATGCGCGGCGGCGCAAGGCTGGCGATGCAATGGGTTTGTCGTTCGGGCTGGACGGAGCCGCTGCTTTCACGGGCGCGGGTTCAGCCGCTGCTGCAGCGGGCGCCGCGGCTTGCTTCGCGGGCGCTGGCGCAGCAGGCTGCTTGGTAGCCGCTACCGCCTTGGCAGTTTCCTTGGCAGCTGCAACCTCGGGCGCTGGTTTGGTCGTGGCGCTGGATGTGGTTTTTTGCGTGGCAGGGGCCGCAGGCTTTTCGTCGGCCGCGCCGCCACCGTCCGTGGCGATATCGATCAGCGTCGCGCCCACTGCCAGCACCTCTCCTACCTCGCCTCCGAGCCGCTCGACCTTGCCCGCCACTGGGGACGGTATCTCGACCGTCGCCTTGTCGGTCATCACATCGGCCAGCACCTGGTCTTCTGCCACCGTGTCACCGACCTGCACACGCCAGGCCACCACCTCGACTTCGGTGATGCCTTCGCCCAGGTCGGGCATGCGTACGGTATGGACTCCCATGGTCAAACCTCCATCGCGCGTTGCAGTGCCGCAGCGACGCGCGCCGGCCCGGGAAAGTAGGCCCATTCCTGGGCGTGCGGATACGGTGTGTCCCAGCCGGTGACACGTTCGATTGGCGCCTCCAGGTGGTAGAAGCAATGCTCCTGCACCAGCGCGATCAGCTCCGCGCCAAAGCCACTGGTGCGGGTGGCCTCGTGCACCACAACACAGCGCCCGGTCTTCTTCACCGACGCAATGATGGTGTCCAGATCCAGCGGCCAGATGCTGCGCAGGTCGATGATCTCGGCATCCAGACCGGTTTCGGCCACTGCGGCCTGTGACACATACACCATGGTGCCGTAGGTCAGGATGGTCAGGTCGGCACCTTCGCGAAACACGGTCGCGCTGTCCAGTGGCACGGTGTAGTGACCCTCGGGAACGTCGGCCAGTGGATGGCCCTTCCAGGGCGTTGCAGGCTTGTCGTGATGGCCGTCGAACGGCCCGTTGTACAGGCGTTTGGGTTCGAGAAAAATCACCGGGTCGTTGTTCTCGATGCAACTGATCAGCAATCCCTTGGCGTCATACGGGTTCGACGGCATCACGGTTCGCAGGCCACTGACATGGGTGAACAGCGCCTCGGGACTCTGGCTGTGGGTCTGTCCGCCATAGATGCCGCCGCCACAGGGCATCCGGATCGTCAGCGGAGCGGTGAAGTCGCCTGCCGAGCGGTAACGCAGGCGCGCAGCTTCCGACACGATCTGGTCACAGGCCGGATAAAAATAGTCGGCGAACTGCACCTCGACCACCGGTCGCAGTCCGTACGCCGCCATGCCGATAGCCGTGCCGACGATGCCGCCCTCCGATATGGGCGCATCGAATACGCGAGAGCGACCGTATTTTTTCTGCAGGCCGTCGGTGCAGCGGAAAACGCCGCCGAAGTATCCAACGTCCTGTCCGTAAACCACCACATTGCTGTCACGTTCGAGCATGACATCCATCGCTGAACGCAGGGCCTGAATCATTGTCATCTGCATGGTGTTCAGCCTCCGAGCAGTTCACGACGTTGGCGCTGCAGATGGGCGGGCGGATGCTCGTACACATCTTCGAACATCGAGGCGGCATCGGCCAGTTGCCCCCCTGTCAGCGAGCCGAAGGCCTCGGCCTTCTTGAGCGCTGCCCCGACCTCCGTGTCCAGCTCTTTACGGGTCGCCTCGTGTTCCTCGTCCGACCAGATGCCCAGGCCTTGCAGATGCTGGCGCAGCCGTGTGATCGGATCGCCGAGCGGGAAATGCGCCCAGTCATCGGCCGGCCGGTAACGCGCAGGGTCGTCGGAGGTAGAGTGCGCGCCGCCCCGGTAGGTCACCCACTCGATCAAGGTCGGGCCCAGGTTGCTGCGCGCGCGTTCGGCGGCCCAGCGCGAGGCGGCATATACCGCCAGAAAATCGTTTCCGTCGACCCGTAGCGACGCAATGCCGCAGCCCACCCCGCGCGCCGCAAACGTGGTCGATTCGCCACCGGCAATGGCCTGGAACGTCGATATGGCCCACTGGTTGTTGACGACATTCATGATGACCGGCGCGCGGTAGACATGGGCGAAGGTCAGGGCGGTGTGGAAGTCCGCCTCGGCGGTTGCGCCATCGCCAATCCAGGCCGAAGCGATCTTGGAGTCGCCCTTGATCGCCGAGGCCATGCCCCATCCCACGGCCTGGATGACCTGGGTCGCCAGGTTGCCCGAGATGGTGAAGAAGCCGGCACGTTTGTACGAATACATCACCGGCAACTGGCGACCCTTGAGCGGGTCGCGTTCGTTGGACATCAGCTGGCAGATCATCTCGACCATGTCGACGTCGTCGCGCGCCAGCAGCAGGCCTTGTTGGCGGTAACTCGGGAAATTCATGTCGCCGGGTTGAAGCGCCCGCGCATGCGCCACCGCAATCGCCTCTTCGCCCAGGCACATCATGTAGAACGAGATCTTCTTCTGCCGCTGTGCGATCAGCATTCGCGCATCGTAGGCCCGGGTTTTCATCATCGCGCGCATGCCGCTGCGCAGTTGTTCGGCGTCGAGTGCGGGCGCCCAGGGACCCTTTGCATGGCCGTCGTCGTCTAGCACCCGTATCAGGCTGTAAGCCAGGTCGCTGGTGCTCACCGGCGTGGCGTCCACCGCAGGGCGCCGGACCTCACCTGCAGCAGACAGGTGCAGGTAGGAAAAGTCCGTCTCGCGTCCGGGACGTCCGGTCGGTTCGGGAACATGCAGTTGAAGGGCCGGGGCTGGGCACATGGATTTTTCCTCCCGCTTTCATCCTAACCCGTGCCCATCCGATCGGCAATCAGGGTGTGAACCTGCCGGCGGGTTTACACCCGCACAGGCCTTTGTAAAACATGCGCACTCGATGGCCAGATCGGGCTTCCCCCGCGTTGGCGCTGCTACGATGAAAACTCATTTTCATCAACAAGGAGGTTTCATGGCAGGCTGGTATGAATTAGGCAAGAACGACAAGGGTCAGTTCGCGTTCGTGCTCAAGGCGGGAAACAGCGAGACGATCCTGCGCAGCGAGCAATACGAAACCAAGGCGGCAGCGCAAAACGGCATCGTATCGGTGCAGACCAACAGTCCGCTTGACGCGCGCTTCGAGCGCAAGCAAGCCACTGACGGACGCGCCTATTTCAATCTGAAAGCAGGTAACCACCAGGTCATCGGAACCAGCCAGATGTACGCCAGTGCCGCAGGGCGCGACAACGGCATCACGTCGGTCCAGACCAATGGGCCAAGCGCGACCGTCAAGGACAACACCTGATAATCGGGGCATGACCCAGCCCTATGCCACTGAGCAACCCCTGCGCGCCGATATTGATGCCCTGAGCGGACCCGTCATTGTGGACTTCGGCACCAGCTGGTGCGGTCATTGCAATGCCGCACGGCCGCTGGTGGATGCGGCTTTGGAGGGCCAGGCGGTGCGGCATATCAAGGTGGAAGACGGTTCCGGCCGTGTTTTGGGGCGCTCGTTTGGCGTCACATTGTGGCCAACCCTGGTCTTCATGCGGGACGGCCAGGAAGTCGCCAGGGCAGTGCGACCGCAGTCTCGCGAGGCCGTTGCGCAGGAACTGGCCAGAATCATTTAGACGCGGATCCCGGTTCCGCCGGGATCGGGCCAACTGCGCGGCGCCATCGGCAAATCCAATGTAGCGAATCAGAGCCAGGAGCAGTGCCGGCCCGGGTTCGGCAGTCGCCGCGAATCGGTCGGCCAGACTATCTGGTACGCCTCTTTGTGGTGCGTTGCCTGCGCCAACCCTGTGCGCAACAGTGGTATTGCGCACGAGGGTTGTGCACTGCAACATGCGTTGTGGGAGAATTAGGGTTTTCCCTAGTACCTTATTGGCCGAATCTGTTTTGGCCTCCTGGAACCACACCGTGAACCACGTCTTTTTCCTCTTCTCCGCCATGCGCAACGCCTACCTGGCCTATGGTCGCCATTCCGATCAGCAGGATCAACGCGCCGTCGAGACCTATCTGTCGGGCGCCCAGTCGGCGACTGAACTCGAGTACCGCGAGCGCCAATGGCTGCGCGCGCTCAGCTGATCTCCCTTTTTTGTTTATTCCTTCAACTTTCTGAGACTGTCATGAGCATCCTGCTTTTCCTCAAATCCCTGTTTGCATCGTCGCAACAGAACTT
>JBBQJP010000072.1:0-21428 GCA_038326025.1 Burkholderiales bacterium
TTCCGCGGCCCAGATTCGCCAGCTGGCCGGCATGCGGGGCCTGATGGCCAAGCCTGACGGCTCGATCATCGAGACCCCGATCACGGCCAACTTCCGCGAAGGCCTGAACGTGTTGCAGTACTTCATCTCGACACACGGTGCACGTAAGGGTCTGGCCGATACCGCGCTCAAGACCGCCAACTCGGGTTACCTGACCCGGCGTCTGGTCGACGTGACGCAGGATCTGGTCGTGACCGAGCAGGACTGCGGTACGCAGGACGGCGCCGTCATGCGTGCCATCGTCGAAGGTGGTGAGGTCATTGAATCGTTGCGTGACCGCGTGCTCGGTCGTGTGCCCGCCGAAGATGTGCTGCATCCTGAAGACCGCTCGGTGCTGGCCAAGGCCGGCGACATGCTCGATGAGGACATGCTCGACATATTGGAGGCCGTGGGCGTGGACGAGGTCAAGGTGCGTACGGCACTGACCTGCGAGACCCGCTTCGGAATCTGCGCCAAGTGTTACGGCCGTGACCTGGGCCGTGGTGGCCTGATCAACGGTGGCGAGGCGGTTGGCGTGATTGCCGCGCAGTCCATCGGCGAGCCGGGTACCCAGCTGACGATGCGGACCTTCCACATCGGTGGTGCGGCTTCCCGTGCGGCCATTGCGTCGAGCGTCGAAGCCAAGTCCAATGGCGTGATCGGCTTCAATGCCACGATGCGTTACGTGACCAACAACAAGAAGGAACTGGTTGTCATTGCACGTTCTGGCGAGATCGTCATTCATGACGAACATGGCCGCGAGCGTGAGCGTCACAAGGTGCCGTATGGCGCCGTGCTGGCGGTTACCGCTGACCAGACGGTCAAGGCCGGCACCATTCTGGCCAACTGGGATCCGTTGACCCGCCCCATCATTACCGAATTTGCCGGCAAGGCCGCGTTCGAGAATGTGGAAGAAGGTCTCACGGTGGCACGCCAGGTCGACGAGGTCACCGGGCTTTCAACGCTGGTGGTCATCGATCCGAAGCGCCGTGGTTCGATCAAGATCGTGCGTCCCCAGATCAAACTGATCGATGCCAATGGTGGCGAGGTCAAGATCCCCGGCACCGACCACTCGGTGACGATCGGCTTCCCGATCGGATCGCTGATCCAGGTACGCGACGGTCAGGACGTCGGCCCCGGCGAAGTGCTGGCCCGTATCCCGATCGAAGGTCAGAAAACCCGCGACATTACCGGCGGTCTGCCGCGTGTGGCCGAATTGTTCGAGGCCCGTTCGCCGAAGGACGCCGGCAAGCTGGCCGAGATGACCGGTACCGTGTCGTTCGGCAAGGAGACCAAGGGCAAGATCCGCATGCAGATCACCGACCCTGAAGGCAAGGTCTACGAAGAACTCGTGCCCAAAGAGAAAAACATCCTTGTGCACGAGGGCCAGGTGGTCAACAAGGGCGAGTCCGTGGTCGACGGCCCGGCCGATCCGCAGGACATCCTGCGTCTGCTGGGCTCCGAAGAACTGGCGCGCTACATTGTTGACGAGGTGCAGGATGTCTATCGTCTGCAGGGCGTGAAGATCAACGACAAGCACATCGAGGTGATCGTGCGCCAGATGCTGCGTCGTGTGGTGGTCAGCAATGTGGGTGATTCGAACTACATCGGTGGTGAACAGGTCGAGCGTTCGGAGATGCTCAACACCAATGACGCGCTGCGGGCTGAAGGCAAGATTCCCGCAACCTTCACCAACCTGCTGCTGGGTATCACCAAGGCGTCGTTGTCCACCGACAGCTTCATCAGCGCCGCGTCGTTCCAGGAAACGACCCGCGTGCTGACCGAAGCTGCCATCATGGGCAAACGCGACGAGTTGCGTGGTCTCAAGGAAAACGTCATCGTCGGCCGCCTGATTCCTGCAGGCACCGGTATGGCGTACCACGAGGCACGCAAGGTGCGCGAGAACATGGACGAGGCCGAGCGCCGCGCCATTGCTGACGCCGAAGAGGCCGAACTCGCCGGTGTGACCGAAGAAGCGACTGTCGGCGAAGGTGGCGACACCGACGCCTCCGAGCCGGCTGCGGACGCAGGCAACGTGGCTGAATAAGACACAGCCATGTCACATCAGGACGCCCCAGGTACCGTCTCGCGACGGCGCCTGGGGCGTTTTGTTTGGATCCCATGACATTCTCACTTTTGTTCTGGCTGAGTCTGGCCGTATTGCTGTTCTGGGCGCTGGGCGCTTACAACCGACTGGTTCGGTTGCGCGCCCAGACCATCAGCGCGTTCGCGGCGGTGGACCACCGGTTGATGCAGGTGCTGACGTTGGCGGCCGAGCGCGTCGCGGTGCAGCGCGCGTTGCCGGCGGCAACGTCGGGCGCCCAGGCCGACGCAGGCCTGGATGGTTTGCAGGGTGCGGCGATCCAGTTCGAGGTGGCGCTGCGTGTGGCGCGCAAGGCGCCGCTCGATGCACCGGCCATGGCCGCATTGCGTACCGCGTGCGCCACCATGCAGGTTTGCTGGGAGCGTTCGCAGGCGCAACCGGCCGATGCGCTGACCGCGAACCAACGTGCATGGGAAGACAACCTGCAGGCGCGGGGCGAGGCGCTGGAGTCGTTCAACCAGTCAGTCGCCATCTACAACCACGCGATCGCGCAGTTTCCCGCAGTCGTGCTGGCCTACTTTTTCGGTTTTCGGGCGGCAGAGAGTTTGTAAGGGCCCACGTGTCTGAAAGGCCGCAAGAATGATCCCTGCTGAATTGGGTGCAAGCCGTGCCGACGCCTCGGCTGTGCCGTTGTGGCGCCTGCTGCAGGCGGTAGCCGCGTGTCTGTTTGCCGTACGCGGGGGCCAGTCCGGCACCGCCGCGCTGGAGCAGGTGAGTGCGCCATTGCGACCGGGTGTGCAATCGCTGATGTACCGGGTCTGGCGTGCACTGGCACGGGCCGAAAACCTGCGCAGGCAACTGGCCTCGCGTGCACCGCCACCCCATACAGACGCATTGTTGTGCGTTGTGCTGGCACTGGGCTGGCGCGCTGAGGATGCGCCGTACGAGGCCTTCACGCTGGTGAACCAAGCCGTGGAAGCGGCCAAGCGCCAGAGTACGACCAAATCCCAGGCCGGATTCATCAACGGGTGTCTGCGTCGCTTCCTGCGCGAACGAGAGGCGCTGGTTGCCCGTTCGGAGCAGGACCCGGTGGCGGTCTGGAACCACCCGGCGTGGTGGATAGCGCGCCTGCGCCGGGACCATCCCGAGCATTGGCAGGAAATTTTGCGTGCCGACCAGCAACATGCGCCCATGACCTTGCGCGTCAATACCCGCAGGATCAGCCGGGCCGACTACCTGGCGCAACTCGCTTCCCTCGGCATTCAAGCGTCTGCGGTCGGCGAGTCCGGCGTCTGCCTGCAGCAGCCGCTGCCGGTACAACGGGTTCCCGGCTTTGAAGCCGGCCTGGTGTCGGTGCAGGACGCTGCCGGACAGATGGCGGCGCCCTTGCTGCTCGGCGACGGCATTTTGGGGCCCCATCCGCGGGTACTCGACGCCTGCGCAGCGCCCGGTGGCAAGACGGCGCATCTGCTCGAGCGCGCCGATTGCCGGCTTGTCGCGCTGGACGTCGACCCCGCACGATGCACCCGCATCGACCAGACGCTGGCCCGGCTCGGCCTGCGGGCCCAGGAGGTTCGTGCCGCCGATGCGGCTCGGGTGCAGGATTGGTGGGATGGCGAACTGTTCGACGCCATCTTGCTCGACGCACCTTGCACTGCATCGGGCATCGTGCGACGCCATCCCGACGTACCCTGGTTGCGCCGCGAAAGCGACGTGGATCAACTGGTCCAGGTGCAGGCACGGCTGCTGCGCAGCTTGTGGCCGCTGCTGCGACCGGGTGGTCGCATGGTGTATTGCACCTGCTCGGTATTCCGCGCTGAAGGGGAGAACCAGATGCAAACGTTTGTTGAACACAACACCGATGCCGCAATGCTGCCTTCTCCTGGCCATTTGCGACCCCGATTGGCCGTAAATGGCACAGCTGTCCCGGACAATGGGGGCACTGACCATGACGGATTTTTTTACACATTGCTGGAGAAGCGCACGCCTTGACCTGGTTGGCGCCTGCCTCCTGGCGTTTTTTCTGGGCTTGACGCCAGCCCTTGCGGCCGATCCGGAGCTCGGCTCGGAAGTCACACTGTTGCGCTTGTCGCGCAGCGCCGACGGCATCGAGTTGTATGCCACGGTACAACTGGACCTGCCCACGGCGGTCGAGGATGCCCTCGAAAAAGGCATTGCGATGGTGTTCCTGGCGGAGGCCGACATCATGCGCAGCCGCTGGTACTGGGCCGACAAGAAAGTCGCCAGCGCCCAGCGTCATATGCGATTGGCGTTCCAGCCGCTGACGCGTCGCTGGCGTCTCAATGTGGCCTCGGGACCCATGGGCAACAACAGCCTGGGCCTGGCGCTGAATCTGAACTTCGACTCGTTGCAAGAGGCCATGGCCACGGTCCAGCGCATATCCGGTTGGAAGATCGCCGACATGACCCAGATCGATCCGGATGGTCTGTACCGCGTTGATTTCCGCTTCAGCCTGGACGTGTCGCAGTTGCCCCGTCCGTTCCAGATCGGGGCATTTGGCCAATCCGACTGGAATGTTTCGGTCTCGGCCACCCGCCAACTCGGCCCGGAAAGCACCAAGTGAGCTCCGAACCGTCGTCGTCCACCGGCACCACGGTGCGCCCGGCGACAACCCACCCGCGCGGCCTGCGCTGGACCGTGGTGGTCGCCCTGGCCGCCATGTCGGCCATCGGCCTGGTGCTGCTGTTCCTGTTGACACAGGCCACCAACAACCGCGAGTTGTACGAGCGCAATTACGCACTGCTGTTCGGAATCAACGTGTTCGTCGCGGTCGTGTTGTTCCTGATCATCGCGTGGATCGGCGTGCGCCTGTTCGTGCGCCTGCGCAAGAAGCGCTTCGGCAGCCGTTTGCTGGTCAAGCTGGCGGCAGTGTTTGCACTGGCCGGGTTTGCGCCCGGCATGTTGATCTATGTGGTGTCATACCAGTTTGTCTCGCGTTCGATCGAGTCCTGGTTCGACGTCAAAGTCGAGGGCGCGCTCGACGCCGGACTGAATCTGGGCCGGGTTTCGCTCGAGACCTTGTCCGACGATCTGACCAACAAGTCCCGCCTGGCGTCATCGCAGTTATCGAGCATTCCGGATGCTGCCGTGACATTGCCGCTGGAGCGCCTGCGCGACCAACTCGGTGCGCGCGATGTCGGCCTGTTCTCGGGCAGCGGTCAGCTGCTCACGGCAGCGAGCCAGTCACAGTTTCAACTCAGTACGGCAAGGCCATCGGCGCAGCAGTTCCGCTCTGCGCGTGGCGCGCGCTCCGTGACCTGGGTCGAGGGTCTGGACGAGGCGACCCCCGAAACGGTCAACGATGCCCGTATCAAGGTGCTGGTGATGGTGCCAAACCCCAGTTTTGCGTTGCTGGCCGAACCCCGCTTCCTGCTGGTCACGCAGGCGCTGCCGGGCGCGCTGGTGACCAACGCACTGGCAGTGACCCAGGCCTACCGCGAATACCAGGAGCGCTCGCTGGCACGTGAGGGGCTCAAACGCATGTATATCGGAACGCTGACACTGAGCTTGTTCCTGGCTGTGTTCGGTGCCGTGTTGCTGGCCGTGGTGCTGGGCAACCAGATCGTGCGCCCTTTGCTGCTGCTCGCCGATGGTGTGAGCAAGGTGGCCGCCGGCGACCTCACGCCCAAGGTCACGTTGAGCAGCCGGGACGAACTCGGCGGCCTGACCCGTGACTTCGCCGACATGACCCAGCAACTGGCCGATGCGCGTCAAGCGGTCAGTGTCAGCATGGAGCAGGTCGATGCCGCCAGATCCAACCTGCAGACCATTCTGGACAACCTCACGGCCGGCGTGATCGTGCTCAGCGCCGACGGCGTGATCCGTTCGTCCAACCCGGGTGCCACGCGCATCATGCGTTTGCCAATGGCCGCGTTCGAAGGGCGGCGACTGGCCGAGGTCGAAGGGCTGCAGGACTTTGCGCAGCAGATCCAGTTGCGTTTTGATGCGTTCCTGGGCGAGCGCAGCGCCGATGGCCTGGACCACTGGCAACAGTCGTTCGAACTGGGTGGCAGTGGCAACGGCGCGGGTGCGGGCAACCTGCACAACGAGAACGCCATTGTGCTGGTGGCGCGAGGCGCAAAGCTGCCGGGCACCGATCGGCTGCTGGTGTTCGACGACATTTCAGAGATCGTATCGGCGCAGCGGGCCCAGGCCTGGGGCGAGGTGGCGCGTCGGCTGGCGCACGAGATCAAGAACCCGCTGACTCCGATCCAGCTCTCGGCCGAGCGGCTGGAGATGAAGCTTACAGGCAAGGTGTCCGCAACTGAACAGGCACTGCTGACCAAATCGGTCAAGACCATCGTCGATCAGGTCGACGCCATGAAGCGACTGGTCAACGAATTCCGCGACTACGCCAGGCTGCCGGCAGCCGAACTCAAGCCGCTGGACCTCAATGCCTTGCTGGTCGAAATCCTGCACCTGTATGAGGCGGACGATGCCAGTGTTCCGGTGCGTTCGGAACTCGACCCGCGTTGTCCGCGGATCCGGGGCGACGCCCAGCAGTTGCGCCAGGTGGTGCACAACCTGCTGCAAAACGCCCAGGACGCCAGCGTGTCCACATCGGCCGAACCAAGCGCATCACGTGACGTCGTCATCCGTACCGTTTGGGTGCCAGCCAGCCGGCGCGTGCGTCTGGTAGTGCAGGATAGTGGCAGCGGCTTTGCGGACAACATCCTGAAGCGGGCCTTCGAACCCTATGTGACAACCAAGTCCAAGGGCACCGGACTGGGGCTGGCGGTGGTCAAGAAAATTGCCGACGAACACGGCTCACGCATCGACTTGGCCAACCGCGTGGAAGATGGCAAAGTGCTGGGCGCGCAAGTGTCGTTATCATTCGCGGTGGACAATACGGATCCGGACGGCGGCCCAGCCTGAGGCAGCCGGCCGCAAAGGCAAGGGACGGCGAACGCATATGGCAAACATCTTGGTGGTCGACGACGAGCTCGGCATCCGCGACCTGTTGCAGGAAATCCTCAATGACGAGGGCCATACAGTCGAAGTCGCTGAAAACGCACAACAGGCGCGCGAAGCGCGTTTACGTGACCGGCCCGACCTGGTCCTGCTCGACATCTGGATGCCCGATACCGATGGTGTCACCTTGCTCAAGGAATGGTCGTCCTGTGGCGCATTGACCATGCCGGTCATCATGATGAGCGGGCACGCGACCATCGACACCGCGGTGGAAGCCACCAAGATCGGCGCACTGGCATTTCTTGAAAAGCCCATCACGTTGCAAAAGCTGCTCAAGGCGGTGGAGCAGGGGCTGACCCGCGGCATTTTGCGCAAGCCCGCCGCCGCGTCGACATTTGCGCCGGCCGCCACAACAATGGCGATCGAAATGGTGGCCGACCCCAGTGCCGACGCCGCCGCGAGTGCCGACAACAGCATGTTGCCGCGCCAACTGTTCGATCTCGACAAGCCGCTGCGCGAGGCGCGCGACGAATTCGAAAAAGCCTATTTTGAGTACCACCTGGGTCGGGAAAACGGCTCCATGACGCGGGTAGCAGAAAAGACCGGGCTCGAGCGCACCCACCTGTACCGCAAGCTCAAACAACTGGGCGTGGACCTGACGCGCGGAAAACGCAGCGCAGCCTGACACCTTCGGCAAAAACGGGCAACTTACGCTGCTATACTCTGCCGCTCTGGCCCGGTAGCTCAGTCGGTAGAGCAGAGGATTGAAAATCCTTGTGTCGGTGGTTCGATTCCGCCCCAGGCCACCAAATTGAAAACCCATTGGCAACGATGGGTTTTTTCTTTCACCACAGTGGTGGTGAACATGCGGGAATAGCTCAGTTGGTAGAGCGATACCTTGCCAAGGTATAGGTCGAGAGTTCGAGCCTCTTTTCCCGCTCCAGATTTCGTAGTTTGTTCAAGCCCGTCCTTCGTGACGGGCTTTTGCGTTTTCGCCTGCCTGTTCCTGCTGCAAATAAATGCGCGCCAGCCCCTTGGTGATCGCATCCACGATCTGGTCGCGCCGCAAGCCGATGTGGGAGTCCAGATGGCGGCTGCTGGCATCGCGATCGCGGGCCTTCAGGGCGCTCAGGATGTTCATGTGTTCCTGTTGCGTGGAGTCGCGGCCGATGTTTTCCATGTCGATCCAGCGGATGAACCGGATGCGTTCGTTCAGGCTGGTGAGCATGCGCAGCAACTCGGTGTTGTCGGCCATCGCGGCCAGACGCAGGTGGAAGCCTTCGTCGAGTTCGACCAGCTGCTTGATGGGTGTGTCCGGCGCCACGTTCTTGCTCTGGTCCAGATAAGCCATCGCTTCGCCGATCTGCTCCTCGGTGGCGCGCGCGTGTGCCAGCCGCAGACATTCGCGCTCGACCGACTGGCGCGCTTCATACAGGTCCATGGTTTCCTTGACCTCGAGCGGGCGGCGCATGACGCCGCGGCTGGACTGCACCAGAAAACCATCCGTCACGAGCCGGTTCAGGGCTTCGCGCACCGGCGTTCGGCTGACGCCCAGGCGCTCGGCCAGTTCGATCTCGCTGATGCGCTCTCCCGGTCTGAACTGGTATGAGATCGCCATCTCGCGCAGCGTGCTCAATACGCCGGACCCGCGTTCGCGCCGGATATTGGAGATACTTGTCTTCATTGTTATTTAAGTATACTGGCCAGAATTCTCATCGGAACTCAGCAAGATCATGACCCAGGCCCCTTCGGAAAACAGCGACAAGACCCAGCCCATGAGCGGGGCGGATGCCATGGTGAAGATGCTGCAGTTCAACGGCGTCAAGCATATTTTCGGCCTGTGTGGCGACACCAGCCTGCCTTTCTATGACGCCATGGCGCGCCTCGAGCACGGTATCGACCACATCCTGACCCGCGACGAGCGTAGCGCCGCCTACATGGCCGATGCCTACGCGCGGGTGACCGGCCGGGTCGGTGTCTGCGAGGGCCCCAGCGGCGGCGGCGCGACCTATTTGCTTCCCGGCCTGGTCGAGGCCAATGAATCGTCGGTGGCGGTGCTGGGCATTACGTCGGACGTATCCGTGGGTTCGCGTGGAAAGTTCCCACTGACCGAATTGGACCAGCAGGCCTTGTTCAAGCCTCTGACCAAATGGAACACCACCATCGACCGTGCGGACCAGATCCCCGGTGCGGTGCGCGGCGCGTTCCGTGCCATGACCACAGGCCGTCCCGGCGCGGCCCATATCTGCCTGCCATACGACGTGCAGAAGGACGCCGTCGACCCATCGACCTTGTGGGCGCAGGAAGGACACGATCGTTTCCCTTCCATGCGTTCGGCGCCCGATCCGGCCGACATCGAACGGGCTGCCGCGCGGCTTGTGGCGGCGCGTTCGCCGGTTGTCATCTGTGGCGGCGGGGTTGTGATTGCCGGCGCGTGCGACGCCTTGGACGTTTTGGCAACGTTGCTCAATGCGCCGGTGTGCACCACCGTCAGCGGGCAGGGTAGCCTGGCCGACACCCACCCGCTCAACGCAGGCGTGGTCGGTGCCAACGGCGGCGTGCTGTCCACGCGTGCGGTTGTGGCGCAGGCCGATCTGGTGCTGTTCATCGGTTGCCGTGCCGGCTCCACCACGACCGAGCATTGGAAATTCCCCTCCCGTGACGTGCCCATCCTGCATCTCGATGCCGACCCGATGGCCATTGCCACCAACTACCGTACGGATGTCGCGATGGTCGGTGACGCCTTGCTCGGCCTGAACATGTTGCAACTGGCCGTGCGCGAGCGTATCGGCAAGCGCCCGGCAGGCGCCGCCGACGGACGCGCCATCGCCCAGGAGGCGCGCGCGCAGAAGCAGGCCTTCTTCGCGCCGCTGGCAGCGTCGATGGACACACCGATCAAGCCCGAACGCGTGGTCGATGTGCTCAACCGGCTGCTGCCCGCGCGTGCCATCGTGGTGGCCGATCCCGGCACGCCGTGTCCGTATTTCTCCGCCTATTTCAATGCGCCGCAATCCGGCCGGCATTTCATCACCAACCGGGCCCAGGGCGCATTGGGCTTCGCGATGTCGGCCGCGTTCGGCGCCGCCATCGGTCAGCCGGATTCGGTGGTGGTCTCCGTCATGGGCGACGGCAGTTTCGGCTTCACCTGCGGCGAGCTCGAGACCATCGTGCGGCGCAACGTGCCGATCAAGATGATCGTGTTCTCGAATTCGGTGTTCGGCTGGATCAAGGCGAGTCAGAAATCCGGTTACCAGGAGCGCTATTTTTCGGTCGACTTCAATCGCACCAATCACGCCCGCGTGGCTGAAGCATTCGGCGTCAAGGCGTGGACCGTGGCCAACCCGGCGGATCTGGAGGCCGCGATCAAGGCCGCGCTGACACATGACGGTCCGGCGCTGGTCGATGTCATTTCGCAAGAGCTTCAGGACACCGCCGTACCGGTCAGCCAGTGGATGGGCTGATTCTCGCCGCATCGCAACGCCCCCATTTCAACGACCCACAAAGGAACACTTCCATGATGCACAGGTTTGATCGACGCCGGGCTTTGACCCTTGCCGCGGCACTGCTGGCCCTTGCGGCCCCTGCCCATGCCGACAACGATGCCACACTGCGGCTGGTCGTGCCGTTCCCGCCCGGCGGCAGTACCGACTTTGCCGCGCGTGTGCTGCAGCCGCGGCTGGCGGAGAAGTCCGGACGTGCTGTGGTCATCGACAACCGCCCAGGTGCAGCCAGCCAGGTGGCAACACAATTTGTCGCCAAGGCCGCGCCCGACGGCAACACGCTGCTGGTGAGTTTCGACAACCATTCGATCAACCCGATCGCCAAGCCCAAACTGCCGTATGACACCTTCAAGGACTTTGTGGGCGTGTCGCTGGCTGTGCGTTTTCCGCTGGTGATCGGCGCTTCGGCCTCGGTGCAGGCCAAGGACTTGCGCGGCTTCATCGACGCCGCGCGCAAGGCGCCTGACAAGTTCAGTTATGCATCCACCGGCTTGGGCTCCATGAACCACCTGGTGATGGAAGACATCAAGCGCCAGGCGAATGCCAATGTGCTGCATGTGCCGTTCGGCGGCGGCGGGCCGGCCGTGCAGGCGGTGCTCGGGGACGTGGCCAGCATCACGTTGCTGAGCTACTCCGCGCTCAAGGGCCAGATCAGCGCCGGAAAGATCCGCCCGCTGGCAGTGACGGGTTCGCGCCGACTGCCCGAACTGCCCGACGTGCCAACCGTCGCGGAATCCGGCTTCCCGGGTTTCGAAGCTTATTCGTGGATTGGCATCTTCGCGCCGGCAGCCACACCGGCGGCGACCGTGCGCAAGCTGACAGACGATTTCCAGGACACGCTCAACACGCCCGAGGTGCGGCGCAAGTTGACGGAGGCCGGCTTCGAGGTCATGGCCACCGACGGGCCCGGTGTCGATCGTCATGCACGCGAACAGTTCGAGCGCTGGGGTGCGTTCGTCAAGGCCACCAACCTCAAGCTCGAAGACTGAGGCGCCGGCCGGGCCGGAATCACCATGGAGCCGAAGATGCGCACCGAGAACCCACTTCGACTGGACCATATCGTCATCGCGGTCGGGGACCTGGCCCAGACCATGGCCGACTACCGCGCGCTCGGTTTCACCGTCCTCACCGGCGGCGAGCATGCGGGACGCACGTCGCACAACGCGCTGGTGGTATTTGCCGATGGCGCCTATCTCGAACTCATCGCCTGGCGCGCGCCGGCCGAGAACGAACGCTGGTACCGGGTGCATGCGGCCCACGGTGATGGCCTGGTCGATTTCGCCTTGCTGCCGCAAAACACCGCATCGATGCTGGCCCAGGCGCAGGCACGTGGCCTGGCAAGCCTGACGGGCCCGCTGGACGGCCAGCGCCTGCGTCCCGATGGCGTGCAACTGCTGTGGCAAACCGCGCGGCACGCCACGCCCGATCTGCCGTTCCTGTGTGGCGACATCACACCGCGCGCCTTGCGTGTACCCGAGGGTGATGTGCGCACCCATGCCAACGGCGCGCTGGGTGTGGATCGTGTCGTAGTCGCGGTGCACGACCTGGAGGCTTCGTTCGCCCGTTATCAGGCCCTGCTGGGAGATGAAGCGCCAAACGCCGGTGCCACCCGCCTGGTCGCCGAAACAGGGCTGCGCGAAGTCGAGGTGCCGCTGGCCGGAACGACGATCATGCTGACGGCACCTGCCAGCGCAGAACCCGTACCGAATGAGCCCCCCGTGGCACAGGCGCTGCGCCGACGGCTGGCGGCGCGCGGCGAAGGTCCGTGTGTGATCGAACTGCGCGCCAGCGCGGCAGGCCAGGCGCGCGTACCGCTGAATACCGAAAAGCTGCACGGCGTTGCAATGCAACTCATCGACGCGGCTCCTCGATAGCGCAATCCGCAGCGCGGTGCCAAACATGCGCGCATGGGGTTTCGGTGTTTCGGCATGATCGTTCGCTTGTGATGCGGGTCATGGAGATTTGACCGCTGTTGCCGGCGACTTCGCAACTTCAGCGTACGATAGACGCAAGGCGCGCGGGGACACTCGGCAGCCGACCTTTGTTTCCGGCCATCGGCGCCAGCCGTCGATGCGGCATGGGACTGGAATCAACACAACCAGGGAAATTGACAATGTACAAGCGCATATTGGTAACGACGGACGGCTCCGAATTGTCCGGCAAGGCGGTCGACCACGCGATTGCGTTGGCCAAGGTGCACGGGGCTGAGCTGGTCGCACTCAAGGTGATTCAAGTGCAGGCTGGCGACCATTGGGACGGCGCGCTGATTCAGGATGGCGCGGCCAAGGCAGAGCAGGAAAAACTTTGGGCGGCCAAGTCACAGGCGATTGTCGATGGCGTGAAGGCGGCGGCCCAGGCGGCCGGTGTCAAGGTGCAGGCGATAACCGAGAAATCCAACTTCGTTGCAGATACCGTGATCGAGGTGGCCAAAAAAACCAGCTGCGATCTGATCGTCATGGCCTCGCATGGCCGCAGGGGCCTGGCCAGGGTGCTGCTGGGCAGCGAAACCCAGCATGTGCTGACGCATTCGCATATTCCGGTTCTCGTGTTGCGCTGATTGCGGCCCAGGCGCCGCCGGCCGCGCCACGCGGCCTGACAGTCGTTTGCCGGGCGGATTGCGCGCGGCAGGCCGCATCGTACTTCCCGGGCAGCGGGGCCTGTGCTGCATGTTGGCGCACGCTGCGCGCGGTGGTGGTGTATGGTGTGCGGGCAATCCGGGGCAATAGCGTATTCGGGCGTCGGCGCGGAACTTGTGCCGGGCCCGCGCGTCCCACTTCTGATCCCACTCTCAACTGCCCGTGACCGTGTCCAGACCCTCGCGCCGTTTACTGGCCATTTTTCTCGTCGTTCTCATCCCCTGCGTCGTTCTGCTCGGCTGGGTGGTACGCGCCCAGCCGCGTACCACGGCGACTCCCGCTGACGAGGTTGTGCGCCGTGCACCACCTCCGGTACCCGTGGTGCTGGCACCAAGTGTGGAGGTGCTCGACACGGCGCGCCTGGACGTACTGGGTTCTGCTCTGGCTGCGCGTTCGGTCACTGTTTTCTCCGCGGTGGCAGGCGAGGTCGTACATGTCGGTTTTCGCGGCGGCCAGCGGGTGCCGCAAGGCCAGGTGCTGTTGCGACTGCAGGACCGCGCTCAGCGGCTGGCGGTCGACCTGGCTGGCGCCCGACTTCAAGCGGCCAAACGCCTGATGGCGCGTTACGAGTCCACGCGAGGCACGGGTGCGGTGCCGGGCAGCATCATCGACGAGGCGCAAAGTGGCGTCGAGCTGGCCGACATTGCGTTGCGCCAGGCGCGCGAAGACCTGTCCGATCGGGTCGTGCTCGCACCGTTCGCCGGTGTCACGGGTATTGCAACCGTCGAGCCTGGCGACCGGGTTGCGCCAGACACGGCGATCACAACGCTGGACGACCGGCGTACGCTGCAGGTGGCATTCGAACTGCCCGAGGTTTATGCCGCGCGGCTGAAAATCGGGCAGAAGTTGCGCGCAACCAATCCAGCATTCGCCGGGCGGGACTTTCCCGGCCAGATCGATCAGATCGACAGCCGTGTCGACGCGACCTCGCGCAACCTGCGCCTGCGCGCCCGCGTGCCCAACCCCGACGACTTGCTGCGCCCGGGCATGTCGCTCACGGTGCTGCTGGAGTTGCCGGGCGCGCCATACGTGGCAGTGCCGGAACTGGCGCTGCAGTGGGGCCGCGACGGAGCCTATGTCTGGACGGTGGCAGATGGCAAGGCACGGCAGGTGCTGGTGCGTTCGGTGCGCCGGATCGACGAGCGGGTGTTGCTCGACGGCCCGCTGAAGGTGGGTACACCCGTGGTCGTTGAAGGTGTGCAACGCCTGCGCGAAGGCCGCGCGGTCGCAGCGGTGAACAACGCGGCAACTGCGCCGGCGCCTGCCGTCGCCGCGTCGCGATGAATCCGCAGGACGTCGACGATCTGCCTGCGCTGGCGATCCGCCGGCCCTGGTTGGTGATCGTCATCAACCTGCTGCTGATCATTGCCGGCGTCAGCGCCTTTCTCGGTGTCGAGGTGCGTGAGTTGCCCAACATCGACCGCCCCATCGTGGCAGTGCGGGCCGACTACCCTGGCGCCGCGCCCGAGACACTCGATGCCGAGGTCACGCGCGTGCTCGAAGCCGCCGCAGCGCGCGTGCCGGGCGTCTACCTGGTGCGATCGGCCAGTGAAGAGGGCAACCTGCGCGTCATCATCGAATTCAATCCGGGTGTGGACCTGGTCACCGCCGCCAATGATGTGCGCGATGCGATTGCGCGGGCCCAGCGCGACCTGCCCGCCGGCGTGCAAAACCTGAGTGTCGTGAAGTCCGATGCCGACGCCTCCGCAGTGCTGGACCTGGCCGTCTCCAGCGACCGCTTGTCGATCGATGAGCTGACGCGCGTGGTCGAAGACCGGATCGAACCGGAGCTGGTCTCGGTTCCGGGTGTGGCCGACGTGACCTTGTTCGGTGCGCGCAAGCGCGTGATGCGGGTGCGTATCGAGCCCACGCGGCTGGCGGCCCATGGACTGGCGGTGGACGACGTCGCGGCCGTGTTGCGCACAGCGCGTGCCGATGTGCCCGCGGGCAGCCTGGAGTCGCGCCAGCAGGAATTGCTGGTGCGCGCCAATGCCTCGGTGGCCACACCGGCGCAGTTGCGGGCCTTGCGCCTGCGTCCGGGCCTGGCGTTGGGCGAGGTGGCCGACGTGTTCTATGCGCCGGCCGATGCCACCTCGTATGTGCGGCTCAACGGGCGCAACGTCGTGAGCCTGGGCATCGTGCGCCAGGCGCAGTCCAACAGCGTGGCGATCTCCGACGGCGTGCGCGCCGCCGTGGCACGCATCAACCAGGCCAACGACGCGGTGCAGCTGACCGTGGTGTCCGACGACGCGGTGTTCATCCGTGGTGCCATCAGCGAAGTGGTGTTCAGCCTGGGCGCTGCGGCGCTGATCGTGATTGCAGTCGTGGGTTTGTTCCTGGGCAGCTGGCGCGCCACGCTGGTGCCGGCGGTGGCGATACCGATCGCATTGATAGGCACCCTGGCCGCGATCTGGGCGCTGGGGTTTTCGGTCAACCTGCTGACCTTGCTCGCCTTGTTGCTGGCCACCGGATTGGTGGTGGATGACGCCATCGTTGTACTGGAGAACATCCAGCGGCGCCGTGCGCAGGGCCTGGGGCCACGCGCCGCCGCCGTGCTCGGCACGCGCGAGGTGTTCTTCGCGGTGGTGGCGACCACCTCGACGCTGGTGGCGGTCTTCGTGCCGATCTCGTTCCTGCCGTCCGCCGCCGGCCGGCTGTTTGCCGAGTTCGGCTTCGTGATGGCGATTGCCGTGGCCTTGTCATCGTTTGTCGCGTTGTCGCTAGGGCCGATGATCGCTTCGCGCTTGCCGGCCGAGTCAGAGCCTGGATTCGTCTGGCGCCACCTCTCGGGTTGGGGCGATCGCGCCGTTGCCCTGTATGGCCGGATGCTGGGCGCCTGCCTGCGCCACGCCTGGTGGGTGCTGGCGTTAAGCCTGGTACTGGCGGCGGCCGCCGCGATGCTTTACCCGCGCCTGGCGCAGGAACTCACGCCGGTCGAGGACCGGGGTGTGTTGTCGATCCGGCTCGATGGCCCTGACGGCGTCGGCCTGGCCTACAGCGACCGCCAGATCGAGCAGGCGCTGGCCGCGCTGGCGCCGTTGCAGGCCGAGGGCCTGGTCGAGAACATCTACACCATCACCGGCTTTTACGACCTGAACCGCGGTTACATCGTCGCGCCGCTGGTGGACTGGGGTCGGCGCAACGTGTCGCAGGCATCGTTGTCGGCGCGGGTGCAGCGGGAACTCGACGGCCTGCCCGGCGTGCGGGCGCGCATCCGCGGCGGTAGCTCTCTGGGTTACAGCGGTGGCGACGGCAGTGTGCAGATGGCGATCACCGGTGACGACTACACGCGAATTGCCGAAGCCGCGTACGCTTTCGCCGAGGCGATCGAACGGGAGTTGCCCGCTGTACGCGACGTGCGTGTCAACTATGCGGCGACCCAGCCCCAGCTCACGCTGCAGGTCGACCGGCAACGTGCGGCCGAACTCGGCGTGCCGGTCAATGGCCTGGACACCGTGCTGCGCGCGCTGGTTGACGGCACCGAGGTGGCCGAGTTGTCGGCAGACGACCGCAGCGTGCCGGTGATGCTCGAGAGCAGCGCGCGCGGCGCCACCAACCCCCAGGACCTGCTGGGCCTGCAAGTGCGTTCGGGTAACGGACAACTGGTGTCGTTGGCGCAGTTCGTGCGTTTCGAGGAATCCGCCATTCCCTCGGAGTTGCAGCGCCTGGGGCAACGGCGCTCGGTTGGCCTGTCCGGCGTCAGCGCCGACGGCGTGCCGCTGCGCGAGGCTGTGGACGGACTGCGTGCCCTGGCCGCGCGCGAATTGCCCGATGGCATGGGCCTGCTGTTTCGCGGCGACGCCGCAACGCTGGAGCAGACCGGGCGCGACGTGATGGTGACCTTCGGCATCGCCTTGCTGGTCGTGTTCCTGGTGCTGGTGGCGCAGTTCGAAGGCGTGACCAGTGCCGCCGTGGTGCTGATCAGCGTGCCGTTCGGACTGGCCGCGGCCGTGTTTGCGATGGTGCTCACTGGAACCTCGATCAACATCTACACCCAGATCGGTCTGTTGCTGCTGGTGGGCGTGATGGCCAAGAACAGCATTCTGATGGTGGAGTTTGCCGGCCAGTTGCGCGACGCAGGGCGCAGCGTGCGTGAGGCGGCGCAGGAGGCCGCCAGCCTGCGCCTGCGGCCCATCGTCATGACGATGGCGTCTACCGTGCTAGGTGCGGTTCCGCTGGTGCTGGGCAGTGGCCCGGGCGCTGAGTCGCGCGCTGCGATTGGCTGGGTGATTTTCGGTGGTCTGTCGCTGGCGGCGGTATTCACGCTGTTTCTGACGCCGGTGGTTTATCTGGGGCTGGCGCGTTTTTCCAAACCACGCGCGCACCAGGGCGAGCGCCTGGCGCATGAAATGCAATCGGCGGCCGAGGCCGGCGCGACGGAGTCGGTGTGATGGTGCCAGCAAGTTTTTCAAAGTGCCGTGCCGCCCGGCGCCGGCAGGGTATGTCTGTGCCGATCGCGTTGCTGTCGGCCCTGTTGTTGGCCGGCTGCGCACAACTCGGACCACGCCAGAGCGAAACGGATCCGTCGCTGACAAGGCCCACGCTGGGGCTTGAAGCCATTGACCGTTTCAGCAGTGGCGCCGATGCGCCGCAACCGTCCGAGGCCGATCTGCGCTGGTGGCGTCGTTTCGACGATGCCGACATGGTTTCCTGGGTCGAGCGCGCCTTGAGCGCCAGTCCCGGCATCGCCATTGCCGGTGAGCAGCTGGTTCAGGCGCGTGCTTTGCTGCGGTCGGCCAAGGCGCAGCGTGGTGTGCAGATCGGCGCCCAGGCCGACGCCACGCTGCGGCTGCAGCGCGACGCCGGTGAACGCCGCCTGCAGCCTGGCTTGGGGTTGACGCTGGATTTTGATACCGACCTGTGGGGCGGCTTGCGCCAGGCCGAGGCGTCTGCTGCGGCTGCCGTACTGCGCAGCCAGGATCTGGTGCAGGCAACACGGCTGTCCGCCGCCGGTCTGGCCGCGCGCGCCTATGTCGAGTGGCGCGTGGCCCGGCAGGACGCTGCGTTGCTGGACGAGGTGCTGCAACTGCAGCGCGAGCTGCTGCGTGTCGTGTCCATCCGGGTCGAGGCCGGTCTGGCGCCGGTACTGGACCGGGATCGCGCCACGGCGGAATTGGCCGCAACCGAAGCCGAACAGGCCACGGCGGCGGTGCGGGTGCACCAGGCCTTCGCTGCATTGCAGGTGTTGGCGGGGGAGCGCCCGCAACCTCCGCCGCTGGCCGTGGTTGCAACTTCGGCGCCGGTTGGCGCCGACATCCCGGCCTTGCAGGGTGTGCAACCTGTGGCGCGGCCGTTGGATCTGCTGCGCCTGCGTCCGGACCTGCGTGCGGCCGAGCAGGCGTTGGTGGGCGCCGCCGCCGACGTCGGTGTGGCCGAAGCCGCCTTGCGTCCCCGTTTGCGTTTGCCGGGCCGCCTGGTGTTCGGTGCCGCGACCGGTGCTGGCCTGCTGGACCTGGTGACGGCGACACTGGCCGCGGTGCTGGAAGTGACCGTGTTCGACGGTGGCGCGCGCAGCGCTGAAGTGGATGCCGCGCGGGCCCGCGCGCGGGTTGCCGCACAGGTCTACCGCCAGACGCTGCTGCAGGCCTTGCAACAGGTCGAAGCCGCACTTGCGTCCGGGCAGGGCGCCTCGCTCAGGGTGGCCGCACGTGTGCGCTCCAGCGATGCCGCCAGCGCGGCGTTGGAGCAGGCGCGGTCGTTGTACCGGGCGGGGCTGGCGGGTTCGCTGGAACTGATCGACGCGCAGCGCACCGCACTGGCGAACCGGCGCGCCTTGCTGCAGGCACGTGCCGATGCCGCCGCTGCCGCGGTGGCGGCATTCGAGGCGATGGGGCTGATTGACGCCGGGCCCGCCAGCGCCGGTTGACGCCTGTGCCCCAGGGTCTGGCGCCAGTGCTTTACGGCACCAGCGTCAACGTGCTGCGGGTGTGCGCCGCAACGTCATCTTCTGCCAGCCACTGCCGCACATAGTCTCCGGCCACATAGGCGCGGGACTGGTCACGGTAGTGGTCGTCGAACACAAAGCCACTTTGTCCCAGCGGATTGATACCCAGCGCCTGCGTGCTGTCGGCGAAATCGACGATGCGCCGGGTTGACGGGCCATACGTCACCGCCCAGGGCCCGGGGCCGATGCTGCTGCCCAGGGCGTTGGGTATTTCGCGCCCGCCGGGCACGCCGAACGGACCGACACTGAACAACTTGTCCAGCGGTTTCTGCTGGCCCAGTGGATGGTTGTGGGTGAGGGTATGGGTCTTGCCCCAGGACCAGCGCGCCGGGTCGGTGCCGAACGTGGTGTGCAGGTGCGTGATGGTTGCGCGCCAGGCCTTTTGCAGCGTCGCGTCGCGGGTCTCGATGACACCTGCCGTGCTCTTGTCATCCCACCACGGTGACGCAGCGTCGGCCGACAGCAAGGGCAGGGCGAAGTCGAGCATCCGCGTGCCCAGCATGTTCTTGAACTGCACCGGGCCCAATTCATCGAGCATGGCCGCGCGTGCGGTCTCATAGAGCAACTGGCTGAACACCGTCGGTTCGATCTTGTCGCGCGTGTAGCTGCCGTCCCATACGGTGAGCTGCTCCAGCAGCTTGCGTTCGATCGGGTCGGTCACGAAGCCGCGCAACACCGGCAGCAACGGCGTGAGCACCCGGCGGTTGTAGCCGTTGCGCACATCACGCTGCATCGCCATGCTTTGCGCCACATCACTTTTGCGCGGGTTTTGCTGGATCAGGTCGACCAGTCGCTGTACCCGGTCTGCCGGCTGGTAGTACCCAGGAATGGAGATGCCGCTGGCGGGTTGGGGCTGGTGATTGGCCGACACGACAAAACCGCGGGCCGGGTTTTCTTCCTGCGGGTTGTCGGCGAACGGATGAAAGCCCGACTTTTCGGCCTCGGGTTTCGTGCCGTCGAGCAGGAAGGTCGGGTTCACGCCGGCCGGTCGGATCGGTAGTTTGGCCGCCGCCCACCAGCCGATGTCGCCGCTGGCATTGGCCCAAACCACGTTCAGGCCCGGTGCGTGGATCTTGCTGGTCGCTGTGCGGGCCTTGTCCAGCGTATC
Organism: Burkholderiales bacterium; assembly: GCA_038326025.1. GTDB lineage: Bacteria > Pseudomonadota > Gammaproteobacteria > Burkholderiales > Burkholderiaceae_C > CAISIP01. The sequence continues at coordinate 20,183 of JBBQJP010000072.1, forward strand.
GGCGCGGTTGAGTTCGTAGAAGCCGTCGAGGATGGGGTTCTCGGTTTCCAGGAAGGCCCACCACATCGCCACCGGCGTTTTGCCGTAGTTGTCCGGATAGGCGTCGGTGATGATCGGCCCGTGCCGGGAGCGGCGCAATTTCAGCGTGACGGAGGGGGCCCCCTTGACCGCAATCGTCTCGATGCGTTGCTGCAGGTCGACCCAGCGTCCCTGGTCCCAGACCTGGTTCGGGTTATCCGGATGGGGCTTCTCGACCACCATGTCGATATCGTCGTTCTGGAACATCGTCATGCTCCAGCCAAAGCGCCGGTTATGCCCCAGCAGCGCCAGCGGATTGAGCACCTGAAAGTGCCCGTACAACTCCATGTCCGGTGTTTTCAGGTGCGCCTCGTACCAGACCGCCGGCGCGGAGAATCCGATATGCGGATCGCCCGCGAGCATGGGTTTGCCACTGACTGTGCGGCTGCCGGCGATGGCCCAGGCGTTGCTGCCTTCGAACAAAGGCATGGTGCTGACGTCCAGCACATCGCGGCTGACCTGGGCGATCCGGTTCAGGCCCGCCCAGTCGGCAGCCGTCAAGGCCGCAGTGACATCCGTCCTGAGCACACCTTCGGGATGCCAGTCCAGGTCAAACACCGTGAGATAGCCGGCACCGAGCTTGTCACGAATCGCCGTCATCACCGGTTCGGTACGGAATGCGGATGCGAAGCTGTAAGCCAGGTAACCGGCGATCGACAAGGTGTCCTGCGGCGTGAACGCGCGCTTGGGTATACCCAGTATGTCGAATTCGATCGGCGCCGGATGGCTGGCCTGGTACTGGTTGACGCCGTCCAGGTAGGCTGCAACCGCGCGGTAGGCAGGTGTGCTTTGGTCCATCGTGGCAACCACCGCATCGGCATGGGCGCGGATACCCAGCGTTCGGAACAGCCGGTCGATATCGACCAGCTTGGGGCCCAGGATTTCGGCGAGTTCGCCGCGCGCGAGCCGACGCGCCATTTCCATCTGGAACAGCCGGTCCTGGGCATGTACATAACCGAGCGTGCGGTACAGGTCGGTTTCGTTGCCGGCCTGGATATGGGGCACGCCGCGTTCATCAAAGCGCACGAGTATTTTCCAATTCAGGTATGAGCCTGAAGGAAGACTCGGGTGAGGTGAGTCGGGTAGTGGTTTGATCTGGTTGAAAGTAGCAGTGTAAGTGGGGTGTAGCTGCCTTCGGATTGTTTCAATCGAAGGCCCCTGCCAGGCC
>JBBQJP010000073.1:0-21323 GCA_038326025.1 Burkholderiales bacterium
GGACACCCCGTCGATCCGCGTGGTGACCGAACTGTTGCAGCAGGCCACGCAGCGATCGGGCCGGGTGATCGTCCTGGCCGACTACGAGGTGCCGAACGACCTGCAGTTGAACGGGCGCATTGTGCTGGACTGAGGGCAGCGCACCCGGTCAATGAAAAAGCCGGCGGATGCCGGCTTTTTTTGTAGCGCGTGGTGCCGCTTACTTCAGGTGCTTGCCGATCAGGCCAGCCATCTCGAACATCGAGACCTGCATCTTGCCGAAAACTTCCTTGAGCTTGGCGTCAGCGTTGATCATGCGCTTGTTGACAGCGTCTTGAAGCTTGTTCTTCTTGATGTAGACCCACAGCTTGCTGACCACTTCGGTACGCGGCAGCGGGTTCGGGCCGACCACAGCAGCCAGAGCCGCGCTTGGAGTCAATGCCTTCATGAAGGCGGCGTTGACGGTGCGCTTCTTGGCGGGAGCCTTCTTGGCTGCAGCTTTTTTGGCTGGAGCTGCCTTCTTGGCTGGAGCGGCTTTCTTCGCGGGGGCAGCAGCTTTTTTGGCTGGTGCCTTGGCCGCTACTTTTTTTGCCGGAGCTGCTTTCTTTGCGGGAGCAGCTTTCTTTGCGGCGGGGGCCTTTTTGGCCGGAGCTTTTTTCGCAGTTGCCATGATTGAATTGTCCTTCTTGAAGTTGATTAATCACCGATGGAGAACTGCTTCTCCTGCGGCAATGCGGATGCTACTGGAGAAAAAACCTGTTTCCAAGGGGAAACTGATGTTTTTCACTCTGGCGTGTTGTTTTTTGCGTGATGCTGACGTATGGGTTTTCCCTCTGAAAAAGGCATCTGCAAGCGATCGGCGCCATCGTTGGACGATCCGTGGGTCGTTCGCGGCGGACCGTGAGCATCTGCGCGACGTGATTTGACAAGCCCACGCGCTGTGCCGCGTTGCTTCATGCGATGGAGCAGGTAGCGGCGTTAACATGCTGTGGCGACTCGTGAATTCATTGCTTCTCGAAGGAAACCAGACCATGTCAGACGCTTTTCTCACCTGCGATTTGTGTGATGCCTACCGCGACGACGCGAGTAAAGACCTGCGGGTGTTGCCACCGGTGTTCCGCACATTTGGCGGCAAGACGCGCTTTTCCGGTGTCGTGCTGACGGTGCGATGCTTCGAGGACAACGCGCTGGTCAAGACCGCGCTAGAGCAGCCGGGTGAGGGGCGTGTGCTCGTGATTGACGGCGGTGCATCAATGCGGCGTGCGCTGGTAGGCGGCAATATCGGCGCGGCAGCGGCGCGCAACAACTGGGCCGGCGTGCTGGTCAACGGCTGCGTGCGTGACGTGGCCGAACTCGCGGTCTTGCCGATGGGTATTCTGGCCCTGGCCAGCATGCCATTGCCGCCGCGCAAGCTTGGCGACGGCGAGAACCAGGTACCGGTGATGGTTCAGGGCTTGTGGATTCACCCCGGTGAGTGGCTGGCGGCCGACGAGGACGGTGTGATCGTGCTGCCGACGCAACCGCGCTGAGGTGCAGCTGTGACGCCCAGCGGTCCACAGGTGCGGCGCGATATGCCGACGTGGCGGTTGGTGTTCGGGTTCTAGCCGTACACGCCCGCGCTGGCGACAATGCCGCCATGCAAGAAATTCAATGTATCGATTCTCATACTGGCGGTGAGCCGACACGTGTCGTGTTGTCCGGCTTTCCGGATCTGCAGGATATGCCGCTGGCGCAAGCGGTGCGCGAACTGCGCGACAAGTTTGACCACTACCGTCGCGCCACCGTGTGCGAGCCGCGTGGCAGCGACGTAGTCGTGGGTGCGCTGTTGCTGCCGGCGCGCACCCCGGGGGCGCTGGCCTCGGTCATCTTTTTCAATAATGTCGGCTACCTGGGCATGTGCGGGCACGGAACGATTGGCTTGATGGCCACGCTCGAGCACCTGGGGCGGGTCACCGCCGGGCGCTATACGCTGGACACGCCGGTGGGCGCAATTCAGGTCGATCTGCGTGGCAAAGGTGTGGTGGCTATCGAGAATGTGCCGGCTTACCGCCATCGCGCCGGCGTTGTGCTCGACGTTCCGGGATTTGGCGTAGTGACGGGTGATGTGGCCTGGGGCGGCAACTGGTTCTTTCTGTGCGATGCAGGTCCCACTGCCATGGACGTCGCCTCGGTCGAGACGCTGACGAACCGGGCCTGGGCGATTCGCCAGGCACTGGTCGCTGCCGGCGTGACCGGGCGGGGCGGCGGTGAGATCGATCACATCGAGTTGATGGGACCGGCGCACGATGGCGCGCATGACGGTCGCAATTTCGTGTTGTGTCCGGGTCGCGCCTATGACCGTTCACCGTGTGGCACCGGCACCAGCGCCAAGCTGGCCTGCCTGGCCGCCGATGGCAAGCTCTCTGCAGGTGCGCTATGGCGCCAGGAGAGTGTGCTGGGCAGCGTGTTCGAGGCGTCCTACCGCGTCGATGACGGTCAACTGATCCCGACCATTCAGGGCCAGGCCCACATCTGCGCAGAATCCCGTTTGCTGGTGGACGCGGCCGACCCGTACGCCTGGGGCATAAGCTGAATGCGCCGGGTGCGCGTCGCGAACTCCTGAGTGCGAATCGAATGCCACCACACGATGCTGATGTATTGGTGATCGGCGCAGGTCTGGTGGGAGCCGCCTGCTCGCTGCGTCTGATCCATGCCGGTCGCCAGGTCTGCCTGGTGGACGGGCAGGCGCCTGGGCATGGCGCCAGTTTTGGCAATGCGGGCCATATCGCGACCGAGCAACGGGTGCCGCTCGCCAATGCGCAGGTGCTGCGCGCCAGTCTGTCCTGGTTGCGTGATGCGGATGGACCTTTGCGCGTGCGCGCTGCGCACCTGTTGCCGTTGTTGCCCTGGCTGGCCCGTTTCGTCTGGGCCGCGCGGCCGTCGGCCCTGGCACGGGGTATTGCCGCCTTGAGCGCGTTGCAGGACACCGCAATGGACGACCTGACCGAGCTGATGGCGCTGGCTGACATCGGCCATCTGTTGCATCGCAATGGCTTCCTGCGGGTCTGGCAAAGTGCGCAGGGTGAACACGACGCGCTGGCGCAGATACGCGAGATGGCCACACACGGTGTTGTGGCCGAACCGGTTGGTGCCGAACAGATCCGTTCCGAGGCACCGGGACTCACCACCACATTGCGCGGTGGTGTGTGTTATCCCGACACCGGCCATGTGGCGGACCCGTTCGCGGTCTGCACCGGTCTGGTCGCGGCGCTGCGACGGGCCGGTGGTCAGGTGGTGCAGGCGCAGGTCGACCACATATCACAGTCACCCGGCGGACCGGTCGTGGTCGGCCTGCCCGGGGGCGCTCGCTTGACGTGTCGCCAGGTGCTGCTGTGTGCGGGCGCCTGGTCGGCGCCGCTGGCCGCGAGCCTGGGTTACCGGGTGCCGCTGGACACCGAGCGGGGCTACCACATCACCGTGCCATGGCCGCAGGGGATTCAGCCAGAGGCGTCACAGGCGCCACTGCGACGGCCTGTCGCATCGATCGAGCACAACGTCATCATGACGCCGATGGCCGTTGGTCTTCGCATGACCGGCACCGTGGAGTTCGGCGGCCTGCACCTGCCGCCCGATTCCCGCCGATTTGCCTTGATGCACCGGAGCATGGGGGCCTTGCTTCCAGGAATCGACACCTCGCAGGCCAGCACATGGATGGGTTTTCGGCCGTCATTGCCAGACCATGTGCCGGTGCTCGGCGCGGCGCCGCATCACGACGGTGTTTTCTTTGCGTTTGGCCACCAGCATCTCGGATTGACGCTGTGTGGCGTCACGGCACGTATCATGGCCGAACTGATGCAGGGTGGTGCCCCGTCCATCAATCTCGCGCCGTACCGGGTGAACCGCTGGTAGCTCGGTAGCCAGGCGGGTTTAGCGGTGGTTCCAGGTCAGGAAAACGCCGAACAGCGCAATGGCAAACGCCAGTAGCTGCAGGCCGGTCATGGTTTCACCGAGCGCGAGCACGCCCACCAGGGCGGCCGATATCGGCAACATCACGGTAAAGATGCCACCTTGTGATGCCGGCAGGTATTTGGCGCCGGTCATCCACAACCAGACTGTTCCCATACTGGCCGCCAAGGCGTAAAACACCAGCAGACTCCAGGTGCCGGCGGTGACGCTGGCGAAATCGAAGTCCAGTGCCAGGTACAGGCCGAACGGCGTCATCAGCGCAAAGCCCCACAGATTGATCAGCGAGGCGATGCGTTTGGGTCCCAGCGTGCCGGTCAGCTTTTTACCGATCACCGCATAGGCGCCTTCGCAGACCACGGCGCCGAACACCAGCAGGTTGCCTAGCCAGGCCGTGTCCGATACCGCGGTCGTGCTGTGTTGGCCGGCAAACATATCCGACCGGGCCAGCGCGAGCACCGCCAGCCCCAGCATGGCGCAACCGGCTGCCAGCATCATGCGGGTGCTGATGCGTTCGCCCAGGAACAACCAGCTCATGAACGCGATCATGGCGGGAATGCCCGCCAGAATGACACCGGCCGACACCGCGCTGGTCAGGCTCACGCCGTACAACATGCAGATCGAGAACAGGAAATTGCCGACAAAGGATTCGAGGAACACCAGCATGCGGATCTGACCCGTCATGGCCGGCTCCTGCACCGGCTTGCGCAACCAGGGCAGCATCGCAACCGCTGCGATACCAAAGCGCATCCAGCCCAGCAGGAAGACCGGCAATGCGGCCACCAGCGGCTTGGACAAAGCGACGTAACTGCCGGTCAGGCTCATACTCAGAGCCAGGCTGCCATAGGCGATCAGGCGGGTTTGCGAGGGGGTCATGGTGCAGAAGTTTGTCGAAGCGCCGCCTTGGCAGTCACACGCGACGGTGAAGCGGCCCTCGGAATAGTCGGGTGGCGCGCCAAAGCGCTGATTGTCCGTGAAGAATGCGGTAAGGTCGGCCGTCTACCACAAGCGGGAGAATCATGGCGACAGGTGAATTTGCGTATGCAATGAACAGCAACAGGTATCTCGCCGCTGCGCCGCTGCAGGAACAGGCCTTTGCCGTCGTGGGCGTTCCGTTCGACGGTGCCGTGACCAACCGGCCGGGTGCGCGTTTCGGTCCGGCCGAGGTGCGCCGGGCCAGCCTGATGTTGTGTGATGGCCTGCATCCGCATTTCGAAGTGACGCCCCTGGGCCACCTGGGCGATGGCGGTGACATGCGACTACCCAACGCGTCCGGACTGGCCGAAGTGCGCGCCATCGTGCAGCAGCGGGCAGCGCAGCTGATGGCGCGCCACCACTGCGTGTTCATCGGTGGCGATCACTCGATTACCCTGCCCTTGCTGCGTGCGGCCCGGGCGCAACACGGACCTTTGGCGCTGGTGCATTTCGACGCACATTGCGATACCTGGGTCGACCATTTCGGCGAACCGTCGGGCCACGGTACCTGGACCTACGAGGGAATCGCCGAGGGCCTGGTCGATGCGCGCGCGTGCGTGCAGATCGGCCTGCGCTCGTCCGGTGAGCGAGCAGCGCGCGAATATGTGCGTGACCAGGGTGGGCTGATCTACACCGCCCGCGACCTTCGCGGCAAGGATGGCGCCGGATTGAACGATGTGGTGGCGCAGATCGTGCAGCGACTCGGCGACCGGCCTTGTTACCTGACGCTGGATATCGACTGCCTGGATCCGGCCTTTGCCCCGGGTACCGGAACGCCCGAGCCGGGTGGTCTGAGCACATCGCAGGTCCTGACCTTGCTGGAAGACCTGTCCGTGCTGCATACGGTTGCCATGGACTGTGTCGAGGTTGCGCCGGCATACGACCATGCTGAACTGACCAGCCAGGCCGCGGCGGGTTTTGTCTGGACCTACCTGTGCGGGCAAATCGCCAAACTGGCCGGGCCGGACGCGGTGTCGGCATCGGGCCGCTGACGTGGGCGGTTTTTCTTCCTCGTTGATGGGTTCCGACACCCAGCTCAATCAGCGCAGTTATTACGAGGCCAGCGTCGACCGGGGCGCCGGCTTGCCGGCCTTGCAAGGTCAGGTCGGCGCGGATGTGGTGGTGGTCGGTGGCGGATTCGCCGGCTTGTCGGCCGCGATCGAACTGGCGGATCGTGGCCTGAGCGTGGCACTGCTGGAAGCCGACCGCATCTGCAGCGGGGCTTCGGGGCGCAATGGCGGCCAGGCGATCGTCGGGTATGCCAGCGGGCAGGATACGCTGCAGGCACAGCTCGGGCGGGCCGATGCTCGGCGTTTGTGGCACTGGTCGCTGGAGGCTATTCGATTGATCGACGCGCGTATCGCGCGTTTCGGTATCGACTGTGATCGGGTCAATGGTTATCTTTATGTTGCGGATTCGCCGCGCAAGGCGGACAAGCTGCGCGTGGAGCTGCAGCAGATGGAGCGCGAATACGGCCTGGCCTGCACGCAAGCCAGCGGCGATGCGGTACAGCAATATATTCGCAGCCCGCGTTATTGCGCAGTAGGCCATGAGACCGTTTCCGGTCATCTGCACCCGCTGAAGTACGGGTTGGGACTGGCCGAGGCTGCGCGCACGCTGGGCGTGCAGCTGTTCGAGCATTCGGCGGTTGTCGATCTGCGGCAAGGCGACAGCGTGACGGCGATTACGGCCCATGGCAGCGTGCGCGCCCGTTTTGCCGTGCTGGCCGGCAATTGCACCCTGGGCGAATACGGACCACGGATTGCGCCGCAGATCCGTGCGCGCATCATGCCGGTGGGTACCTATGTCGTGGCGACGCCGCCCTTGTCGGCCGAGTTGTGCGCCAGCCTGATCCCGACGAATTCGGCGGTATGCGACAACAACTTCGCGCTGGACTACTTTCGGTTCAGTGCCGATCACCGGATGTTGTTTGGCGGGCGCGTCAGCTACACGACCCGCACGCCGGCCGATCTGGAGGTGTCGATGCGCGCGCGTTTGGCCCGGGTGTTTCCGCAACTGCAGTCTGTGCCGCTGGAATTCGTCTGGGGTGGATTTGTCGACATCAGCATGAATCGGGCACCCGATTTCGGCCGCCTGGCCGACAACGTGTATTACCTTCAGGGCTTCAGTGGCCATGGCGTTGCCTTGACCGGGCTTGCCGGGCAGATGGTGGCCGAAGCCATTGGCGGGCAGGCCGAACGTTTCGATCTGTACGCGCGTCTGCGCCACCACGACTTCCCGGGTGGCAGTGCGCTGCGCACGCCGACGTTGGCACTGGCCATGTGGTTTCAGCAGTTGCGCGATCTGCTGTAGCCGCAGCACCAACCCCATGCGATTGCCGGTGAGCCCCGCTGCGGCAGACAGGATTCGGCAGACCCGGGGAAGCAGGATAAGGCGGCCATGGCAGAACTGAACGTTTTTTATGACCGCGCCTATACCGGTGCGGCCTTCGCTTTCGAGACCACGCGCAAGGCGCGCTGGGTTGCCGACTCGCTGCGGGACGACCCGATTGCCGGTGTGCGTCTGGCAGCGCCTGAGCCGCTGACCTGGGAGCAGGTGGCCCGGGTACATGCAAGTGACTATGTTCAGGCCATCCGAACCGGTGAACCCCGTGCCCTGGCCCAATCACAGTCACTGGATTGGGATCCTGGCCTGGGGGCTATGGTGCTGGCAACCAACGGCGGCGTTGTGGCGGCGGCGCTCGACGCCATGCGCTGCGGGGTCTCGGGTTCGTTATCCAGCGGCCTGCACCATGCCCGGCGCGTTTCGGGTCGCGGATTTTGCACCTTCAACGGCTAGGTCATCGCGGCGCATGCGGCCCTGGATGCCGGCGCCCGAACCGTGCTGATCCTGGATCTGGACGCGCATTGCGGCGGCGGTACGGCCGAGCTGATCGCAGACGAGCCCCGGATCTGGCAGCAGGATGTGTCGGTCGACGAATTTGACCTCTATGACAGTCGTGAACGCGCGCGCCTGCATCTGGTGCACGACAGCGCGGCTTACCTGGACCAGGTGGCGACCAATCTGCAGGCCGTGGACGACGGCCCGGTGGCTTTCGACCTGTGCCTGTATAACGCCGGCATGGATCCCTATCAGTTTTGCGCCACGGGTGGCCTGGCGGGGCTGGATCTGCCCCTGTTGGCCCAACGCGAGAAGATGGTCTTCGATTGGAGCCGCAGGCGTGGTCTGCCGCTGGCATTTGTGCTGGCCGGGGGGTATCTCGGGGAAAAGCTGGACAAACCCGGCCTCGTGGCCTTGCACCGGCTGACCATCATGGCGGCGGCACAACGCGCAGCGGGCGGCGCAGCGTGATGACGGTCGACCGCAAGCGCAGTGCGACGGGGTGTGCGCGCGAAAAACCGCCCCGCGCCATGCACAATGGTGCCCTGTTTCACAAATTCGTCGCCGCATGACAACCACCGCCCGCTGCCTTGTCTGGCTCCCGGTTGACCACCGCCTTCTGGGCAAGGATGGTCACCAGATGCCTTATGCAGTGGTCGGCGACAAATATGCACGTGCCATCAAGAATGGTGCGCAGGCGCAGCCGGTGCTGTTTCCCCTGGCCGACCCTGAACAGATTCCCGACCTGCTGGCCCATGTTGACGGCGTGATGCTCACCGGTTCGCCGTCCAATGTGCATCCTTCGCATTACGGCGAGGCGGTGGCCGACCCCGATCTGCCTTTGGACCCCAAACGTGACGCCATGACGCTGGCGCTGGTGCGCGCCTGCGTCGATGGTGGAGTACCCTTGCTGGGCCTGTGCCGGGGCTTTCAGGAGATCAATATCGCGTTTGGCGGCTCCTTGCATCAGCAGGTGCAGAATCTGCCGGGCATGATGGATCATCGGGAACCGGCCGGCCAGCCGCTTGCGGTGCAATATGGTCCCAGCCACGAAGTCGATCTGGAGTCCGGTTCGGTATTTGCGCAATGGGCACAAGGGCCTCAGGCGCAGGTTAATTCCCTGCATGGCCAGGGGATCGCCCGGCTGGGGCAGGGCTTGCGGGCGCTGGCACGTGCGCCCGACGGAATCGTCGAGGCATTTGCCGTGGACGACGCGCAGGCATTCGCCTATGCCGTGCAATGGCATCCGGAGGCCAACTGCCACAGCGGCGGCCTGGATGCGGAAATTTTCAAGGCGTTCGGCGAATCCTGCCGGGTGCGCCACCAGAACCGGCAACTGCCGGAGGGTGCAAAAAAAGCAATGGATCCATGGAGAACTTGATGCAAGAAGAAAAAACGATGACCTTCAACGAGCTGGAACAGTGGCTCAATGAACGACGGGTGACCGAGGTAGAGTGCCTGGTGCCCGACCTGACCGGTGTGGCCCGGGGCAAGATCCTGCCGCGGGCCAAATTCACGGAAGACCGTGGCATGCGGCTGCCGCAAGCCGTGGTGGCCATGGGCGTCACCGGCGAATTTCCGGAGAGTGGCCCTTATTACGACGTGATCGATCCGACCGACAAGGACATGCAGCTGCGGCCCGATCCGTCCACGCGCCGTCTGGTGCCCTGGGCGACCGACCCGACCGCGCAGGTGATTCACGACTGTTTCGACCATGACGGCAAGCTGGTTCCGTTTGCGCCGCGCAGCGTGTTGCGCCGGGTTTGCGACCTGTTTGCGGCCGATGGTCTGCAGCCGATCGTGGCACCGGAGCTGGAGTTTTACCTGACCGCGCGCAACACCGATCCGAACACTTTGCTCAAACCGCCAATCGGGCGCAGCGGCCGGGCCGAAACCTCGCGCCAGGCCTACAGCATCGACGCGGTCAACGAGTTCGACCCGTTGTTCGAGGAGATCTACGACTATTGCGACAAGATGGAGCTCAATGTCGATACGCTGATCCACGAGATTGGCGCAGACCAGATGGAGATCAACTTCTTCCACGCCGCCCCGCTGGGTCTTGCCGACGAAGTGTTCTTCTTCAAGCGCACGGTGCGCGAGGCGGCGCTGCGTCACGACATGTACGCCACCTTCATGGCCAAGCCGATCGCTGGCGAACCTGGCAGCTCCATGCACGTGCACCAGAGTATCCTGAACAAGGCTACCGGCCAGAACATCTTCAGCAACGAGGATGGCACACCGTCGGAGGCGTTCTTTCACTACATCGGTGGTCTGCAGCGCTATGTGCCGGCTGCCATGGTGCTGGTGGCACCCTACGTCAACAGCTACCGTCGCCTGTCGCGTAATACTGCCGCGCCGATCAACATCGAATGGGGCACCGACAACCGCACGGTCGGAATCCGCTCGCCGATCGCCTCGCCGCAGGCGCGCCGGGTGGAGAACCGGGTCATCGGTGCCGATGCCAACCCCTATGTCGCCATGGCCATGACGCTGGCTTGCGGCTACCTGGGAATGAAGAACAAGATCAAGCCCAAGGCCGAGATGAAAGGCGATGGCTACCAATCGCCGTACGCGCTGCCACGCAGCCTGGGGGAGGCGCTCGACTGGCTGCGCCGCGAGACCGATCTGCACGAGGTGCTGGGCAAGGAGTTCATCACGGTCTACACCGAGGTCAAGGAACTGGAGTTCGACGAGTTCATGACCGTGATCTCGCCCTGGGAGCGTGAGCACCTGTTGCTGCACGTGTGATCCCAGGTAGTCGCAACACAAGGGCGGATCAAAAGGAGGGCACGCATGGCGCTGATTGATACGCAGCGGATTCAGCAACTGGATCGCCAGCATTTTCTGCACCCGTTTACCGACCCCCGGGACTTTGAGGGCCGTGGCGCGCGCGTGATCGTGCGCGGCGAAGGCATTCATGTCTGGGACTCCGAAGGCAACCGGATGCTGGACGCCATGAGCGGCCTGTGGTGCGTGAACATCGGTTATGGGCGACGCGAGCTGGCCGACGCAGCACATCGCCAGATGATGACGCTGCCGTTTTACAACAGCTTTTTCCAGACCACCAACGTGCCGGCCGTCGAGCTGGCGGCCAAGCTGGCCTCGTTGGCGCCTGCGGTGGGAGAGCGCAGTTTTCAGCATGTGTTTTATTCGTCCAGTGGCAGCGAGAGTAATGACACCAACGTGCGCATGGTGCGGCGCTACTGGGATCTGCTGGGCCAGCCCCAGCGCAAGGTGATTCTCGGGCGCAAGAACGGTTACCACGGCAGCACCATGGCAGGTGCCTCGCTCGGTGGCATGACGGGCATGCATGCACAAGGCGACCTGCCGATCCCGAACATTGACCATATCGAGCAGCCTTATTTTTTCGAACTGGGGCGGGACGGCGAGACGCGCGACGAATTCGGATTGCGGGCCGCACGCTGGCTCGAGGAAAAGATCCTCGCGATCGGTACGGACAAGGTGGCAGCCTTCATTGCCGAGCCCGTGCAGGGCGCTGGCGGCGTCATCATCCCGCCCGATACCTACTGGCCCGAGGTGCAGCGCATCGTCGACAAATACGGCATCTTGTTGATCAGTGACGAGGTGATCTGCGCCTTTGGCCGACTCGGTTTTTGGTTTGCCTACGAGAAATTCGGCTACAAGCCCGACCTGGTGACCTTTGCCAAGGCGGTCACCAGCGGCTATGTGCCGCTCGGAGGGGTTTTGGTCGGCAACCGGGTGGCGCAGGTGTTGATCGACAAGGGCGGCGAATTCACCCACGGGTACACCTACAGCGGTCATCCGGTGGCCTGTGCCGTGGCACTGGCCAATATCGAGGTCATGGAACGCGAGCAGCTGCCGCAAAAAGTCAGGGGTGAACTGGGCGCCTATTTCGCCCGCGGTTTTGCCGGCCTGAACGACCACCCGCTGGTGGCTGCCGCCCAGACCTGCGGCTTCATGGGCGGACTGGTGCTGGTCAAGGACAAGAAAACCCACGGCATGTTCGACGAGGGCGCCGGAGTTGGCATGATCTGCCGCACCCACTGCTTCAACAACGGTGTCATTATGCGTGCGGTGGGGGATCGGATGATCATTGCACCTCCGCTGGTGATGACGCCATCGGACATTGACGAGATGATCGGCCTTATTCGCAAAGCGCTGGATCTGACCTTGAAGGATGTCAAGGCACGCAATCTGGTCTGAACCGGTTTGTCGTCCCTATAATATTTTTTGGCGCGCTTATTGCATTGGACAAGCTGCGTAGTTCGTATCTGCACCAATCTGAACGGAGAAATACGGGTCATGAAAATTACCAACAAGATCATCGGCGCTTTCGCGCTGTCGGCCATTGTCCTGGCCGCCTGTGGCAAGAAGGAAGAGCCGGCACCCGCTCCGGTGGCGGTTGTCGCCGCTCCGGCTGCGGCCCCTGCACCGCCGCCCGAGCCCGAAGAGGAAAAAGTCCTCAACATCTACAACTGGCCTGACTACATTCCCGATGGCATGATTGCCGCCTTCGAGAAGGAAAGCGGTATCAAGGTCAACTACAACACCTTCGAAACCAATGAGGCCCTGCATGCCAAGCTGGTGGCGGGTAATTCGGGCTACGACATCGTCGTGCCCGGTACCGTGTTCGCCAAGCCGCAGATCGAAGGCGGTCTGATGCAGCCACTGGACAAATCCAAGATCCCGAATCTGGCCAACCTGGAGCCGGCGATCATGAAGACGCTGACCAAGGCGGATCCGGATAACAAGTATCTGGTGCCGTGGGCATGGGGTTTCACCACGGTAGGTATCAACAAGACCAAGGTCGACAAGGCACTTGGCAATATGCCGATGCCGGAGAACGCATGGGACCTGGTGTTTGATCCCAAGTACACCAGCAAGCTCAAGTCCTGCGGCATCGCCTACCTGGACACCCCGACCGAAATCATCCCGGTGGCCCTGCACTACATCGGCAAGGACGCATATTCGAACGATCCGGCCGACTACCAGGCGGCCGCCGAGATGTTGGCCAAGGTGCGCAAGGACGTGCGTCTGTTCAGCTCGACCATGATTGACGACATCTCCAGCGGCAAGGCCTGCGTGTCCATTGGCTGGTCGGGTGACATCAATATCGCAGCCACGCGCGCCAAAGAGAACAAGTCCAAGGACGTGATCGAGGCCATGTTGCCCAGTACCGGCGCGTTGATCTTCTTTGACACCATGGCCATTACCAAGGATGCCGCGCATCCGAAGAATGCGCATGCGTTCATCGACTTCTACCTGCGTGCCGAGAACGCAGCTTCGATGGCCAACGACATGACCTATCCGACCGGCAACAAGGCGGCAATGGACAAGATCAATCCCGAGATTGCCGGCAACAAGACGATCTTCGTCGAGGCGGCCTATCTCGAGAAGATGATCCCGCCCGGCAGCTTCACCAATGAAGCGCGTGAAGCCATGGCCAACGCCTACAACGGGTTCAAGAAGGGCAAGTAAGCGATAGCGTTTTCGCACAGCGGGCTGTTTGTACCTGGTATGAGCAGCCCGTTTCGTTTGGGCGCCACATAACCGGAGCAGGATCGATCGATGGCAAAAAATGACCCGGCGGATGGATTTCTCGTTACCGAGAAACTGGAGAAACGATTCGACGAGACGCTCGCCGTGGACGATGTGTCGTTGTCGATCAAACGCGGCGAGATCTTCGCCTTGCTGGGTAGTTCCGGTTGTGGCAAATCGACGCTGTTGCGTGTGCTGGCCGGATTCGAAAAACCGACGGCAGGGCGCGTATTGCTCGGCGGCCAGGACATCGCGCAGTTCCCGCCTTACGACCGACCGATGAACATGATGTTCCAGTCGTATGCGCTGTTTCCGCACCTGGACATCTGGGAGAACATCGCCTTCGGCCTCAAGCGAGAAGGCCTGCCTCGGGCCGAGGTCAAGCAACGGGTCGGCGAGATGCTCGACCTGGTGCAGCTCGGGCCGTTTGCCAAGCGCAAGCCGCACCAGCTTTCGGGCGGTCAGCAGCAGCGGGTGGCACTGGCGCGCAGCCTGGCAAAACGGCCAAAGCTGTTGTTGCTCGATGAACCCCTGGGTGCACTGGACAAGAAGCTGCGCGAGCAGACGCAGTTCGAACTGGTCAACATCATCGAGCAGGTTGAAGTCACCTGTGTCATGGTCACGCATGACCAGGAAGAGGCGATGACCATGGCCAACCGCATTGCGGTCATGAGCAAGGGGCGCGTGTTGCAAGTTGGCTCGCCTCAGGAGGTGTACGAGCATCCGGCCAACCGGTTTGTGGCCGACTTCATCGGCAACGTCAATTTGTTCGAGGGACGCCTGAGTGTGGATGAGGTCGATCGCTGCGCTGCAACCACGGGCATTGGCGAGATCCATGTCGGTCACGGCGTCAGTGGCAAGCTTCATATGCCGGTGGGCATTGCGGTGCGGCCTGAGAAGATCGAGATCCGCAAGCGCAGGCCCGACGCAGACCACAACGTGTTCGAGGGCACGGTCAAGGAGATCGCCTACTTCGGGTCGTACAACACCTACATCGTTACCGCATCAGACGGCTCGCAGGTGCGTATCACCGAGGCAAATACTGCGCGCCATGCGCATAGCGAAATCACCTGGGGTGACCAGGTGCACTTCTGGTGGAATGACGATGCAGCCATCGTGTTGCGCGACTGAGGCACCATTAGCATGGTGAAGATCGCTATTCCCATTCCCGGCCGGCGCTTTGTCATTGCCGTGCCTTATGTGTGGCTGGTGCTGTTCTTTTTCCTGCCCTTCCTGATCCTGCTGTACATCAGCTTCGTGGACATGGGCAACGACATCCACCCGTTCAAGCCGATCTGGGACACGCAGACGGGCCTGCTCACGCTCAAGTACGAGAACTACTGGTCGATCTTCCGACGTGGCGAAGATGGTGCGCTGTTCGACACCATCTACATCGAGGCCTACGTTCGCTCGATCTGGTATGCGCTGTGTACCGCCGTCCTGTGCCTGGTCGTTGGTTATCCGTTCTCGTATTTCATTGCGCGTGCCAAGCCCAGTGTGCGACCGGCGCTGCTGATGATGGTGATGTTGCCGTTCTGGACCTCGTTTCTGCTGCGCGTGTACGCGTGGAAGGGCATCCTGGCCGATCAGGGCATCGTGAACCAGGCCATGATGTGGCTGGGAATTACCAGCGAACCGATCTTCATGCTGTACACCGATGTGTCGATGCTGGTCGGCATGACTTACGTCTACCTGCCGTTCATGATCCTGCCGCTGTACGCCACGCTGGTGAAGATGGATTTCCGCCTGCTCGAGGCGGCCTATGACCTGGGTGCTTCGCCGTTCAAGGCGTTCTGGCTGGTTACCGTGCCGTTGTCCCGTGCGGGCATCGTGGCCGGCTTCATGCTGGTATTCATTCCGTCGGTGGGCGAGTTTGTCATTCCCTCACTGCTCGGCGGGCCGGAAAACATCATGATCGGCAGGGTGGTCTGGGACGAGATGTTCACCAGCAACAACTGGCCGCGCGCCACGGCCCTGGCGGTCATCATGATCGGGTTCATCGTGATACCGCTTGCGATCTATTACCACTACACCGGCGAATCCGCCGATGGCCGAAAGTAGGGTGCGCACCATGATGACCCTGCTGCATAAACATGTGACCAAGCTCTGGCTGGGGCTGGTGTTCCTGTTCCTGTACATGCCGCTGTTTTTCATGATCGTGTTCTCGTTCAACGACACGCGCCAGGATTCACGCTTCACCGGCTTCTCGCTGCGCTGGTATGAAGCGCTGACAAAAGACTCGCGCATCGTCGACGGCTTCTGGCTATCGGTAAAGATCGCCACGGTCACGGGTGTGTTGTCGGCCGTGCTCGGCACCTTTGCGGCATTCGTGTTGGTGCGGTACCGGCGCTTTGCGGGGCGCACCATGTTCTCGGGCATGGTCAATGCTCCGCTGGTCATGCCCGAGGTGGTGATCGGCTTGTCGCTGCTGCTGCTCATGGTGGGGGCGCAGAATTTTCTGGGCTGGCCGCCACGCGGCATGTTGACCATCATCCTGGGCCATACCTTGCTCGGCATGGCGTATGCCATGGTAGTAGTGCAATCGCGCCTGATGGAAATGGACCGCTCAATCGAGGAGGCGGCGATGGACCTGGGGGCGCGGCCCTGGCAGGTGTTTGCGCTGATCACGCTGCCCAATATCGCGCAGGCCATCCTGGCGGCATTTCTGTTGTCGTTCACGCTGTCGTTCGACGACGTGGTGATCTCCGAATTCCTCTCCGGTCCGGGCGTCAACACTTTGCCGCAAGTGATATTCGGTTATGCACGCCGAGGGATCAACCCCACCATCTACGCAGCGGCCACGTTGTTGATCGTCACGGTCACAGCGGTCATCGTGGCCTATAGCGTGTGGGTGGCGCGCCAGACGCGGCGGCGCGAACGCGAAATCGCGGCGGCCATGCGCGCCGAGACCGCGGCCCTGGGCTGAGTCGACAGCGTTTGCGCGCGGCGTTCCGCTCTGATTGCAGGGTATTCCTGCGGCCCGGTGGTCTGTCAGGCGGACTGACTTTCAGCCGGACACGCGGGCCCGGAACTTCGCCGCCGTCAGCGACGCTGTCCAGATAAGACGTTCTGCACCTTCCACGCGAACCGTCCTGACTGAAGTTTTGCCCACGCATACACGTTAGCTGCGAATAGTGCATACATGTTTCATGATTCGGAATATCGCCATGCTGCAGCGCGCCATTCTTTGCCGTTATAAGGAAAATCATTTCATATTGCGGCAATGATTCATAAGTCATTGAATTTAATCAAGATATTTTTACTCTTATATAAGACATAAGATGGAGATTTGGTCTTATATAAGACTTAGAATGATTGTCAGGCGCAGGACTTGCATGACGCAATACAGCGCACCCGTTTCAACAACCCAAGGAGAGATCACATGCCGCAAAGCCTCACGGAACAACTCAGCCGCGAACAACAAGCCGAAGCCCTGGAAAAAGACTGGGCGACCAATCCCCGCTGGAAGGGCATTGAGCGCGGCTATAGCGGCGCTGACATCGTGCGCCTTCGCGGCTCTTTCCCGATCGAGCACACTCTGGCACGCCGTGGTGCCGAGAAGTTGTGGAACCTGCTGCACACCGAGCCCTATGTGAACTGCCTTGGCGCGCTCACCGGTGGTCAGGCGATGCAACAGGTCAAGGCCGGCATCAAGGCCATCTACCTGTCGGGCTGGCAAGTTGCCGCCGACAACAACTCCTACGCATCCATGTACCCCGACCAGTCGCTGTATCCGGTCGACTCGGTGCCCACCGTCGTGGAGCGCATCAACAACACCTTCCGTCGTGCCGACGAAATCCAGCACTCCAAGGGTATTGACGTGGGTGACAAGGGCTACATTGACAACTTCGCGCCCATCGTGGCAGATGCAGAAGCCGGTTTTGGTGGCGTGCTCAACGCTTTCGAACTGATGAAGGCCATGATCAATGCCGGCGCTGCCGGCGTGCATTGGGAAGACCAGTTGGCCTCGGTCAAGAAATGCGGCCACATGGGCGGCAAGGTGCTGGTGCCGACCGCTGAGGCTTGCCAGAAGCTGATCGCCGCACGCATGGCTGCCGACGTGGCGGGTGTGCCATCGCTGGTGATTGCACGCACCGACGCGGAAGCGGCCGACCTGCTGACCAGCGACTACGACGAGAACGACAAGCCCTTCATCACCGGTGAGCGCACCGCCGAAGGTTTCTACAAGACGCGCAAGGGTATCGACCAGGCGATTTCGCGCGCCGTCGCCTACGCACGTTACGCCGACCTGGTGTGGTGCGAGACTGGTACGCCGGACCTGGCATTTGCGAAGAAATTCGCCGATGCGGTGCACAAGGTGCACCCGGGCAAGATGCTGGCTTACAACTGCTCGCCATCGTTCAACTGGAAGAAAAACCTGGACGACGCGACCATCGCCAAGTTCCAGCGCGAACTCGGTGCGATGGGCTACAAGTACCAGTTCATCACCCTGGCTGGCATCCATTCCATGTGGTACAACATGTTCGACTTGGCCCAGGACTACGTTAAGCGCGGCATGTCAGCCTATGTCGAGAAGGTTCAAGAGCCCGAGTTCGCCGCCCGCGATCGTGGCTACACCTTCGTGTCGCACCAGCAGGAAGTCGGCACCGGTTACTTCGATGAAGTCACCACGACGATCCAGGGCGGCAAGTCCAGCGTGACCGCGCTGACCGGATCGACCGAAGAAGAGCAGTTCCACTGATCGCCGCGCGGGCCCTGGGGGCCCGTGTCGCCGAGGTGTTGCGTTGCCACACCAAAAAGAGCGCCGGCTGGTCCCGGCGCTTTTGTCTGCGTTAAACTCGGGCGCTTCCGATACCGAATGTAAGAGCGAGAAAGGCATTGCTGGTTATGACACCGCGAACTACGACAGCCCGGTTTTCCTAGCTCACGAGGATGTCATCCGCGCGCCTCGTGCGCCGGCTGTCTCCCTTACATTCAATCAAAGCGCGGCATGTTCCGCGCTTTTTTTTGGCGCATTCGCCCAGAGTTCTCACCATGATCCACATCACGCTTCCCGACGGTTCCCAACGTGAGTTTCCCGGCCCGGTCACGGTCGCCGATGTCGCCGCCTCCATCGGCGCGGGGCTGGCCAAGGCGGCCCTGGCCGGCAAGATCGACGGCGAGGTGGTCGACACCAGCCACAACATTGACCACGACGTCGCACTGTCCATCATCACGGCCAAGGACGCCGACGGCCTGGAAGTGATCCGCCATTCGACGGCCCACCTGCTCGCCTATGCGGTCAAGGAACTGTTCCCCGAGGCGCAGGTCACCATCGGTCCGGTGATCGAGAACGGCTTTTATTACGATTTCTCGTACAAGCGCCCGTTCGGCCCGGACGACCTGGTGGCGATCGAAAAGAAGATGTCTGAGCTCGCCGCCAAGGACGAGCCCGTCACACGGCGCGTGTTGCCACGCGACGAAGCGGTGGCGTATTTCAAGAGCATTGGCGAAGCCTACAAGGCAGAAATCATTGCCAGCATTCCGGCAGACCAGGACGTGTCGTTGTACCGCGAAGGCAAATTCGAAGACCTGTGCCGTGGCCCGCACGTGCCCAGCACTGGCAAACTCAGGTTCTTCAAGCTGATGAAGGTGGCGGGCGCCTATTGGCGCGGCGACCATCGCAACGAGATGCTGCAGCGCGTGTATGGCACGGCATGGGCCAGCAAAGACGATCTGCAGCAGTACCTGAAGATGCTCGAAGAGGCCGAGAAACGCGACCACCGTAAGCTCGGACGCGAACTCGACCTGTTCCACATCGACGACCATGCGCCCGGCCTGGTGTTCTGGCATCCCAAGGGCTGGGCCTTGTGGCAAGGTGTCGAGCAATACATGCGCAAGGTCTACCAGGACAACGGCTACCAGGAAGTCAAGGGCCCGCAGATCATCGACAAGACTCTTTGGGAAAAAACCGGGCACTGGGACAAGTACCGCGACAACATGTTCACGACCGAGTCCGAGAAGCGTGAATATGCGCTGAAGCCCAAGAACTGCCCGGGCCAGATCCTGCTCTTCAAGCAGGGCATCAAGAGCTATCGCGACCTGCCACTGCGTTTTGGGGAGTTTGGCCAGTGCCACCGCAACGAGCCCTCGGGTGGCCTGCACGGCATCATGCGCGTGCGCGGCTTCACGCAGGACGACGGGCATATCTTTTGCACCGAAGCGCAGATCCTGCAGGAGTGCGTGGACTACACGGCCTTGCTGCAAAAGGTCTACAAGGACTTCGGCTTCACCAACATCATCTACAAGATCGCGACGCGGCCAGAGCAGCGAATCGGTTCGGATGCCGTCTGGGATACGGCCGAGAACGCGTTGGTGGAAAGCCTGCGTACTTCGGGCTGCGAGTTCGAAATGTCTCCGGGGGAGGGGGCGTTCTACGGGCCGAAGATTGAATACACGCTCAAGGACGCCATCGGCCGGCAGTGGCAATGCGGCACGATGCAGGTCGATTTTTCGATGCCCGAGCGTCTGGACGCGGAATATGTCGGCGAAGATGGCGCCCGCCATCGGCCCGTGATGCTGCACCGGGCCATCGTCGGCAGCCTGGAGCGGTTCATTGGAATCCTGATCGAGGAGAGTGCCGGCGCCTTGCCGACATGGCTCGCGCCGGTGCAGGTTTCGGTGCTCAACATCACCGACGCGCAGGCCGAATATGCCCGGGAAGTGGTGAAAACGCTGCAGAAACACGGGGTTAGGGCACAAATGGACCTACGTAACGAGAAGATCACGTATAAAATACGCGAGCATTCGTTGCAAAAGCTGCCATTTATCCTGGTCGTAGGCGACAAGGAGAAGGCATCTGGTGCTGTTGCAGTGCGAGCCCGGGGCAATCTTGACCTCGGCGTGATGTCCCTGGAAGCGTTCTTGCAAAAGATCGCGTCGGAGATCACCCACCGGACCGTTGTTTCCTGATCAGGGCAATATTTCCGTGTCTGCTCGCGTTGCACCGGCTTTTGCTGCAGAGTTGCAGCTAAATTTGTGAAGGACTGAACCATCGCTGCTGAATATCGTGACCGTCGTCACCGCGAAGAACGTAAACACCGCCTGAACCGGGAGATCATGTCTCCTGAAGTTCGACTTTCCGGACCCGAAAACGAACCTCTGGGTATCGTCAGCCTGATGGATGCACTCCGTATGGCTGGGGAACAAGACGTCGATCTGGTTGAAATTTCCCCTACGGCGAATCCGCCGGTCTGTCGTTTGATGGACTACGGGAAGTTCAAGTACCAGGAGCAGAAGAAGGCGGCGGAAGCGAAAGCCAAGCAGACGGTCATTGAGATCAAAGAGATCAAGTTTCGTCCTGGCACGGACGACGGTGACTACAACATCAAGATGCGCAACATCAAGCGATTCCTCGCTGATGGCGACAAGTGCAAGATCACGCTGCGCTACCGCGGCCGCGAGATCACGCACCAGGAAATCGGGATGGCTTTGCTCAACCGCATCCGGGCCGAACTGGCGGACACGATCATCGTGGAGCAGTTTCCCAAGCTCGAAGGGCGCCAGATGGTCATGATGATCGCGCCCGGCAAGAAGAAGCCAGCCAACACCAAGGCTGGCGCGGACGCACCGGTAACGGCGTCGTCCTGACCTGACGAAGTAGAAGATTTGTGATGCACCGGTTTGGTCACCGGTGTGTTGCAGAAGTGGCGAGCCTCAAACCTCGCCATGACAAGTGGAGGGCTTGAAACCTCTTCACAACAAGTGGCTCGGGGCCAACAAGGCTGCAAATTACTTGCAGACGCCTCACGAGCACAAGCGATAAGGAGCATTCAAATGCCCAAAATGAAGACCAAGAGCAGCGCGAAAAAACGTTTCCGCGTTCGTCCAGGTGGCACCGTCAAGCGCGGTCATGCCTTCAAACGTCACATCCTGACCAAGAAGACCACCAAGAACAAGCGCCAACTGCGTGGTTCGACAGCTGTCCATGAAACCAATATGGCTTCAATGGCGCAGATGTTGCCCGGCTTTGGCATCTGATCAACGACGAACAAGGAGTAACACATGCCTCGCGTCAAACGTGGTGTAACGGCTCGCGCCCGCCACAAAAAAGTCCTCGCCCTCGC
>JBBQJP010000074.1:0-20863 GCA_038326025.1 Burkholderiales bacterium
TCTCTCGTCCGTTCGAGTGGAAGTTCACCCGCACCGACCTCAACGCCCTGATCGGAAGAATCCGGAATCGTTGGGCACTCAGCCACCCGTTAAAGCTGGTGGCCTGAAAATACGTGAACGAATTTCTGAAACAGACTACTAAGGCACATTCAACCCAGTGAAGGTCACTTGCCGGACAGGCACATGGCAGGGCACAGCGCACGCTACCATCACGGCACATGTCTGCACTGTCTGACGCCGCCAATCGCAAGGGCATCCTGGCCATGTGCCTGGCCATGGCCTTGTTCATCGCCAACGATGCCCTGGTCAAGCATGTGAGCGCGTCTTTGCCGGCGGCGCAGCTGATCTTCATCCGTGGTTTGTTCGCCACCAGCCTGCTGCTGGTCGCGGCCTTCTTCATGGGGGCGCTACGGCCCCGCGCCTTGGCGTACGGTGATGCATGGCAGCAATTGACGCAGCGTCCGGTGATGGCACGCGCGGCGCTGGACGCGCTTGCCACCATGGCCTACCTGACGTCGCTGTTTCACCTGCCCATCGGCAACGCATCGGCGATCAATATGGGTTCGCCGATGTTCATTGCGTTATACGCGGCCATCGCCTGGCGTGAACAGGTCAGCATGAGCCGCTGGTTGGCAATAGCCGGTGGATTCGCCGGCGTGTTGCTGATCGTGCAGCCCGCTGCAGATGCCTTCAATGCCTGGAGCCTGCTGTGCCTGTTTGCCACCTTGCTGCACACCGCACGGGACCTGATCACGCGTCAGATCGCACTGTCCGTGCCGTCAATCCTGATCACCTTGACCACTTCCATCGCGGTGCTGTTACTGACCGGCCCCTGGAGCCTGCTGCTGGGCTGGGCGCCGGTCGACAACACGCAACTGAGCCTGCTGGCGATCGCCAGCGTGTTCCTGAGCAGCGCCTATTACCTGGTCATCATCGGCATGCGCAGTGGCGACCTCAGCCTGGTGGCGCCGTTTCGCTACACCGCGTTGGTCTACGCCTTGCTGGTCGGCTGGCTGGTATGGGGAGACGTACCCAATACATGGTCCTGGGCCGGCATTGCCCTGATGGTGGCATCCGGCCTGTTCATGCTGCGCCGCCAGCGCGGTTCGTGAATGCGCATGGCCAGCGCGCAAGGCGCGGGCCAGGGCTTGAGCGACAATCCGAGGCTGGCGGCGGTCGCCTGCGATATGGCGCGGCCACACCGCCTTTCCTGATTCGAAGGAGCGAGACATGCAAGCAGTGGCAGGAGTGATAGGCCTTGGCGCCATGGGCAACGGAATCGCGCAGTCCTTGCGCCGCGCGGGTTACCAGGTCCGGGTATGTGACGTGCGAGCGGGGGCGGCCCAGGCTTTTGCGAAAGACGGCGGTATTGCCTGCGACTCACCGGCCGAACTGGCAGCAACATGTGACGTCGTGGTGTCGGTGGTGGTCAATGCGCAACAGACCGAACAGGTGCTTTTCGGCCCCAACGGATCTGCCGCAACCATGCGCGCGGGATCCGTCTTCGTGATGTGTTCCACGGTCGACCCCAACTGGTCTATCCAGCTGGAAAAGCGCCTCGCCGACCAGGGTCTGCTGTACATCGACGCGCCCATTTCCGGTGGTGCGGCCAAGGCATCCAGCGGTGAAATGACGATGATGACCGCCGGCACCCCCGAGGCCTACGCCAAGGCCGAATCCGTGCTGAACGCCATGGCCGGCAAGGTCTACAAGCTCGGCGACAGTGCCGGCGCCGGCAGCAAAGTGAAGATCATCAACCAGTTGCTGGCCGGCGTGCATATCGCCGCCGCCGCCGAAGCCATGGCGCTGGGGCTGCGCGAAGGGGTCGACCCGGCAGCCTTGTACGAGGTCATCACCCACAGCGCCGGCAACAGCTGGATGTTCGAGAACCGCATGGCCCATGTGCTGGCGGCCGACTACACCCCGCTGTCGGCGGTCGACATCTTCGTGAAGGATCTGGGCCTGGTGCTGGACATGGCACGCGCCAGCAAGTTCCCGCTGCCACTGTCGTCGA
Source organism: Burkholderiales bacterium (assembly GCA_038326025.1). GTDB lineage: Bacteria > Pseudomonadota > Gammaproteobacteria > Burkholderiales > Burkholderiaceae_C > CAISIP01. Next base: position 2,015 of record JBBQJP010000074.1, read on the forward strand.
CGGCGCACCAGATGTTCATGCAGGCGTCCACCGCCGGTTTCGCACGCGAAGACGACAGCGCCGTGATCAAGATTTTCCCGGGCATCGAACTGCCCAAGGGCAAGCCGGCGGTTTAGGTACGACCAGGCCCTTGCATCACACCTGCATTTAGCAACCCCTGTCCAAGGACTTTTGACGACCATGGCTTCGATTCTGCTGGGCTGTATTGCCGACGATTTCACCGGCGCATCCGATCTTGCGAACAATCTGGTGCGCGCCGGCATGCGTACCGTGCAGACCATCGGGGTTCCCGACGGCCCGCTTGCCGCCGACGTGGATGCCGTGGTGGTGGCGCTGAAGTCGCGCACCATTGCCGCGCCAGATGCGGTGACCCAGTCGCTGGAGGCACTGGCGTGGTTGCAGGCTGCGGGCGCACAGCAGATCTACTTCAAGTACTGCTCCACCTTCGACAGCACCGCCGAGGGCAATATCGGCCCGGTCACCGAGGCCTTGATGGACGCACTCAAGACCGACTTCACGATTGCCACACCGGCCTTTCCCGACAACAAGCGCAGCGTTTTCAAAGGCTACCTTTTCGTCGGCGATGTGTTGCTCAATGAAAGTGGCATGCAGAACCATCCGCTCACGCCCATGCGCGACCCGAATCTGGTGCGGGTGATGCAGGCGCAGACAAAGCGCAAGGTCGGCCTGATCGACTACAGCGCCGTGGCGCAAAGCGCGGATGCGGTGAAGTCACGCATGGCCGAGCTCAAAGCCCAGGGTGTTGGCGTGGCCATCGTTGATGCGGTCACCAACGACGACCTGATGCGTCTGGGGCCGGCGCTGGCCGACATGCCACTGGTCACGGCCGGCTCGGGCGTGGCCATCGGCCTGCCACAGAACTTCGGCATCCAGCCTTCGTACAAGGCCAGCGCGTTGCCGCCGGCCACTGGCCTGCGTGCCGTGGTGTCGGGAAGTTGCTCACTGGCGACCAACCGCCAGGTTGCCGCATTCATCGCCACCGGTCGCCCTGCCATGGCCATCGATCCGATGCAGATTGCCTCCGGCAAGGACGTGGTCGGCGGGACGCTGGCTTGGGCCGCGCCACTGCTCGCAGCCGGCCCGGTTCTGGTGTATTCGACCGCCGAGACCGGCTCGGTCAAGGCGATCCAGGCCCAGCTCGGCGTGGAAGAAGCCGGCGCCCTGGTCGAGCGCACGATTGCCGCCATCGCCCGTGGCCTGGTCGAGCAGCACGGTGTGCGCCAACTGGTGGTGGCTGGCGGCGAAACATCGGGCGCCTGCGTGCAGGCATTGGACGTCCACCAGATGCAGATCGGACCGCAGATCGACCCGGGCGTGCCATGGTGCCATACGCACACGCCTGCCGGCCTGGTTCACATTACGCTCAAATCCGGCAACTTCGGCACCGACGACTTCTTCACCAAGGCGTTTGACATGTTGTAAGTTGCCGGCAGGCCGCGACACCGCGTTGTCGCGACCGGTCGCAACCCCGCGCACGCGCAGGCGTAAAACTCACTGGGCTGTCCCCGGGCGCTTTTATGCAAGGGGTGTTCACCGCCCACAGAACGTCGCAAAATGGCAGCGTCTGCACATCCATCGCTGTTGCCCCATGCCCGCCCTCACACGCCGGTCCTCACTCACCGGCCTTGGCGCTGTCGGTCTGTCACTCGCCTTGCCCGGCCAGACCTTTGCGCAAGCCGGTAGCCGGATGCAGTCCTGGAAGCTCGCCACTTCGCGCAATATCGGCATCCACGATCTGGCCCCGGCACCCGACGGCGGTGTCTGGTTCACTGCGCAGGCGAGCGGACACCTGGGCTGGTTTGATCCGCAGACCGGCCGCACCGAATTGTTGGCCCTGGGTTCCGGTTCTTCGCCCCATGGCGTGATCCAAGGCCCTGACCATGCGGCCTGGATCACCGACGGCGGGCAGAACGCCATCGTCCGGGTCGGCTGGCCCGGAAACGACGTAAAGGTGTACCCGCCGCCCAAGGGATCCGCTTATGCCAACCTCAACACCTGCGCCTTCGATGGCGACGGCGACCTTTGGTTCACCGGGCAATCGGGCTACATCGGCAAAGTGGCAGTGAAAACCGGTGAGGTCACGGTACAACCAGCTCCGCGCAGGCGCGGCCCGTACGGCATCTGCGGCACACCGTCGGGCGACATCTGGTGGTGCTCGTTGGCCGGCTCGTACATTGCGCGCATCGACCGCCGCACCGGTGCCCCACAGGTGGTCGAGCCACCGACACGCGGCCAAGGCGCACGCCGCGTCTGGAGCGACAGCCGGGGCCGCATCTGGGTCAGCGAGTGGAACAGTGGCAACCTGTCGCTGTACGATCCTTCCGCGTCGTCCTGGCGAAGCTGGAAATTGCCCGGCAATTCGCCGCGAGCTTATGCGGTGTCTGTGGACGCGCAAGATACAGTCTGGGTCGCCGAATGGACTGGCAACACGGTCTACGCGTTCCTTCCGGTCAGCGAGACGTTTACCGCCTATCCGATGCCACGCGCCAACAGCAATATCCGCCAGATCCTCGGCCGCAAAGGCGAGGTCTGGTTGCCCGAGAGTGGCACCGAACACATCAGCGTGATCCGCACGGCCTGATCGCGCGACTTTCCGGTCACCAGCCCCGCCGGCCTCAAGGCTGGGAGCCGAAGAAAAGTCACTCCTTGACGATCCTGCTGCGTCAGGGCAATGCGCTCAAGCGGCTCAGCGCCTGCACGCCGACCGGCGGCGCGCTCAGCCAGGGCAGCACGAAGGTGCGGCCGGCCAGACCACCGGATATCCGTGCGCTCTGGCGCAATTCGCCTTGCAAACGGGCCTGCAGCAAGGGGTCGGTGGTGCCGCTGGCCGCCACGCTCTTGTTGATGACCCAGGCCCACGGTTCAACCTTCGCACGCCGCAGATCGTCCTGCAACGCGGCTGCCTGACTGACCGGCGTGACCTCGGGCAAGGTGACGATGATCACGCGTGTCATGTCGGCGTCCTGCAGGCGCATCAATGGCGTAATGATGTGGCCGGCATTCGCACTGCCCTCGTACTGGTGCTTCATCTGGCGGTGGTAGGCCCCCGTGGCATCCATCAGCAACAGGCTATGGCCGGTGGGTGCGGTATCGAGCACGACGAAGGCCGTGCGTGCCTCGTTCACGACACGGCTGAAAGCATGGAACACCGCCACTTCCTCGGTGCACGGCGACTGCAAGTCTTCGAGCAGCAAGGCCTTGCCCTGCGCGTCCAGCGTCTTGCCACGGGTTGCCATGATCTTGGCGATGTAGGCCTCGGTCTCGGCCTTGGGATCGATGCGGCCAACCTTGAGGTTCGCCAGGCTGCCATTTAGCGCATCCGCCACATGGGCAGCCGGGTCCGTGGTGGTCAGGTGCACACTGTGTCCGCGTTGCACCAGACCCACGGCCAACGCGGCCGCAATCGTGGTCTTGCCGACGCCACCTTTGCCCATGACCATGATCAGGCCACGGCCGGTTGCCGCCAGCTCGTCAACCATGCGGCCGAGCGGCTCGGCAAGCAACGCCGGTTTTCTTGCCTCCGGGGCTGGCTCCGTCACCGGTGCCGGCGCATCGCCCAGCAAGGCGCGCAAGGCGGCCAGACCCACGGTGTCGAATGCGCGCAGCGGCACTTCATCGCGCGGCAAACGGGCCAGCGCATCGGGCATCTGGTCCAGGGCTTGGCGTCCCAGTGCCTCGATCGCATCCGCAGTGGCATCGCCCGGGCGGCTCGCATGAAACACGCCATTGATGGCCAGGCGCTGATTGGCCAGACCCAGCTGGCGCAATTCATCGGCGGTTCGGGCGGCTTCCTGCATCGGCCGTGGATCGGGGCGGGTCACCAGCACGACCGTCGTCAGCGCCGGATCACCCAGCGCACGCAATGCCGCATTGAACCGCGCCTCCTGCATCTTCAAGCCGGAATGCGGACCCAGACAGGACGCGCCGCGATCATTGCCGGCGAGAAAGCCGGACCAGGCCTTGGGCAGGCTGAGCAGACGCAAGGTGTGGCCCGTTGGTGCAGTGTCGAAAACCACATGGTCGTACACCGATGCGCCGCTGCTGGCATCGAGATCGTGGTCCTGTGCCAGCAAAGCCGCAAATTCATCGAAGGCTGCGATTTCGGTGGTGCACGCGCCCGACAGCTGCTCCCGCACCGTGGCCCGCTCCTGTTCGCTGGCATCGCTCTCGAGTTGCGCCAGCACCCGCTGCCGATAAGCTTCGGCAGCGGTGTCGGGATCGATGTTCAGCATCCACAACCCGGGTACCTGCGGTACGGCCACCGGCCGATTGGACAATGGGACGCCGAGCATTTCGTCCAGGTTCGATGCGGCATCGGTGCTTACAAGCAACACCCGCTTGCCGGCATCGGCCAGCCGCAGGGCTACGGCCGCAGACAGCGAAGTCTTTCCGACGCCGCCCTTGCCGGTAAAAAACAGGAAACGAGTGGGGTCGCGCAACAACGTGAGCGACAGCGGATGAGGGTTCGATGGTGCCATGGGACAAGCATGCGCCATTCGCGGCTGCCGGCCATGACCGAAGTCAACCCAGGCGCATGTCCCTGAGTGATCTGCGATCGACCGCTGCGGCACAACAATTCCGACGCGTCGGCCGCCCGCACGGCCATGCCGCAGATGTCAGAACGTCTCGGTGTCCACCTCGCCGGACGCCTGCGCGTTGTAGCGCGGCCCGGTCACCGTGTCCTGATTGATCAAGGCTTCGACCGCCGCGATGGTGTCCAGGCTCAGCTGGACCTGGACCGCACCCAGATCTTCCTGCAGGTGCGCCACGCTGGTGGTACCCGGAATCGGAATGATGTGCGGCGCCTTGTGCAACAACCAGGCCAGTGCCAGTTGGGCCGAGGTGCAGCCCGCCGCAGCGGCCAGTGCCTTGAACGGTGGCAGCAACTTCTGGTTGGCTGCAAAATTGTCCGGGGCGAAGCGCGGCATGCCGCGGCGAATGTCCTTGGCCTCGAACGCGGCCAGATCCAGTGGCGTATCGCACAGGAAACCGCGCGCAACCGGGCTGAAGGCGACAAACGCCGCACCGATGTCGGCGCAGGTCTTGAGCACGGCGATCTCGGCGTTTCGACTCCACAGCGAGTACTCGGTCTGAACGGCGCTGATCGGAAATACGGCATGCGCTTTTTGCAAGGTGCTCGCCGAGACCTCGGACAGTCCCAACGCGCGCACCTTGCCGGCCGTGACCAGATCGGACATGGCGCCCACGCTGTCCTCGATCGGCACCTTCTTGTCCCATCGATGCAGGTAATACAGATCGATCACGTCGGTCTGCAGGTTGCGCAGGCTGTTTTCGCAGTCACGCCGAATCGTCTCAGGACGGCCATCGATGACACGTTTGACACCATCGGGAAATTCCACGCCAGCCATGCCACCTTTGCTCGCGAGCGTGAAGCGCTGGCGATGGGGCCTCAGCAACTGGCCCAGCAACTTCTCGTTCGCGCCGAAACCGTACAAGGCCGCCGTATCGAACAACGTCACGCCAGCATCGAGCGCGGCCAGCAGCACGCGTTCAGCCTGCTCCTGCGGTGGCGGTACGCCATAGGCGTGGCTCAGATTCATGCAACCCAGGCCGATGGCAGAGACCGAAAAAGGGCCGATTCTGCGTTCTTGCATTGAAAATATCCTTGTCAAATGTGAAACGGGGCCGGACGGGCCCATCGCCAGTGCGATAGACGGTCAGGCCCGATTGTGAACCGCCCGGATTCAGCCGAGTTGCTGCTGCAGCTTGTGCAGAACCTCATAACAGGGCAACACGCTGGCCACACTGGCGTTGGGTTCCCTGCCCTCGCGGATCGCAGCAAAAAATTCACGGTCCTGCAACTCGATGCCGTTCATCGACACCGCCACCTTGGACACGTCAATCTTCTCTTCCTTGCCATTGAACAGGTCGTCGTATCGCGCCAAATACGTGGCGGTGTCGCCGATGTAGCGAAAGTAGGTGCCCAGTGGCCCGTCATTGTTGAAGCTCAGCGACAAGGTGCAGATGGCGCCACTGGCTGCTTTGAGCTGGATACTCATGTCCATGGCAATGCCCAGCGTCGGGTGGATCGGCCCCTGCACGGCATTGGCCAACACGATGGGGCTGCCACACTGGTAAGCAAACAGGTCCACCGTATGTGCGGCGTGATGCCACAACAGATGGTCGGTCCACGAACGTGCCTGGCCCAGAGCATTGGTGTTGGTACGGCGGAAAAAATAGGTCTGAACGTCCATCTGCTGGATGTTGAATTCGCCCGACGTGATGCGGCTCTTCACAAACTGGTGGCTCGGATTAAAGCGGCGCGTGTGCCCGCACATGGCGGTCAAACCGGTCTCGGCCGCCAAAACCACCACTCCCTGTGCGCCCTGCAGGCTGTCAGCCAACGGAATCTCGACCTGCACGTGTTTGCCGGCGCGCAGGCAAGCCAGGCTTTGCTCGGCATGCATCTGTGTTGGCGTACAGAGGATAACCGCGTCGACCTCCTTGAGCGCCAGGCTCTCGGCCAAATCCGTCGTGACATGGCCAATGCCGTATCGGGCCGCAACCTCACGGGTCTTGTCCAGTTCGCGGCTCACCAGCGACACCACCTCGACGCCGTCAATATTCTTGATGCCGTCGAGATGCTTGATGCCGAACGCGCCGGCCCCGGCCAGTGCGACCTTGATTTTTCGAGTCATGAAAATCCTCCTTCAAATACTAAAAACGCAGCACCACCCGTGATGCCGCACTCCTGCGACCCGCGCGCAAGGGCACGCCTCGTCAGAATCGCAACACGTACAACGTGATCACCGGAAAAAACACCAGCAACACCACACGCAACAGGTCGCTGGCCACGAACGGCATCACACCGCGGTAGGTTTCGCGGATATTGATGTCCGGCGCCATCGACTGGATGACAAACAGATTCATGCCCACGGGTGGCGTGATCAAGCCCACCTCCACGACGATCAGCACCAGAATGCCGAACCAGATTGCCGTGTGCTCGGGCGACATGCCGAAATCCAGACCGGAGACCATGGGAAAGAAGATCGGGATTGTCAGCAGAATCATCGACAACGAGTCCATCACGCAGCCGAAAATCAGGTAGAAGATCAGGATTGCGCTGAGTACCGTGTAGGGTCCGAAACCCTGGTTGCCGACCCAGCCGGCCAGTTCCTGCGGCAATTGCGAGAGCGCCAGAAAGGTGTTGAACGCCGCGGCACCGAGCACGATCATGAACACCATGGCCGAGGCAGATGCGGTCGACTCGAATGCCTCGCGCAGGCGCCCCCGCGACAAACCACCGCGCCACCAGGCAAGCACTCCGGTACAGACGGCGCCCACGGCAGCGCCTTCGGTTGGCGTAAAGATGCCGGAGTAAATGCCTCCGATCACCACAACAAAGATCAGCAGCACCGGCCAGACGGCTCCCAGCGCCTGCCAACGTTCACGCCAGGGCAAAGGATCGATCTGCCCTGCCGAACTTGGTGACACACGCACATAGATGTTGATGACCACCATGTATCCGACGGCGGCCAGAATGCCCGGCACGAAGGCGGCCGCAAACATCTTGGCAATGTTCTGCTCGGCCAGGATGGCGTAGATCACCAGCACGATCGAGGGCGGGATCAGGATACCGAGCGTGCCGCCAGCGGCCAGGGCGCCTGTGGCCAATGCACCGGAGTAGCCGGCCCGGCGCAGTTCCGGCAAGGCCACCTGCCCCATCGTGGCAGCGGTGGCCAGCGACGAGCCGCAAATGGAACCAAACCCGGCGCAGGCGCCGACCGCGGCCATCGCCACACCACCACGACGATGACCCAGAAAGGCCTCGGCTGCCTTGAACAAGGCCTTGGACATGCCACCGAGTGAGGCGAACTGCCCCATCAACAGGAACAACGGAACAATCGACAGGCTGGCATTGGAGAACTGACCATAAGTCAGTGTCTTCATCTGGTTGAGCAGCGGCGCAGCACTGCCATACACCTGCCAGGAACCGATCAGGCCGAGCACCAGCATCGACAAGCCGATCGGCACACGCAGAAATATCAGCACCAGCAAGGCCGGAAATGACAAACCGGCAAGCAGTAGCGGATCCATCAGTGGGTACTCCCGGAGGCCGCAAAATTTTCCGGCCGTCGCGCCAGTCCCAGCGTCTCCAGCAGTCGCAACACATACACGACGCAGCCGACGACTGCCGGACCGATCGACGCCGCATAACCCCACCAGACCGGCATCTGCAGGATAAAGCTGACTTCACCGTTGCCGTAATAGTCTTGCAGCGCGATCGACATGCGCCAGACCAGCAGCAGCCAGACCGCCAGCATCAAGCCGTCGGCCAACACCTCGAGCGCGCGCTGCAGGGCTGGCGGGTAGGCCTTCCACAACATGTCAACGGCCGCATGGCCGTTCTTGAGATGGCACCAGGGCAGGAAGCAGAACACCGCCAACGCCGTGCCCGCTTCGACCAGTTCGAAATCGCCCGGTACCGGGCCAAGACCGGCAAACGCCAACGCTCGCCCGGCAATGCTGACGACGGTCATGATGGCCAGCGCAATCAGCACCAGCACGCCCCACCACGCCAGCCATTGGCTCAACCGATAAATCAGCTTGCTCATAAACAAACGCGGGGCGTCCGCCTTGGCGATCGCCCCGCGCCTTTCTCCTGGGTCTTTATTTCTTCGAGTACTTGTCGATCAGGCTCTCGGCCTCTGCAGCCAGCTTGGGCCCATCAAGGCCCTTTTCAGCCACTTCCTTGAACCAGACTGCGCGCACGCCATTGGCCGCCCGCTGCCAGCGCGCCGTCTCGGCAGCATCGAGTGTGACGATGTTGTTGCCGGCCTTTTGTGCCAAGGCCAGGCCTTCCTTGTCGGCCTCATCCATCACACGGCCTAGTTTGCCCGCCAGCTCGATACCGGAATTGGCATCAATGACCTTCTTCAGATCAGCCGGCAGCTTCTCGTAACTGGCCTTGTTCATGGCCACGACAAAGGTCTGCGTGTACAAGCCCTTGGGACCGGAAAAACCCGTGTGGTTCTTGACGATCTGCTGCACTTTGACCGACGGCACAACCTCCCAGGGAATCGTGGTCGCGGAGATCACGCCCTTGGACAAAGCCTCACCAACAGCCGGCACCGGCATGCCGACCGGTACCGCACCGAGTTGCTCGAGCATGATGTTGATGACACGCGATCCACCGCGCACCTTCATGCCCTTGAGGTCTTCGAGTTTGTTGATCGGCTCCTTGCTGTGGAACAGGCCAGGGCCGTGGGTGTGTACCGCGAGGACCTTCACGTCCTTGAATTCGTCCATCGCATTTTTCTGCACGTATTCCTGGAACGCCTTGGACGAGGCTTCGGACGAGCCGCTCATGAATGGCAACTCGAACGCTTCGGTCTTGGGAAAGCGACCCGGTGTGTAGCCAAGCACTGTCCACACGATGTCGACCACCCCATCCTTGGCCTGGTCGAACAGATCCGGCGGTTTGCCGCCGAGCTGCATCGACGGGAAGTGCTGAACCTTGATGCGTCCACCACTTTCTTTCTCGACTTTCTGAGCCCAGGGCACCAGTCCCTTGTTCGGAATGGCCGCCTGCTGGGGCAGCAACTGGTGCAGCCGCAACGTGACATCGGCCGCATGGCTGGCTTGCATGCCAAAGGCCAGCGTCATGGCGCCGAAAAGTGAGGTCAATGTTCGTTTCATGGTTTGTCTCCTTCAAAGTTCCCGATCAGATCCGTGCGCCGATGGCCTCTGCAAAAAATCATCACGCGCTTCTCATTCAATAGCGCAACATCATTGTTGCCGCGCGATCGAAATCGCCTACATGGTTTCTACCCATGGATGTCACCGTTTGTTCTCCAGTATCAGGTGACCCACGGCCGTATTGGACGCAGGCACATGGTAGAAGCGGTGCGCCACACGCGGCTTGCCACCTCCGGTGATGTCGGCCATCGCACCGCGTGCGATCAGCCACATCACGAGTTCGATCCCCTCCGATCCGGCTTCCCGCACATAGTCGATATGGGGTACCTGGGCCAGGCCCGCCGGATCGGCAATCAGCCGGTCCAGGAACATGGTGTCGAATTCCTTGTTGATCAGGCCGGCGCGCGGACCCTGCAATTGGTGACTCATGCCACCGGTACCCCAGATCTGCACGTTCAGCGGTGTATCGAACGACGCGATGGCCCGGCCGATGGCCTTGCCCAGTTCAAAACAACGCCGGCCCGACGGCACCGGGTATTGCACAACGTTGACTGCAAATGGGATTACCGGACATGGCCAGGCCTGTGGCTGGCCACACATCAAGGACAGCGGCACCGTCAGGCCATGATCGACAGCCATCTTGTTGACGATGGTCAGGTCGAAATCATCCTGAATCACCGATTGCGCAATATGCGAGGCCAGTTCCGGATGGCCCATCACCTTGGGCACCGGCCGTGGACCCCAGCCCTCGTCTGCCGGCTCAAACTCCGCCGCCGTGCCGATGGCAAAGGTCGGAATCATCTCCAGACTGAATGCCGTTGCGTGGTCATTGAACACCAGAAAGATCACATCGGGTTTGTTGTCCAGCATCCATTGACGCGAGAAATCGTAGCCCTTGAAGAGGGGTTGCCAATAGGCTTCGCCAGTCTTGCCCATGTCGATGGCGGCGCCGATGGCTGGCACATGCGAGGTGTATACGCTGGCGCTGATATGAGCCATCAAAGTGATCCTTTCTGTCCTGCCGAGCCTTGCGGCTGGCGGTTGGCCTGGGCGTCGCCATCCTCCCCCACAACGCGGTTGCCTTGCACCGACCGCCCACCGGCAACCATCATGGCGCGGTATTCATCTTCGGTCATGCCGGTCATGCTGCCGGCCATCTGCTGAAAACTCTTGCCATCGGTCGCGCCGATCTTGGCCAGGAAATAGATATTGCCGCCAGCCGCAATGCAGCGGTTCAGGTCGCGCGCCAACACTGCCAGCTTCTGCTCCTCGTTCATCGGCCATTCATCCAGGTAGCTGCGCTCATTGGCCTTGAATCGCACGCGGTTGTCGGCCTTCATCAGCGACATGCAGAACTGGTTCAGGTGATACCCCTTGCGCGACTGCTCGGCGTCGAAGATGGTGGTGCCCGGAACGTCCAGGTAAGGCTTATCCAAAGACATGCACTTGCTCCTTGTATTTCATGTCCAGTACAACCGGGTCGGGTTGTCCACCAGCAATTTGTGCTGCAGTTCAGCGGTGGTCGCGATCTGCGGTATGAAGTCGACTAGCAGACCGTCGTCCGGCATGTGGTCCTTCAGGTTGGGATGCGGCCAGTCGGTGCCCCACAACACGCGGTCCGGGAAGGTCTCGACCAGCTTGCGCGCAAACGGTACGACGTCCTGATACGCGTGTTGTTCGCCGGCCAGCGCCTTGGGGCCCGCGACCGACAGCCGCTCCGGGCAACTCACCTTGCTCCAGATGTTCGCGTGCGCTTGCATCATCTTGACGAACAGTGCGAACTCTGGACCGTCGACCGGTTTGGATACGTCGGGCCGGCCCATATGGTCCACCACCACCGTGGTCGGCAATGCGGTGAAAAAATCGTACAACTCGGGCAGGTCCTGCGCCTCGAAATACACCACCACATGCCAGCCCAGCGGCGCAATGCGGTTGGCAATCTCCAGCAGCACTTCGCGCGGCGTGAAGTCGGCCAGGCGCTTGACGAAATTGAAACGTGTGCCCCGCACCCCCGCTGCATGCATATCCTGCAACTCGCCATCGGTGACCTGGCGGCTGACCGTGGCCACGCCCCGCGCCTTGCCATTGGAGGCTTTGAGTGCATCCACCAGCGCCCGGTTATCGCTGCCGTGACAGGTGGCTTGAACGATCACGTTCTTGTCAAATCCCAGATGGTCGCGCAAGGCGAACAACTGCGACCTGGATGCATCGCAGGGTGTGTACTTGCGCTCGGGCGCGTATGGAAACTCGGCGCCTGGCCCGAATACATGGCAATGCGCATCGACTGCACCAGCAGGCAATTTGAACCGGGGTTTGCTCGGCGCGGCGAACCAGTCCAGCCAACCGGGGGTCTTGGTGAATTCCATATTGGATGCGGGCAATGGCGGTGTCAATCGACGTACCTCAGTCCGGCCTTTTCCAGGGCTGGTCGCATGTTGTACATGTCCAGTCCGAGCACGCCGGCCGCCAGCTTGGCGCGTTTCTCGGACTCGTTGGCTTCGCGCGCGGCGGCCGCATCGGCGACCTGCTCTGCCAGCGCAGCCGGAACCACCACCACACCGTCGTCGTCGGCAATCACGACGTCGCCCGGATTCACCATCACGCCGGCACACACGACCGGAATGTTCACCGAACCGAGCGTGGCCTTGATGGTTCCCTTCGCATGCACCGCCTTGGAAAACACCGGAAACAACATGCCGGTCAGGTCCTTGACGTCGCGCACGCCGCCGTCGATCACCAGGCCCGCCGCACCCCGGGCCCGGAACGAGGTGGCCAGCAGATCGCCGAAGAACCCGTCCGCGTTGTCCGACGTTACGGCGGCAACCACCACATCGCCGCTTTGCAATTGCTCGGCCACCACATGCATCATCCAGTTGTCGCCGGGATGCAGCAGCACGGTGACGGCAGTGCCGCACAGATGGGCGCCGGCGTAAATGGGTCGCATGTACGGTTTCATCAAACCCACGCGGCCCATGGCTTCATGAATGGTCGCCACACCAAAACCCGACAATTTGTCGACTGCGACCTTGTCGGCGCGAACGATGTTGCGCTTGACGATTCCAAGTTGCGTCATGTTTACTTTCCCTTCTGCTTCAAGGCCACGTCCAGGCGCGGGAAAACGCGGCGGGCGTTGCCCTCGTAAATCTGGTGGCGATCCTCCATGCTGAGGATCTTCGAGGCCTCGATATAACGCTTCGTGTCGTCATAGTAGTTGCCGGTTTCCGGATCGATACCCCGCACCGCGCCAATCATCTCGGAGGCAAACAACACGTTCTTGACCGGAATCACCGTATTGAGCAGGTCGATGCCCGGCTGGTGATAGACACAGGTGTCAAAGAAAATATTGTTCAGCAGATGGTCCTGCAACAAGGGCTTCTTCAGTTCCTGTGCCAGACCGCGGAAGCGGCCCCAGTGGTAGGGCACGGCGCCGCCGCCATGAGGTATCAGAAAACGCAGCGTCGGGAATTCCTTGAACAGATCGGATGTCAGGCATTGCATGAACGCCGTGGTGTCGGCATTGAGGTAGTGCGCCCCGGTGGTGTGAAAGCAGGCGTTGCAACTGGTCGATACATGAATCATGGCCGGGATGTCGTACTCGACCATCTTTTCGTAGATCGGATACCAGTGCTTGTCGCTCAGCGGTGGCGAGGTCCAGTGTCCGCCACTGGGGTCCGGGTTCAGGTTGATACCGACATTGCCGTATTGGGTGACGCACTTCTCGAGTTCGGCCACACATGTGGCAGTGTCCACTCCTGGCGACTGCGGCAACATCGCCGCGCCGACGAAGTGCTCCGGAAACAGCTGCGACACCCGATAACACAACTCATTGCAGATCGCAGCCCAGGTCGACGACACGTTGAAATCGCCGATATGGTGGGCCATGAAACTGGCACGCGGCGAGAAGATGGTCAGATCCGAGCCCCGTTCCTTCATCAGACGCAGCTGGTTGGTTTCGATCGACTCACGCAACTCGTCGTCACTGATTTTCAGCTCGGAGACCTTCGGCATAGCGGTCGGATCCTGTATGCCGGCGATCTGGCGATTGCGCCAGGCCTCCAGCGCCTTGGGCGCCGTGGTGTAGTGACCGTGACAATCGATGACCATGGAACTGGGCACAGTGGTTTCTCCTCGCATGCGGGTTGAATTCTTGTACACGCCGCCAATGGCCTGGCGGGTCGGCGCCATTTGCTACGGTCGCCCATTGTGGCCGGCAGCTTGCCTCAGGTGAAGATCAGGCAGCCACTAGCAGATATAACAAACCAGCATAGCCAATAGAATGTTATTCCAACTCATTCGTATCGACCCAACCCGCCGCCATGGACCTGCGCCAGATTGAATATTTTGTCCGGGTCGCCGAACTCGGTGGCTTCACCCGCGCCTCGGCGGCGCTGGGCATCGCGCAGCCGGCGCTCAGCCGCCAGGTACGAATGCTGGAGGTCGAACTGCGCCAGACACTGTTGTCGCGCGACGGACGTGGTGCCGTGCCGACCGAAGCCGGGCGCCTGCTGCTGGCCCATGGGCGCGGCATCTTGCACCAAGTCGAGCGTGCGCGTGAGGAGCTTGGCAAATTGCGTGGCGCCCTGGCCGGGCGCGTTGCCGTCGGACTTCCCACCAGTGTGGCCCGCGTGCTCACCGTTCCGCTGATTCGCGCCTTTGCGCAGCAGATGCCTGAGGCGACCCTGACGATCAGTGAAGGCCTGTCCGGCGCCATGCTCGAGTCGCTGGTCAACGGGCGACTGGACATCGCTGTGCTCTATAACGCTCGCCCCAGCCCGGACATCGAAATCACCGCGTTGCAGCAGGAGGAGTTGTTCCTGGTGCAGGCGCGTAGCCACAGCGCAGGGACGGGCCCGATCACGCTGGAGGCACTGTCCCGAATACCCCTGGTGATTCCGAGCCGGCCGAATGCCATTCGCATGCAGGTGGATTCGGCCATGGCCGCGATCGGCTGCAACCCGCAAATTGCGCTCGAGATCGATGGCGTCTCGGCGATTCTGGACCTGGTGGCCGATGGCGCCGGCAATGCCGTGTTGTCAAGCAATGCAGTGGCCAGTGCGGTGCGCCCGTCGCTGTTTCGTCTACGTGCAATCCACCAGCCACACGTGCGAGCCCAGATCTCGCTGGCGGTCAGCGCCCAGCGGCCCGCTACATTGACACAAAAGGCGACCCAGACGCTGATCGCCGCCACCCTCGCCGCTGCGACGCCCGCGCCCCGCGAGGCAAAACCATCACCGCCATAAGGCCACGTAAGATAGGCTGATACGGCCCTTGTCGGCCGCGCACACGATGCCCGCGCCGCCCACGGCAAACCCAGGAGATGCCCCATGCATTCACTCGTCATCACTGTCATCGGACCGGATCGACCCGGCCTGGTCCGCGCCCTGTCCGAACAGGCTACCCGGTTTGGTGCCAACTGGACCGATAGTGTCATGGCTAATTTCGCAGGCCAGTTTGCCGGTATCGTGCATTTGCAAGTGCCCCCCGAGCACAGCGGGGAACTGCAGGCAGCGCTGCGTGCGATCGATTCCGACAACCTGCATATTCAGGTTGCGCGGGCTGATGCCCAGCCGGCGGTGGAGCCAACCCGGCGCATCACGCTCGCGCTGGTGGGCCACGACCGTCCCGGCATCATCCAGTCGATTGCCACCCGGCTGGCCGAACATGGCGTGAGCATCGACACCATGAAAACCCACATTGCCAGCGGCGCCATGTCGGGCGAAGAGATGTTTCACCTTGACGCGCGATTGACCATTCCAGGGGAGTTGGACACCGAGTTGTTGCAGGCCGGCCTCGAGAGCCTGGCCAACGAGCTGATGGTGGATATCACACTTGTGGGCGGCAAAAATGCCGCTGACGCGGGGCTGTGACTCTCAGGTTTTACGCGCGGCAATCAGCCGATCGGCGTAGTCCTGCCAAGGCGCATCCTTGGCTATGCCCTTGAATACGCCCTGACGGGCCTGGTCCGCCACCCACTGCTGCTTTTCGGCGATGGCGCCGGCCATGGTGGGCGCGAAACCGCCTTCCTGCACCGTGCGGGCCGACTCCCGCATCTCCTCGGCGCGGCGCTGGCCGTGTTGCGCGACCCGGCTGAAGAAGTAGGCCCCTGACTGCTGCCAGTCGATACTCGGAAAGGTCTCCTGCAGGGTCGGAATCACCTGATCCTCGACACCATAGGCGCGCGCCGTGGTGTAGCTTTCGATGACCAGCGCTTCCAGCCCCTTGATCATCACGCTGCGGCACATCTTGATGGCACTGGCCACGCCCAGCTGGTTTGATGCAACCTGGACATCCATGCCCCACGCCACCAGAATCTCGGCCAGCGCTGGCGCTTGTTCTCCGCCCAGCAACATCGGAACGCGGATGCCATAGGGAGGCACCGACGTCATCACGCCGGCTTCGACATACACGCCGCCGGCAGCATCAATCAAAGCCGCAGCCTCCTGCTTGGTGTTGGGTGATGCCGAGTTCAGGTCCAGAAACACGGTTCCGGCCCGGATATGGGCCGCCGCCTCGCGTGCCACGGACAGTGTGCTGGATGCGGTGACCGCAGAAATCAGCAAATCAGCACCACGGCAGGCATTCGCCATGGAGTCGGCAGCAGTCACACCGGCCGCCGCTGCATGAGCCCGTTCGGCATCACGCACCGCCGGCTGCTCGAACTTCAGATCCCATGCACTGACACCGGTCACCGAGGGCAACAGGCCGATCGCGAAAGTCTTGCCGACCTCGCCATAACCCAGCATGCCGATATGTTGAAATTTCAAGTGGTCGCTCCGTTTTACCAAGGTCTTTACTGGGTCGGAATCTTCGCACGGGTGATGATGTCGCCCCAGCGTTTGGTCTCGCTCGCCAACAGGCTGGCGGCCTGCTCCGGCGTGCTGGACTGTGCCTCCACGTTGAGCGCATGCAGCTTGTCCTTGACGTCCGGCGCGTTGACCGCCGCCACGATGTCCTTGTTCAGCCGCGCAATCACGGCGGGCGGGGTCCCGGCCGGCGCGGCCAGACCATTCCAGGATGTGGCGAGCAGGCCGGCCACACCACTTTCAATCGCGGTTGGCACATCGGGCAATACTGCCGATCGCTTGGGCCCCGTCACGACCAGTGCCCGCAGGGCCTTGGTACTGATCTGCGGAATCACCGGGCCGAGAATTTCCACCGCCGCGTCAATCTGGCCGCCCCGCAAGGCGGTGATGACAGCCGGTGTTCCGTTGAATGGCACGATCTGTACATCAATGCCGGCAGCTGACTTAAACAACTCGGCCGTCAGGTTCTGGGTGCTGCCAATGTTGATGCTGCCCAGGTTGAGCTTGCCGGGGTTGGCCTTGGCAAATGTCACCAATTCGCCCAGCGTCTTGAAGCGCGAGTCCGCCGGTGTGACGATCGCAATGTCGAAACTGGCCAGCGTAGAGATCGGCACGAAATCTTTCACCGTGTCAAATGGCAGCGACTTGAAGATGCCGGCGCTGACCGCCGTGCCATTGGAAATCAGCAGCAAGGTGTGACCGTCGGGTTCGGCGCGGGCCACAAGCTCCCCGGCGCCGACGCCGCCTGCCCCCGGTTTGTTCTCGATGACGACCGACTGACCCAGTGACTGGCTGAGCTTTTGTGCCACCGTACGTGCCGTCAGGTCTGCCACGCCACCGGCACCAAATGGCACAACGATGCGTACTACCTTGCTGGGGAAGTTCTGGGCCTGGCTGGCCCACGCGAGCATGGCGATACCAGCCGCGGCAACACACTTTGTCCACATACGCATTCTTGTCTCCTGATATGTCCGCAAGGCCGTAGTGCCTGCTGATGCCGATTGGATAAACCACCGCCAGATTGCCGCGGCCCGCGTTGGCTCTCAGGAGCCTGCACGGATTGACCCTGCGTCAGCCCGATAGTCGATTGTGAACGGCGAACGGCCACGACATAAGGTGGCCAGAACACTAGCAGATATAACAAGCTGGCATTTCCAAGCGCCATTCATGCCAGATGCGTCAGGCGAAAACGGAGGCCGCGAACGGCGCGGCCCCCGGATCAGCCCCGCAGATGCTGCTGGAAGAAGGCGCTGGTGCGCTCCCACGCCAACTTGGCCGCTGCTGCATCGAAACGGGGTGTCGTGTCGTTGTTGAAGCCGTGCTGCGTACCGGCGTAGGTAAACGCCTCGTGCCGGGCGCCGGCGGCCTTGAGCGCGGCCTCATACGCAGGCCAGGCCGCATTGATACGTTCGTCGACTCCGGCAAAGTGAATCTGCAGCGGCGCCTTGACCTTGGCGGCATCTGCGGCGGCGGGCATATTGCCGTAAAACGGCACGCCGGCAGCCAGATCGGGCAAGCGGGTGCTCAGCACATGCACCATGCCGCCACCGTAACAAAAACCGACTGCGCCGTATTTTCCGGTGCATTCGGGCCGGGAACGCAATACGCCGGCAGCTGTGACGAAGTCTTCACGGATCTTGGCCTGGTCGAGCTTGCCGAACAGCTCGCGCGCCTTGTCCTCGTCGCCGGGGTAACCACCCTGCGACGTCAATGCGTCGGGCGCAAAGGCAATGTAGTTGTCCAGTGCCAAGCGGCGCGTGATGTCCTCGATATGCGGATTCAGGCCGCGGTTTTCATGGATCACCAGCACGCCGGGCAACTTGCCGCTGGCCTGGGCCGGCATGGCCAAATAACCTTTCATGGTGCCCGAACCGTCGGGCGACGCATAAGTCAGCATCTCGGTCTTGAGGCGTTTGTCGTCCTTGGGAACCACCTGCGCGGCCGCAAAATTCGGGCTGAGAGAAGCCAGCAACATGCTGGCGGTCACGCCGCCAATGGCAAACTTCTGCGCGCGTTCCAGAAAACCACGCCGATCGATACCACCGTGTACATAGGCATCAAAAAGAATCAGCAGTTCCTGGTCGAAATCCGCGGCGGTCAAACGTTTCATGAAAAACTCCTGAAGAATGGTCGGTGGACATGGACTGATGCGCCTATTGTCAAAAAGTTTCAGCGTCGCAGCCCCCCTGTTTCGACACGGGATTACCCTTGATCAACACACACAAGACTAGGGCGTGTTAACACTAATTGCAATTGTGGCGCGAATCGGCGAAACTGCTGGTCATGGAAATCACAGCAGAACAGTTTGCGCGCATCGAACACTGCTTGCCCCGGCAGCGCGGCAATGTAGTCCTCTCCAATTTGC
>JBBQJP010000075.1:0-20669 GCA_038326025.1 Burkholderiales bacterium
CAGCGTCGCCTGGTCGTCGGAGCCGACCAGATCACGCGCCCACGAACGCGCCATCATCGGCCAGTGCATGGTGTAGAGCTTCACGCCCACCGCATCCGAGGTCTGCGCCAGACTGGCCCAGTCAAAACCCGAGAAACGCGACAACGGTGCCGGAAAAACCTGCGGCTCCAGTGCGCGGCGCCGTCCCGGCAGCTGGTCGAGCGCCTGGCGGTAGTGGCGTAGCAGTGCCCCCACATTGGCACGTTTGCTGGCCCACAGGGGCGCCCCTGCGCCATCGTCGCCGAAAAAGTCGTCCCAACCGGCCTGTGCCAGGCGGGCGCGCACTGCTTGCGCACCCAGACGTGCCGCATCGCATGCCGTAGCGCGCCACGCCGCCAGCAACCGGCAGATCTGCTGACCATAGGCATCGGGTACCACGCCCTGCGAGCGCAACGCAGCATGGGCATGGGGACTGAAATCGAACAGCGCGCTGCGCAAGTCATAAGGCGGATATTCCGGCCAATCAATCCGAAAGCCGTGCACCCCCGGATAACGAGTCGCCAACTCGACCAGTAAGGTCGCACCGTAGTCGCGCACATGAGAGCTGGCCAGACTGGCATTCGCATCGACCCGGGCTGGATGTGGCAGACCGTCCGGCCCCAGACACTGGTCTTGCGCCACCGCCGACGAAAACTGCACCTTGTACCCCGGCGGGCTGGCGGCCATGACCTGCAGGTACACCACCATCGAACGCCGGGCAGCCGCCGCTATCACATCATCGATCAGGCGCGGGTGGGCATGGGTCAGGTCGCCAGGTGGGCTGGGCTGGTAACGCAATCCCTTGTACCGATCGGCATCGTGCACCATGGCGGGTGCCGTGCGGACCCAGGTCTCGCGCACACCCCATAAAAGCCGGTCCAGCGGCCGCACACTGCCTGCGTCGCCATCCGGTGGTGGTTCACGCGCGCCTTCACCTGCAGGCGCCACTTCAAGCAGATACGGGCTGGTGGCCAGGGCCGTAGCGCCGGCCGCCTGCAGACGGTCGAGCACGTTCTCGACACCTTCGCATTGAAACCATTCGGGCATCACGGTGATGCCCAATGCCGACGTTGCAGGACCTGTTTCAATCATCTTGAAAACTAGTATACATGTTGCTTCTCGACGGTTCCACCCGGTGTTTTCCCTAGCGGCGCTGACCCACTGAGGCGCGGCAGGACAATGGTGAGGATGGACATAACTTGCATGACCCCCACAACACCCCACTCTGACGATACGCAGATGTTCCAATCTGCACCCATTTCGCTTTGGCTTGAGGACTACAGCGCCCTGCGCACACTGTTCGACCAATGGCGCGCACATGGCATATCCGACCTGGCCGCGCATCTGGCCCAGGATCCCGCGCATTTGAAGCAATGTGCGGCCAGCCTCCAAGTGCTCAAGGTCAACGACAAAACCCTGCAGGTGTTCGGCGCGGGCAGCCAGGAAGAGTTGGTTGCGCGATTGCCCGAGGTTTTTCGAGACGACATGCTCGGACAGATGCTGCCGGAACTTACTGCCTTGTGGGACGGCCAGACCCACTTTTCCAACCAGACGGTCAACTACGGCCTGGACGGCCGGCGCATTGACGTGCAGATTCATGTGCGCGTATTGCAGGGTTATGAAAACAGCTGGGACAGGGTCCTGGTCTCACTGGAGGATGTCACGCAATCCGTCAAAGCGCGGGAGCAACTGATCAGCAGCGAGCACTATGCGCGGGATCTATTCGACCTGTCGCCCGTGTCGCTGTGGGTCGAGGACTTCAGCGGCGTCAAACGTCTATTGGATGAAGCCCGTGAACGGGGCATCCAGGACTTCAGGGTGTTTCTCAGCGTACACCCGGAGTTCGTGACCCGCTGCATGGAGGAGATCCGCGTCATCAGCGTCAACCGTCAGACGCTGACGATGTTTGCGGCAAAAAGCCAGCGGGAGTTGCTGGGCAAGCTCGGCGCGGTGTTCCGCGACGAGACGCTCGCGCAGTTCGCCGAACAGCTCATCGACCTGTGGAACGGCAAGACCGTGCAGACCCGCGAAGTGATCAACTACGCGCTCAATGGCGACCTGATCAACATTCACATGCAGTTTGCCGTGTTGCCCGACCACGAGGCCGGATGGGACCTGGTGCTGGTATCGCTGGTGGACATCACGGCGCGCAAGAAGGCCGAGGCTTATCTTGAATATCTGGGCAAGCACGACTCGCTGACGCGACTGCGCAACCGCGCGTTTTATGTCGACGAACTCAACCGCATCACGCGCAAGGGACCATGGCCACTGAGCGTGCTGGCGATGGACCTCAACGGACTCAAGCGTGTCAATGACGACGAAGGCCATGCAGCGGGCGACGCCCTGCTGCGCCGCATCGGCGAAGTGCTGACCACCGCCGCAGCCGGCGAACCCTGGTGCGTGGCGCGCATCGGTGGCGACAAATTCGTGGCGCTGCTACCCGGCGCCGATGACCGCGTGGCCAAAGCGTTGCGCGATCGCATCGAGTCGATCATTGAGCTGAACAACCAGTTCTACCCGGGCCACCACCTGAGTCTGGCGATCGGCATTGCCACCTGCGAGACCGCGGCCCAGGTGGAGGCCACGCTAAATACGGCCGACAAGGCCATGTTCAGCGAAAAGGCGCGGTATTACGAGATGGCCCAACTGGACCGTCGCCGCAACTGAGACCTGACAACCCGTTGAGTGGCGGGTTGTTGCAACAAGCAACACAAACCTGTCAACGGTACGGTGTCGACTGCGTTATGGACTCAGGCCCGGACCTAGTTCAGGTTTGCTCACGGCGGTTGGAGCTACGGCGACCGCCAAAACGATGCACGGGAAACCACCATGTCCCCATTCAAGTCCCTGTGTCTGGCTGCCTTCTTCTGCGCTGCCGGCGCGACTGCCTTTGCTCAAACAGCGGCACCGGCAAAGGATGTCACCGCCGCTGCAAGCCCTGCAGTGGCTGAGCCCGCAGCCACGTCGGCCAAAGCGAAAAAGGCCGCTCATCCGGTCAAGAAAGTGGCTGCCAAAAAAGCCCCGAAGACGAAGGTCGCCAAGAAGAAGCCAGCGCCGAAAATCGCGGCCTGAACCTGCGCCCCGACCGCCCTTTGGCCCCACTCAGGGCCTGAGGGTCGCTTGAGCAGGCCGCTCAACGGCTGATGTCGCCGTCGCTGCCGCCACCGAAGATATCGTCAAATCCCTTGGCGCCGTCCGTGGTCCTGCCACCTGCCACCGGCCGCGCCTTCGGATATTCCTCGGCAATCCGGTCCTCCCAGTACGTCGCCGGATTCGGCGCGCTGCACAGGCGCCGGAACACCTCATCGGGGACCTGCTTATAGGCCAGCACCTGGCCGTTGTCCCAGCGAAGATCAAGCTGGCGCGTCGATGGGTCGTAGTCGGCCCTGCGAATGCGGCCGCTGGTGAAGGTCTTGGAGGTCATGGTGATAGGCCCATCAAAATCGCCGCGCGGTGCGGCACAACACCGCAAGTCTACGTACGTGGCAACCCTGAGGCCAAGGCCGCTGGCTCAGGCGTGAGCGTCACCCGTCGCGGCAACGTCGGTTTCGCTGCGCGGCGTGTGCTGGTCGATCACGCTGGCAGCCACCAGGTCACCGGCCACGTTCAGCGTGGTGCGGCTCATGTCCAGCACCCGGTCCACGCCGATGATCAGCGCAATACCCTCAGCCGGAATGCCGACCGTGCCCAGCATCATCGACAAAATCACGATGCCGATGCCCGGCGTACCCGGCGAGCCGATGGACGCGCCAACCGCCAGCACCACCACCAGCAACAGACCCGGTAATCCCACGTCGACCTGGTAGACCTGCGCCAGAAACAAGGTGGCGATCACCTGGTAAAGGGCCGTGCCGGCCATGTTGATGGTCGTGCCCAGCGGGATCACAAAACGCGAAACACTTTTTTGCACGCCCAGCGCCTCCTCGGCGGTGCGGATGGTCAGCGGCATCACCGCGGCCGAACTCGACGTGGAAAACGCCAGTAGCAACACATCGCGGCTTGCGCGCAGAAATGCCAGCGGCGAGCGGCGCCGGCCCACCGCATACAACAACATCAGGAACGCGAACGCCAGCAGCAAGGCCGCCAGTACGGTGACCACGTATACGCCCATGCCGAGCAAGGCGTCCAGACCCATACGCGCCGTCAGCTGGGTCATCAGCCCGAACACCGCCGCCGGCACCAGGTACATGGCCCAGCGCACGACGACCATGCTGACCTCCTGCACGGCACCGAGCAGGTCGACCAGCGGGCGCGCCAGTTTGCCATCCATCGTGACCAGCGCCACACCGACGAAGATCGCGAACACCACCACTTGCAACATGTTCTGCTCGACACTGGCCTGCAACGGGTTGGTCGGCACCACGCGCACGATCTGCGCCGGCAAAGCGGACAAGGACGGCGCTGAGGCCGGTCCCGCCACATCGGCCGCGCTGCTCACCGGTAGCTGGGCCACCTGCAAATAGGCGCCTGGCTCCACCGCCAACGCCACCAGCACGCCGATCAAGGCCGCCACCACCGTGGTGAACAAAAAGAACAGGCCGGTACGCATGCCCATGCTGCGCAACTGCGCCATATCGCGCGAACTGGTCATGCCCAGGATGATGGACGCCACCACCAGCGGAATGACGATCATCTGCACCATTGCCAGAAACAGGTAACCCGGAATGGCCAGCCAGTTGCTGACCAGCAGCGCCATGGCCGGCGACAACCAGCCACCCGCGGGGCCGATGGCCATGCCGGTGGCAATCCCGACGGCCATTGCCACCAGCACCTGCAGCCACAGTCGTCCGCGCACGAAACCGGTCAGGCGCAGCGTGAGGCGGCTGATGGAGGGATTGGTGGAAACGGGTAATGAAAACAAAACAACAACTCCAGGGGACAAAGATGGCGGCAATGATGAAGTGCCTGCCTGCTCGGGCCGTTTAGCCCTTTTTACCCATGGTAGCGGCGCCTGGAGCTGCCATTCACTGACAACATCGGGCATCCCACCGTACATTGACGCAAGTCATGGAATACTGACGCATCTCCGCGCCTTCGCCAGCACGACCGGAACTTCCACATGCCGCCCAGCAACCCGTTGTCCCACCATCTGTGCACCATGGCCTATAACAACGCCTGGGCCAATCACCGCCTGTTGACGGCCTGCGCGAAGCTGAGCCAGACCGAATTCGCGGCAAATCGCACCGGCTTCTTTCCTTCCGTCCGTGCGACGCTGAATCACCTGGTGACGGTCGACTGGTTCTATATGGATGCGCTCGAACGCGAAGCCCAGGGTCAGCCTCCGAACCCGGACATAGAGGTGTTCTTCAAACCGCCAGAGCCCTTCGGCCACTGCACTGCACTGCTGGCGGCACAACACACGGTCGACCGCCGCCTGATCGACTATTGCCTGGCTCTGCGCGATGGCGAAACACACTCAAGAGTGGTCACCATCCTGCGCCGCTCCGGGCCGCAACACGAGAACCGCGCGCGCCTGCTGGCCCACCTGTTCCAGCACCAGATCCATCATCGCGGCCAGGTTCATGCGATGCTGTCCGGAACACCGGTTGCACCGCCGCAACTCGACGAATTCTTCAGCGCCATGGATGCGCCGCTGCGGGAAAAGGAGTTGGCGGAACTGGGTTTCACCGAGGCGGATATCTGGCGGCCACGGTAAGGTTTGCCATTGGCGCTGCCCGCTAAAACGGGATGACGATCTGGTTCGGCCGATCGCATTCCGGCGGCTCACCGTATCCCGCCGAACGCAGTGTCTGATCCTCGGCAAATTCGAGCTGGAACCACTGACAGAAGGCGCTTTCATACCGGTAGGACCAGACCACACCACGCGAACGCGCCAAAGTACTTATTTGGCCAGGCCGGCCGAGTCGCTGGCGCACTTCATCCTGGCCCATGCCCGGCGTGATCTGATGGAAGTTCTTCTCCGTCAGGACCTGCTCGGACCGCACGACCTGACCGGCGGCGTCCAGATCGACAAACCAGGTGGTGCGGCCATAAGGCCCGGAGGGAAATTCGAGCCGGGTGATGCCAGCGGGCAGCTGCCGCTGCATATCGGGTTGCCCCCAGTGCGCGACGACCCGATCCTTGGAAGTGCCGGTCCAATCGGTCGACGGTGAATAACTGCTGCACGCCGTCAGAACGACCAGACTGGACAACAAGAGACAGGCAGACAGGAAACGCACGCGTTGACTCCTCACAGCATGAAACAAGACGCAAAGTAGTTGGACGCCACTATGGCCGGCAAGTTCAATGGGTGACGCGTTTTACGCAGCCGCACTCGCCAACTGCGCGACAACTTGTGAAGCCCCCGGCTTTCGCACAACGCCAAACGGCAAGCTCGATCTGGCCAATATGTGGGGCCCAGACGGCAACAAGATCTGCGCCTTGCACCAGCCTGCGAAATAGCGAAAAACCGGATTGGTAATCAAGGTCGGCCCGCATTGTTGTTCGGCGCATCCAGGCCGACACCCACCAGATGGCCGAAGCGTTCCCGCACCATTGACTGCGCAGCCGCAGGCAGGGGATCGGCAAGGATCGACTGGATATTGGTGTGCAGATGCGCGATGTTGCCGGTGCCGAACAATACGACATCTGCACCCGGTTCATGGCGCGCATATCGATACGCGGCATCAATAATGCTCTGCGGACCCGCCTGCGTGGCGAGAAAGGCCAGTGGCGCATCCTCGTCGACCAGCGTCGCCGGCAACTCACCACGTTGCACCAGTTCCGCCAACGTCGCTTGCAGCCGACCGGGCTGGCTGAAAATGAGCCGAACCGCGAACATCAACAGGGTCGCCACACCGCTGGCGCGCGTCAGCGGGAACACGCTTTCACGCGCGTTCTGATGCAGCAGATGGAAGGCCACCATCACCACATCGAACAGCTCACTGGGAATCGCCTTGGACAAGGTTTCGTGCGTGTGGTCGTTGGGTGCGGTCTCGGTGATGCCCAGATGCGCAAAACGCCCTGCATCGCGTTCCTTGAGCAAGGCCGGCGCGATGACCTGGGTGGCATAGTCCACATGCTGCGGGGCCACGGCATGCAGATGAAAGACCTCCACACGATCGGTGCGCAAGCGCTTGAGCGATGCATGCAAACTGGCCACGACCTGCTCTGGTAAGCGCCGCTGACCGGCCTGGACGATCTGCGTCTTGGTGGAGATGACTACGTGGTCACGTTCGCTTGGCTTGAGCGCCTGCCCGACGATGTCTTCGGTTCCGTAATTCTCTGCCGTGTCCAGGAAGTTGACGCCCGCATCCAGCGCCGCGCGCACCACATCGATCGACTGTGCCACCGTGCTGCCATGGCCTTGGCCCAATCGGCTGAAGCCACCGCAGCCCAGTCCGGCAACACTGACCTTGAGGCCTGTGCGACCGAGTCTCGTGTATTGCATGTCGCGTACATCGCCCATGGCGTGAAGGATACGCGAGTAATGCATCGGCCTGATCAACGCCGCCACGGGCTTTTGCCCGACTCTCATCACACGACAACTGCCAAAGGCGCGATCGAACCGAACCACCGACTCACCTCGCCAGCACCAGGCTGAGCGCGATCTGCTGCGTTGTCATCCTCGCTATTCCTCTTGTATCGCGCCTGTCACGAGCCTGTCTGCGCGTCAGGGGCCGCTCATCCCAGTTCCTGCTTGCCCAGCATGCCCACGACAAAACCGAGCACCGCGCCTAGCGCAGGCGTCCAGTGACGGCGCATGCGCGCCTGCGGCGCAATGTCCTGAAAAACCAGATACAGGATGCCCCCGGCGGCAAACGCCATGATGGCTGCCGTCAATGCCATTTGGCCCTGCAACAGCACAAAGCCGGCACCGGCCGCCAGCGGCCCGAGCAGGCTGATGGCAAGCAGCGAGCACAAGGCCAAACGCGCACCGGAGCCGCCATGGCGACTTTCACGGAAGGCATTGAAGCCTTCCGGCAAGTTCTGCGCGCCGATGAACACGGCGAGCAATAGCCCCAGGCGCGGGTCCTGCGCGAATACCGCTCCCATGGCGAGGGCCTCTGGCACGAAATCGAGCATCATCGCCATCACCTGCGCGTGGGTACCACCGCGACGGCTCAGCCAGACCTCGATGGCGCAAAACACCAGGCCACCGGCGATGAAAACCAGGGCCAGCAGCCACGGCGACAAACGTTCCATGGCCATTGGCGTCAGCGCAAAGGCCACCGCAGCAACCAGGATCCCGCCGCCGAAGGCAACCACTGCATGCACCCATTCTTGCTTGGCCTCGGTCTCCGCACTACCCTCCCAGAACGCCGCAAGACCACCGGCGAAGCCGGCCAGACCCGCGAGCCACGCGACGATCAACACGGTCATCAAAGGTTCTTGCAATATCGCCATAACGTCCGATCCCGTCAGCGTGACGGTGAGCGCAGCGTGCGGCTGAGCAGCACCACCGGAATCAAGCCGACCAGCACCAGCGCCAGCGATGGCAGCGCCGCCTCGCCCAGGCGCTCGTCGCGCGCCAACTGGTAGGCCACGACGGCCAGGGTGTCGGAATCAAACGGGCGCAATACCAGCGTGGCCGGCAGTTCCTTCATCACGTCGACAAACACCAGCAAGGCCGCCGCCGCCGTCGAGCGCCGCAACAACGGCCAATGCACCTGTGTAAGCAGGCGCCAACCACCCGCGCCCAGCATGCGGGCCGAATCGTCGTAACTCGGCGGAATGCGGGTGTAGCCACTTTGCACCGACTGCAGGGCTACAGCACAGAATCGCACCAGATAGGCCCAGATCAGCCCGATCGACGTGGCCGTCATCAGGTAGCCTACCCCCAGCGACGGGGCGACCGACTGGATCCAGCCCACCGGCAGCAGCAGGCCGACGACGATCACCGCGCCCGGCACGGCGTAACCCAGGCCGGCAATGCGCACCACTGAGCGGGTAACGGCATCCGGGCGTCGGCGCACGCGAAAAGCCAGCACCAGCGCCAGCGCAACCGCCAGCAAGGCGGTAATCGCGCCCAGCCGCAGGCTGTTGCCCGACCACTCCAGAAATTTGCCCCAGGCCAGCAACTCCCATCCGGCCGCCAGCGGACGCAACATGAACAACACCGGCAACACGAACCCCATCAGCACCGGCAGGCCACACACCGCCCAGGCCAGCCAGCGTGCGCCACCTTGCAGGCGCACCGGCTGGGCATCGGCCGAGCCGGCGCGCGCGCCCCGGCTCGCAACATATCGGGCGCGGCGCTGTGCCCGTTGCTCCAGGTGCAACAGCAGCGCCACCAGCGCCAGCAACATCGTCGCCAGTTGTGCAGCAGCCAGCCGGTTGTCCATGGCCAGCCAGGCCTTGTAGATGCCGGCGGTAAAGGTCTGGATGCCAAAGTAGCTCGAAACGCCGAAGTCGGCCAGCGTCTCCATCAGCGCCAATGCCGCGCCTGCCGCTACCGCCGGACGTGCCAGCGGCAGCGCCACCTCACGGATGCGCCGGCGCAATGGTGCGCCCAGCAATCGCGCCGCTTCCATCAGATGGCCGGCGCGTTCACTCAACGCGCCGCGCGCCAGCAGGTACACATAGGGATACAGCGAAAACGTGAACACCCAGGCGGCACCGCCCAGACTGCGCACCTCGGGCAACATGCGGCCCTGCAAACCGGTGGCCGCGCGCATCGCGTTTTGCAGCGGCCCGCCGAACTGCAGAAAATCGGTATAGGCGTAGGCCACCACATAGGCCGGCATGGCCAGCGGCAGCAACAGTGCCCACTCGAAGGTGCGCCGGCCCGGGAAGTCGAACAGCGTCACGGCTGCTGCACTGGCGGTACCTACCACCACCACACCCACGGCCACGAGCAGACACAACACCACCGTGGTCACAAAATAATCGGGTAATACCGTGGTGGCCATCGCGCCCAGGATCTGCGCGCTGGTGGCATTCCATTGCAACCACGAGCCCAGCACCACCAGCACCGGAAGGCATAACAAGGCGGCAAGCAGCAGCGAGGCAGTCTGGGCGAGCCGACGCAGCGGCATGGAGATTCCGATCGGAGTCAGTTGAATGAGAATTGTATTCATCTAGAATAATTTGATGTTTCTTGAAGTCACGCAGTTGCAGGTCCGATATGCCGGAGCCGATCGCTCTGCCGTATCCGATGTGGCTTTCGGACTTCAGACCGGTGACATCGGCGTGCTGATCGGCCCATCGGGCTGCGGCAAGACCACCTTGCTACGCGCGGTCGCCGGTCTCGAACCAGCACTAAGCGGCACCATCCGATTGGGCAACGTGGTCGTGAGCAGCGAGCAGATCCATGTCAGCGCCGAGAACAGGCGCATCGGCATGGTGTTCCAGGACTACGCCTTGTTTCCGCACCTTGACGTGGGGCAGAACGTGGGTTTCGGCATTGCCCAGTTGGACCGCGGGTCACGCACCCGGCGCGTGGCCGAGGTGCTGGAGCTGGTCGGCCTGGCCGGTTACGAGCGCCGTTATGCGCATGAACTCTCAGGCGGACAACAGCAGCGCGTGGCCCTGGCGCGTGCACTGGCGCCGGCACCGCAATTGCTGCTGCTGGACGAACCTTTCTCCAACCTTGACGTCGACCTGCGCGAGCGACTGGCACTGGAGGTGCGTGGCATCCTCAAGGCGGCCAACGCCACGGCCTTGTTTGTCACGCATGACCAGCTCGAGGCATTTGCCGTGGGCGATTTCATCGGCGTGATGCAGGAAGGCCGCCTGCACCAGTGGGACGACGCCTACACCCTGTACCACCGGCCTGCGACGCGTTTTGTCGCCGACTTCATCGGCCACGGCGTGTTCACGCCGGCCACGATTCGCGAGGTGGACGGTGCGATGGTGGTGCACACCGCTCTGGGCGACCTGACCGACATCGCCGAATGTCCGCTGCCCGGTGCGTTTGAACAAGGGCAGTGTGATGTGCTGCTGCGCGCCGACGACATCGTGCATGACGACAACGCGCCGGCGAAGGCGCAGATCGTGCGCAAGGCCTTCAGGGGCTCGGAGTTTCTGTACACCTTGCGCCTGCGCAGCGGCGAGACCGTGCTGGCCCATGTGCCCAGCCACCACAACCACCGCGTCGGCGAATGGATCGGCATCCGGGCCGAGGTCGACCATGTCGTCACGTTCGACCGCATCTGCCCGGCCGGCCAGGGCGCGATGTGCCATCTGCCCTGTGCGGCCGCCGGCGGCGCCTGCCAGAAACAGGTGGACTCGCCCGAGGCGGCGGCCCGGCCAACGGCCGTTGTGGCAAACCCCAGATCGGCCTTGTCTTGAAACGGCGCCAGTCCCACCCGCAAGCCGATTGACGGCGGGCGAAAATCGGCTTTGCCGACTTGCAGGTCGCATTCACCGCGTAGCCGGTGCCCAAGAACGTCCAGCTGACCCGAGCCCATGTCGATGATGGCGCCACCCTCACCCTCTGAAGACCCGAACGCCGCGGTCAGCCATCGCCGCATCCTGGCGATCGCCATGCCGATCATGTTGTCGAACGTGTCGACGCCAATGCTGGGCGCCGTGGACACCGCCGTCGTGGGCCAGATTCCCGACCCGGCCTACATCGGCGCGGTGGCCATCGGCTCCATCGTGTTCAGCTTCCTGTTCTGGGCCTTCGGATTTCTGCGCATGGGCACAACCGGTCTGACCGCGCAAGCTCTGGGCGCGGATAACCGCGACGAGATGGTGGCCAGCCTGGGCCGCTCGCTGTTGATCGCGCTGGCGGCCGGCAGCGCCCTGGTACTACTGCAGTGGCCGATCCGGGAAGCAGCGTTCGCGTTGCTGGGCGCCAGCAATGCCGTCGAGCAACTCGGGCGCGGCTATTTCGACATCCGCATCTGGGCGGCGCCGGCCACGCTGGCCAATTACGCCTTGCTGGGTTGGTTCATCGGACTGGGGCGCACCGATATAGCGCTGCTGCTGCAGCTGGTGCTCAACCTGGTCAACATTGCGCTGGACCTGTGGTTCGTGCTCGGACTGGGCTGGGACGTGCAAGGTGTGGCCGCCGGCACGGTGCTGGCCGAGGTCGTCGCGGCTGCTCTGGGTCTGGTGCTGGCGGCGCGCCATGTGCGCCATATCGGTGGTCACTGGTCGCTGGCACACCTGCTGGTTCCGCAGCAGCTGCGGCGCACCATCATGGTCAACAGCGACATCATGGTGCGTTCGCTGGCGTTGATTTTCGTCATGGTCTGGTTCACCGCACAGGGTGCGACGCAAGGCGATGTGCGCCTGGCCGCCAACGCCGTGCTGTTGCAGTTCATCTCGATCAGCGCTTATTTTCTGGACGGCCTGGCCTTTGCCGCGGAAGCCCTGGTCGGACGTGCTGCCGGGGCCGGGCGACGCATGATGCTGGCGGCTGCGGCGCTGAGAACCAGCCTGTGGGCCGCGGCCGTGGCAGCCCTCATTTCCCTGCTACTGTGGATGTTCGGGGAAGTTTTGATCGACCTGCTCAGCGTTGACACTGCGGTGCGCGCCGCCGCCCGTGACTACCTGCCGTGGGCCATTGGCGCACCGCTGCTGGGGGTCTGGGCTTTCCAGCTCGACGGCATCTTTATTGGCGCCACTCGCACAGTCGCCATGCGCAATGCCATGCTGCTGTCGACGGCGATATTCCTGATCGCTTGGTGGGCATTGCAGCCCTGGGGCAACCACGGCCTGTGGGCCGCGCTGTATGTGAACTATGTGGCGCGCGCCATTTGCCTGGCGTGGTTTTATCCTGCGCTGTTGGACGCCGTCGGCAAACGGGGGTGATGCCGGACATGGGTCCCGCCATCGACCGGCTTTGCGCCCGGCTTTGGCCCGCTTCCTACAATGTCCCCATACCCGCACCCATCCCAGGAGGAATCGATGATCGTCGAGCGCATTTGGACCGGCAACAACTACCGCAACTACAACTACCTGATCGCCTGCCCCGAGACCGGCGAAGCACTGGCGATCGATCCGCTGGACCATGAAAAATGCCTGAGTGCCGCCAAGGTACGCGGCTGGCAGATCACGCAACTGCTCAACACGCATGAGCACCATGACCACACCGGAGGCAACGACGCCATCGTCGCTGCTACGGGCGCCAAGGTGATCGCGCACCACAAGGCTGGTGGCAAGATCGCCGGCATGGATCGCGGCGTAAAGGCGGGCGACGTCATCAAGGTCGGCAAGACGGTCGAGCTCGAATGCCTGGACACGCCTGGCCACACCATGTGCCATATCTGCCTGCGTTCGCATACCGAGCAGCCAACGCTGTTCTCGGGCGACACGCTGTTCAACGCCGGCGCCGGCAATTGCCACAACGGCGGCGACCCGCTCCTGATGTACGCCAGCTTTGCCGAGCAGCTCGCCAAGTTGCCAGACAACACGCAGATCTATCCGGGTCACGACTACCTCGAGAACAACCTGAAGTTCACACTCGACCGCGAACCGGACAACGCTGCGGCCAAGGCCTTGTTGCCCGGCGCTGTCGACCACGACCCGGCCACGTCGATGGTCACCACGCTGGCCGACGAAAAGCAGTTCAACACCTTTTTCAGACTCTCCAGCGCCTCAGTGATAGCCCACTTGCGCAAGCGCTTCCCCGACCTGCCTGAGAACCCGGACGCGCGCACCGTGTTCGTCCGGCTGCGCGAGTTGCGCAACAGCTGGTAGTGCGCAGCAGATCGGCCTGCGACGTCGCCCATGCAACACGACGACACGCTGAGGTTATCGATTCACGCATCGCTGCAGGGCCTTGAGGTTCTGGCCCTGTCCGATACCCACACTGCACGTGGGCGCGCTGCGGTGGCCGTGGTCATCAGTGAAGAAGGGCCGGGCGCGCAGCTGGCCGGCCTGCCGGAACATGCGCACTGGAGCCGCGAAGCGGCCACCGTGTTGACGCGCCGTGCCGGCCATCTGCGCCATCATGCCAATCAGTGGGCCCTGCCCGGTGGTCGTATCGAGGCCGGCGAGAGCGCCGAGCAGGCAGCGCTGCGCGAACTGCAGGAGGAAGTGCAACTTGTTCTGGCACCCGATGCGATTCTGGGGCGGCTGGACGACTACCCGACACGATCGGGCTTCATCATCACGCCCGTCGTGGTGTGGGCCGATGCGGCACGCGCAATGGTGCCCAATCCCGACGAGGTGGCGTCCATCCACCGCATCCCCTTGAACGAGTGGCTGCGACCCGACGCACCGATGCTGGAGCATCTGCCGGGCACGGAGCACCCGGTGCTGCGCATGCCAATCGGCTCGCACTGGATCGCGGCGCCCACGGCGGCCGTGTTGTACCAGTTCCGCGAGGTCTGTTTGCGGGGGCGCGCCACGCGGGTCGCCCACTTCGACCAGCCGGCGTTCGCCTGGCGCTGAGGACCCCGATCAGATCTTGCGCAGCCGCTCGACCTCGGTCCAAAGGTCTTGCGCCCAGCCGCGCCGGTCGCGCCCCTGCGCCCATTGGGCCGTGCCAAATCGCACGTGGGCCACCACACCCGGCGTGGACAAGGTGCGCCAGATCGAGCCCACCAGCGATTCATCGCCGATATAACTGGCGGCCTGGGAGGATTGGCCCTTCGCATCGACAAAACGCAAGGCCACCGGCTGAATTGGCACGTTGGTGGAAATGGCGGCCTGCAACAGATTGGCATGAAAGGGCAGCAGCACATCGCCGTCGCCAGTCGTGCCTTCTGGGAAGATGGCCAGGATATCGCCATCACGCAGCGCCTGCGCCATCGCATGCACGACCCGCATCGCATCGCGCCGCGAGCGACGCTCGACATACAAGGTGCCGGCTCCGGTGGCCAGGCGACCGATCAACGGCCAGTGCCGAACGTCGGATTTGGAGACAAACCGGCAGTGCCGCGCCGCATGCAGAACAACAATATCCAGCCAGGAAATATGATTGGACACCAGCAGCACCGGGCCAACGACGGGTGGCGTGCCAGACACGACCAGACGCACGCCCAGACGTGCCAGCATCTCCGTCGCCCAGACCTGCACCTGCCGGTCACGCTGCAGTTGCTCCATACGCGGAAAACGGAACATGATGGTGGCCAGGCCCCCGACCATGTGGGCCAGCACCCGGGCGGCACGCCCACTTGCCCGCAGCAGCTTCACGCCTCGAATGCGAGATGTCCGCCGACCAGCGTGGCGCGCACCTTGGCCTGCAGGCTGTAGCCGGAAAACGGCGTGTGCTTGCCCTGGCTGCGCAGCGTCTGCGCCTCGATGATCCATTCCTGCCGCGGGTGAAAAACGCATAGATCGGCTACGCCGCCGACCACCAGGCGGCCGGCGCCGCTGGTCAGCTTCCCGCCCGATTGGGCCAGAATACGCGCCGGCTCATGCGTCACCGCCGCCAATGCGCGCTGCAACGGAACACCGGATTCATCGGCCCATTTGAGAGCCAGGCCCAACAGCAATTCGACGCCGCTGGCACCCGGTTCGCTCTCTGCAAACGGAAGCGTCTTGTCGTCATCATCAACCGGACTGTGGTCGGACACCAGCGCATCAATGGTGCCGTCGGCCAGCGCCAGCCGCAAGGCGTCGCGATCACGTTGCTGGCGCAGCGGCGGGATCAGGTGCATGCGACTGTCGAAGTAGCCGATGTCGGTGTCGATCAGATGCAGCGAATTGATGCTCACATCGCAGGTCAGCGGCAGGCCTTCGCGCTTGGCCTGACGTACCAGTTCCAGCCCCGCCGCGCTGCTGATGCGACACAGGTGCACGCACGCGCCACTCGAGCGCATGAGTTCGATGATGGTGAACAGCGCAATGGTCTCGGCCGCCACCGGAATGCCCGACAGTCCCATGCGGGTGGCCAGCGGGCCGCTGGCCACCACGCCGGTGCCCAGATCGCGGTCCTGCGGGCGCAACCAGACACAGTAGCCAAAAGTGCTGGCGTACTGCAGGGCACGCAGCAGTATCTGGATGCTGGGCAGCGGCACATCGGCCTGGCCGAATCCGACACAACCGGCCTGGGTGAGTTCGACCATCTCGGTCAATACCTCGCCTCGCAGGCCACGTGTCAGCGCACCCAGCGGGTAGACGCGTGCCTGGTGCAGCCGCTCGGAGCGGAACTTGAGCATCTCCACCAGACCCGGCTCGTCCAGCACCGGGTCGGTGTCGGGCGGGCAGACCAGGCTGGTCACACCGCCGGCCACCGCCGCGGCCATTTCCGATTTGAGGCTGTTCGCATGTTCATGGCCGGGTTCGCGCAGGCGCACCGCCAGGTCAACCAGCCCCGGCATGACGATGCAGCCGCTGGCATCGATGATGCGACCCGGTGAAAAATCGGCCGGCGTCTGCCCGATCGACAGCACATGCCCTGCCGCAATGGCCACGTCGGCCAACTGGTCGGCGCCACTGGCCGGGTCCATCACCCTGCCGCCCTTGATCAGAATCTTCATGCCTTGTCGTCCCCGCCTGTGTGCGCCTCAGGGCGTCGATTCGTTGCCGGCCACCAGGCTCATCACGGCCATGCGCACCGCGATGCCGAAGGTCACTTGCGGCAGGATCACGCTTTGCGTGCCGTCGACCACCTCGGAGGCGATCTCGACGCCGCGGTTGATCGGACCCGGATGCATGACGATGGCGTCAGGCTTGGCCAGTTGCAGCTTCTCACGCGTAAGGCCGTAACTCATGAAAAACTCCTGCGCCGATGGCAGCAGCGCACCACTCATGCGCTCGTTCTGCAGGCGCAGCATGATGACGACGTCGCAGTCGCGGATGCCTTCCGCCAGCGTGTGGCAGACCCGCACGCCCATCTGCGCCATGTCGGCCGGCACCAGCGTCTTGGGGCCGACCACGCGCACCTCTGCGCAGCCCAGCGTGGTCAGCGCATGGATGTCGGAGCGCGCCACGCGCGAATGCAGCACGTCGCCGACGATGGCCACCGTGAGGTTGGAGAAGTCCTTCTTGTAGTGCCGGATCGTGAACATGTCCAGCAGTCCCTGGGTCGGGTGCGAATGGCGCCCGTCGCCGGCATTGATCACGTGCACATGCGGCGCCACGTGCTTGGCGATCAGGTAGGGTGCACCCGATTCGCTGTGGCGCACGACGAAGATGTCGGCGGCCATCGCGCTCAGATTGGCAATGGTGTCGAGCAGCGACTCGCCCTTGGACGCCGATGAACGCGCAATGTCCAGATTGATCACATCGGCGCTCAGGCGCTTGGCAGCAATCTCGAACGTGGTGCGGGTGCGTGTCGAGTTCTCGAAGAACAGGTTGAACACACTGCGCCCGCGCAGCAGCGGTACCTTCTTGACCTCACGGTCGCTGACACTGACAAAACTCTCGGCGGTATCCAGCACCTGGCGCAGGATGCTTGCTGGCAGCCCCTCGACAGACAGCAGATGAACCAGTTCGCCATTTTTGTTGAGCTGAGGATTTCGTCGGTACAACACGTCGAGGGCTTTCAGGTCGGATGGGGTTGTGTGCCAGGTCGACGCGTATTTCAGGCGCGCGCCTCGATCACGACCGACAGCTGGCCGGTTTCGTCCCGGCGCAGCGCCACGGACCGGTTGGCCGGCAATTCGACATGCGCAGCGGAAAAATCGGCCTGGATCGGCAATTGCCGTCCGTTGCGCTCGATCAGCACGGCCAGTCTCACAGAGGCCGGTCGGCCGAAATCGAACAACTCGTTGACGACAGCCCGTATCGTGCGCCCGGTGTAAAGCACGTCGTCGATGACGATGATGTCGGCGCCGTTGACGTCGAAGTCGAGCCGCGTCGGTGCCCGTGCCGACATGCCACGTTCGGCGAAATCGTCGCGATGCAGCGCTGACGACAACACACCCGCCTCGCCCGCCATGCGCAGGTCGGCGTGCAGCCGTTCGGCCAGCCAGGCACCACCGGTGGTGATTCCCACCAGGTGGGTGTCAGGTCGGCACATGGCCGACACGCCTTGCAGCAGCGATTGGTACAGGGCTTGTGCATCGCGCACGGCAGCAACGGCCAATGCGACCGCAGCCGCTCCGTCGTCAGTAGGGTCGTGGCTCACGCAATACTCCGGAGAAATTGGTCCAGGATGACGCAGGCAGCACCCGCATCGGCATCCCTGGCGCCATTGGACAAAGCCTCGGTGGTGGAGTAGCGCTCGTCCACCTCGAACACCGGCAGCTTGAAGCGGTTGCGCAGGCTGCGCGCGAACTTGCGCGCCAGCAAGGTGTTTTCATGCGCCACACCGTCGGGATGGAACGGGACGCCAACCACCAGCGCCTGGGGTTGCCACTCCACTATCCGGGCCTGCACCTGGACCAGGCGGTCTTCATTGGACTGCGCGCGGATCGTCGCCAGCGGCCGCGCCTGGCCGAGCAGGCGCGAGGCATAGGCGACACCGGTACGCTTGCTGCCGAAGTCCAGCGCCAGGAAGCTGTCAAACCCGGCATCCACCGGCGCCGGGACAACCCCGGCCTCAGGCATGACCCGCCTGTGGCGACAACATCCACATCTCCAGGCCGAGCAGGCCCAGAGCCTTGTCATAACGCTGCTCCACCGGGGTATCGAAAATCACGCCCAGGTCGGCGTCCACCGTCAACCAGCTGTTGTCGCCCAACTCGGACTCGAGCTGGCCTTCGCCCCAGGCCGAGTAGCCCAGTGATACCAGCACGCGGCGCGGACCGTTACCGCTGGACAAGGCCTCGAGCACGTCCTTGGACGTGGTCATCTCCAGGCCGCCGGGGATGGACATGGTGGAGGCGTATACCGGCTCGTCGGGCTTGTCGGCCGCACTGAAGAAGGCTTCGTGCAATACAAAACCACGGTCGGTCTGAACCGGCCCGCCCTGGAAAACCGGGAGTTGCTGCAGGTCATCGCGACCAAGCGGCAACTGCACCTTGTCGAACAGGCCCTTGAGGTTGATATCGCTTGGCTTGTTGATGACCAGGCCGAGCGCGCCGCGCTCACTGTGTTCACACACATAGATCACACTGCGCGAGAATGCCGCATCTTCGAGCCCGGGCATGGCGATCAGGAAATGATTCGTCAGGTTGATCGGCGCAGAATCTTCGGGCATGCTGCAATTTTAGCGACCTCCATGAACAAGACCTTCGACAGTGGACTGGTGTGGCTGCGGCGCGACCTGCGGCTCGACGACAACGCCGCACTGGCGTTGGCGCTGCGCAGTTGCCGCAAGGTCTATTGCGCCTTCGTATTCGACCGCGCCATCCTCGACCCCTTGCCGCGCGCCGACCGGCGCGTCGAGTTCATCCGCGACTGCCTGGTCGAGCTGGACCAAGCCCTGCGCGATGCCAGTGCCGAACCCCACGCCGGGCTGATCGTGCGCCATGGGCGGGCCATCGAAGAGATCGTGTCGCTGGCCCGGCAACTGCAAGTGCAGGCTGTGTTTGCCGCACACGACTACGAACCATTGGCGCAGGAGCGCGACCGCATGGCGCTTGGCGCACTGGCCCATGCCGGCATTGCGATGCATACGGTCAAGGACCATGTGGTGTTCGAACAGCGCGAGCTGCTCACGGGCGCCCACACGCCGTACACCGTGTTTACCCCCTACAAGAAGGCCTGGCTGGCACGGGTCGACGAAACCCGGCTGCGCAGCCACGACGTGGTGTCCCACATTTCTGCATTGGCGCCGCGCCCCGAAGGTCTGCGCCGGCCCGTACCGAGCCTGCAGGAAATCGGCTTCGAGGTGACGAACCTGCACCAGCTGCGTCTGGCGCCCGGCGCCAGTGGCGGGCAAGCACTGTTCGCCGAGTTCTTCGAGCGCATGGACCTGTACCACACGACACGCGACTTTCCGGCGGTCAAGGGGCCGAGTTACCTGGGTGTGCATCTGCGTTTTGGCACCGTGTCGATCCGCCGCCTGGCGGCAGCGGCGCTGCAGGCCTCGATCGCCGGCAGCGCCGGCGCGGCGGTCTGGCTCAGCGAGCTGATCTGGCGCGAGTTCTATTTCCAGATTCTGGCGAATTTTCCGCATGTGGCGCAGTCCGCGTTCAAACCCGCGTTCGACGCCATCCGCTGGCGCCATGGCGCTGGCGCCGACAAACTGTTCCAGGCCTGGTGCGATGGGCGAACCGGCTACCCCATCGTCGACGCCGCGATGGCGCAGATCAACCAGACCGGCTACATGCACAACCGGCTGCGCATGGTGGCCGGCAGTTTTCTGGTCAAGGATCTGGGCATCGACTGGCGCCGCGGGGAAGCCTACTTTGCCGAAAAACTCAACGATTTCGACCTGTCGGCCAACAACGGCGGCTGGCAGTGGGTGGCCTCAAGTGGCTGCGATGCCCAACCCTGGTTTCGCATCTTCAATCCGGTGCGCCAGAGCGAGAATTTTGACCCGCAGGGCAAGTTCATCCACCGCTATCTGCCGCAACTGGCCGCGCTGCAAGGCAAGGCCGTGCATGCGCCGTGGTCTTGTGGCACGCTGGAACTGACAGCGGCAGGTGTCAAACTTGGTGGGAACTACCCGCAACCCGTGGTCGACCACATCACCGCACGCGCGCAGACGCTGGAGCGTTATGCGGTGGTCAAGACGCTCCGACCGGACACCGGCAGCAAGGCCGGCGCTGGCAAAAAGCGACGCTGAGTAGTCCGCCCCGGATTGCGCAGGAAAGGGATAGCCGACATCGAAAAGCCGACAACCGACATCCGACAGCCGACATCCGACAGCCGACTTCCGACAAAGTGTTGGTGCCAGAGCAAAAATTGCTGCGCTTGTTTATTGGTCTGGCACACAAGTTGGACTGCCGACTTCCGACAAAGTGTTGGTGCCAGAGCAA
>JBBQJP010000076.1:0-20239 GCA_038326025.1 Burkholderiales bacterium
GATGTAACGAGTCGGGGGTATTGAGAGGAAGTCTGCATGCAAACAAATCTGCTGAAACCCAAAGCAATCAACGTTGAACAACTCGGCTCCAACCGTGCCAAAGTGGCCCTGGAGCCGTTTGAGCGTGGTTATGGACACACCTTGGGCAATGCTTTGCGCCGGGTGCTGTTGTCCTCCATGCCTGGATACGCCGCGACCGAAGTAACGATTGCCGGTGTTTTGCACGAGTACTCGTCGATTGATGGCGTTCAGGAAGACGTGGTCAATATTCTGCTGAACCTCAAGGGTGTGGTGTTCAAGCTTCACAACCGCGAAGAAGTCACGCTGAGCCTGCGCAAGGACGGAGATGGCGTCGTTACGGCGGCAGACATCCAGACGCCGCACGACGTCGAGGTGATCAACCCCGAGCACGTCATTGCCAACCTGTCGCATGGCGGCAAGCTGGACATGCAGATCAAGGTCGAAAAAGGCCGTGGTTATGTGCCTGGCACGATGCGCCGTCAGGGCGATGAGCCCACCAAGTCGATTGGTCGCATCGTTCTGGATGCGTCGTTCTCGCCGGTCAAGCGTGTCAGCTACACGGTCGAAAGCGCCCGCGTCGAGCAGCGTACTGACCTGGACAAGCTGGTCGTCGAAATCGAGACCAATGGTGCGATCTCGGCCGAAGATGCCGTGCGTGCGTCGGCTAAAGTACTGGTGGAGCAACTCGCAGTGTTTGCGCAGCTCGAGGGCAGCGAACTGGCTGCGTTCGATGCGCCGGCACCGCGCGGCAATACGCAGTTCGATCCGATCTTGCTGCGTCCGGTCGATGAACTCGAACTGACGGTGCGTTCTGCGAACTGCCTGAAGGCCGAGAACATCTACTACATCGGTGACCTGATCCAGCGCACCGAGAACGAGTTGCTCAAGACCCCGAACCTGGGTCGCAAGTCACTCAACGAAATCAAGGAAGTGTTGGCCTCCCGTGGTCTGACCTTGGGCATGAAGCTCGAGAGCTGGCCACCGGCTGCACTGGAAAAGCGATAATCTGACGGGCCCTGCCACAAGGCGGGCTGTCATAAAACCCGGCAGTACCTGATACGGCTAGCCAATCAAAACCTAAAAGGAAGTCACCATGCGCCACGGACACGGATTACGCAAACTCAATCGCACCAGCTCACATCGTCTGGCGATGTTGCAGAACATGATGAACTCGTTGATCGAACACGAGGCCATCAAGACCACCTTGCCGAAAGCCAAGGAACTGCGTCGCGTCATTGAGCCGATGATCACCCTGGCAAAAGTGGCCACAGTTGCCAATCGCCGTCTGGCATTCGACCGTCTGCGTGATCGCAACAGCGTCACCAAATTGTTCGACGTGCTGGGCCCGCGTTTTGCTGCGCGTCCTGGTGGCTATACCCGCATCTTGAAAATGGGTTACCGCGTCGGTGACAACGCGCCCATGGCTTTTGTCGAATTGGTCGAACGCACTGAAGTTGCTGACGAAGTAATTGAAGACGTGGCCGATAAAGCCTAAGCAATAGGATATACTCTTGGATTACCGCGCGATGGAGCAGCCTGGTAGCTCGTTGGGCTCATAACCCAAAGGTCGTAGGTTCAAATCCTACTCGCGCAACCAAACATCGGTCGAAGAGACCGGACAACAACGCCCACCTTCTGGTGGGCGTTGTTGTTTCTGTCTGCAGTGTTCAGCAGAGCTATTCAAGCCATGCGCGTTGCCTCATGAGTTCAATTCATGGGTCCACGGCATAAACATGGTGCATACAGGGCGAAAATCTCCCGGATACTGCTGCGATCTAAAGAGCCAGTACTCAGGAGCCCACTGCATGACGGAAAACACAAGCCCCGGTGCGGGCCGACGACGCGGAAGTGGGCGCGGCACCGGAGTCGCACGGGCAGCGCCATCTACCGCCAAATACCGGTCCTTGAAGCATCGGTTCCCGGCCATACCCGTGGTGTCCGAGGACGAGCTTGAAGCCATTCACGACGCATCTCTGACCATCCTCGAAGAGATGGGCATGGACTTCATGCATGTGGGCGCGCGTGAAATCCTCAAGAAGGCCGGCGCGGATGTGCGCGAAGGATCGGAGCGCGTGCGCTTCGATCGCAACCTGATACTGCAGTCGATCAAGACCTGTCCCTCCGAATTCACGCTGCACGCGCGCAATCCGGAGCGCAACGTGCAGATCGGCGGCAAGAACCTGGTGTTCGCGCAAGTGGCCAGTCCACCCAATTGTTCGGATCTGCAAGGCGGCCGGCGCGCAGGCAATCAGGTCGACTTTCGCAACATGGTGCGGCTGGCACAGCGGTACGACATCGTGCATGCCAGTGGGGGTTATCCGGTCGAGCCTGTGGACATCCATGCCTCGGTACGCCACCTCGACTGCCTGTCAGACATTGCCAAGCTGACCGACAAGCCGTTCCATGTCTATTCGCTGGGCAAGGAGCGTAACCAGGACGGTCTGGAGATCGCACGCATCGCGCGCGGCATCTCGCGCGAGCAGATGGAGGCGGAGCCGTCGCTGTTCTCGATCATCAACAGTTCCTCGCCGCTGCGGCTCGACACTCCGATGCTGCAAGGCATCTTGGAGATGTCGTCGCGAAATCAGATCATCATGTTGACGCCGTTCACACTCGCGGGGGCAATGGCGCCGGTGACGATTGCCGGTGCACTGGTGCAACAGAATGCCGAGGCACTCGCAGGCATTGCCTTCACGCAGATGGTGCGCCCGGGTGCACCCGTCGTGTACGGCGGGTTCACCTCGAATGTGGACATGAAGACCGGTGCACCCGCCTTCGGCACGCCCGAGTACATGAAGGCCGTGCTCGCAGGCGGACAGTTGTGCCGCAAATACGGCATTCCGTACCGCACGTCCAATGTCTGCGCGGCCAATACGGTGGATGCACAGGCGGCCTATGAGTCGGTTTTTTCTTTGTGGGCCGTGATCCAGGGTGGCGGCAACTTCATCATGCATTCGGCCGGCTGGATGGAAGGTGGGCTGACCGCATCATTCGAGAAGTTCATCGTCGACGTCGACATGCTGCAGATGGTGGCCGAATTCCTGACGCCGCTCGATGTGAGTCCGGCCGGGCTGGGGTTGGATGCCATCCGCGACGTTGGCCCGGGTGGGCACTACTTCGGCACCGCCCATACGCTGGAGCGATTCGAGACCGCGTTTTATTCACCCATCATCTCGGACTGGCGCAATTTCGAAACCTGGCAGGAGGCCGGCAGTCCGACCGCGTTGCAGAAGGCCAATGCGGTTTGGCAAAAGGAACTGGCGGCATATGAGCGCCCGCCAATGGACGCGGCGATCGAGGAGGAACTCGACGCCTTCGTCGCGCGACGCAAACAAGAGGGCGGCGCACCGACGGATTTCTGATGCATGGAGACGCACGGGCCGCGTATGCTTGCGCAGGCGGGCGGCAGTGTCGTGTTAAGCGAACCGACCGACTGCATGCCAGGTTTGCACGCGCTATCGCCACCGGCTCCATTGCGCGGAATAATCATGGCAGATCGTGGACTCGCGGCCGAGCACTGCCTGGCGCCACTTGCGGCCGCAACAACAACGTGAAACAGAAGGATCCCGAATCGTGAAGACGACAGCACAAGTAGTGGTGATTGGTGGCGGCGTGGTGGGCTGTTCAGTCCTGTACCACCTGACCAAGAAGGGCTGGAGCGACGTGATGCTGCTCGAGCGCGACCAGCTCACGTCGGGGTCCACATGGCATGCGGCTGGGGGTTTCCACACCCTAAACGGCGACCCGAACGTCGCGATGCTGCAGAGTTACACCGTGAGCCTGTACAAGGAACTCGAAGAGATTTCGGGCCAGTCCTGCGGCCTGCACCTGTCTGCCGGCATCATGCTGGCCGACACGCCCGAACGAATGGAGTTTCTCAAGACAACGGTGGCCAAAGGACGCTACCTGGGCATGGCGACCGAGATCATCTCGGTGACCGAGGCCAAGAATTACTTCCCGTTCATAGAGGATCAGCATTTCGTGGGTGCCCTGCTCGACCCCAACGAGGGCCACCTCGACCCGTCAGGCACCACCTACGCCTATGCCAAGGCCGCGCGTCTGGGCGGCGCGACGATCGAGGTACAGACCATGGTCGAGAGCCTGGAACAAAAGCCCGATGGCACCTGGCGCGTGATCACCAACAAGGGCGTGGTCGAATGCGAGCACGTTGTCAACGCCGGCGGCTTGTGGGCGCGCGAGGTGGGACGCATGGTGGGCGTCGAACTCCCGGTGCTGGCGATGGAGCACATGTACCTGGTCACCGACGAAATACCGGAGGTGGTGGCCTACAACAAGGAAGCGGGCAAGGAGATCGGCCATGTGATCGATTTCGGCGCCGAGTGTTACTTGCGCCAGGAGGGCAAGGGCATTGTGCTGGGGGCTTATGAGAAAGCCTGCGTACCCTGGTCGCCCAAGGAAACCCCTTGGAGCTTCGGTCAGGAATTGCTGCAACCCGACCTGGACCGCATCGCGCCATCGCTGGAGGTGGCGTTCCGCCACTTTCCCAAACTGGAGAATGTCGGCATCAAGCGCGTCATCAACGGGCCGTTCACGTTTGCGCCCGATGGCAACCCGCTGGTCGGACCGGTGCGTGGGCGCACCAACTTCTGGTCGGCTTGCGGCGTCATGGCTGGCTTCAGCCAG
The DNA here is from genome assembly GCA_038326025.1 of Burkholderiales bacterium. Lineage (GTDB taxonomy): Bacteria > Pseudomonadota > Gammaproteobacteria > Burkholderiales > Burkholderiaceae_C > CAISIP01. Next base: position 4,666 of record JBBQJP010000076.1, read on the forward strand.
GGCGGCGGTGTGGGCCTGGCCCTGTCGAACTGGATGGTGGATGGCGATCCGGGTTTCGACATCTGGGGCATGGACGTTGCGCGTTATGGCGACTGGGCCACCCGCACCTATACCAACGCCAAGGTGCGCGAGAACTATGCGCGTCGCTTCAGCATCCGCTTCCCGAACGAGGAACTGCCTGCGGCCCGTCCGCTGCAGACGACTCCGTTGTACGACACCATGATTGCGCAGGGCGCGGTGATGGGCGACTCCTGGGGCATGGAGACACCTCTGTGGTTTGCGCCCGAAGGCACCGAGGCGAAGGACATCGTGTCCTTCCGCCGCTCCAACGACTTCGCGCCGATCAAGGCCGAATGCAAGGCCGTACGCGAGGCGGTGGGCGTGACCGAGATCGCCAACTTCGCCAAGTATGAGATCACCGGGCCGGGCGCCGAGCAGTGGCTGCTGCACATGATGACCAACACCATGCCCAGGCAGGGGCGCATCATGCTCACACCCATGCTCAACCCGCAAGGCAAGATCATCGGCGACTTCACAATAGCCAAGGCGGCTGACAACCGCTACATGATGTGGGGTTCGAGCCAGGCGCAGATTTACCATATGCGCTGGTTCGAGCAGCACTTGCCGAAAGATGGCTCGGTGCGCATCGAGCCGTTCGGCATGAAGCTGATTGGCTTGTCGATTGCCGGGCCCAAGGCGCGTGAATTGCTGCAACGCCTGACCGACGACGATGTGTCCAATGCTGCATTCAAATTCATGGACTACCGCGAGATGGAAGTGGCCACCGTGCGCGCCAAGGTGAACCGGGTCACCTATACCGGTGACCTGGGTTACGAGATCTGGGTGGCACCGGAATACCAGCGCCGCCTGTACCAGAGCATCACGGATGCCGGCGCCGATCTGGGCCTGAAGAACTTCGGCATGCGCGCCTTGTTGTGCCTGCGGCTGGAAAAGCATTTTGGCACCTGGTTCCGCGAGTTCCGTCCGATTTATGGCCCGTTCGAGGCCGGGCTGGACCGGTTCATCAAGTTGGACAAAGCCGACTTCATCGGCAAGGCCGCTGCACTCAAAGAGAAGCAGGACGGACCCAAACGTACCCGCATCTGCATGCAGGTGGACGCAACCGACACCGATGTGATGGGCGACGAGCCGATCTGGGTCGACGGCAAGGTTGTGGGTTGGGTCACGTCGGGCGGGTATGGCCATGGCGTCGACCAGTCGCTGGCGCAGGGCTACATACCGACCGCGCTGGTCAAGGCAGATATGCAACTGGAAATCGAAATCCTGGGCGAGCGTCGACCTGCGCGGATGCAGACCGAACCTCCCTTCGATCCGCAGGCACTGCGGATGAGGATGTAGGCATGACCCAGCGGTATTCGGCCTGGTCACTGTTCAAGAACGCGCTGAGCGGACATCAGGGGTGGGAGCGCGCCTGGCGCGATGCCAAACCGAAGAAAAGTTACGACGTTGTCATTATTGGCGGGGGTGGCCATGGGCTGGCCACGGCCTATTACCTGGCGCGCAACCATGGCATCCGCAATGTCGCGATCCTCGAGAAGGGTGTGATCGGATCTGGCAATGTAGGGCGCAACACGACCATCGTGCGATCCAACTACATGATGCGCGAGAACACGCAGTTCTACGAGCACTCGATGTCGTTGTGGCGTGACTTGTCCGAAGATCTCAACTTCAACGTAATGTTCTCGCCACGGGGTTACCTGTTTGCCGCCTGTTCGCAGGCAGCGCTCGACGGCCTGGTGCGACGCGCCAACACCATGCGGCTCAATGGCATTCGGGCCGACATCCTGACCCGTGACCAGGTGCAGAAAGAAGCGCCTTATCTGGACTTTTCGTCGCAGGCCCGGTTTCCGATCTACGGCGGCATGTTGCAGCCCGACGCCGGCACCGCGCGCCATGACGCCGTGGCCTGGGGTTATGCGCGTGCGGCCGATCAGCTCGGTGTGGATATCATCCAGAACTGTGAGGTACTAGATTACATCTGGGCCGGTGAGCGCATTGTGGGCGTCAAGACCAGCCGCGGTGACATCGGCGCCGGCAAGGTGGGTGTGGCCGTGGCCGGGCACACCTCGGTGTTGGCGCAAAAGGCCGGCTTGCGCCTGCCGATTGAAAGCCATGTGCTGCAGGCCTTCGTGACCGAATCCATCAAGCCGGTGGTGCACCATGTCGTGGTGTGGTCGGCAACCTATTTCTATGTCTCGCAATCCGACAAGGGCGGGCTGGTGTTCGGCGGTCACCTGGACCGCTACAACAGTTATGCGCAACGTGGCAACCTGCCCAATGTGGCCGAGACGGCACAAGGGCTGGCCAGCCTGATTCCGTTTGCCTCGCGCCTGCGCCTGCTGCGCCACTGGGGTGGCATCATGGACATGACGCCAGACGGCAGCCCGATCATCACCAAGACACCGGTCGATGGCCTGTACCTCAACGGCGGCTGGTGTTACGGTGGCTTCAAGGCGACACCGGCATCGGGCTGGTGCTTCGCCCACACCATTGCCCACGACCAGCCACACGAGTACAACGCCGGCTTCACGATGGACCGGTTTGCCCGGGGTCGGTACGCGGACGAGGCCGGCTACGGTCCGTACAACCATCTGCAATAGGACGCGCCATGCTTCGAATCCAATGCCCTTATTGCGGCGAACGCGACCACGACGAGTTCAGCTACTTCGGTGATGCCACCAAGGTATATCCGCCGCTGGGCGAAGAACACCATGACGCCTGGGTCGAGGCGGTCTACATGCGCGACAACCCCAAGGGTGAACATCTGGAATTCTGGCAACACACGCTGGCGTGCCGGCGCTGGCTGGTCGTTCGCCGCAACACCGTCAGCCATGACATCCTGGCCGTGATGCCGGCCCGCGAAAGGCCGCAGGCATGAGCGCCGCGCCGGGCCGCCCCAAGCAAGCTCGCACCGCAGCCCGAAGGGCGGAGGTGTTCCGATGAGCGCCGCGCCGGGCCGCCCCAAGCAAGCTCGCACCGCAGCCCGAAGGGCGGAGGTACTCCAATGAGCGCGGCACCCGATGTGGGCGGCATCAACCGGATCCCGACGGGAGGCCGGATCGACCGCGATCAATCCGTCACGCTCACGCACAATGGCCGTTCGCTGGCCGGATATGTCGGCGACACGGTGGCCTCCACGCTGCTGGCGCACGACATGCCGCTGGTGGCCCGCTCGTTCAAATACCACCGGCCGCGCGGCATCATGGCTGCCGGGGTCGAAGAGCCCAACGCGCTGCTGACGGTTGGCAGTGGTTCCCGGCAGGAACCCAATATCGCCGCGACGGTGCTCGAGCTGCAATACGGTCTGCACACCCGTTCGCAGAACGCCTGGCCGTCGGTGCGGTTTGACCTGATGGCGGTCAATTCGCTGCTGGCGCCGGTTTTTGTCGCCGGTTTCTATTACAAGACTTTCATGGGTCCGACGCGCAAGGCCTGGATGTTCTACGAGCATTTCATCCGCAAGGCGGCCGGGCTGGGCGCGGCGTCGACACTGGCGGACCCGGAGCGCTACGACTGGCAACAGGGTTTCACCGACGTGCTGGTGGTTGGCGCGGGTCCGGCCGGACTGAGCGCAGCGCTGGGTGCAGCGCGTCGAGGGTTGGATGTGACGATCGTCGAGCAGGACTTTTTGCTTGGTGGCAGCCTGCTGGGCCAGCCCTCCGACAGCGCCCAGGCGCATTGGTTGTCCCGCGTATTGGCCGAGCTCAAATCCACCGGCCGGGTCCAATTGCTGACGCGTGCAAGCGCCTTCGGGCTGTACGACGGCAACACGGTAGGTGTTGTCGAACGCACGGCGCCCGGCCTGGCCGACGCCAAGCAAGGTGTGCCTCGCCAGCGTCTGCATATCCTGCGTGCGGCCCACGTGATCATGGCTTGCGGCGCGCTGGAGCGGCCCCTGGTGTTTGCCGGCAACGACACACCGGGTGTCATGCTGGCCGGTGCCGTGGGCAGTTACGTGAATCGTTACGCGGTCAGACCCGGTCGACAGGCGGTGTTCGCTGTCAACAATGACGCCGCCTACGGTGACGCGATCGCACTGGCGCGCAGCGGCGCCAAGGTCTCAGTGGCCGATCTGCGGCCATCGGTAGCCTTGCATTTGCAGGCGCAGGCGGCCGCAGTGGGGATCGAGCTGTGGCCGGCCACAGCCGTGTCCAGGGTGACCGGCGGGCAGCGGGTGCGCAGCTGCATCCTGGTGCCGTTTGACATCATCCAAGGGCGAGTCACCGGCGCACCGCGGACACAAGACGTCGATCTGGTGGCGATGTCCGGCGGCTGGACGCCCAGTGTGCACTTAAGCTCGCACCGCGGTATCAAACCGACATATCGCGCCGATCTGGGCGTGTTTGTGCCTGGCGGTTTCGACGCCGGCCACGCAGGTGTCGGCGCCATGGTGGGTTGCCAGGATTTTGCCCATGCCGTTCGCAGTGGCTGGGAGGCCGCGCAACTGGCCGCATCGCGCCTGGTCAACAAGAGTCTGGCCGGCGATGGCCCGGATTTGCCGCCTGACGACGGCTTGTCGATGGCGTTTGTCGCCGCAGCCCCCATTCCCGGGGGCAAACGCGCGGGCAAGGCGTTTGTCGACTTCCAGAACGACGTAACAGTGGACGACATCGACCTGGCGCACCGCGAGGGCTACCGCGCGGTGGAGCATCTCAAGCGTTACACCACGCTGGGCATGGGAACCGATCAGGGCAAGACGTCCAACCTCAACGCGCTGGCGATCATGGCGGCGAAACGTTCGCTGGGGATGGACGCCGTGGGCACCACCACCTTCCGGCCACCGTACACACCGGTGACCATCGGCGTGCTGGCTGGGCGCAGTGTGCGTGGCCACCTGGCGGCGATTCGGCGCACGGCCGTGCATGACTGGCATGTGGCCCAAGGTGGCGACATGATGGAGGCCGGGGCCTGGAAACGTCCGCTGTGGTACCACGGGCATGGCGAGAACCTGTCCCAGGCTTACCGGGCCGAGATGGTGTTCGTGCGCGATCAGGTCGGTATCGCCGACGTGTCCACCCTGGGCAAGATCGATGTGCAGGGGCCGGACGCCGCCGAGTTTTTGAACCGCGTCTATGTAAACGGATTTGGCAAGTTGCCGGTAGGCAAGGCGCGTTACGGATTCATGTTGCGCGAAGACGGAATCGTCATGGACGACGGCACGACCAGCCGAATTGGCGAGACGGCATTCTTCATGACCACCACCACGGCGCAGGCGGCCAAGGTCATGTCGCATCTGGAGTTCCTGCTGCAGGTGGTCTGGCCCGATCTGCGCGTGACGGTGGCGTCGGTGTCGGATCAATGGGCGGCCATGAGCATCGCCGGGCCGAAGTCGCGCGACGTACTGATGGCGGCGTTTCCGGAAATCGACTTCAGTACAGAAGCCATCGGCCATATGGGCCTGCTTGACACCGAGCTGGGCGGACGGCTTGAGGGCATCGGCGTGCGCATCATCCGACTGACCTTCTCGGGCGAACTGGCCTACGAGGTCTATACCCCGACGCACTTCGGTCGTCGCATCTGGGAGCACCTGCTCACTCACGGCCAGCCCTGGAACCTGCGGCCCTACGGGCTGGAGGCGCTGGGCTCGCTGCGCATTGAAAAAGGCCATGTCGTCGGCTCAGAGATGGACGGACGTACGACGCTGGACGACATGGGCATGGGCAAGATGGCCAGTGCGGTCAAGCCGTTCTGGGGCGGGGCGCTCAGGCGCAGCGAAAACCTGGCGCGCGACGACCGACCGACGCTGGTGGGCCTGGAGGCGGTTGATGCGAATCAGCCGCCGAACAACGGCGCTATCCTGTTCTTCAGCACCGATGCCATCAAGGGACATGGCCGTGGCCATGTTACGTCGACCACGTTCAGTCCCACACTGGGCAAGGCAATTGCCTTGGGACTGCTCCAGGGCGGTACCCACCATGTCGGCCAGGAGGTGATCGCCGCGTCGCCGGTGCACGGACGCCAATACCGGCTAAGGGTGGTCGACCCGTGTTTCCTGGACCAGAAAGGGGAGCGCTACCGTGTTTGAACCCGACACAGACAGCATGGCCGCGACATCATTGCATCGCAGCCCATTTGAAGGCCATGTCTCAGGCGCCCAGGCATCCGCCACGGGCCATGTCGGCGTGCGCCTGCGTGCCGAGACGCTGCCGGGCGTACTGCTGATGGCAACCTGGGCGGCCGCCACCGCGGATCTGCAGCGCGCGCTGGCCAGCGGTCTGGATCTGCTGGCCAAGGCACCACCGGGTCGCACCGGACAGGTGATCGAACTGGCGCAGGGTTTGCTGATGCGCACGGGCCCTTGCGAATTCATGCTGGTGTGCAGATCGGGCGTGCCCACGGCAGCAGACTTGCGCAGCCATGTTCCAGCCGACGTCGGCTCGGTGACCGACCTCGGTCATGCCCGCTGCCGGATCCGGATCGAAGGCGATCATTGCCAGGCCACCTTGTCCAAGTTGTTTGCGCTCGACCTGCGCGAGGCGAAGTTCCCGGTGGGCGAGTTGCGTCTAACCGGTCACCACCACGTGCCGTGCACCGTTCATCGGCGCGGCGCGGACCGGTTCGACATCTACGTTTTCACCACCTACGCCCACGACCAGTTGGCGACGGTGCTCGATGCGGCGCGGGAGTTTGGTGTGTCGCTCGAGCTGGCGGCCAGTCCGACCGCGTAACGGCCGCATATCGCGCTTGCGCACGGCAGGCGGCAGGACGACACTCGGGCGCCATGGCCCATTGGGACACCATCATCGTCGGCGCCGGATCGGCCGGCTGTGTGTTGGCCGCTCGGCTGTCCAGCGATCCGTTGCACAAGGTCCTGCTGCTTGAGGCCGGCGGCAGCGACCGGCGGCTGTGGGTGCGATTGCCGATCGGTTATGCGCGCACATTTCGCGATCCTGCGGTCAACTGGATGTACCAGACGCAGCCAGTGGCAGCCTTGCACGGACGCAGTAGTTATTGGCCCCGTGGCAAGTTGCTGGGCGGATCCGGATCCATCAATGCCATGGCCTATGTGCGCGGACTTCCGCAGGATTTCGATGCCTGGCAGGCCAGTGGCAACCCGGGCTGGGGTTGGGACGACGTGTTGCCGATGTTCCTGCGGGCCGAGGACCATGTCGATGGCCCATCACCCCACCATGGCGCTGGCGGCCCGCTGACCGTGACGCACATCGACCATCGTGTGCATCCGCTGTGTGGACAATTCCTGTCCGCTGCACGCGAGCTGGGTTATGTCCACAACCGTGACTTCAACGGCCCTTCGCTGCAAGGCGTGGGTATCTATCCGGTGACGACCCATCAGGGTTGGCGTGTGTCGACCGCTACCGCCTATCTGCATCCGGCGCTGCATCGGGGCAACCTGAGCCTTCAATCGTTTTGCCATGCGACGCGTGTGCTGATGCGGGACCATCGAGCGGTGGGTATCGAGTACCGCCGCGACGGGCGTACGCTGCAGGCCAGCGCGCGCCGGCAGGTGATTCTGTGCGGCGGCGCGATCAACTCGCCGCAACTGCTGCAGCTCTCCGGGATCGGTGACCCCCCATTGTTGAAGCGACACGGTGTGCCGGTGTTGGTTGAACTACCCCGGGTAGGCCAGGGTCTGCAGGATCACCTGCACATTACCCATACCTACCGCGCCCGGGTGCCGACCCTGAACGATGCGCTCCGGCCCTGGCACGGCAAGTTGCGTGCAGCGCTGCAGTTTGCCTGGTCGCGGCGCGGTCCGTTGTCCATGGGTGTCAATCAGGCGGGTGGTTTTGTTGCCATCGCGCCTGGCCGGGCCATGCCGGATCTGCAGCTGTATTTCAACCCGGCCAGCTACACCACGCGCGATGTGCGAAGCCGACGCATGATGCAGCCGGATCCGTTTTCCGGGTTTTCCATGTCGGTCAACAGCTGCCGTCCGACCAGCCGCGGCAGTGTCGCAATTGCCTCGGCCGATCCGATGGAGCCACCCGCCATTGCGCCCAACTACCTGTCCACCGAGTTTGACCGCATGCAAGCCCTGGCCGGCGCGCACTTGTTGCGCCGGTTGGCTGCCACCGACGCCTTGCAGGATGTGATCACGTCGGAAATCCTCCCAGGCGCGGCCTGCGCCAGCGACGAGGACCTGATGGCCGACTTTCGCGCGCGTGCTGACACCATCTTCCATCCGGTCGGTACCTGTGCGATGGGGCCCACGCCTGCCACCGCCGTCGTCGACGCCCGACTGCGGGTGCATGGCGTGAAGGGATTGCGCGTGGTCGATGCCTCCGTGTTCCCGTCCATCACGTCGGCCAATACCCAGGCGCCGACGATCATGGTGGCGGAGAAAGCAGCCGAGATGATGGCCGAGGAACTGCGGCGGGCCTGATCAGGTGCCGCTCAGAACGGGCAATCGGGCTTGAACGACGGCTGGCGCCGTTCGCGCAGCGACGCAATACCTTCGCGCACATCCGGCCCGGTAAACCCCATGAACTCCATCGCCAGTGATGCGTCAAAGGTCGGGCCAGCCAGGCGCAGCCAGTTGTTCAGCGCCTGCTTGGTCCAGCGGATGGCGGACTGCGAACCGTTGGCCAGCTTGCCCGCCACCTCGAATGCGCGTGGCAGCAGGTCGGCGTCGTCCACCGCCAGCGACACCAGCCCGATACGTTCGGCCTCCTCGCCCGAGACCGCCTCGCACAGCAGCAGGTAGTACTTGGCCTTGGCCATGCCGCACAACAGGGGCCAGACGATGGCCGCATGGTCGCCGGCGGCCACGCCGAGCCGGGTATGGCCATCGATGATGCGGGCGCTTTTAGTGGCAATCGAGATGTCGGCCAGCAGTCCGGCCACCAGGCCCGCACCCACCGCCGGGCCATGCATGGCCGAGACCACCGGCTTGGAACAATTGATGACGTTGTAGACCAGATCACGGGCCTCGCGCCAGACGCGCGAGCGCACCTCGAAGTCGTTTGCCATGTCTTCGACCAGCCCGAGGTCGCCGCCTGCCGAGAAACCCTTGCCTTCGCCGCGGATCAGCGCGACCCGCGTTTCCGGGTCTCGGTCGATATCGAGCCAGATCGTCGACAACTCGCGGTGCATGTTGTGGTCTGCGGTGGACAACTTCTTGTTGGCGCTTTGGCCTGCACCCATGATGATTTCGAGGATGCCGCCCTCATGGCGCTTCAGGGTCAGCGATTGGTAGTTCTCGTACATAGCGCCAGGGTCCTTTGTGGTTTGTCGCGATCGGCAGCGTATGCCGGCCTCGCTCGGTTCAGGCCGACTCGACCTGCACCAGGCAGTCGTAGAAGGTCGGCGCGCGACCGATGTCGGTCAGCTTCTGGCTTGTGAGTTCGTTGACGTTCTTGCCGTCCATGCCCAGTTTTCGCCACCAGATTCCCAGACCGTTGACAACGCCGGGACGCGCGCGTGGAGACACCTTGAGCTTGCAATGGTAGTCGCCACGCTGGTTGAACACCCGCACTGTTGCGCCACTGATCAGGCCGCGCGCCTGTGCGTCCATCGCGCTCATCTCCAGAAGGGGTTCGCCTTCGATGTCACGCAGACTGGTTACGTTGACAAAGGTCGAATTGAGAAAGTTGCGCGCCGGCGGCGAGATCATGGCCAACGGATATTGGGCCGAACTGCCTGCCGGTTCGTAGTTGGGCACATGATCGGGCAGACCGTCCACGCCCGAATCAGCCAGGCGCTGGCTGAAAAATTCGCAGCGGCCGGACGGTGTCGGGAATCCACCATTGGCAAACGGCGCATCACTGAGCTCCAGTGAGGCGAAACCCCGGGTCAGCAAGGTGTCGAAATCGACCTTGTCGCCATAGGCCAGCCGGCACAGGGCCTCGTCGTCCTGCTGGAAGCAGGGCTCATCGAAACCCATGTGCCGCGCCAGATCGCGAAATATCTGTGTGTTGGCCCGGGCTTCGCCCACAGGCGCTATCGCTGGGCGGTTGAGCAACACGTCGGTGTGGCCGTAGCTCAGGTGGATGTCCCAGTGTTCGAGTTGGGTCGTGGCCGGCAGGATGTAGTCGGCATAGTCGGCGGTGTCGGTCTTGAAATGCTCCAGCACCACGGTGAACAGATCTTCACGGGCAAAACCCTGCACCACCTTGCCCGAGTCGGGCGCTACCGCCACCGGGTTGCTGTTGTAGACGATCAGGGCCTCGATGGCCGGGCCGAAGCCCGGCGAGCTTGGTCGCAGCAGATCGTCGCCTATGGTGTTCATATTGATGGTGCGTGCCGGTCGTTGGCGCAACTCGGGGCGTTCGAGCGCCGCACGCTGCACCGGGAACTGTCCCGAGCTCGACAGCAACAGGCCGCCGGCCGGATTGCGCCAGGCGCCGATCAGCGCCGGCAGGCAAGCGATGGCGCGCACCGCATTGCCGCCGCCCCGCACGCGCTGCATGCCGTAGTTGAGCCGGATCGCCGCCGGGCCGCCGTCCGCGCGGCAGGCGCCATAGTCGCGTGCCAGATCGCGGATCTGCTGCGCGTCAATGCCGCAGACTGTCGCTGCGCGCTCTGGCGACCAGGCCATGGCGCGATCGCGCAAGGCGTCCCAGCCCAGCGTATGGCGCGCGATGTAGTCGTGGTCGAGCCAGTCGTGTGCGATCAGTTCGTGCATCAACGCCAGTGCCAGCGCTGCGTCGGTACCGGGCAACAGCGCGATATGTTCGTGGCATTTGTCGGCAGTTTCGCTGCGCCGCGGATCGATGCACACCAGCCGGGCGCCCTGGCGTTTGGCTTCCTGGGCATGGCGCCAGAAATGCAGGTTGCTGGCGATCGAATTGCTGCCCCAGATCAGTATCAGTTTGGCGTTGGCGAACTGCTCGACCCGCATGCCGACCTTGGCGCCCAGCGTGTACAGCAGCGCCTCGCCGCCGGCGTTGGAGCAAATCGTGCGGTCGAGTTGCGAGGCGCCGAGCCGGTTGAAAAAGCGCGCCGCAATGCTCTCGCCTTGCACCAGTCCCATGGTGCCGGCGTAGCTATACGGCAGGATCGCCTGGGATGTTTCTGTCCCTTTGTCGGCAATCGCGCGCAGCCGCGCGGCGATGTCGCTCAGCGCGACCTCCCAGCTCACGGGCTCGAAGCGGCCTTCGCCCTTGGCTCCGGTGCGCCTGAGTGGCTGCAACACGCGATCGGGGTGGTAGCTGCGTTCGGTATAACGCGAGACCTTGGTGCACAAGGCGCCGTCAGTATGGCGGTGGTCCGCATTGCCCTGCACCTTGCGCGCGACGCCATCCTGAACGGTGGTGACAAACGAGCAGGTGTCGGGGCAGTCGTGCGGACAGGCACCCAGTACGGTGGTGGTGGAGACGGCGTTCATGGTCGATATGGAACTGGTATGGGCTGCGATGAAGCCCCGATGCCTGCGCCGGGAAAGCGCCGTTGGCATGGCGGCGGTAGACTCAGGCCGAGCGGAGCGCGGTATCGATCTTAGATCAAGCCGACCTGCGCCGCAGGGCGATGTTGCGTGTCGCATCCCTGAATCCGAAACCGCCATCAGGAGACCCCATGAAAGTCATTGATTCGATTCTTACCCAGTCGGCTGCGATTGCCACGGTTCGCCGCGACATCCATGCCCATCCGGAGCTGTGTTTCCAGGAGGTACGTACCGCGGATGTGGTGGCGGCCAAGCTCACTGAGTGGGGGATTCCGATCGACCGGGGTCTGGGCACTACCGGCGTTGTTGGCATCGTGAAGAACGGTACTTCGACGCGGGCCGTGGGCCTGCGCGCAGACATGGACGCCTTGCCGATGCAGGAGTTCAACACCTTCGCCCACGCCAGCAAAAACGCAGGAAAAATGCATGCCTGCGGCCACGACGGTCATACTGCGATGTTGCTCGCGGCAGCGCAACATCTGGCGAAGAACCGCAACTTCGACGGCACGGTATACCTGATATTCCAGCCGGCCGAGGAGGGGGGTGGTGGTGCGCGCGAGATGATCAAGGACGGCCTGTTCGACAAGTTCCCGATGGATGCGGTGTTCGGCATGCACAACTGGCCGGGTTACCAGGTGGGTCAGTTTGCGGTGAGTGCCGGGCCGGTGATGGCGTCGAGCAACGAGTTCAAGATTCGCATCACCGGCAAGGGTGGGCATGCGGCGCTGCCGCACAACGGCATCGATCCGGTTCCGGTGGCCTGCCAGATGGTGCAGGCCTTCCAGACCATCATCAGCCGCAACAAGAAACCGGTCGACGCCGGCGTGATCTCTGTCACGATGATCAACGCGGGTGAGGCGACCAATGTCATTCCAGACCACTGCGAGATCCAGGGCACGGTGCGCACTTTCACGATCGAGGTGCTGGATCTGATCGAAAAGCGCATGCAGGAGATTGCCGAACACACCTGCGCGGCATTCGGCGCACAGTGTGATTTTTCCTTTACCCGCAACTACCCGCCGACGATCAATTCGACCCCCGAGGCCGAATTCGCGCGCCAGGTGATGCACGATATCGTCGGGACCGACAACGTCGTGGCGCAGGAACCCACGATGGGCGCCGAAGACTTTTCCTACATGCTGCAGGCCAAGCCGGGGGCGTATACCTTCATCGGCAATGGCGACGGCGCCCACCGCGAAGCTGGCCATGGCGCAGGGCCGTGCATGTTGCACAACCCGAGTTACGACTTCAACGATGACCTGATCCCGCTGGGTGCCACCTATTGGGTGCGGCTGGCCGAGGCATGGTTGGGCAAGGATACGCCGCAGGTGCAAAATTGATCGCGCTCGATCAGGCCTTCTCCACCAGTTACGCCCAGGCCCGCACACGATTCCTGGAGGCTGCGGCGACAGCGGGTGTTCCCGTCACCTCATACGACCACCCCTTGACGGGGTGCGACGACGAAGCACTGGCGATGGACGTGGCCGTTGCCGGCGACCCGCAGGCCCAGGCCATGCTTATCGTCTCCAGCGCCTGCCACGGTGTTGAGGGTTATTGCGGCAGTGGTGTGCAGGTGGCCTCGTTGTTTGACAGCGAGTGGCTCGAGCAAGTGCGTGCCGCCGGCATTGGGGTGATGTATATCCACGCGCTCAACCCCCACGGTTTTTCGCATAAACGCCGGGTGACCCAGGAAAACGTGGATCTGAATCGCAATTTCGCTGATTTTGACCAGCCGCTGCCCGGGAATCCGGCGTACGGCGAATTGCATTCCCTGTTGTTGCCCGAAGTCTGGCCGCCCGATGCCGCCAATGTGCAGGCGATCGCCGCCTATTTGCAGCAGCATGGCCCGGTGCGTTTTCAGGCGGCGGTGTCCAAGGGGCAATATGGTTTTCCCGATGGCCTGTTTTTTGGCGGCAGCGAGCCGACCTGGAGCAACCACACGCTGCGCCAGGTATTGCGCCGCTTTGCCGGCAAGGCCAGGCGCATCGCCTGGATCGACCTGCATACCGGACTGGGTCCGAGCGGGGTGGGCGAGCGCATCTTCGCCTGCAAGGACGATCCGATGGCGCTTAAACGCGCGCGCCAATGGTGGGGCGGCGACGGTGCGACACCGATCACCTCGACCTACGACGGTTCTTCGAGTTCCGCGCCGCTGACCGGTCTGATGTGGAATTCGGTATATCAGGAATGCCCGCAGGCCGAGTACACGGCCATCGCGATGGAATACGGTACCTTGCCCATCCTGCAGATGATCGAAGCGCTACGCGCCGACCATTGGCTGCACCTGCATCCGAACGCCGATCCGGCACTGGCCAGCAGCATCCATCAACAGATGCTCGACGCCTTCTATGTCGATACCGACACGTGGCGGGGTCAGATTTATGCCCAGGCGCGGCAGGCGATGTTCCAGGGTGTAGCCGGTCTGTCTGGAAGCTGACGAAAGACCGGCTGGCCGACCCGGCATCAGTACAGACGCGCCTGCACGCGGGCCTGCGCCATTTGCAGCAGGCCGTCGAAAATCAGGTTGTCGACCTGCTCGAACGGGGTGCTCAGGCTGGGCGCCATTTTCCAGCCGGCGCCGCCGGTCATGAAACATAGCGGCTCCTCGCCGCAAAACAGATGCAGCTTGCGCACCATGTGATCCATCGCGCCGGCGATGGCATAGGTGCCGCCGCTGGTCAATGCGTCGCTGGTATTGGTGGGGAAGTCGCGCACTTCGCCGGTGGGTACATGCAGTCCGGCCGTTCCTGACTCCAGCGCCCGCAGCATGATGCCGTGACCGGGCAGGATGAGCCCTCCCAGGAAGTGTCCGCGCGCGTCGATGGCCTCGACTGTCACGGCGGTGCCGACCATCGCCACGACGATGGGTCGGGCCTTGCCCTGCGCCAGCATGCGGTGCCAGGCGCCTATCATGGCGACCCAGCGATCGGCTCCCAGCCGGGTCGGATGATCATAGTGGTTGGTCAGGCCTGCCTCGTCGGAGCCGGCCACGACCCATTGGGGTTCAATGTTCCAGATTTCGAGCTGCTCCTCGACCTGGCGTTTGACGGCCTCCCCGGCCACGACGCAGCCCAGCATGTAGGTTGGCGCTGTCAGCGTCGACCAGACCCCATCGGCCAGCTTGTCGATGTTGTCCAGGAATTCGGCACCATGTGCCAACAGCCGCGCGCCGGGGTGCGCGGATTCGTACTGCGCCCATTTGAGACGGGTGTTGCCGATGTCGATGGCGAGAAAGGTCATGTTGCCCAATCAGTCGTTGCACGTGTTGGGAACTTACGGCTGGCCGCGTGGGCGCGTTCTGCGCCCCGCGCGGCCGAGCGCAGGGTGGGTCGGGTCGGCAGTGGCGCCACCTGCCGGTGGCTCAGTTCTGGCGCCACGGCAGACCATGTTTGCGCCAGCCGCCGAGTTGGCCGCGGTGGGCCGATCCGTCGGGATTGCCTTCGAATCCTTCGAGGATGTTGTAGGCCTCCATCCCCAGTTCGGTGGCGCGCCGGGCGGCGGCGATCGAGCGCACACCGCTGCGGCACAACATCACCACCTTCTTGCCGGCCGGCACGGCCGCCTTCAGCGCCTGGTCGAAGTCGGGGTTCATGGCCATACCCGGCCACTGTTTCCAGGCGATGGGCGCCGCGTCCGGAATGAAGCCGACCCATTCGCGTTCGGCATCGGTGCGCACGTCGATCAGCACAGCGTCGCCGGATTGCCACCAAGCGCAAGCGAGCTGCGGCGCGACGTCGCCGGCATACCCCTGAGCCGGCTGCACGTGTGCTGCCTGCGCGCTGCCCACGCCGGACTGCGGCTCGCCATGCGCATCGTGGCGGATGCCCGAATGCAGGTTGGCGGGAACCGCTTCATCGAGGCGCTTGGGCGGCGGCAGGTTCAGGGCGTGCATGATGGCTATGAATTCTTCCCGCGTTTTGCCGGCGACACGGGCATTGCCGGACTTTTCGCCGGCGATGCTCGAATGGGTGAGGCCGTGGTAGTCATGGCCGGGCCATACCGTGGTGGCGTCGGGCAAGGAGAAAAGTACCTGCGTGATGCTGTCGTACAAGGCGCTCGCGCTGCCGGACTGAAAATCAGCACGCCCGCAACCGTTGATCAGCAAGGTGTCACCGGTGAACACATGTTCCCTCCAGACGTAACTCATGCTGCCGGCGGTATGGCCGGGCGTGTGCATGGCGCGCAACGTCTCCTTGCCGAAGTTCAGCT
>JBBQJP010000077.1:0-20036 GCA_038326025.1 Burkholderiales bacterium
GCGTCATTGAACTTGAATGCATGCTCGAGTTCACCCATCACGGCCTGATCGGCCTCGATGTTGATACACAGGTAGTGGGCCTTGGCGAGCTTGTTGATCATGTAGACCAACTGGCGCCGACCCCAGTCTTCGACCCGATGGATCTTGCCGCCGCCGGCGGTGATCATGGTCTTGTAGCGTTCCAGCATGGCGGGAACCTGCTCGCTCTGATCCGGGTGGATCATGAGAATGATTTCGTAATGACGCATGCGTACTCCTTGTGGAAGGCCATATCCCTCAATCCCATTTCATCGGGTAAATCGGGGGCCGGAAATAGCCACCCTCGGCGTCTGGACGAGGTGTGGCAAGGCGAAGCCCGCGATTATATGCCAGCCGATCGACATCAGTCCAGCCCTGGCGCGCGCGCAAGCCGATCATCCGCGCTCAGCGCTGGTCGCCATCGAGTCGCGGATAGCGGATGTACTCCACCAGTTGTTCGGTTTCGGGGCCGGGTCGGCGCGTGACCAAACTGACCAGCACGATCACGGCAAACCCCACCGGCACACCAAAAAGACCGGCTGAAATTGGCTGGATGTCCCACCAAAGACGCACCGGCGCGGTGACGCCGAACACGGACCGCAGCCAGGGCTGGGTCGAAACCATGTAATACCCCGTGGTGAGCAGTCCTGCGACCATGCCCAGCGAGGCCGCGATTCCGGTGGCCCGCTTCCAGAAAATGCCCAGCGTCAGCGCCGGAAAGAAGGCGGCGGCGGCAAAGGAGAACGCAGCCGACACCAGGAACAGGATATCGGCTGGTCTTTGCGACGCAACATAGGCCGCCGCAAGCGCCACCACCAGAAGCAGCATCTTGGATAAGGCCACCCGCCTGGCCGTCGAGGCATTCGGGTCGATCATCTTGTAATACATGTCGTGGCTCAGCGCATTGGCGATTGTCAGCAACAGGCCATCGGCGGTCGACAGCGCCGCAGCCAGACCACCCGCGGCGACCAGGCCGGACACGACGTAGGGCAGGCCTCCGATCTCCGGCGTTGCCAGCACCAGAATGTCGCCGCTGATACTCATCTCGTTGAGTTGCAGGATGCCGTCGCGGTTGACATCCGTTACCGACAGCAGCGATGGATCAACCTTGCTCCAGGACGCAATCCATGCCGGAAGCTGGTCAAAAGGCGTACCCACGACCAGCGTGAATATCTCGTACTTCACCAGCACAGCCAAAGCCGGCGCCGTGAAATACAGCAGAAAAATGAATGCCATCGACCAACCCACCGACTCGCGCGCCTCCTTGACACTGGGCACGGTGTAGTAGCGCATGAGGATATGCGGCAACGCAGCGGTACCCACCATCAGGCAGAACATCAGTGCCAGAAAATTGCGCCGCGCCACATCGTAGGCGTGACGCTGCGCCGGGCTGCCGTCCGGATCCCCGGTAAAGGCTTGCGCATGGGGCACCATGCCATTGAGCGGCAGTGCTTTGGCGTCGGCATCGGCCTTGGCCCTTGTCCAGCGATCGATCGCCACCTGCGTATCCGCCGGCAGACCAAACAACGCCTTCTCGGCGGCGGTGATGTCGGTCGCCGCACCGGATCCTCCCTGGGCCTGAAGCCGTTCGAGCCGCGCTCGCGCAGACTGGCGTTCGTCCGCCAGAGCGGAAGCTGGCGCCCGCAGCCGCTCGGCCAGTTCATCGGCACGAGCGGCAAACACCTGGCGCACCGCGATCTCGCCAGGATCGACAACCAGCTTGCGCTCGAGTGCCGTGACCTTTTCAAGTTGGTAGCCGTAGACGATCTGCGGCACAGGCCAGCCGGTCTGCTTCACCGACAACCAGAGCACCGGAATCATGTAGGCGACGATCAGGATGAAGTACTGGGCCACCTGGGTCCAGGTCACCGCGCGCATGCCCCCGAGAAACGAGCAGACCAGAATACCGCCAAGACCCAGAAAAATACCGAGCTCGAACTGCACCCCCGTCAGATGCGAGGTGATCAGCCCGACACCGGAAATCTGCGCCACCACATAGGTGAACGAGCACAAAATGGCGGCCACTATGCCCAGCAGACGCGGCAGGTTGCCGCCATAACGGTCGCCCAGAAAATCAGGCACCGTGAACTGGCCGAACTTGCGCAGGTACGGTGCCAGGAACACCGCGACCAGGCAATAACCGCCGGTCCAGCCCATGATGAAAGCCAGGCCACCGTATCCGGTCAGGTACAGGGTTCCACCCAGCCCGATGAACGACGCGGCCGACATCCAGTCCGCCCCGGTCGCCATGCCGTTGTACATCGCCGGCACTCGGCGCCCCGCCACGTAATACTCGATCGCGTCATGGGTCCGGCTCAGGATGCCGATGCCCGCATACAGGCCAATCGTGGCCAACAGAAAGATCGAGCCGATCCAGCGTCGCGGCAGACCGACCTGCTCGAGCACGGCAAGTGCCAGCACGAACAGCAGAAAGCCCCCCATGTACCAGATATAGATCCGGTCGATGTCGCGTTTGAACGCCACCCTCGACGCCCGCGTTGCGCTACCAGGCACCGGGCCCGGACGCTCAGCCATGATCAGTCATCATGTTCCTGGACATCATGTGCCACGTCGAGGCTAGCCATGTAGCGGGCATAGAACCAGATGATGCCGCCGTAGACCAGCAGCGAACCTTGCGCCGCCATCCAGAAGCTGAACGGCCAGCCGAAAAAGCTGAAGCTCAGCTCACGGGCAAAGAAACTCACGACAAAGCTGACCAGGAACCACAGGCTCAGCAGAATCGCGCTGACCCTCAGGTTACGGCGCCAGTAGACACGGCGGTTTTCGCCCGCATCGGTCACCACGCCGGGCTACCCGTCTGCGCGGTTTGCGCATCAAGCTCGCGCGCCAGCTGGGCCGCCACTTTGGGCTCGAATCCGCGCAAGTGCGTCAGGATGCGACGAGCCTCATTGGTCTGGCGCCGCTCCATCTCGACCCGGGCCAACTGGTACCAGCCAAACGGACTCATGGGTTGCAACGCCGTATTGCGTTCCAACGCGGTCGCCGCCTCATCCAGACGCCCCTGGCGCAGCAACAAAAGGCCCAATCCATACCAGGCCCGGTCCAAGCTCGGATCGACGGCAATCGCCTGCGCGAATGCGCGCTCGGCCCGTTCGCTCTGGCCTGCTTCATCGAGCAGGTAGGCCAGATTGAACCATGCCGAAGCGTGTTGCGGATGGCAATCCGTCATGGCCTGCAGGGCGACGATGGCCTGCGCCTTGTCGCCACTGCAGGCCAATAAAAACGCACGACTGGCCATGGCGTGCCGATCGTGTGGTGCCAATCGCAGCAAGGCATCGAAGCGCGCCAGCGCGTGGGCCGGGCGACCGAGAACGAGAAACACTTGCGCCAGTGCGCGTTGCCAGGTCCGGTGCAGCCATCGGATCATTGGCACAGCGTCACTCCCATGGCCAGGCACAGCTGGATCTTGGCCAAGGTTGCGGCCAGCCACACCATGCCCAGGATTGCAAATGCCACCAGCGGCACATGGCGCTGGTCGATAAACGCCGGCGTGACCCGGCGGGCCACCAAGACGGCCGGGCGACCGAGCAACCCGAGCAACTGATAGAAGAAGTTCTGCTCACGCCGCGCACCGGCCAGTTTGCCGAGCAGCCATTGGCCCAGCAGCGCCATCAACGCAATCTCGGCCAGCAGTTTGACAGCGGTGACGAACAGGAACATGGCAACGGTCGGAACCCAAAGTCCGATTAGTCGATGTGGGCCTTACCAGCCACTTACATCCGCCGGCTGCGGCGCCGGAACGCGGGAAGACCCCTATCGGGTTTTCCCCCGCACGGCCGGCTCCCTCGCCCCGAGCAGGCGAGACGTTCAGCTCGCCAAGCGACGCCAGGTGTCGATCACGGTATCGGGATTGAGCGAGATCGAATCGATACCTTCATCGCGCAACCAGGTCGCGAAATCCGGATGATCGCTGGGGCCCTGGCCGCAGATGCCGACGTACTTGCCCTGCGCACGGCAGGCCTTGATCGCCATGCTTATCAAGGCCTTGACTGCCTGATCGCGCTCGTCGAAGTCGGCCGCGAGCAACTCGAGTCCCGAATCGCGGTCCAGGCCCAGCGTCAACTGGGTCAGGTCGTTGGAGCCGATCGAGAACCCGTCGAAGTACTGCAGGAACTCATTGGCCAGTATGGCGTTGCTCGGCACCTCGCACATCATGATGATCTTGAGTCCGTTTTCACCATTGGCCTGCGCGCCATCGCCCCGGCCCAGGCCACGAGCGGCCATCAGTTCCGTCACCTTGCGCGCCTGCTCCAATGTGCGCACAAAAGGCACCATCAGCTGCACATTGGTCAGGCCCATGTCCTGGCGCACGCGCAGCATGGCCTCGCACTCCATCGCAAAGGCTTCACCGAAATCGGCACTGATGTAGCGTGCCGCACCACGGAAACCGAGCATCGGATTCTCTTCGTCCGGCTCATACCGGCTGCCACCAATCAAGGTGCGGTATTCATTGCTTTTGAAGTCGGACATACGCACGATCACCGGCTTGGGCCAGAAGGCGGCCGCAATCGTCGCCACCCCTTCGGCGACACGATCGACATAAAACGCACGCGGCGATGCATGGCCGCGGGCCACCGATTCCACCGCCTTCTTCAGGTCGGCATCGACATTCGGATAGTCCAGGATGGCCTTGGGATGGACGCCGATGTTGTTGTTGATGATGAATTCCAGCCGCGCCAGACCGACACCGGAATTGGGCAACTGGCAGAAGTCGAAGGCCAGCTGCGGATTGCCAACGTTCATCATGATCTTGACCGGAATCTCCGGCATGGCACCACGCTCGACCTGCTGCACCTCGGTCTCGAGCAGACCGTCGTAAACGAAACCGGTATCACCCTCGGCACAGCTGACCGTCACCAGCACGCCCTCCTTGAGCACGTCGGTGGCGTCGCCGCATCCCACAACGGCCGGAATACCGAGTTCGCGCGCAATGATGGCGGCGTGGCAGGTACGGCCACCGCGGTTGGTCACGATGGCAGAGGCGCGTTTCATCACCGGCTCCCAGTTCGGGTCGGTCATGTCGGTCACCAGCACATCGCCCGGTTGCACCTTGTCCATCTCGGACAAGTTGTGCACCAGGCGCACCGGGCCGGTACCGATCTTCTGTCCAATGGCCCGGCCCTCGACCAGCACCGGGCCCTTGCCCTTGAGCTTGTAGCGGTACTCGGCCTTGCCGGCACTCTGGCTTTTCACCGTCTCGGGGCGTGCCTGCAGGATATAGAGCTTGCCATCCTGACCGTCCTTGCCCCATTCGATGTCCATCGCGCGGCCGTAATGCTCTTCGATCACCAGCGCATAACGCGCCAGTTCCTCGACGTCGGCATCGGTCAGCGAATACCGGTTGCGCATCTCGATCGGCACGTCAGTGGTCTTCACCAGGGCGCCCTGCTCCTTCTTCTCGGCTTCGCTGGTGAACAGCATCTGGAGCAACTTGGAGCCCAAACTTCGCCGCACGATGGCCTTTTTGCCCGCACGCAGAATGGGTTTGTGCACGTAGAACTCGTCCGGATTCACGGCGCCCTGCACCACGGTCTCGCCCAGACCATAGCTGGAGGTGATGAACACCAGATCCTGGAACCCGGATTCAGTGTCGATGGTGAACATGACACCTGCAGCACCCAGATCGGAGCGCACCATGCGCTGGACGCCGGCGCTCAGCGCGACATGTTCATGGGCAAAACCCTTGTGCACCCGGTAGCTGATGGCACGGTCGTTGTACAAGGAGGCAAACACCTCCTTGATCTTGTGAAGCACATCCTCGATGCCCACGACATTGAGAAAGGTCTCTTGCTGTCCGGCAAACGAGGCATCAGGCAGGTCTTCGGCAGTGGCCGAGGAACGCACGGCGAACGACAGATGCGGAGCCGCCGCACTGAGGGTCGCGAACGCATCGCGGATGGCCTGCTCGAGGTCCGCCGGGAATGGTTGGGCTTCGACCAGCGCGCGAATCTTCGCGCCGGTGCTCGCCAGCGTGCGAACGTCGTCGACGTCCAAGGCGTCCAGCAAGTCCTTGATGCGGGTTTGCAGCCCGTCATGGGCGAGGAACTCGCGAAAGGCATGGGACGTGGTGGCGAACCCGGTGGGCACGTTCACGCCGCTGGGCAGGTGGGCAATCATCTCGCCGAGGCTGGCATTTTTGCCGCCGACCGACTCGACGTCGCCCATTCTCAGGTTCTCAAACGGTACGACCAGGTCGGTCGCTCCAAATAATGCAGACATGGGAAAACTCCGGAGGTTGTGAAAATCGGTTCCGGCACAAAAGCGGCGTGGATGCCGGATGCAGCCTGGACCATGGCAGTGTCCCGGCACTGTAGTTGTCGTTGTGGACGGGGACGGGCCATGGGTGTCGTGTCTGTCGAGATGGGGGGTTGCAAACATTGTAGAGTGCGACTTTGGCCCCGCCACGCCCCGACCCTTCGTTTCCACCCCGCGCCAGGACGCCCGATTCATGCCCAATCGCACTGTTTTCTTCATTTCTGACGGCACCGGGATCACCGCCGAAACCTTTGGCAATGCCATCCTGGCGCAGTTCGAGCTCAAGGCGCGGCATATCCGACTGCCGTTCACCGATACCGCCGACAAGGCATACCAGGTGGTGCGCCAGATCAACCATGCGGCGCAACAGGACGGGGCCAAACCGATCGTCTTCACGACGCTGGTCAATATGGAGATCCTGCAGATCCTGCAAGAAGGCTGCCAGGGCATGCTGCTGGACATGTTCGGCACCTTCGTTCATCCGCTGGAGACCGAGCTGCAGCTCAAGTCCAGCCACCGGGTGGGGCGCTTCAGCGACGCGAGCAAGAGCAAGGAATACCACGACCGGATCGAGGCGATCAACTTCTCGCTGGCGCATGACGACGGCCAGTCCAACCGCGATCTCGAGCATTCGGATGTGATTCTGGTTGGCGTCAGCCGCAGCGGCAAGACGCCCACGTCGCTGTACCTGGCCATGCAATACGGCCTGAAGGCGTCCAACTATCCGCTGGTACCGGAGGATTTCGAGCGCCAGCAGTTGCCGCCGGCCCTATTGCCGCATCGGGCCAAGTTGTTCGGCTTGACGATTGCACCCGAACGGCTCAGCGAAATTCGCCATGAACGGCGGCCCAACTCGAAGTACGCGGCGATCGAAAACTGCCGCATGGAAGTAGCCGAAGGCGAAGCCATGATGCGCCGCAGCGGTATCCGATGGTTGTCGACCACCACCAAGTCGATCGAGGAAATCGCCACGACAATCCTGCAGGACATCCGTCCCGAGCGGCTGAGTTATTGAGGCGCTTTCAGATGCCGGCCGCACCCGGCGCCGTGCATGGCCGTGACGACCGGCAGCCGCTGCGGCAGTTCGACCTCAAATACCCAGGGCCGCAATACCCGCCTTTGCGACCTGCGCGTCCTCTGTCGATTTGACGCCACTGACGCCGATCGCGCCGATGCACTGGCCGTCGACCATGATGGGCACGCCGCCTTCCATCAGGCCGTGCAATAGCGGTGCGCTGAGAAACGACGTGCGTCCCCCGTTGATCATGTCTTCATAAACCTTGCTTTCGCGCCGGCCAAGTGCGGCCGTATGGGCCTTGCTGTTGGATATGTAACTGGAAGTTGCGGCCGCGCCGTCCAGTCGCTGCAGATGCAGCAGATGGCCGCCGTCGTCCACGATCGCAATACAGACGGCCCACTGGTTTCGCACGGCTTCATCCAGGGCAGCTGCGGCCATACGTTGGACATCGGAGAATTCGAGAGTCGCTTTGGTTTTCATCGGAGGGTTTGTTGGGATGGGCGGGGTCCACATGCCCCGGGCCTTGGAGCATAACGCCTGGGTCCAATGCAACTGTGCGCGCCACGGCGCCCGCCGATAACCGCTTGTCGACTGGGCAAATGGCGCAAAAGGCGGTCTGCCGCTTGAACTATCCTAGAATGAACGCATCTACCTTCGAGTGGAAACAACAGGAGCCCAACACATGAATGATCGCGTACAAACCTTTGGCCGAAGCGCTGGCTATGGCCAGGGCGTCTCCGCACAACAACGCAACAAAGTCCTGCGCAACACCTATTGGTTATTGGCGCTGAGCATGTTGCCGACGGTTCTGGGCGCCTGGATTGGCGTTACGACCGGCATCACCGCCTCGCTCGGGGGCGGCATGGGCCTGATGGTGTTCCTGGGTGGCGCTTTCGGCTTCATGTACGCCATCCAGAAGACCAAGGATTCAGCGGCCGGCGTGCCGGTGCTGCTGGCATTCACGTTCTTCATGGGCCTGATGTTGTCGCGCATCATCGCGATGGTGCTGGGTTTCAAGAACGGCGCTGACCTGATCATGATGGCCTTCGGCGGCACGGCTGGTGTCTTCTTTGTCATGGCCAGCCTGTCAACCGTGATCAAACGTGACCTCTCCAGCATGGGCAAATGGCTCACCGTGGGTGCGGTCGTGTTGATGGTTGCGGCCATCATCAACGTCTTCGTGGCGTCGTCCGCCGGCATGATGGCCATCGCCGTATTGGCGATCGGCATTTTCAGTGCCTTCATCCTGTACGATCTCAAGCGCATCATCGACGGTGGTGAGACCAATTACATCAGTGCCACGCTGGGCTTGTATCTGAGCATTTACAACGTGTTCCAGAGCCTGCTGATCCTTTTGGGCATGGGTGGCGGCAGCGACGACTGACGCCTGCGCGACCTGCACCAAGGCCCCTTTCGGGGCCTTTTTTCTGGCCGCTCCATGAATACGGCACTTCAGATCCAACACGATACTGCCGATAATCCCTTCAAGCCTGCCGATTGATCCCATGTACTTGCGCCTGATACCCATCCTCGCCATCACCCTGCTTACTGCCGGTTGTGATATTGCGGATCTGCTGGCGGATCCCCGGGCCAATCAGCGCGAGGCCGATGGACGCGCGATCGGCGCCGCCTGCCGGCATGCGATGCGCGGCATCGAAGACTGCTACAAGCTCAATGAACGGGCGCCCAAGACAGCCGTGTACGAGGGCTGGAAAGAGATGGACCGCTACATGCGCGAGAACAAGGTCGAGGGCGTGGCGTCCAAGATCCTCACAACGCCCAACTCCAGCGAAGTGATGTTGAGCGACAGCGCGACCGCAGGCAAGAAATCCGGCAATTGAGATGCCGGGGGGCCTGTCATGCAGGCCAGCGTCAGCCGGTGGGGGCCTCAGCGGCCAAGGCACCCCGTTCAAATACCGCAATACTTTCGACGTGAGCCGTATGGGCAAACATGTTGACCACGCCCGCTCCGACGCAGCGATAGCCAGCCTGCTGCACCAGCACTGACGCATCGCGGGCCAGCGTAGCCGGATTGCAGCTGACATACACGATGCGATGCGGCATGCTCCAGTCACCTGGCGCTGGCAATGTGGCCAAGTCGATCTCAGGCGCCAGTTCGCCACCAGCGGCATGCTCAAGCGCCTGATGCGCCAGCGCCAGCGCCTGCACCAGTGCATACGCGCCTTCGCGCGGTGGATCCATCAGCCATTTCTGCGCCGCACCATCCTCCATCAACATCTGCGCGGTCATCTCGAACAGGTTGCGCGTGACGAACGCCACCGGGGCCAAGGCCGGGCCTTGGCCCCGCGTTGCGGCGTTGATGCGCGCATTGTCCTGGGCGCGCTGCACCAGCGCCTCGCTGCCCTCGACGCCCAGCACCTGCGCTGCCATCGTGGCCAGCGGCAGTGTGAAGTTACCCAGCCCGCAGAACCAGTCGATCACCCTCTCATGGCGCTGCACCTGCAGCAGCCGCAAAGCACGCCCTACCAGAACCTGGTTGATATGCGGGTTGACCTGGGTGAAGTCGGTCGGCCGGAACGGCATGCGGATGCCGAACTCCGGCAATTGATACGCCAGTTGTGGTCCGTCCGCGTCCAGCGGCGCAACCGTGTCAAGCCCGCCTGGCTGCAGCCACCACTGGATCAACTGTGTCTGTCCGTCGACTGTGCGGCTGTTTGCGGACGCAAATTCGCGCAGCATCGAACGGTCGGACAGCGACAACTCCACCATGTGGCGCAGCACCAGGGCCACGACCTGCGTTGCCCCGTCGTCGCCCACGGCCAGTTCGATCTGGGCACATTGCTCTCGCGCCTGCATGCCTTCGATCAGCCCGCGCAGGGGCATCAGCAGATCGCTGACAAAGGGCGGCAACACCCGGCATTGCTGCATGTCGGCGACATAACCGCTCTTGCGCTCATGAAAACCGATCAGTACCTTGCCCTTCTTGCGCACGTAACGCACCGATAAGCGGCCCCGATAACGGTAGCCCCAGGCTGGCCCATGGATCGGGCGCAACACGACTTCCGGCCGCACCTTGCCCAGATGCCAGAGGTTGTCTTCCATCACGCGTTGCTTGACCGCCACCTGGCCATCGGCATGCATGTGCTGCATCTTGCAGCCACCACAGGCGCCGTTGTGCAGGCCGAAATGCGGACAACCCGGCGTGACCCGTTGTGACGATTGCTGATGGATGGCCGTGACCACCGCCTTGTCGAAACTCGACTTCTTGCGATAGGTATTGACGCTGACTGTCTCGAACGGCAAGGCGCCCTCGACAAATACCACCTTGCCGTCCGGCCGGTGCGCAATACCTTGCGCCTCGATGTCCAGCGATTCAATGGTCAACAGGTCATCGGCGTAGCCGGGCGCTGCGCCTGCAATTTCAGTCATTCAGATCCCGTCTCAAGCCCAGGCCTGAAGATATTCCTGCCAGTGTGCTTCGGTTTCGGCCAGGCCGCCAAGAGTCTCGCGGACCAGGGCGATCTCTTGCGCATACTCCTTGTCGAGCAGACCGCCGCGCATCTTCTGGAACCGGCAATACACCAGATAGGTGTTCATCACATCGGTTTCGCAGTAGCGCCGGATGTCGTCGATCTTGCCGTCCAGGTAAGCCGGATAAACGGCCGAACCGTCCATGCCCAGCTTGCCGGGGAACCCGCACAACTTGGCCATCGCGTCCAGCGGTGCATTGTTCTTGGGCTGATAGAGCGCCAACAAGTCCATCAGGTCGAGATGGCGCATGTGATAGCGGCTGATGTAGTTGTTCCACTTGAACTCGCGGTCGTCTTCGCCCATGTCCCAGTACTTGTCGGCGACCACGCCATGCTTGAGTCCGCGGTAGTGCAGAACCGGCAGATCGAATCCGCCGCCGTTCCAGCTCACCAGTTGTGGCGTGTGCTTTTCCAGCGTGTTGAAAAAGGTCTGGATGACCTTGCCTTCGGACTGCCCGTCCTTGTCGACGAAGGAATGGATACGCAAGCCGTCGGCGTTGCGAAACACCGCACTGATCACCAGGATACGTTGCAGGTGCAGCGGCATGAAGTCGCTCTGCCCCTTCTCCTTGCGCTCCGCCACCCAGTCCGCATAGACCTGGGCGTCGCTCGTCTCTGGCGGCGCGCCACGCAGGGCACGCAAGCCGTCAATGTCGGGGATCGACTCGATGTCGAAGACCAGTACCGGCCAGGCCATACGCGCTATTGCTCAGCGCGACGGGAGATACTTCACCGGATCAACCGGTTTGCCCTGCCGGCGTACTTCGAAATGCAGTTTGGTCCGCTCGGCGTCGCTGTTGCCCATCTCCGCGATCTTCTGACCTTTTCGCACCGTCTGGTCTTCCTTGACCAGCAGCGTCTGGTTGTGCGCATAGGCCGTGAGGTAGGTATTGTTGTGCTTGAGGATGATCAGATTGCCATAACCCCGCAGGCCCGAACCGACATACACCACACGTCCGTCAGCCGCGGCCAGCACCGGGTCGCCCAGCGCTCCTCCGATGTCCAGGCCCTTGTTCTTCACCTCGTCAAAGCCGGCCAGCACCGAGCCGGAGGCCGGCCAGATCATGGCCACCTCGTCTTCGGCTGGCGTCGCCGGTGCACCCGGCACTGGCGGCACCGGCGCCACCGGTGTGGAAGTAATGGTCGTTGGGGCCACTGCCGTCGCCGTCACTGTCGATCCCTGCACCGGCGTTGCGGTCGCGCCGCTGGAACTCGCGGGAGCAACCGGCGCTGGCGCGGACACACCCATCGCCGGCTTGGCCGCAGCGATCACAGTTACTGGCGGCACAGCCACTGGCGCTGGCGCGGGTGGCACCACACGCAACACCTGTCCGACTTCGATCAGATTGGGATTGACAAGGCCATTCCAGCGCGAGATATCCCGCCAGCTCTGGCCTGTCTCCAGGCCAATGCGGGTCATGGTGTCACCGGGTTTGACGGTGTAATAGCCGGCCTTGCCGGCATTCTCGAAACCGGGCGGCTGCTGTGACGCCGGCGCAACGGCCACACCCGTCGGGGCACTGCCGACCGTTCCGCGTTCCTCGATCGGGGCCCGGTTGACAACCCTGGAGCCGCATGCCGCCAGGACCGCAATCAACCCCACAAACACCACAAGCCTGACGCCCCGGTCTATAAATCCCATCATTCGCTTTCCCTTCACGCAACGCCCGATTTTAAAGGTACAAAGTGAACAGCTTCGAATATGGTTTGCTGCAGTCCACGCGGCGTCTTGTCGATCACGATCAAGGCCTGTCCGGCATGCCCGGCCTGCTGACCGGCAACCGGTGCCACCAGCCGCCCCCCGACCGCCAGTTGATCCGTCCACGCCTGCGGCACAGCCTCGCCGCCCGCTGCCGCGATGATGCCGGCATACGGCGCCCCCTTCGGGTATCCCAGCATGCCGTCGCCAAAAAGCAGATGCACGTTGGGCAGCCGCATGGTGCGCAGGTTCTCTCTGGCCCTGTCATGTAGGCCGCGCAAGCGCTCCAGGCTGTACACCTCGGTCGCGATCAGGCTCAGCACCGCCGCCTGATAGCCGCACCCGGTACCCACCTCAAGCACCCGGCCCAGCTTGCCTGAGGCACCCATACGCAGCAATTCGATCATGCGCGCAACCACGCCCGGCTTGGAAATAGTCTGACCCAGACCGATCGGAAGACTGGTTTCCTTGTAGGCCTGGCCCTGCAATGCGCTGTCAACGAACCGGTGGCGTTCGACCACGCCCATGGCCGCCAGCACGGTGTCGTCACTGATGCCGGCGCGCGCCAGGCGGTTCACCATGTCGCGTCGCACGGAGTGAAAGTCCTGAGCCGACAACCCGGCGATGGCCGTCATCGGCCGCACCATTGCTGGCTTGATCGCCATGACGGGCACAGCAACACCCGCCAACTGCGAGGCGTCCTGCCGGCGCGGCAACGGTCGGGCAGGCAGTTCCAGATCGGATGACGTACGCGGTAGCCGCGCCGGAAAAGACGGCCGTTCTTTCATGGCGTCGCGGGCGCTGACGCCCGGCCGATGCTGGCGGCCGTCTGCGACCAGTAGCGCAATGCCTCATGGTCGGTCAGATCGGTCTTCAAGGGCGTCAAGGCCACATGGCCCTGCACTGTCGCGTGAAAGTCCGTACCCTCCGCGTCGTCCTTGACCGCACCGGCGCTGCCAATCCAGTACATCTTCTCGCCGCGCGGACTTTCCTGCACGATCACAGGCTCTGCCGCATGGCGCCGTCCCAGACGGCAGACCTTCATCGGCTTGATTCGGTCCAGTGGCAGATTGGGAATGTTGACATTGAGCAGCCAGGGCTTGCTGCCAACCAGTTGCTGCTGCAGCATCTGGGCCACCAGTTCACGCGCCTTGGCAGCGGCTGCGTCCAGATGATCCCAGCCTTTTTCGACTTGCGAGAACGCGATCGCCGGTACACCAAAAAGGAAGCCTTCCATCGCCGCACCGACAGTACCCGAATAAATAGTGTCATCTCCCATATTGGCGCCGTTGTTGATGCCCGAGACCACCATGTCCGGCCGGTACCCCAACAAACCGGTCAGCGCGATATGTACACAGTCGGCAGGCGTGCCATTGACATAACGAAAGCCATTGGAGGCCAATGTGACGGTCAAAGGTCCGTGCAAGGTCAGCGCATTCGACTTGGCGCTGTTGTTGAGTTCCGGCGCCACGACCTCCACATCGGCGAGATCCTTGAGCGCCTCGTACAGCGCCACTATGCCCGGAGCCTGATAACCGTCGTCATTGGATATGAGAATTTTCATGGTTTGCAGCAGTGGTCGCTGATTTTAGGCGGCGCGCCACCGGTGCGGTCACGCCTGGGACATTTTCATGTCGGCACCGGCCGTATCATCGACTGAAACACCAGGAGAAAACCGATGCAAGCATGGCTTTGTGAGAACCCGACCGGCGTGGACGCCCTGCAATGGAAGGATTTGCCAACCCCGACACCTGGCCCGGGCGAGGTGCTGGTCGAGATCAAGGCCGCAAGCCTGAATTTTCCCGACCTGCTGATTGTGCAGAACAAGTACCAGATGAAGCCGGAACTGCCATTCGTGCCAGGCTCCGAATATGCCGGCGTTGTGCAGGCAATCGGCGACGGCGTCACGCATCTGAAGGTGGGGCAAGCCATCGCCTGCCTGTCGGGCACCGGCGGATTTGGCACCCATACCGTCGCCAAGGCAGCGCTTTGCCTGCCGTTGCCCGCCGGCGTATCGTTTGTCGACGCCGCCGCGTTCATCATGATCTATGCAACCTCGTATCACGCACTGATCGATCGCGCGGCCCTTCAGGCCGGCGAGACGGTTCTGGTGCTGGGCGCGGCAGGTGGCGTGGGCACGGCAGCAATCCAGATTGCCAAGGCCGCTGGCGCACGCGTCATCGCGGCGGCATCCACCGACGAAAAATGCAATTTGTGCAGCCAGCTGGGCGCTGACGCGACCATCAATTACCAGCGCGACAATTTGCGTGAAGCCATCAAGACGCTGACGCAGGGCAAGGGCCCTGACGTCATCTACGATCCGGTCGGCGGCGACTTCGCAGAACCGGCATTTCGCTCCATCGGCTGGCGCGGACGGTACCTGGTGGTGGGCTTTGCTTCCGGGCCCATCCCGTCGTTGCCCCTGAACCTGGCGCTGCTCAAGGGCGCCTCCATCGTCGGGGTGTTCTGGGGCGATTTTGCACGGCGCGAAGCCAAGGCCAACGCCGCCATGATGGAAAAACTGCTGGCTTGGTATGCCGAAGGAAAAATCAAGCCGGTGATCGACCGCACCATGCCGATGGCGGATATCAAGGCCGCTTATGCGCACATGGGTTCAAGAGGCGTGATGGGCAAGCTGGTGATGGTCAACTGATTCGCGGCGACATCGTCTTGTCGCCGCCACGGCTCACTTCTTGGGTATCTCGGGTAGATCCATCAACTGGGTATCGGCCATCGCGTCAAGGTCAAGGGGTACGGTGTCGAGAAAGTCCCGCTCGCGACCTGGCTTGTTCTCGTCGGGCGCCCGTTCGCGCTTGGGGTTCTCATCCACCAGATCGGACCACAGGGCCCAGACCGAATCCGTGTTCTTCTCTTCGACCTCGGGCACTGGCAGCTTATCACCCTGGACATACAAATCACCCGGCCGGGTCAGACCTGAGGCCGCCTTGTTCACTGTTTTGGGTTTGTCCGCCATAACTGCCATCCTGCTTGGGTTCAACTCTGTGCTTGTCGCGGCACGCCGACCAATTCGGCGTCATGATCCACGACTGCTTTTCAACAAGTGTCACACAAAATGTAGCGTCAGGCAAAACGCCGGCGGGTTGGCCTCAAACCACCGGCAGGAGGCCCTGTCCACCACTATTGCGCACCGACAGCGCACTCAACCTGACGGAGTCAATTCACCATGACCCATACCCGACGCACGCTGCGCGAACCGGCTCGCGACATCGCCATCATTCACGAAACCGATGTATTGGTTGTCGGATCAGGCCCTGGCGGGCTGGCTGCGGCGCTCGCTGCTGCCCGCACCGGCGTGGCAGTCACGCTGGTCGAACGCTTTGGCTGCTTCGGTGGCAATCTGACGGTGGTCGGTGTCGAAGGATTCGCGTGGTACCGCCATTCGCAGACGGTGGAGGCGAACGGCATCGGCCGTGAATTCGAGGAGCGGGCCAAGGCCATGGGCGCCGCGGTGCCGGAATCGCAGTCCTTGTCGTATGAAATCGACTCTGAAGGATTCAAACTGGTAGCCGATGTGCTGGTGCAGGAAGCGGGCATCCATCCGATGCTGCACAGGGTATTTGTCGCACCCGTCATGGACGGCGACAACATCATTGGCATTTTTGTCGAATACAAGGCCGGCCGCGAGGCGATTCTTGCCAAACGCGTCATCGATGCCACGGGAGATGCCGATGTGGCGTTTCGCGCCGGTGCGCCTACGCGCACCACGCCGGTCGAGCAGATGCAGGCCGCATCGGTCATGTTTCATCTGGCCGGCGTCGACAAGAAGGCCTTTATGGCGGGCGTGCAGCATGACCCGCAGACCTACCAGGACTGGAGTACCGGCGAATGGGCCATCGAGACCTCCGGCAAGGAGGACACCATGTTCTCGCCGTTTCTCAAGAAGCCGTTTGCCCAGGCCATCCGTGACGGCGTGATCCCGCCGCACCTGAACACCATCGCCGGCACCTGGGGCGCGATGCACGACACCGGCGAACTCACCTATATGAATCTGGTCCACCTGGCAGGCTGCGACGGCACCGACCCGGACAGCATGACCCGATTCGAAATCGAGGGCCGCAAGCAGGCCATGCTGGCGACCGAAGCGTTGCGCCGTTACACACCCGGTTGCACCGGCGTACGCCTGCGCAACTTCGGCATGACGATCGGGATCCGCGACACCCGCAAGATCGATGCGGCCTACAACCTGACCGAGCACGACGTGCGCGAACAGGCACGTTTTGGCGACTCGGTGGGCATCTATCCGGAATTCATTGACGGCTACGGCGTGCTGATACTGCCCACGACCGGGCGCTACATGCACATACCCTACCGGTCCATGTTGCCCCACCGGGTCAAGAATCTGCTGGTCACCGGCCGCGCGATTGGTGGCGACCGAATTGCCCACGCGGCGACACGCAACATGGCCTGCTGCGCTGTTGCCGGTCAGGGCGCCGGCATTGCTGCGGCACTGTCGGTGCGAAGCGGCAAGGCGCTGGACAACATTGATATCGATGCGCTGCAGGCGGAGTTGCAGCGCCAGGGCGTGCGCTACCAGTAACGCATAAATACGCGCCGCGTGGCGCGGCTATGGGTATCAGACCTGCAAGGTGGCTAGCACGGCGCGCACCGTTTCAGGCACCGACACCGTCTTGCCGGTACTGCGCTCGACATACACATGCGTGAAGCTGCCTGCGGCCGCCAACTGGGCATCGTCATTGCGAAACAAGCCGATCTCGTAGCGTACGCTGGAGTTGCCGATATTTACGACCCGGATGCCGGCATCGACCCGATCGGGAAAAGCGACCGGCCGAAAGTAGCTGCATGCCGTCTCGACGACAAATCCGACCACCTCGCCCCGATGGATGTCGAGCACCCCCCGCTCGATCAGGAACTGGTTGACTGCCGTGTCGAAGTAACTGTAATAGTGAACATTGTTGACGTGCCCATAGACGTCGTTGTCCATCCAGCGGGTCGGGATACTCTGGAAATGCCGGTAGTCGGCGCGGGTCTGGTTGCGTTGGGGCATGGCGAAGTGGCTCCGGGTTCGCGCCGCAAACCCGTCAGTTGCCCGAGCAGGCAATCAGCATGAAAAGCAGGCAGCAGCCTGCGGATTATTCATGAGGTGCGGCGCGCAGCCACCGCCCGCGCCAATTCGCCGACCACGTCCACCGTGTCGTCCCAGCCGATGCAGCCGTCAGTGACACTTTGCCCGTAAGCAAGGCCTGCGATTCCATCCACAATGTCCTGGCGACCCGCCACCAGGTGGCTCTCCAACATTGCGCCGCATATGCCGTGACCGCCAGCGGCGATCTGGCGCGCGATGTCCTGCGCCACCAGCGGCTGGCGTTTGTAGTCCTTGCTGCTGTTGCCGTGGCTGCAGTCAATCACCAGTCGCGGCGCCAACCCCGCTTTTTGCAACGCCTCTACAGCCCGGGCAACGTGGTCCGCATCGTAGTTGGGCCCGCTGCTGGAGCCCCGCAATACCAGGTGTCCTTCGGGATTACCCGTGGTCGTGATGACCATCGCCCTGCCGTCGAGCGAGATGGTCGGAAAGCGGTGTGACTGGGCGGCCACATGAATGGCGTCAACCGCCGGGCCCAGCTCGCCATGGATCGCATTCTTGAATCCGACCGGAGCCGACAGCGCCGACGCCATCTGGCGATGCAAAGGGCTTTCGACGGTGCGGGCACCAATCGCGCCCCAGGTCAGTAATTCGGCGTAGTACTGCGGTGTCACCAGGTCCAGGATCTCCGAGGCAGCAGGCACTCCCAATTTCGCGCATTCGAGCAGGATTCTGCGGGCATGGCGCAGGCCCGCGCCGATATCGCCCTGGCCGTCGAGTGTCGGATCGTAGATCAGGCCCTTCCAGCCCATCCGGGTGCGCGGCTTCTCGAAATACACCCGCATCACCAGCAGCAACTCGCACGCGTGGCGCGCTGCCAGCTCACCCAGTCGGCCCGCATACTCCATAGCCGACTCCGGATCGTGGATCGAACATGGTCCTGCGATGACGAGCAGACGATCATCCGTGCCGCGCAGAATGTCGCGAGCCCGCGAGCGTGACGCGGCGATGAACGCCGCTTCGGTCTCGCTTGCCGGTTGCTCCTGGCGCAGCAAATTGGGCGCGGGCAGATCGGCCGCACCGGCAATATGGATGTCGTGAATCGTGGTTGTCATGTCCGGAGCGCAGGAAGTGTCGAACGCCCTATTCGAGCTTGAGTTTGGCCGTGTCGACAACTTTGCGATACACCGCGAGTTCATCTTTCATCTGCTGCGCGAACTGCTCCGGCGTATTGCCGAGCACCACGGAACCGGTGTCCTCGATGCGTTTTCGCACGGCAGGATCCTCCAGCGCCTTGCGCGCCGCGGCGTTGACCTTGTCCACGATGTCTCTGGGCAGGCCTTTGGGGCCAACGAGACCGTAATACGCCATGCGATTGACCGGCTCCAGGCCAAGCTCCTTGAAGGTCGGTACATCGGGCAAGGCGGCCAGTCGCTGCGGCGCAGCCACGGCCATTGCCACCAGTC
The DNA here is from genome assembly GCA_038326025.1 of Burkholderiales bacterium. Lineage (GTDB taxonomy): Bacteria > Pseudomonadota > Gammaproteobacteria > Burkholderiales > Burkholderiaceae_C > CAISIP01. The sequence continues at coordinate 19,031 of JBBQJP010000077.1, forward strand.
GTCCGCCTTTGATATGCGGCAGTGCCGACGGCACATTGTCGAACACGATCTCGACCTGGCCACCGACCGTGTCGCGCAGTGCCGGGCCGGCGCCGGTATACGGAATATGCGTGACGAAAACACCTGCCAAGGTTTTCCACAACTCAGTTTGAAGATGGCCGATGCCACCGGTTCCCGACGAAGCATAGGAATACTTGCCCGGCGACTTCTTGAGCAATGCAACGAATTCCTTGTAATTCTTGGCTGGGAAGCTCGGATGTACGGCTATCACATTGGGCGTTGCCGCGATATTGATGATCGCGGTGAAATCCGTTTCTGCGTTATAGGGCGTCTTCGGATTGATTGCGGGGTTGGCAGCCGTGGTAGACACCGTCGCCATGCCCAGTGAATACCCGTCGGGCGCAGCTTTCGCTGTCTCGTTGGCACCAATGATGCCGCCGCCACCCGCCTTGTTTTCGACAATCACACTTTGTCCGAGCGCTCGGCCCAAGGGCTCCGAAATCACCCGCGCGATGAGGTCAGTGGTGCCGCCCGGCGCGAAGGGAACTTGCAGCTTGACGACCTTTGAGGGATAAGGCTGCGCGAACGCGGCGCCGGCCAGCGCGAACAAACCCGCCGCGGTCAGAATACGAATAGACATGTGGGACTGGCTCCAGATAATGGAAAAACTGCATCACTGCTGCACGATGCAAGGGACTGCGATGTTACTTGTCATTGCGGTCAAGCCTGATGCTGGAGGGGAAATCGGCCCAGGCCTGTGCGGCACCTGCACGGCGCAATGCGGAGACAGCGGTCCGAAAGCGGCCAGTCGCCAGCGCGTGCTAAGTAGTCTGTTTCAGAAATTCGTTCACGTATTTTCAGGCCACCAGCTTTAACGGGTGGCTGAGTGCCCAACGATTCCGGATTCTTCCGATCAGGGCGTTGAGGTCGGTGCGGGTGAACTTCCACTCGAACGGACGAGAGATGCTCTCGAAGTAGCGCTCGAAGTCGGCCAATCGTTGTGCGA
>JBBQJP010000078.1:0-20031 GCA_038326025.1 Burkholderiales bacterium
TGCTGAGGTAACCCGCTCCCTCGCAGACCCGCCATGTGATCAGGGCGGCCACCGACGGAGACAGGCTTTCGCCGAGGTTGCCAGCCACGATCAGGCCGACGCCGCTGATCAGTACGCGCGCAACTCCCAATCGGTCGACCAGCAGCCCGGCGGCAAATCCCAGTGTGGCACCGCCGATTTCCAGCAGCGAGATCAGCACACCGGCCATGGTGAGGCCGATGGCCAGCTCGCTGGCGATCAATGGCGCAAGGGCCGACATTTTCCCGAGTTGTGCTGCAGCCAGTACGCCCAGTGCGTACAACCAGGCTATGCGGCGCCAGGTTTGATCCATCGATTCGTCCGTCTGCGTGTGTGAGCGCGCAGTCTAAGTGCTGCGCTCAATTTTGCAGCGAGCCGGCAAACACACGCGTTGCAGGAGGGGACATGCCTGGTCGGCGTTTCTGAAGCAATGCTCTGTGCCAGGGTTGCCGTATGACGCCACCCACCCTGCCGCGAAGGCGGAGTTTTCCGATTCACCCAAATGGATTGGCGGTTGCAAACCACAGACCAATGCCGGTGGCAATGATGAAGGCACCGTCGGTCACGCCTACGGCCAGGAAATACTTGTTTTGAAGTTCGGACGCCAGTTCGGGCTGGCGCGCGACGCCTTCGAGCAACTGCATGCTGGCCAGACCGATACCGATGCAGGACCCGAAGGCCGGGATGCCGATCAGCAGAGCGATCGCCAGGGGGAGGAGTTCGTTCGAGGCCATGGTGCGGGGTTTCCTTTTTTCGTCAGGTGCCAGGGCGGTTGCCATGGTGTTACCAGTGTCTGACGCCTCCCGCACCCGGTCCATTACCTGCCAGGTAAAAAAATGGCCCCGTAAATACCCCCGTTCAGCGCCGTTTGCGCGCCTGGTCGTATTTGCGCCAATAGTCGAATTCCTCGGCGTGCAAATCGATGTCGACTTCCATCACGCGGGCCTGCAGTCGCTCTTGCACGTCGCTGACCGCCTGGTTGTAGATGGACGGCCCAATCTCTTCTACGAAAAACCCGAGCAGCGCGGCGGCAGCGATATTGCCGATGCGTTCGTCCATGTTCTCTTTGAAATAGCGCTCGATGGAGCTGATGGCCTGCTTGCGTGCGGCGTCGCTGAGCGTCACGTCCATGGCGTTGTGTTCCTTTTCGTGTGTCGGGTCGGAATAGTTCGCCGGTAGGTGGCGGGCGCAGGCGATGTTCGAATCAGTCCTCGCGGTTGCCCTCGGGCGCTCCGGACAATCGCCGGCGGCGGCGTTTGAACCAGGTCCAGCCGTGCCAGGCCAGCGACGTGACAGCATAAGACAATAGGCCCATCAGGGTTGCCAGAATGGTCAGGCCGAGCAACAGTGGCTTGCCCATGTCCGACACCCGCTTCCACATGGGCTTGTGATGCGGCGGCAGGCCGGCTTTGTGTATGCCGTTCGGGGGTGGCAACTCATCGGCAGGGGCGGTTCCAATGATGCGGTGACCCAGCTGATAGGCCGCGTAGTACAGGGGGCCGAAGGTGAGCGGATTGGTCACCAGCGTGCTGGCGGCAGCGGCGGGCACGTTGGCGCGCAGCAACACGGCGGCACCTACCGACAGCGGAATCTGGGCCACCGGAACGAGCAAACCGAAAAAGATGCCCAGCGCCACGCCCATGGCCACGCCACGGCGCGACCAGCGCCACAGGCGCGGTCGGCGCAACCACGGGCTCAGCCAGCGCAACCAGCGGTTGTCGCGGATCTGGGCCCGGGTAGGAATCATCGCCCGCAGGCGAGTGAGCCACGACATGCAGGTTCTCCGGACAGACAAGTGCTCAAGTATCGACGCGTGACAGGCAACAGGCTTGGCTGAAGCGCTCAGTCGCTTGTCGGACCTGCGCCCGTTCGAGGCGCGGACTGCAGGTCGAGATGGATATCGCGCGTTCCGTCGGATTGGTCGTTTTTGCTGTCGACGAAGCCGAGTTCACGCTGCAATGCCAGCATGCGTGCATTTTCGCTCAGTACGGTCGCGACCAGACGCTGCGTGCCCTGAGCGCGCAAAGTCTGGATCAATTTGTCCATCAGCAGCCTGCCCAGGCCCGAGCCCTTGAGATCCGACCGCACGATGATGCCGAACTCCGCGGTGATATTGTCCGGGTCGACCATGGCCCGCACCGTCCCCAATGTTTGTTCCTGACCGTCGGTTCCTGCTTCGACTGCGATGAAGGCGATCTCGCGCTCGTAGTCAATCTGGGTCAGACGCGCCAACTCGCCGGGCTCGATGCTGCGCCGGCTGTAGAAAACGCGCATGCGGATGTCTTGTGCGTCCAGTTGCGACAAAAACGCCAGATGTTGTGCCTCGTCGCCCGGCCGGATCGGTCTGAGTGTCAGTGCCCGGCCTTGCCAATCCACCGATTCCACCAGGTGTGCCGGATACGGCCGGATGGCGAAATGGTCGGCGCCACCCGACGCACCATCACGTACACGAATGCGCGCGTCCAGTGCCATGGCGCCGGATGGGCCGAGCAACAGCGGGTTGATGTCGAGTTCGACCAGTTGAGGAATGTCGGCCAACAGGCAGGACACCGCCACCAGCACCGAGTGCAGGGCATCCTGGTCAGCTGCCGGTACGTCGCGATAGGCGCCCAGCAGCCGCGCAATCCGGGTGGACTGCACCAGGGAGCGGGCCAGCGATGCGTTCAGGGGTGGCAGCGCGATGGCACGGTCGGCCACCACTTCAACCGAGGTGCCGCCAGAGCCGAACAGGATCACTGGGCCGAACACGGCATCGATGCTGGCGCCGACGATCAATTCCCGGCCATGGGCCATGCGGACCATGGCCTGTACGGTGAATCCCTGGACCCGGGCTTTGGGCTGCTCCCGGACCACGCGTGCCAGCATGTTTATCGCCGCCTCCATCACCGCGTCTGCATGGGCCAGATCGAGCACCACGCCGCCAACATCGGATTTGTGCGAAATATCGTCGGACAGGATCTTGAGCACCACCGGAAACCCGATGGCCCTGGCTGCGGCCACGGCCTCCTGCGGCGAGTCGGACACAACGCGCGTCGCAACCACCGGTATGCCATAGGCATCGAGCACGGCCTTGGCTTCGGGCTCACTGAGCATCTCTCGGCCTTGTGCCAGGACCTGTTGCACCAATTGACGCACCCTGGCCGTATCGGGTGCCACCGCGGCATGGGTCGCGGGCGCGACGGCGGGTGCTTCCATCAGCTGTGCCTGATTGCGTCGATAGCGCACCAGCATCGAGAACGCGCTGACGGCTTCTTCGGGCGTTTCGTAACTGGCGATGCCGGCGTCCTGAAAGGTCTGGCGGGCGTCGGCGACGGCGGCCTCGCCAAGCCAGCAGGACAGCAGTTGTTGTGGATGGCGTTTGATCAGCGGCACCAGCGCCTGCGCGATGTCGACGCTAGGAACAATCGCCGTGGGGGCATGGATGAACAGGATTGCACTTTGTTCTGGTGACTTCTGCAAGGCCTCAAGCGCCTGCACATACCTTTCGGCCGGCGCGTCGCCGATGATGTCTACCGGATTGCCATGTGACCAATTGCCGGGCAGCACGGTGTCGAGCGCCTTCAGGGTTTCGCTGTCCAACGCGGTCAGATCCATGCCCGCATGTTCGGCAGCGTCGGCCGCCATTACGCCGGCGCCGCCGCCATTGGTCAGAATGGTCAGTTGATCGGAGCGGTTGCTGCGAAACCGCGTCAGGGTCTCGGCCGCGAGGAACAACTGCTGCAAGGTATCCACGCGCAGCATGCCGGCGCGCGCAATCGCTGCCTCGTAGACCAGATCGGAGCCGGCCAGCGCGCCGGTATGGGACGCAGCAGCTTTTTGTCCTTCGCGGGAACGACCGGCCTTGACCACGATGACCGGCTTGTTGCGCGCGGCAGCACGTGCCGCCGACATGAACTTGCGTGGCGCTTCTATCGACTCAATGTACAGCAAGATGGCGCGCGTGCGCCCGTCGCTGGCCAGGTAGTCCAGCATGTCGCCGAAATCAACGTCGGCATGTTCGCCCAGGGATACGAAATGCGAGAAACCGATGGCGCGAGAACGGGCCCAATCAAGCATGGCCGTGACCAGCGCGCCGGACTGGGACACGAAGGCCAGCTCGCCCGGCGCCGCCGCCACATGCGCAAAGCTGGCGTTCAGACCGCAGTGCGGTGAAAGAAGGCCGATGCAATTGGGCCCGAGGATACGCAGCAACCAGGGTCGTGCCGCATCGAGCATGGCCTTGCGCTGGGACTTGTCCAGACCAGCGGTCAATATGACCGCGGCGCGGGTGCCGCGCTTGCCCAGTTCGGCGATCAAGCCGGGAACAGTGGCTGCCGGCGTGCAGATCACCGCCAGGTCGGGTATGCCGGGCAGGTCCGCGACGCTGGCATAGACCGGGTCTTCCCCAATGGTCTGGTGGCGGGGATTGACGGCATACAACGGCCCTTTGAAGCCACCACCCCGCAGATTGGCCCATACGGTGGCGCCGACACTGCCGGCCCGTTGTGATGCGCCGAACACCGCCACGCTGGTGGGGGTGAATAACGAGTCCAGATTGCGAATACTCATAGGGGGTGCCTTGGCTATGGTGGGTGTGGTGCAGACGCTAACCGCGCACAGCAGGTTGGACCCATCATACGAAAGCACGAAGCCGCAAAGCGCGAGGACGGCGGCGGATCGGCAAATTGCTGATGCAGGTCACCAAAGCGCGGGCTGTTTGCCCGGACGTTGAAGTCGTCCGCTCGGCCAAGCACGCATACTGGCGCAAGGGCGCGGAGCTGCTGCCGTCAGATGGCCAGACGTAATGGACGGCCGAAAACCGAATTCGCTGCCACCACCACCATGCGCTCTCGCGCACCTACGCCTTTTGCGGTGGGCAGTGTGTTAGCAGTCGGTTTTCGCGCCGGCGTTGTGCTCCGATGGGGCGCGATCACCGACTCGAGCGTCACCTCGCGGAGCATGTCGAGCATGTGGCGCTCAAGATCGAGGCACCACTGGCCGCCGATGCATTGGCCGCCCAATGGGCGATCGGCAAAGGAACGGTGGCCTTTGCCTTCGCTCGGCGCATCACCTTCTTCCACCGCGCTGACGATATCGGCCATCGAAATTTCACGGGTGTCGCGGGCCAGCGTATAGCCGCCACCCGGTCCACGCGTGCCGGTGACCAGGCCCTTGCGACGCAAACGGCCGAACAACAAATCGAGATACGACGGAGACACTTCCTGGCGTGCACTGATGGCCGATAGCGGAACCGGACCGAATTCCTGGCGCAAGGCCAGGTCCATCATCGCGGAGACGGCCAGGCGGCATTTAGGGGGAATGTACATGGGGTACTCCTGTGGGTCGGATGCAAATGGACAATTGGCGGGGTTTGCGGTGTTGGGCGCTGGCGTTCAGCTTCCGGGCTGCGCGTTCGTGCGTGGAGTGCTGCGGCGGTGGGGCAAGCCGGCAACGGCAACCCGCTGCGGGCCTTCAGGCCCAGCCGGCAAAATACGCGAAGCCATGGACCCTTGACCAAAATGCGCCCGTTCCAGCCGGATGGTCACACTGCGTGCGGCCCGGTCGCTGCAACGGTCGATCAGGGTTACCGGGTCCGGCCCCAGGTCCTGGACCACGACCGGTGGCGCATCCACCAGTTCGACCCGGATGCGGCACCAGCTGTGCGTATCAAGGCTCGGAGCGATGGCATCGTCCAGGCGGACCTGTACGCGGGTCACGCGGGTGGCATGACGGGCCAGGCCGAATCCCAATCGGCGTCGTATCTGGTCGGTCAATGGTGCGGCAGCCGGGAAACCCCGGCATTGGATGTCGAATTGCATGGTCGCTCCTGTGGTGACGGGCGAAATGGCCATGGGTGCCAGTCTCGATGTGATGGGAGACAATGTAAATTCGAATTATTTGTCCTTATAGATCGAAAAATACTGATGATCAACTACAAGCACCTCCTGTATTTCATGCAGGTTGCAAAGGCTGGCAGCGTGATGCGGGCCAGTGAGCAACTGCATGTGACGCCGCAGACCATCAGCGGTCAGATTCAGTTGCTCGAAGAACGGCTGGGCAGCGCCCTGTTCAGCAAAAGCGGGCGTGGCCTGGTTTTGACCGAAGCAGGGCGCTTGGCGCTGGGTTACGCCCAGGACATTTTTTCGCTGGGCGCCGAACTGGAGCAGGCGGTGCATGAGCATCCGAACAGTCGACCGGCGCTGGAGTTCCGGATCGGCGTGGCAGACGCCTTGCCCAAGCCCATCGCCTACCGGCTGGTGGAGCCCGCGACGCGCATGGAGGAACCGGTGCGCCTGGTCTGTCGTGAGTGGAAGCTCGACAGCCTGCTCGCCGAACTGGCCTTGCACCGGCTCGATCTGGTGTTGTCCGATGCGCCGATACCTGCGTCCGTGAGCATCAAGGCGTTCAGCCACCAGTTGGGCGCATCGGGTCAGAGCTTTTTTGCCAGTGCGCAGTTGGCGCAGCAGTTACACGGTGAATTTCCGGCCTGCCTGGAAGGCGCGCCGGTACTGATGCCTGCGGACGATTCGGCGGCCGGGCAAAAGCTGCGCGACTGGTTCCAGACCCGCGAGATCCATCCGCATGTGGTCGGCGAGTTCGATGACAGCGCACTTGCGATGGAGTTCGGCAGCCGCGGAACCGGTATTTTCGTCGGTCCGACCGTGCTGGCGGACGAGATCTGCCGTCAGTTCGGTGTCACCGTGCTGGGTGAGGCAGATGGCATCAGCGTGGCGTATTTTGCGATTTCCGTCGAGCGGCGCATCACCCATCCCTGCGTCATCGCGATCACCCGCAGCGCGCGCCAGGCGCTGTTCGCCGGCAGTGGCAAAAGCCGTTCGGCGCGTCATACCCCGCCGGCGTAAGCGTCGGCCGCCAGACCGCCTGGCGTGACCCGGAAAGTCTCAGTCGCGATGCAGTGCTTGCGCCACCATGGCGGCGCACAAGGTAACGGCCGCGTTTGCCTCATCGATGGCGCGGCCCATAGTGATGAAGCCGTGGATCTGGCGCTCAAAACAGACGTGGCTGGCGCGATTGCCGGCTTCACTCAGGCGTTGGCTGTACAACAGACCTTCATCGCGCAACGGGTCGTAGCCGGCGGTCAGGACAAAGGCATCGGCCAGCCCTTTCAGGTCCTCGCGCAGCAACGGGGAGGCTCGCCAGTCGGAGTCGAAGTCCACGTTGTCAATGTAGTGATCGTGGAAGTAGGTCATGGTGTCGCGCGTCAGCAGATACCCCTGGCCATTGGCCGTGTGGGACGGTGCCTGGCGCCGCATGTCGGTGGCGGGATAGATCAGCAGCTGAAACCGCAATGGCAGGTCGCCGGCGTCCCTTGCGGCCAGTGCCACGACCGCGGCCAGATTGCCGCCGGCACTGTCACCACCAACGGCGATACGGGTCGGATCCAGCGCGAGCCGGTGCGCATGGTCGCGGCACCAGCGCGTGGCGGCGATGCAATCGTCGACCGCACAGGGGAAGCGGAATTCGGGGCCAAGCCGGTAGTCAACCGCCATCAAAGCACAGCCGGCCAAATTGGCCAGTTGACGGCACAAGGTGTCGTGGGTGTCCAGATCGCCAATGACCCAGCCACCGCCATGGAAGAACACCAGCACCGGCAGCGTGCGGCGTGTCTCGCGTGTGGTCGCAGGCCGATACAAGCGCAGGGCTATCGGGCCATGGGGTCCATCGGCGTGCAACTCCTGTACCGAAGCCACCGGCGGCGGTTCGGGCTGGAGCAGGGCGCGCCGATCCCGGTACACGCTGCGCGCGTCGGCGGGCGACAGGGTGTGGGTCGGAGGAACCTTGCGTTGCTCCATCAAATCGAGCAAGGCGCGGGCCTGGGGATGCAACATGAGGGGATGGAAATCGTGGGATGCGGGATAGAGGGCAGGACGTGTCGCGCCGAGTTTAGCGCCCGGAGTTTGTCGGCCCGCCATGGGGCGACGCCGAACCGGTCGCCGAGGATGCGATCGTCCTGTTGGACTTGTTCGGCCTGGCTGCTAGCGTTTATGCTCGTCGTCATGAAGCTATACAACTATTTCCGCTCGTCTGCGTCGTATCGTGTGCGAATTGCGCTGGGCCTGAAAAGCCTGGAGTACGAGTATGTGCCGGTGCATCTGGCGCGTGGTGAGCACAAGCTGGCGCCGTATGCCGACGTCGCGGCCGATGGCCTGGTGCCGGTGCTTGAGGTGGGCGATCTGCGGCTGTCGCAGTCGATGGCCATCATCGAATATCTTGACGAGGTACATCCGCAACCGGCTCTACTGCCGCAGGACCCGGTCGATCGGGCGCGGGTTCGGGCGCTGGCGCAAAGTATCGCCTGCGAGATCCATCCGCTGAACAACCTGCGCGTGCTCAAGTACCTGGTGCGCGAACTCAAGCTTGATGAATCGGCCAAGACGGCTTGGTATCGTCATTGGGTGCGTGAGGGATTGCTGGCCTTTGAGCGCCAGTTGAACCATGGCACAGGTGGCAAATACTGTTTCGGCGATACCCCGACGCTGGCCGACTGTTGCCTGGTGCCACAGATTTTCAACGGGCAACGGTTTGACTGCGATTTTTCCGGCTTGCCACGCACCATGGCGGCCCACGAGGCCTGCATGGCCCTGGAGGCATTCGCCAAGGCACAACCATCGGCATGCCCGGATTACGAGGCATGACGGCATTGGATCAAGACTGGATCGTGCCGGATTGGCCCGCACCGCCGCATGTGCGCGCCGTGTTCACGACTCGCAACGGTGGCGTGTCCAAGCCACCGTTCGACAGCATGAATCTGGGGCGGCCGTCCGGTGACGATACGGCCGCGGTGGAGGTCAACCGTGGCCGCCTGCAGGCCGCGCTGGGTAAGCAACCGATCTACCTGAGTCAGGTCCATGGTGTGGTCTCGGTCGCGTTGCGCGCCCCAGCCGCGCCTGGCGTGCTGGAGGCTGATGCCTGTACCAGTGCGACCCAGGGCGTGGTGTGCACGATCCGGGTTGCCGACTGTCTGCCCGTGCTGTTCACCGACCGGGACGGGCGGGTGGTGGGCGCGGCGCACGCGGGTTGGCGGGGATTGGCCCAGGGTGTACTGGAGTCCTGCTTCGCACAATATGCGGGCCTGCTCCCGCAGGCGGATCGGTCAGATGGCACGGTCGCCGCAAACACGCTGGCATGGCTCGGACCGTGCATCGGGCCGCAGGCCTTTGAAGTGGGCAATGAGGTGCGCGAAACGTTCGTCGCACACAACGCGGCGGCGGCCGGCTGTTTTGTGCCGCAGGCACAAGGTAAGTGGTTGGCAGACCTCGCGGCTTTGGCGCGCCAGCGCCTGCAGCGCCTGGGCATCACACATGTTCACGGCAATGACAGTGGTGCATCCTGGTGCACCGTCAACAATCCCTTACGTTTTTTCTCGCACCGGCGCGACAACCTCGTCTTGGGTGGAAGTGGCCGTATGGCTGCCTGCATCTGGCTCGACGAGCCCGCCGCCTGAGTCGCGATCTGCCGGCGATGGCTCTTGGACCTGTTCGCGCGCGCGTTGTGCCCGCCGGCGCGCAGGGGTACCGAGCAGGTACATCACCAGCGCCATCGGCAGCAGGCCATACAGCACGAACGTGATAATGGCCCCAAGCACCGAGCCTTGGCTGCTGGTGGCCTCGGCAAGTGCCATCATCAGCGTGACATAAATCCAGGCAATCGGAACGAGGTACATTGGAGGGAAGGCAAAATGATCGGATGTCAGTTTACCGAAGGGCACTTCGGTCATACTGAGGTTCCAGGAATTGGCACAGCAGGACGACATGATGAATCAAGATACGAACGAGTTCTGGAAGCAGTCGGCCGAGCAGATGCAACATACACTGATGAGTCAGTGGACAGGCGCATTGCAGGCGTTGCAGAACCTGGCGCCTGGCGCCACCGCGGCGGACCAGCCGCCAGCAGTGAGTCTTTCGGCTCCGCTCCTGCAGCAATTGCAGCAGCAGTACCTGCAGGAAGCCTCTGACCTTTGGACCCAGTCGCTTCAGGGAAAACCCGTCGTCAGCGACAAACGTTTTGCCGGCGACGCCTGGAGTAGCAATCCAGTGGCCGCGTTCTCGGCGGCGAACTATCTGCTCAATGCCCGCACCATGATGGGACTGGTGGATTCGATCGTAGCCGACGAGAAGACGCGTGCGAGGGTGCGCTTTGCGGTTGAGCAGTGGATCGCGGCCTCGGCGCCAAGCAACTTCATGGCGTTGAACGTGGATGCGCAGCAAAAGGCGATCGAGACCAAGGGCGAGAGCATCGCCAAGGGCATGCAAAACCTGCTGCACGATATGCGCCAGGGACATGTCTCGATGACCGATGAGAGCCTGTTCGAGGTCGGTCGCAATGTGGCGACGACGGAAGGTGCGGTGGTGTTCGAGAACGAGCTGTTCCAGCTGATCGAGTACAAGCCTTTGACGACCAAGGTGTACTCCAAGCCGCTGTTGCTGGTGCCACCATGTATCAACAAGTACTACATCCTGGATCTGCAGCCGGAGAATTCGCTGATTCGTTATGCCGTCGATCAGGGCCATCGCACCTTTGTTGTCAGTTGGCGCAATCCCGACGCATCGCTGGCACACAAAACCTGGGACGACTACATCGAGGACGCGGCCATACGCGCGATCGGCGTGGTGCAGGACATCTCCGGTGCCAAGACCATCAATGCGCTGGGCTTCTGTGTCGGTGGCACCATCCTCACGACCGCGATCGCGGTGCTGGCGCAACGTGGCGAAAAACCGGTGGCCAGTGCGACCCTGTTGACCACCTTGCTCGATTTCACCGATACCGGTGTGCTCGACGTGTTCATCGACGAGTCGTTTGTCAAATACCGGGAAATGGAAATGGGCAAGGGCGGCCTGATGAAAGGCAAGGACTTGGCCTCGACCTTCTCGTTCCTGCGTCCGACCGATCTGGTCTGGAACTATGTGGTCGGCAACTATCTCAAGGGCGAGACACCGCCGCCATTCGACCTGTTGTACTGGAACAGCGATTCGACCAATCTGCCCGGACCGTTTTATGCCTGGTACCTGCGCAACACCTATCTCGAAAACCGACTGGTCAAACCTGGCAAGGCTACGGTTTGTGGCGTCAAGGTCGACTTGAACAAGCTCGATCTGCCGGTTTATGTTTACGGCTCGCGCGAGGACCATATCGTGCCGATAGGGGGCGCTTATGCGTCAACCCAGCACCTGCAGGGCAAGACACGTTTTGTCATGGGTGCGTCCGGACATATTGCCGGCGTCATCAACGCGCCGGCCAAGAACAAGCGCAGCTACTGGACCGGCCCTGCAGACAAGTTTCCAGCCAATGTCGAAGACTGGATTGCAGGGGCCAAGGAGCACCCGGGCAGCTGGTGGACAGATTGGGCTGCCTGGCTCAAGGGCCAGGCCGGCAAGCCGATCGCGGCACCGAAGTCCTATGGCCGCGGTAAGTACAAGGAAATCGAGGCTGCGCCCGGTCGTTATGTCAAGGCCAAGGCCTGATACTGAATCTGAAAACAAAACAGGAGACCCTCATGGAAGATATCGTCATCGTTTCAGCTGCCCGCACCGCCGTGGGCAAGTTTGGTGGTTCGCTGGCCAAAGTGCCGGCAACCGAATTGGGCGCGCTGGTCATCGCCGAGGTGCTCAAGCGCAGTGGCCGGCAGGCAGACCAGATCGGCGAAGTCATCATGGGCCAGGTGCTGACGGCCGGCTCGGGCCAGAACCCGGCCCGCCAGGCCGTCATCAAGAGCGGCCTGGACCAAAGTACGCCGGGCTTGACCATCAATGCGGTGTGTGGCTCCGGCCTCAAAGCCGTGATGCTGGCCGCACAGGCCGTGGCTTGTGGTGACAGCGAGATCGTCATTGCCGGTGGCCAGGAAAACATGAGTGCATCGCCGCATGTTCTGCCCAACTCGCGTGACGGCCAGCGCATGGGCGACTGGAAGATGATCGACACCATGATCGTCGACGGACTATGGGACGTGTACAACCAGTACCACATGGGCATCACGGCGGAGAACGTGGCGCGCAAGTACAGCATCAGCCGCGAGGCACAGGATGCGTTGGCGCTGGCCAGCCAGCAGAAGGCCGCTGCCGCCCAGGAGGCGGGGCGCTTCAAGGATGAAATCGTGTCGGTCAGCATTGCGCAGCGCAAGGGTGACCCGGTGATCTTTTCCAATGACGAGTTCATCAACAAGAAGACCAATGCCGAAGCCTTGGCGGGCTTGCGTCCCGCGTTCGACAAGGCCGGCGGGGTCACTGCCGGCAATGCGTCCGGTCTCAATGACGGCGCGGCGGCTGTGATGGTCATGACGGCCAAGAAGGCGGCTGCGCTGGGCCTGACACCCTTGGGTCGAATCTCCAGCTACGCAACCAGTGGTCTGGATCCGTCTTTGATGGGCATGGGACCCGTGCCGGCGTCGACCAAGGCCTTGGCCCGTGCTGGCTGGAAGGCCCAGGACCTCGACCTGCTCGAGATCAACGAGGCGTTCGCAGCACAGGCATGTGCTGTGAACCAGGAAATGGGATGGGACACCAGCAAGGTCAATGTCAACGGTGGTGCGATCGCCATCGGGCACCCGATCGGTGCGTCCGGTTGTCGCATCCTGGTGACCTTGTTGCACGAAATGCAGCGGCGCGACGCCAAGAGAGGCATTGCCTCGCTGTGTATCGGTGGTGGCATGGGTGTTGCGTTGACGATTGCACGGTGAGCGTCACGTAAGGTGGATCTGGATTTCAACAAGAGGAGAACAAAATGAGTCAGAAAGTGGCATATGTGACGGGTGGCATGGGTGGTATCGGAACCGCCATCTGCCAGCGTTTGCACAAGGAAGGTTTCAAGGTCATCGCCGGATGCGGTCCGACCCGCGACCACGCGAAATGGATCGCGGAGCAGGCGGCTCTGGGCTTCACGTTCTACGCATCGGTTGGCAATGTGGGAGACTGGGACTCCACCGTGGAAGCGTTTACCAAGTCCAAGGGTGAACACGGAGCCATCGATGTGCTGGTGAACAACGCCGGCATTACCAAGGACCGAATGTTCCTCAAGATGACACGTGAAGACTGGGATGCGGTGATCGGAACCAACTTGAACTCCATGTTCAACGTCACCAAGCAGGTGGTGCCGGACATGGTCGAAAGAGGCTGGGGCCGCATCGTCAACATCAGTTCGGTGAATGGCGAAAAAGGCCAGGCCGGCCAGACCAACTACTCGGCTGCCAAGGCCGGCATGCATGGTTTCACGATGGCGCTTGCGCAGGAAATGGCGACCAAGGGCGTGACGGTGAACACGGTCAGCCCGGGTTACATCGGAACCGACATGGTCAAGTCCATCCGTGAAGATGTGCTGGCCAAGATTGTCGCAACGATTCCGGTTAAGCGTCTGGGCGAGCCCAGCGAGATCGCATCCATCATCGCCTGGCTGGCCTCGGAAGAAGGTGGCTACTCCACCGGCGCCGATTTCTCGGTCAACGGCGGCCTGCACATGGGTTGATCGGCACAGGCGCCGACAGCCATGTTGCGCAGCAAACCCCGCCTCGGCGGGGTTTGTTGTTTCTGATATCTGAACCCGTCGGCCGGTACCTGAAAGAAGCCCATGCGTGACCCGTATCTCGACTATGTTGGCGGTTTCGAGGAATTGCTGCGCCAAGGTGGCGCTTTGCTTGATGCAATCCCGGCGCCGCAAGTCCTGCCGCAAGTGTCCGAGGATGCGCCGGTCTGCATGGTCTTTTCGCCCCATCCGGACGATGAAGTCATCGCGGGCGCCTTGCCCTGGCGCTTGCGCAGCGAAGACGGCTGGCGTGTGGTCAATATCGCGGTCACGCTTGGCAGCGACGTCGCGCGTCGCCCGGCCCGGTGGCAAGAGCTGAGCCGCTGTTGTGCGTTCCTGGGTTTTGAACTGAACAGTGCAACCAGTACCCCTGGTGTGGCCTTGGAACGGGTGCGGCCATTGACCGCCACCACCGATGGCGCGCAGTTTGAGCTGGATGTGGCCCGCATTTTGGCGTTGATTCAGCAGTACCGGCCGCGCGTAGTGGTGTGTCCGCATGGGCTCGACGGGCATCCGGCGCATATTGGCACCCATGGTCTGGTAATGGCCGCCGTGCGCAGGGCGGCGCCGCACTGGCGTGTGCACATGCTGTTCAGCGAGTACTGGAACACCCAGATGGAGCCGGCCCTGATGGTGCCGCTCGATCGACGGCAGGTCGCCACCCTGGTTGCCGCCTTGAGCCTGCACACCGGCGAGGTGGTGCGCAACCCGTATCACCTGAGCTTGCCGGCGTGGTTCATCGATGCGGCGCGCCGAGGTGCAGAGCGGGTAGGGCCGGCAGGTGGCCCGGCCACTGGTGCGGTATTCGCGGCCTTATACGGCTGGTCGTGTTGGCAGGACGGCGGGCTGCGACCGATGCCGGGGCAGATCGCGCCGGCCGGGCGCGCTACTGCCGCGCTTTTTGTTTGACTGCTGCTGCGGCCAGCAGGACCAGGCGGTCGTTGCCGAAGTACATGTCTTCGCCCACAAACATCGTAGGTGACCCGAAACCGCCTCGGCGAATCAGTTCATCGGTATTGGCCTTGAGTCGGGCCTTGATTGCCGGCTCCCGAATGCCGGTGAAGAAGGACTGCGGATCAATGTCGCACCGGGTGCAGATGTCGCGCAGTACCGCATCGTCGGAGATGTCGCGGTCATCCGACCAGTAGGCTTCGAATGCTGCGCTGGCGAATGGCAACATCCGTGATTGGGCCAGCAGCCACAAACAGCCCCGCATCACCTTGACGCTGTTGACCGGAAAGACCGTGGGCTGCATACGGATGGTCAATCCGCAGTGGCGTGACCAGTCGGCCAGGTCCTTGCGCATATAGGCCTGCTTGGCCGGGACCGGGTTGTCGCGGGCGGCGTAGACGCTGGGGTTGATGGCGTTGAATACGCCTCCCACCAAAATCGGCCGCCACTGGATAGTCACACCGATCTCGCGCGCCATCGGCTGGACATTGTGAAAAGCGAGATAGGTCCAGGGACTGGAGCAGTCGAAGAAAAATTCAATCATGGCGGCGATTTTCCATTCATGGGGTGTGGGCCGGTATTGGCGGTCAAACATGGTTTTGCCGCGGCACCAGTGTTGCGCCGGCACCAATCCATGCGTGATATTTTGCAGTTGTCGTGTGAACATCACAACAAAGGGCCGGAAATGTCAAGATTTTCATGCGCCGGCGCGGGATTCAACTGGCAGGTAGTAAGCTTCGGGTCAATGACCATGAATGGATTTCAAGCTGTTGTCCCGATCCGCGTTCTAGCGGCATCAACATGACAGACCATGGCTACGACTACATTGCACTGGACCAGCTGAGAATCGGTCTTTTCGTCGAGCTGCAACTCGGTTGGATGTCGCATCCGTTTCCCAAGGGCAGCTTCAAGATCAGTTCCCAAAAGCAGATCGAGACTTTGCGAGGTCTGGGTCTGGATCGAATTCGTTGTGTGCACGCGCGCAGTGATCCACCGCCTGTCACCGATGTGGCATCACCAGAGCCAGCGTCGCTTTATGCATCTCATGGCCTGGGCTCGGGCATGCTGGTGGAGCAGGCAGCGGCCGACGGCGGGCTGAAGAACGACGAATACCAGCGCCAACGGCGCCAACATGCCGAACTGATACAGGCTCAGAACGACAGCCTGGCGCAGTGTGACAAGCAGTTCGACGACGCCATCCGGCAATACCGCAAGGTGGTAGAGCGCATTGCGAGGGAGCCCGGTGAGGCCGCGTCCCTTTGTGCGCATCTGGTGGACTCTCTGGTCGGTGCCATGCTGAACCAGAACGAGTCGTCGATCCGCCTGTTGTCCGAGACCACCGGCGACCGCGCCTGGATGCACCCAGTCAACGTGACGGTGTTGTCCCTGCTTCTGGGCAAGGCGCTGGGCATGTCGGCGCAGGACCTTCAGCATCTGGGCATTGCTGCCTTTTTACACGATGTCGGCAAGACCCGTCTGCCCGATCGATTGCGCCTGGCCGACACCAACTTCTCGCCGCCGGAGTACCGCCTCTATCAGAGTCACGTGGCGCATAGCGTCTCGATTGCGATGCAGATGGGGTTGTCGCCGGAGGTGCAACGCACGATCGGCGAGCACCACGAAACGATGGACGGCAGCGGCTTTCCGCGGCAATTGACCGATGCCGGCATCAGCTTGAGCGGCAAGGTTCTGGCGCTGGTCAATCGCTACGAAAACATGTGCAATCCGTTGCGGCCATCGTCTGCCGTCACGCCACACGAAGCCTTGTCGTTGATTTTTGCCCAGATGAAGGACCGATTTGATATCGCTGTGCTTGCAGCCTTCATTCGCATGATGGGCGTCTATCCGCCGGGTTCTGTCGTGCAGTTGTCGGATGAGCGCTTCGCGCTGGTGGTGTCGGTCAATTCAACCCGCCCGCTCAAGCCAAGGGTGATCGTGCATGAGCCTTCCGTGCCCAAGAGCGAGGCCGTGATCCTGAACCTGGAGCAAGCGCCGGCGGCAGGGATACGGCGCAGCATTCGACCAGACCTGCTGCCGCGTGCTGCGATCGACTATCTGTCGCCGCGACTTCGCATCTGCTATTTCTTCGAGCGTGCGACCGACGCAGCGCGTGGCGAGGTTGTGCCGTGAGCCTGTCTTCCAGCCTTGGACTGATCGATGCGCTGATCGAAGCCGTCTGGCTGGTGGAGCCGGTCAATCTGCGCATCGTTGCGATGAACCAGCCGGCATTGGACTTGTCGGGCATTGAACGCGACGACATGGTAGGACGTCCTGTGGTGGAACTCACAGCGACGCCTGAGGACCAGTATTTCTGGGAAGACGTTGCGGGCGGTCTGACGGATCAGATCCACTCCGAAACCCTGATCCGCAGTTCCGACGGTGTAGCCATACCGGTGGAACGCAAGGTCTGCCGCATCTGGCTCGATGCCGCGACGCCGCTTTTCCTTGTCAGTTTGCGCGACCTTCGACAGCAGCGGCGCACCGAGAGCGAACTCGAGCGCCTGGTGGCCGAATTGCGCGCCACGCTCGAATCCACCGCCGACGGCCTCCTGTCGCAGGGCCCGGATGGCCGGGTGCACAACTACAACCGTCGTTTCGCCGAACTGTGGGACCTGCCCGAGGCCTTGATGGTGCGGCGCAACGATGCGGCCTTGTTCGAGCACATGGCCGATGCCGTGATCGACGGTCAGCCGTATCAGCAACGGCTGAGCGAGATTGCCGCCGCACCGTTGCTGGAGGCGCAGGACACACTTACGCTGCGCACCGGTCGTATCGTCGAGCGGCGCTCCAAGCCGCAGTACAGCCGGGGTCTGCCCAGTGGCCGGGTTTATGCTTTCCGCGACATCACGCAGGAGGTGGACACCCAGTCGCGCTTGCGCCTGGCGGCCAAGGTATTCGAATCCAGCCTGGACGCGATCTTCATTACCGGGGCCGACTTCATCTTGCTCGCTGTCAATCCGGCTTGCGAACGCCAGACCGGACATGTCCAGTCGGAACTGCTGGGCCAGGGCACGGCCGAATTTTTCTACGATCCGCACGACCAGAGTTTCTTCAAGCGGGTGCAGCAGCATCTGCAGACCGACGGTTTCTGGGAGGGCGAAGTCTGGCGAAGGAACGCCACCCGCGAACCCCATGCGGTGCAGGTGTCCTGGATCCTGCTGCGCGACGAAAACAGCACGCCGGTAAACAGCATCTGCTTCTTCAAGGACCTGAGCGAAAAATATGCCGCCCAGCAACGCATCGAAACACTGGCCTACCGCGATGTCCTGACCGGCTTGCCCAACCGGTTGCTGCTCAGCCAGCGGGTCGACTTTGCGCTGCGCATGGTCGGACGCAACGGCGGGCAGTTCGCGGTTTTTTTCCTCGACCTGGACCGATTCAAGAATATCAACGACTCCATGGGCCATTTGTTCGGCGACCGGGTGCTGGTCGAGGTCGCCGCCCGCATTGGCGCCTGCTTGCGTGACGTGGACACCCTGTGCCGTCTGGGTGGCGACGAGTTCGTATTGTTCCTGCAGGAGGCCGACGCGCCGGGCGCCGAGGCCTGCGCGCAGCGGGTGCTGCATGCGATGGCCCAGCCGTTCGTGCTGGACGGCATGAATTTTTCGGTTGGCTGCAGTATTGGCGTGGCCTTGTATCCTGGCGACGGCAAGACGCTGGATGAACTGATCCAGTATGCCGACACCGCCATGTACCGGGTGAAGGAGCGGGGCCGGGGAAATTTCCGCTTCTACCAGCCCCAGATGAATGTCGATGTGCTGTCGCGCATCAAGATGGACCACGCCATGCGCCAGGGCATGCAACAGGGGCGGTTCCAGATTCACTACCAACCCCAGATCGACATCGGCAGCGGCGCTCTGGTGGGTGCCGAGGCCTTGACCCGGTGGAGCGATGCTGAATTCGGCGACGTGCCGCCGTCTGTGTTCATCCAGTTGGCCGAAGAAACCGGATTCATCACTACGATCGGCAACTGGGTGCTGGAGCAAGCGGTTCAGCAGGCGGTTGTCTGGCAAGACGCCGGCACGCCGGTAGTGGTGTCCATCAATGTGTCGCCACTGCAGTTTCAGCAGGCTGATTTTGTGTCTGTGGTTGACCAGGCCTTGCGCGGCCGGCAATTGCGCCCCGATTTGCTCGAACTCGAACTCACCGAGTCAATTCTGGTGCGCGACGCCGACGAGGCACTGGAGCGTTTGCATGCCTTGGCTGCCATTGGCGTACGCCTTACGATCGACGACTTCGGTACCGGTTATTCCAGCCTGTCGTACCTGAAGCGTTTTCCGATCGGCAAGCTCAAGATCGATCGATCGTTCATCACAGGTTTACCGATGGACGAGAGCGATCGTGCCATCGTCAGCGCGACCATCGCGATGGCCCGGGCACTCAAGCTTGCGGTCGTTGCCGAGGGCGTGGAGACGCAAGCCCAGATGGATTGCCTGCGCGAACTCGGTTGCGCCTCGTACCAGGGTTTCCTGTGCGCGGCGGCCATGCCCGCCGGTGCTTTTGCGCAGTGGATGGCATCGCAGTCTGGCGATTAATACGGCAGCGGGCGTTGGCGCAGCGCTGATGGGCGGGGCCTGATCAACGCAGAATGAAATATCCCGCCAGCGCATACAGCACAACGGCAAACACACGTTTGAGTGGCGCCACGTCCATGCTGTGTGCGACCCGCGCACCCAGCGGCGCGGTGGTCATGCTGGCTGCAGACAACACCAGAAAACCGGGCCAGTACAAATAACCCAACGCACCGGCCGGCATCGCGGACAAGCTCCAGCCGGCAAACAGATAACCCAAGGTACCGGCCAGTGCAATCGGAAAACCCAATGCGGCGGAGGTTGCAACTGCCGTGTGGATCCTGACGTTGCACCAGGTCATGAACGGCACGGATATGAACGCGCCACCCGCGCCCACCAGTGCCGACATCACGCCGATCAGATTGCCCACGCCGAACAAGCCGGCGCCGCCGGGCAAGGTGCGCGCCGCGTGGGGTTTTCGATTGAGCAACAGTTGCGTGGCCGAGAAAATGACGAACGTGGCGAACAGATAACCCAGCCAGCTTGCGGGCATGGCCGAGGCCATCTGCGAACCCAGAAACGCACCGAGCAGGATTCCAGGCGCCAGCAAACGCACGATGTCCCAGCGCACCGCGCCGCGTCTATGGTGCGCGCGTACCGATGCCAGCGACGTGAAGCAGATGGTGGCCAACGATGTCGCTACTGCCATCTTGATGACATGTTCCTGCGGATAGTCGCGAGCCGTCAGGATGAAGGTCAGAAACGGCACCATCATCATGCCGCCGCCCAGGCCTAGCAAGCCGGCCAGGAAACCGGTGCACAGGCCCAATGCGGCCAGTTCAAGAATCAGTGTCGGGGAGAAATCCACAGAGAAAATTAGGTGCCTGCAGTTGCCACCGGACCCGCATCCTGAACCGGGGTTCAGGTGGGCGAGGTCAGCGTTGGCGTCGGGTTCATCTGACGCGAGATGATCACACCAGCCAGGCGATGTTCCAAGCCCGAGCTACGAGAGCATTGGTTCAAGGAAATATAAAGCCCG
>JBBQJP010000079.1:0-19905 GCA_038326025.1 Burkholderiales bacterium
ACAGGAGTATTTGATGGCCAAGACCGTCGCAGACGTGATCAAGATGGTGAAGGAAAACGAAGTCAAGTTCGTTGACTTCCGTTTTACCGACACCCGGGGCAAGGAGCAGCACGTGACGGTGCCTGTTTCGCATTTCGACGAAGACAAGTTCACATCCGGTCACGCGTTTGACGGTTCGTCCATTGGTGGCTGGAAAGGCATCGAAGCATCGGACATGCAATTGATGCCCGATCCCAATACGGCCAATATCGACCCGTTCTTCGAAGAAACGACGCTGTTCATGAGCTGCGACGTGGTCGAGCCCAGCGACGGCAAGGCCTATGACCGCGATCCACGTTCGATCGCCAAGCGTGCCGAGGCCTACCTCAAGTCTTCCGGCATGGGCGACACCGCCTACTTCGGCCCCGAGCCAGAATTCTTCATCTTCGACGACGTGCGTTGGGGTGCTGATGCCTCCGGCTCATTCGTCAAGATTGACGAATACGAAGCGCCGTGGAACACCGGCAAGAAGATCGAAGGCGGTAACCGCGGCCATCGCCCAACCACCAAGGGTGGTTATTTCCCGGTTCCTCCGGTCGACAGCACGCAAGATCTGCGTGCCGAGATTTCCCTGATCCTCGAATCCCTGGGCATCCCGGTCGAGGTGTTTCACCATGAGGTGGCGGGCGCCGGCCAAAATGAGATCGGCACCAAGTTCAGTACGCTGGTGCAACGCGCCGACTGGGTGCAGATCCTCAAGTACGTGGTCTGGAACGTTTCCAACTCGTATGGCAAGACGGCCACCTTCATGCCCAAGCCCATCGTTGGCGACAACGGCTCCGGCATGCATGTGCACCAGTCGGTGTGGAAAGACGGCAAGAACCTGTTTGCCGGCGACGGCTACGCCGGTCTGTCGGACTTTGCGCTGTATTACATCGGCGGCATCATCAAGCATGCCCGCGCGCTGAACGCCATCACCAATCCGGGCACCAACAGCTACAAGCGTCTGGTACCGCACTTCGAGGCACCGGTGAAGCTGGCTTATTCGGCCAAGAACCGCTCGGCGGCTATTCGCATCCCGTTCGTGGCCAACCCGAAAGGCCGTCGCGTCGAGGCGCGTTTCCCGGATCCATTGGCCAACCCGTACCTGTGCTTCTCGGCATTGCTGATGGCCGGTCTCGATGGCGTCGAGAACAAGATCCATCCGGGCGAAGCCGCCACGAAGGACCTGTACCATCTGCCGCCGGAAGAAGACGCGCTGATCCCGACCGTTTGCCACAGCCTGGACCAGGCGCTGGAACATCTGGACAAGGATCGCGAGTTCCTGACCAAGGGTGGCGTGTTCTCCGACACCATGCTCGACGCCTACATCGAGCTCAAGATGGGCGAAGTGACGCGCATGCGCATGGCCACCCATCCGATCGAGTTCGACATGTACTATTCGCTGTAATAGCAGTTCATCGGGCTTGCCAGGGCGAGCCCGATGAACAGAAGAACAAGGGCGGTTTCGACCGCCCTTGTTCATTTGGGGGATATGTTGCTGGTTTGGCCAATCGGGCCAACTGGCGCATACTCAAAAGTCGTCCCTGTATCCTGAGACGCGTGGAGAGAGCATCATGCATTTGTCGTCAATTCCCTTGTTTGCCATCGTGCTGGTTCTGGCCGGCCCGACCCAGGCCCAGATTTACCGCTGCGGCAACGAATACACCAACAAGATCACGGACGCACAAAAGGGCCAGTGCAAGCTGCTTGAGGGCGGAAACGTCACCGTGATCCAGGGTTTCAAGCCACCGGCCAATGCCTCAGCGTCATCCGGCTCTGCTGGCGCGCCCTTGGCCGGCGCAACGGTGCGTCTGGCCTCGGCAGCGCCTTCGCAGGCGCGCGTGGACAACGCCGATCAGAAGGCACGTGATTCCGATGCGCGGCTGATTCTGGAGTCCGAACTCAAGAAAGCCGAAGCGCGAAACTCCGATTTGTTGCGAGAGTACAACAATGGAGAGCCTGATAAGCGGGGCGATGAGGCACGCAATTACCAGAAGTATCTCGATCGCGTTGCGGAATTGAAGGCGACATTGACACGCAACGAAAGCGATATCGCGGGCATCCGACGCGAGCTCGGTCGTGTTGTCGGTTCAAAATAGCACGCTTGAGTCCCGCTCACTTCCCATCTCTGACCGATATCCTCCCGTCGCGCTTCAGATCCTTTGATCTGTTGGCCACGCTGATCGCGGTCGTGCACGAAGACGGCATTGTCGTGTTCGCGAATGCGGCACTGGAGGATGCGCTGGGCGTTTCGCGCCGCGCCATCGTCGATTCGCAGTTCACCGACAACTTCGTCGAGCCCCAGGCCTTGTTGCACGCGCTGCAAGGTGCCGGTGGCAATGCCTTCGCTGCGATGCGTTACGACGCCTGGCTCAAACGGCTCAACCATGAGCCGATGCCCGTGCATGTGATCGTCACGCAGACCGAGTCGCGGCGCGAAATCGTCGTGGAGTTGTTACCCCAGGAGCAGCAGGCGCGACAGGAGCGCGAAGAGCGCCTGACCGACCAGGCCCAGGCGAACAAGGAACTCATCCGCAATCTGGCCCACGAAATCAAGAATCCACTGGGCGGCATTCGTGGCGCCGCACAGTTGCTCGAGATGGAGATCGAGGGGCGCGGGCTGAATGAATACACGCAGGTCATCATTCGCGAGGCCGATCGGCTGCAGTCTCTGGTCGATCGGCTGCTGGCGCCTCACCGATTTCCGCAACGCGTGGGTGATGTCAATATCCATGAGGTATGCGAACGCGTGCGTTCGTTGATCGTTGCGGAGTTTCCGCGTGGCATGCGCGTGGTGCGCGATTACGACACATCGATTCCCGAGCTGCGCGCCGATCGTGAGCAGCTGATACAGACCGTTCTGAACATCGCGCAGAACGCCTGCCAGGCGCTGCAGGAACGGATCGTGGCCGGCGACGCGACGCTCACCTTGCGTACCCGCGTTGCGCGCCAGGTCACATTTGGTAAGCACAGGTACAGACTGGCATTGGAATTGCATGTCATTGACAACGGGCCTGGTGTTCCAGACTCGATCAAGGATCGCATCTTCTACCCGCTGGTGTCGGGCAGGGATGGCGGATCCGGACTGGGGTTGACGCTGGCACAGACATTTGTGCAGCAACACCACGGTCTGATCGAGGTGGACAGCAGTCCGGGTCGAACTGACTTCAAGATCCTCATACCACTGTCCTGAATTTTGTCCAATTACCTACCTTACCGCCTGCGCACCATGCGCCAGACCTCACCATGAAGCCTATCTGGATCGTTGACGATGACCAGTCCATCCGGTTCGTGCTGGAAAAGGCCTTGCTGCGGGAGAACCTGGCGACACGCAGCTTCACCAACATTCGCGATGTGCTGACAGCACTGGAGTCGGCAGGCGAAGACGACGGACCGCAGATCCTGGTGAGTGACATTCGCATGCCAGGGGGCTCGGGGCTCGACCTGCTCGAGCGCGTCAAGCGAGAACGCCCGGCCTTGCCGGTCATCATCATGACGGCGTTCTCCGATCTGGAGAGTGCCGTTTCGGCTTTCCAGGGCGGCGCTTTCGAATACCTGCCCAAACCCTTTGACCTGCCCAAGGCGGTGGAACTGATCCGCCGCGCAATGCAGGAAAGCCAGCGCGAGGCTGTGTCGGAGCAACGCAGTGTGACGGCGCCGGAGATGCTGGGTCAGGCGCCAGCGATGCAGGACGTGTTCCGCGCGATCGGCCGGCTGAGCCAGAGCAACGTGACGGTGATGATTACCGGCGAGTCAGGCACCGGCAAGGAGTTGGTGGCACGCGCCTTGCACAAGCACTCGCCGCGTGGCCATGGCGGCAGTGCGCCGTTTGTGGCCATCAATACCGCGGCCATACCCAAGGACCTTCTCGAAAGCGAACTGTTTGGTCACGAGCGTGGTGCGTTCACCGGCGCCCAGACCATGCGGCGCGGTCGCTTCGAACAGGCGGATGGTGGCACCCTTTTTCTGGACGAAATCGGTGACATGCCGTTCGACCTGCAGACCCGGCTGCTGCGCGTGTTGTCGGACGGCAACTTCTACCGCGTTGGTGGACATGATGCGATCAAGACCAATGTGCGGGTGATCGCTGCCACCCACCAGGACCTGGAGCAACGGGTCAAGGAAGGGGCGTTCCGCGAAGATCTGTTCCACCGACTCAACGTGATCCGCCTGCGTTTGCCTCCCTTGCGAGAACGCCGCGAAGACATCAACGGACTGACGCGCCACTTTCTGCAGCAAAGCGCACGTCAACTCGAAGTGGAGCCCAAGCGTATTTCCGATCTGGCGTTGGCACAGTTGTCGCGTTTTCCGTTTCCCGGCAATGTGCGTCAGCTCGAAAACATCTGCCACTGGTTGACCGTAATGGCACCGGCGCAGGTGATAGATGCCAAGGATCTGCCACCGGAGGTGCTCGGTGCCACATCGACGCAGGGGGCGCTGGAACTCGCGCCAGTCACCACATCTGATGCTGCCGCACCCATATTGCCGACGGCATCCGCGCCGCAATCGGTGTCGGCCCCATCGGGTGTCGAGTGGCAAGCGGCCGAATCATCGGCGGAGACGTCGGTATGGGAGGCGGGTGTCGAGGCCGAGGCGAGGCAGTTGCTGGACGCGGGTCGACAGGACGTGTGGGAGGCCCTGACGCGAAGGTTCGAGTCGCGGCTCATCCTCACCGCATTGGCCCATACCCGAGGCCGACGTATCGAGGCAGCACAAAAGCTCGGCATTGGCCGCAACACCATCACGCGCAAGATCCAGGACCTCGGCCTGGAGTAAGGCGCGCCCGGGTGCCCGCGCTGGCGCCGGCGCCCGCGTTGGCCGGGCTCAGTCGGCCAGTTCCACGACCACCGGTGCGTGGTCGCTTGGACGTTCGTTCTTGCGCGGAGCCTTGTCGATGGTGCAGGCGCTGACCCTGGGCTTGAGTGTTTCGCTGACCAGGATGTAGTCGATGCGCAGCCCGCGGTTGCGGCGAAACGCAAACTCCCGGTAGTCCCACCAGCTATAGGTTTTCTCAAGCTGCTCGAACATGCGGTAGCTGTCGTGCAGACCGAGTTGCAGAAGGGCCTGAAAGTTCTCGCGTTCCTGCGTCGTATGGTGGATGGTCTCGCGCAGGCCTTCCGGGTCCCAGCTGTCGCGGTCCTCGGCCGTCACGTTGAAGTCCCCCAGCAGCACCAGTTGCGGATGTGCCGCAAGCTCGTTGCGCACATAAGCATGCAAGGCCTCAAGCCAGCGCATCTTGTACGCGAATTTTTCACTGCCCGGTTCCTGTCCATTGACGAAATAGCCGTTGATGACGCGCAGCGCGCCTGATGGCGTGTCCACTGTGGCGGCGATCACGCGAGACTGCGCGTCGGCAAATTCCGGAATATGGGTCACCACATCGCGCAGTGGCGTACGGCTGAGGGTGGCGACGCCGTTGTAGGTTTTCTGCCCCAATGCCGCGCTGTGGTACCCCGCTTGCTGCAGCACGTCCCGGGGGAACTTTTCATCGGTGAGCTTGAGTTCCTGCAGGCACAACACATCCACCGGATTGGCGGCCAGCCAGTCCAGTACCTGTGGCAGGCGTACGGTCAGGGAGTTGATATTCCAGGTGGCAAGTTTCATACTGCGATTGTCCACAACTTGCCGGTCACCGACCACCCGAGACGTCAATCGTGGTGCCATGCACATAGGAGGCCTGGGGACCGAGCAGCCAGATGGCCGCATCGGCGATCTCCTCGGGTTGCCCGACCCGGCCCAGCGGGATGCTGGGCGCCACGTCGCGTATCAAGGTGGCGCCGCCCATGGGGCCGAGGATATCGGTCTCGACAACGCCGGGTCGGATGCCCACCACGCGTATGCCTTGCCCGCCGACCTCCTTGGCCAAACCGACTGTCAGGCTATCGATCGCACCTTTGCTGGCAGCGTAGGCCACCATGCCGGCGAGCCCGCCCAATCGCGCGGCAGCCGACGAGATGTTCACGATGACGCCGCCGCTGCCGCCGTGGCGCAGTGACATGCGGCGAATGGCCGCGGCACTGCAATGGATTGCGGCGTAGACGTTGGTACGGAACAGGGCCTCCAGTGTTTCGGGCGCCAGCTCCTCCAGCGGCTGTATCGGACCGCCGATACCGGCGTTGTTGATCAACGCTGCCACCTTGCCGAAATGGGCGTCGGTCTGCGCGAACAACTGCAACACGTCGTCGGGTCGGGACACATCCGCGCGAATGGCAGTGGCCGAGCCGCCGGCCTTTTCGATATCGGCCACCACCGCAAGCGCCGCGTCCCGGCTGTTGCTGTAGTTGACGACCACGCGGTAACCCGCGCGCGCGCCAGCACGCGCACACGCCGCGCCGATACCGCGCGAGGCTCCTGTGACGATCAGCACAGGAAGGTCGTGACCTGGATTGCTGTTGTCGGAAAGTGGCATGAAGCGGCTCCGTCAGGTTTGGCGCGCTTTGCGCGCTTCGGGATTGACCAGATAGGGCGGCATACGACCCTGCGCCACGTCGACGACCGCGCGGAACGCGCTTTCGGCCAGGCTGCGCAAACACTCGTCGGTGAAGCAGATGGCGTGGGGCGTCACGACCACGTTGTCCAGTTGCAGGATCGGGTTGTCAATGGGCGTTGGCTCCTGCTCGAACACGTCCAGACCGGCTCCGGCAATAACACCGCTGGCGAGCGCCGCGTACAGTGCCTTCTCATCGACGATCGGCCCGCGCGCGGTATTGATCAGGTAGGCGCCCGGTTTCATCAGCGCCAGCTTGCGCGCATCGACCAGCGCACGTGTATGTTCGTTCAGCGGGCAATTGACGGTCAGGAAGTCGGACTCGCGAAACAGCGTGTCCATATCCACCAGCCGTATGCCCATGGCGGCGGCCTGCACCGGGTCAATGGCAGGGTCATGGGCGATGGCGACCATGTCCAGCGGTTTGGCCAGCCGGAACAGTTCGGCCCCGATGTTGCCTATGCCGATCGAGCCCAGCGTGCGGCCGGTCAGCCCGGTGCCCATGTGATCCAGTTTTTCGGCCCAGCGGCCGCTGCGTGTCAGCTGATCCTTGATCAACACCTTCTGCGCCAGCATCAGGATCAGCGTCAGTGCCGAGGTCGCAACCGGTCGGCGCACGCCGTCGGGCGCAATCGTCAGCCAGACGCCGGCGCTGGTGCATGACGGCACGTCGATGGTGTCGTAGCCGACACCGAAGCGCGCAATCAGCTTGAGCCGGATGCCTGGGCCGCTCAGGCTGGCCGGCGTTACGCGGGTCAGCATGGCGCAGATCGCGTCGTAGCGGGCCGCATGCGCCGGGGTGATCTCGCTGGAGTTGTTGTCCATGACCTCCCATTCGACGCCCGGCTGGTCGAGCAAGGACAACGGCGCACTGCCGAAAATGGGCGTGCCGTCAGACTGCAGTACATCGGCCGTGATGCCGACGCGGAATGTGTTCATGGGTCAACTCCTCACTTGCGGGGGATAACGCATCCCCTGCGATCGCTGTGGCAAAGGATCTTACCGGTGATCGGCAACGTGTTGCCACCCGTGCGTTTGGGGCTATATTCATGGTCATCGTCGGTGACGAAGTGGGTCGTCGACGTCGCAGCACCATGCAGACACAAGGGGTACTATGCCTGCCCCTTTGCCCAGGAGACAAGCACATGACCGGCGCCCCCCATTGCGACACTGCACCATGACACCGAACGCCATCAAACAGGATGTGCAGGACGGCAAGACCGTTGCCGGCGCCATGGTGTTCGAGTTCTTCTCGCCCGGCATGAGCGCCATTCTGGCCAATGCCGGCTGCCGATTCGTGCTGTACGACATGGAGCACACCGGGCTCGGCTTTGAAACCCTCAAGTGGCTTTTCTCCACCTGCCGTGGATTGCCGATAGAACCCATGGTCCGGGTCCCGCGCGGCGAATACACCTGGCTGGCGCGCGCACTCGACCTTGGCGCGCGCGGCGTGATGATTCCGATGGTCGAGAGCGCAGAGCAGGCGCTCAGCATTGTTCAGGCCTGCCGTTATCCGCCGGTCGGACGGCGCGGTGCCGCATTCGGTTTTGCCCAGTGCGACTACCGGGGTGGCGACGTCGGCGAGAAGATCAAAGAGGCGAATGCGCGCACCATGGTGATTGCGCAGATCGAGACCGAACATGGTCTGGCGAATGTCGACGCGATCGCCGCCGTCGATGGTGTCGATGTGTTGTGGGTCGGGCATTTCGATCTGTCCAACTTCATGGGGATTCCCGGGCAGTTCGACGATCCCCGCTTTGACGCCGCGATGCGTGACGTGGTGCGCGCCTGTCGCCGCCATGGCAAGGCGGCCGGGTTCATGGCGACCGACCCTGCGTGGGTGCAACGGGCGCGGGAAATGGGTTACACCATGATCGCTGCAGGCACCGACAACGGATTGCTGCAACAGGCCTTCACGCAGATGGTGGGGCACATTGACGAAAAGCGGGCACCCTGATGAAGTGCCGAAAAGAACATGTTTGATCTTCACAACAAGGTGGCACTGGTAACCGGTGCCTCGCGCGGTCTGGGCTGGGCGATGGCGCAGGCGCTGGCAAGCCGTGGCGCACATGTGGTGCTCAACGCGCGCGACCCCGCGGCGCTGGATGCGCGGGTGGCGACATTGCACGGTGATGGCTTGTCCGGCGAATCGGCGGCGTTCGATGTCAACGACGCCGAGGCGGTCGAGCGATGCGTAGCGGGCATAGTCGCGCAACACGGCCATCTGGACATTCTGGTGGCCAATGCCGGCATCAACCACCGCGCGCCGATTGGTGACTTTGCGCTGGCCGATTTCCAGCGGGTCATGAACACCAATCTGACCGCGGTCTGGGTGCTGTGCCGCGCTGGCGCCGGTGTGATGGCGCCCCGGCGCCAGGGCCGCATCATCCTGACTGGCTCCATCAGCGCCATCAATGCGCGCGCGACGATTTCAGCCTATGTCGCCAGCAAGGGCGCGTTACACGCGCTAACCAAGCAACTGGCGGTCGAACTGGCGCCGTCGCAGATCACCGTCAATTGCATCGCTCCGGGTTTTTTTGCCACCGAGATGAACACGCCGCTGCTGGAGAACCAGGAGTTCAACGACTGGGTCTGTCGTCGCACGCCGGCCGGTCGCTGGGGGAGCTTGCAGGAGATCGGTCCTGCCGCCGTATTCCTGGCGTCCGACGAAGCCTCCTACGTCACCGGCCTGATATTGACGGTGGACGGTGGCTTCACCGCCTCCATGTAGCATTGCATGTTTGCCTTTTCGTACGGAACAGGTCGGCTCCGGCAGGGTTTCGCCCGGATCTGATGCCGACCTTCAACTGAACCACAGGGACAAACATGGCGACAACTCTGCGTGAACGATTCGGACGCCCGTTGCGGCTGGCCATCATTGGCGGCGGCCCCGGGGCCTGGATTGGCGACATGCACCGCGCTGCGGCCCATATGGACGGCCACTGGCGCGTGGTTGCGGGCGTGTTTTCCAGCGATCCGGATCGCTCTCGCGCCGCCGGCATGACACTCGGTCTGGAGCCGGAGCGGGCCTATGGCGAGGTCGCACAGATGCTGGCAAGCGAACGCGCGCGTGAAGACGCCATCGACGCGGTAGCCATCATGACGCCGAATGACACCCACCATCCCTATGCAGCAGCGGCGCTGGATGCCGGTTTCGATGTGGTCGGAGACAAGCCGGTGGCGCATGATTTTGCGCAGGCCTGCGACCTGTTGCAGCGCACCCGCAAGGGCAAGCGACTATTCGCCGTCGCCCATGGTTACTCCGCTTATCCGATGACCCGCTACGCGCGTCACCTGGTGCGCGAAGGTGTGCTGGGCGGCATACGCCTGGTGCAGGTCGAATACATCCAGAGCGGCCTGGCCACCCGGGTCGAGGACGGCCCGTCCAACCGACGCCTGGAGTGGATACTGGATCCGCAACGCAGCGGGCTGGCCCTGGTGATGGGCGCCATCGGATGCCATGCCCAACACCTGGCCTGCTTTGTGGCGAATGCCTCGGTCGCCAAGGTGAGCGCCGATGTCGGCGCGCTGATGCCGGGTCGCAAGGTGATTGACCATGTGTCGGCCTTGCTCGCCTTCGACAACGGCGCGCGTGGCACCTTCACCGTCACGCAGGCTGCTGCGGGCGCCGAAAACGACATCCGCTTGCGCGTATTTGGCGCCAAGGGTTCACTTGAGTGGTCACATAGGCAGGCAAGTTATCTGCAGCTGGCGATTCAAGGGGAGGCGCCACGCACGATCGGACGCGGGGACACCTTTCTGCCACCCGAAATCCTGGCCGCAGGCCGTACGCCGCGGGGCCATCCGGAAGGGCTGCGCGAGGCGTTTGCCAACATCTACAGTGAAATGGGCCAGGAACGTATGGCGATGGCATTGGGCGAAACACCGCCAGGTGCGCCATTCCCACGTATTGCCGACGGTGTGCACACCATGGCGTTCATCGAGGCTTGTTTGCGCTCGCATGCCTGTGGCCAGTGGGCCGAGCTGGCGCCGGTGCCGCCAGCCTCGTAGCGGCCCGGCCACCACGCAGCGCAGGCGTCAGCGTCCGGTCGGCGTGCGTTCGTAGGTGACGAACGCGAAGGGCATACCGTCGTCGGCAACGTGGCTCTCGCGAGCGGTTTCGCGCCAATCGTCACCCAATGCGGGCGCAAACACGTCGCCGTCGAAGTCACGATCGAGTTCGGTGACGACGGCACGGGTCGCCAGCGGCATGGCGGCCGCAAACAGTTGCGCTCCGCCGATGACCCATAAATTCTCCGGCCTAGGTGTCAGGCCGGCGCACAGGGCGCAACCCCATTCCAGGCTATCCACCGCCAGTGCACCATCGCTGTGCCAGTCGCGCTGACGCGTCACGACGATATTGGTGCGCCCCGGCAAGGGCTTGAAGCGCGGCGGCAACGAGTCCCAGGTTTTGCGCCCCATCATGACCGGTGCGCCGGCGGTTTTCTGTTTGAAATGCGCCAAGTCCTGTGGCAGATGCCAGGGCAGGGTGTTGTTCGCGCCGATCACACCATTGCGGGCACGTGCGTAGATCAGGTTGATGCGCATGGACGCTCCTTGATTCGCAGTCGTCAGATGGCCACCGGCGCGCTGATGGCCGGATGACACTGGTAGTCCTGCACTTCGAAGTCCTCGAACGCATAGTCGAACAACGACGCCGGCCGGCGCCGGATGTGCAGCGTCGGATAGGCGAAAGGTGCGCGGCTCAATTGCAGCTTCACCTGTTCATGGTGGTTGCTATAAACGTGGCAGTCGCCACCGGTCCAGATGAAATCGCCCAGCGCCAGGTCGCATTGCTGCGCCACCATGTGGGTCAGCAAGGCATAACTGGCGATGTTGAACGGCACGCCAAGGAAGATGTCGGCGCTGCGCTGGTACAGCTGGCAGCTGAGCCGGGCCGGTTCGCCGGCCACTTCGGACGGCGCCACATAAAACTGAAAAAACGCATGGCAGGGCATCAAGGCCATCTTGTCGAGATCTGCCACATTCCAGGCGCTGACGATGATGCGCCGTGAGTCCGGGTTGGTCTTGAGCGTTTGGATCACGTTGGCGATCTGGTCGATATGCCCGCCGTCAGGTGTGGGCCAGCTGCGCCATTGCACGCCATAGACCGGGCCCAGGTCGCCGTCCGGCCCAGCCCATTCGTTCCAGATGCTGACGCCGCGTTCCGTGAGCCAGTGGTTGCTCGACGAACCGGTCAGGAACCACAACAACTCCTGGATGATGGAGCGCAGATGCACCTTCTTGGTGGTGACCAGCGGGAAACCTTCGTTCAGGTCGAAGCGCATCTGGTGCCCGAACACACTGGTGGTTCCAGTGCCGGTGCGGTCGCTCTTGTGTACGCCATGTTCGAACACATGGCGCATGAAGTCTTCGTATTGGGATCGGATCGGCGCGGTCATGGTACGGGTAAGGGGTAGGGGAATTGCGGAGTAGGTGATGCGACAGATGCCCGGTGCAGCGCGGAATGCCACGGCTGGCATTCCACAACCCATTGTGCGCAAAAATGCACAGGCCGGCGCTTGACGCAATTGTGCCTCAGGCTAAAGTAGGAAGCGTCGGTGTCGGGGCGATCATCCCTGGCAACAGCAGTACCAGTGACCCATTCTGACGTGGTGCCACCGACGCCAATTCCGTGTCTCAGCCGGTGATTCCGTCCGCACTCAGATGCAACACCCGGTCGGCCAGTTGGGCCGCAGCGGTCGAATGGGTCACCATGACCAATGAAGCGCCGTGATGTCGGGTTTGCCCGACCATCGCATCCATCACTTTGGCCGCCGTTGTCGGATCCAGATTGCCGGTGGGCTCATCGGCCAGCAGCAGAACCGGGCGGTGCACCAGTGCGCGGGCAATGGCCACACGTTGCAGCTGCCCGCCACTGAGTTGCTCCGGCAACCGGCTTCCAAGGGCACCCAGGCCCACAGCTTCGAGCATGGCATCAACACGCAACTTGTCGTCGTGCCGATTGCGGCCACTGAGCAGCATCAGGGGCAGGGCGACGTTCTGCGCCACGTCCAGATGGGGCAATACGTGAAACGCCTGAAACACGAAACCGATGCGCCCGCGGCGAAATATCGCGCGTTCGGTCTCGTCCATGCGGCCGATGTCGGCCCCGTCCAACGTGATCTGGCCCGCGTCCCAGTGGTCCAGGCCCGCCATGCAGTTGAGCAGCGTCGATTTGCCAACACCCGACTCGCCGACGATGGCGACAAACTCGCCAGGCGCAACAGTCAATGAGACATTGCGGAAGACGCTGATGCCGTCGTAATCCTTGCGCAGCGCGTCAACCAGCAGCGTCATGCGTGCGCCTTTGCAAGTGCGCCCGCCGCCGACAGCACCTGTTCGATGACATGGTCTTCATCGCATGCGACGACCTGGCGCGTCGGCATGCTGCGCAACCAGGTGAGCTGGCGTTTGGCCAGTTGGCGGGTCGCAATCACACTGCGCTCGAACCACTGCGCCGGTTCAGTGCCACTGTCCAGGGCTTCCCAGGTCTGGCGGTAACCGACACAGCGCATCGAAGGCAGGTCCAGATGCAGGTCGCCGCGTGCGCGCAAGGCACGCACCTCGTCCAGGAAGCCGTTATCGCGCATGGTTTCGAGCCGCAACACGATGCGCTCGTGCAGCCAGCTGCGCTGGCGCGGTTCGAGTGACAGCATCGGCATGGTCGCGAATGGAGAAACGGCTCCGCCCGGCCGATCGTCGCCGTGCCAGGCGCTCAGGGGCCGTGCGGTCATGCGGAACACCTCCAGCGCGCGCTGGATGCGCTGACTGTCATTGGGTGCCAGCCGCGCGGCCGTCATCGGATCGACCTGCGCGAGTTCGGCGTGTAAAACCGGCCAGCCCTGCACCGCCGCCTGCGCATCGATGGCCGCGCGAATGGTCGCGTCTCGTCCAGGCATGTCGTGCAGACCGTCGATCAGCGCCTTGAAATACAACATCGTGCCGCCCACCAGCAAGGCCAGCCGGCCACGGCGATTGATGTCCGCAACCAGTGCACCCGCATCCCGGGCGAATTCGGCCGCGTTGTAGGCTTGCAGCGGATCGCGGATGTCGATCAGATGGTGGACCACGGCGTCGCGCTCGGCGCGCGAGGGCTTGGCGGTGCCGATGTCCATGCCGCGGTACACCAGAGCAGAGTCGACGCTGATGATCTCCAGCGGCAGCTGCAGTGCCAGCGCCAGCGCTGCGGCGGTCTTGCCGCTGGCGGTCGGCCCGGCCAGGGCCAGGCACCAGGGATGGGTATCAGTCATGGGGCGGTGCATCCGGTCGCGGTATGCCGTGCTTGCGCACCAGCGTCCACCCCGCGGCGGCAATCAGCACGCTCCAGAACCATATGCCGTTGGTTAGCGGAAACACCGTTCCATCCATGCGCCAACCGAGCCAGCCGCCGATGGTGAAGGCCGCCAGCATCATGATGAAGCCATTGAGCGCCGATGCGGTGCCGGCCATGCGCGGAAACGGTCCGACCGCGCCGCTTTGTCCGCAGGGTTGGTGCACACCATGGGCCAGCATGAACAGATACATGGGCACGATGATGAACCAGGTGCCATGGGGCCCGCTGCTCCAGCCGGCCAGCGCAAACAGCCCCATCAACGTGCCGGCGGTCAGGGTCATGGCACTGGCAAATGCGACCGCGCCGCGTACGCCCAGCCGTGCCAACAGTCGCCGGCACAGGAACGTGCCCGTGAGGTAGCTGAACGACACTGAGAACATCAGCAGGCCGTATGCGGTTTTGCTCAGCGACAGCACCTGGATGAATACGAATGATGACGAGGCCAGGAACGTGAACAGTCCGCCGTAGGATGCCGCCGATAGCGCGGACCAGGCGACGAAGGTGGGGTTGCGTGCAATAAGCGCCCAGCTGCGCACAAGCAACCTTGGAGTCTGTGTCTTGGTTTGGGCCAGCGACTCCTTGAATCGCATCGCCACGAGCATCAGGGAGGCGGCGGCGAAAACGGCCAGGGTCAGCAGCGCGACACGCCAGTTGAACAAGTCTGTGAGCAGGCCGCCGACAGGCGCACTCAGGCAGGCGATCACGCCCAGTCCCGACATGGCCTTGGACATCACTTGCGCGCCTTCGGCCGGGTCGTACAGGTCGCGGATGATGGCACGCGCACCCATCACGCTGGCACCCATGGCCACACCTTGCAAGGCACGCCAGATCACCAGCATGTCCATGGTCGGCGCCATGGCCGACCCGATAGCGGCCACGATATAGGTGCCCAGCCCCAGCAGAAGGATCGGTCGGCGGCCAAACCGGTCCGACAGCGGCCCCCAGACCAGTTGCGACAGGCCAAAGGCCAGCAGCAGGGCGGTCAGTGTCAGCTGCGCCTGCGCCATGCCGGCGCCCAGATCCGTGGTCAGGGTCGGCAAGGCCGGCAGATACAGGTCGGTGGTGATCGGCTGTATGCCCAGCAGGCCGGCCAGGATCAGTACGACCGTGGCGGCGCTCATGGAGCGGCGGTCAGGGCTTGCCGCATGTGATAGGGGAGGCGGCAAGGACATGGGCTGTGAGCGTAGCAGATGGTCGTGCGTGGCGACGTTGCGCACGCGCAAGGGGTCGGGTGATCCGCGTCAGCGCAAACCGAAGAGATCGGCCATCGCGCTGCGATAACGCGACTGCCCAAGGGCATTGGTGTTGTGGTGCGATCCACCTTCGACCAGCACGAACGCCTTGGGTTCGGCTGCCGCGTCGAACAGACGGCGGCCCAATTCGGGCTTGATCAAGGTGTCGTCCGTACCATGCACCACCAATAATGGTGAGCCGATACTGCCGACCTTGCGTTGCGCATCGAAACGCTGCGTGATCAGCGGGCCGATCGGCAGCCAACCCCATTTCGTCGTGCCGACCACGTCGAGGATGGAGGTGAAAGTGCCTTCGACCATAACGCCTGCCTCATCACCGACCTGGCTAGCGAGCTCAATGGCGATGGCGCCACCGAGCGAGTGGCCAAAGATGTAACGTGGCCGGCCCGGGTAAGTCTGGCCCAGCCAGTCCCAGGCCGCGCGCGCGTCTTCGTAGGCGGTAGCCTCTACCGTGGGCGCAGCATCACTCTTGCCGAAACCCCGGTAGTCGAGTGCCAGCACGGCAAATCCAAGCTCCTGCATGCGCCGCGCGCGAAACGACGAACTGGTGACATTCCAGCGCGAACCGTGCAGGTAAAGCAGCACCGGGGCTACATCGTCTTGCGTGCCGCCGTCGAGGGCTTGGCGGGCCGGCGCGTCTTGCCACAAGGCATGCAGACGGACCGGCTTGCCACTGAGCCGGGAATCGAATTCGATCCAGCGGTCAGCCATGCCGTCGGCGGAATATCCGCCCCAGGTTCGGTCGCTGGGCTGGAAGATCCATGCGCCCTGTTTCTCGTCGAGTGAGGCGCAACCCGCCAGCAGCAAAACGGCCATCAGGCCCAGAATCCAGGAGGTGGTGCGGCGGTTCAATCGTAGGTCGGGCAAGGGCGTCGGATATGGCAGTCGGGGACTGGCGCATGGTAGTGCAGCGCGGATGTCGGCGCAGACGCCCGCGATACAACCGTTGCCAGTACAGGGTGATCGCCGCACGTCAGGCTGCCGGCCGCGCGGCGTCAGAACCATCAGCGAGCCTGCAGACTCAGGCTTCTGAGCAGACCAGGTGCCGGTTCTTGACAAGTCGCCGGTCACCGGCCAATGCCATGGGCGTTATCCTATCCCTGCACAGAATCCGACCATGAACAACATCCCATTTAGCCCCGCCGCCGACCGCAACAGTCAACCTATCCTGGAGGTGTTGCAACAGATATTGCCCGCGCGCGGTCGCGCGCTGGAGATCGCGTCAGGAACGGGGCAACACCTGGCCCGGTTCGGCGCGGCGTTGCCGCAGTGGGACTGGCAGCCCAGCGATGCAGTGCAGACGGGTTTTGCGGGCATTGCGGAGCGTGTCCAGCAGGTCGGCTGCAGCAATGTGCGCGCACCGGTGCTGCTCGATGTACGAGAGGCGCGTTGGCCGGCGCAGGGTCCGGCGTTCGATGCGCCGTTCGACCTGGTGTTTTGCGCCAACATGATCCATATCGCGCCATGGGACTGTTGCCGCGCCTTGATGCAGGGTTGCGGCCACCACCTGGCTGCAGACGGGAGGCTGGTGTTGTACGGGCCGTATTTCGAGGCCGGTGTCACGGCGGCGCCCGGCAACCTTGCTTTTGACCAGGACCTGCGCGCGCGCAATCCGGCGTGGGGCATACGCTCGCTGCAGGATGTGGCGGTGCAGGCCCAGCAGGTCGGTCTGCACTTGCTGGAGCGACACGCGATGCCGGCCAACAATCTTCTGCTGGTGTGGGGCCGCGCCGGCAGCTGAGACGACGAGTCTTCCCGTATCAGCGCCCGCGCATGAACAGGTTGTCCAGTTCCCGGATCGTGACCTGGCGCCAGGTCGGGCGGCCGTGGTTGCATTGATCGGAACGTTCGGTCTCTTCCATCTGGCGCAACAAGGCGTTCATTTCTTCCAGCGTCAGGCGCCGGTTCGCCCGCACTGCGCCGTGGCAGGCCATGGTGGACAGGATCTCATCACGTGCGCGTTGCACAACAGTGCTGGCATCGTGTTGCGCCAGCTCGGCCAGAACGCTGCGCGCCAAAGCCGTGGCGTCGCCCTGGGCCAGCGTGCTGGGCACGGCCCGCACGGCCAACGTGGAAGCCGACAATGGCGTGATTTCCAGGCCCAGCGTGCGCAAGGGTTCGGCGTGTTCCTCCGCCGTGGCCTGCTCAATTGCGGTGGCGGAAAAAGTGGCGGGAATCAACAGGGGCTGGCTCGGTAACGCTGCGCCGTCCTGTTGCGCGCCGAGTTGCGCTTTGAGGCGTTCATAGACGATGCGCTCGTGCGCCGCATGCATGTCGACGATGACCAGCCCCTGCGCGTTTTCCGCCAGGATGTAGACACCTTGCAGTTGCGCCAGTGCGCGGCCCAGCGGCCAGTCTCCGGCGGGCAAGGGAACGCCGACTGCGCCGGTATCGGCAGCGTTCTGGCGCGGTGCCATCGCGTTGCCAGTGGCCAGGGCGACCGCCGAGCCGTTTGACTCGGGGGAGGGCAGGCCTTCAGCGTCAGACTCAACTCCACTTGCCGTCGCGGCACCATCGACGCGTCGCACCGGCCACAAGGCTTCGAAGTCGGATACCCGGTGCGGGGAAGTCGCCGACCCGAAGCGCATCGCAGGTTGTGTCCAGAACCGCGAGCTCGCGTCAAACGTTCCATTGTCAAGTGGGTTCAAAGCCGGGGGCAGCCCGGCAGCAGGCGCGAGCGTCGCGCCAGCGCGGGGTTTGGCCAGCGCATCCTGCACCGCATGTCGCACCGCCTGGTGCACCTCGCGGCTGTCGCGAAAGCGCACCTCGATCTTGGTCGGATGCACATTGACGTCGACACGCGTCGGATCGATCTCGATGTACAACACATACACCGGCTGGCGATGGCCATGAAGCACGTCTTCATAGGCACTGCGTACCGCGTGCGTCAGCACCTTGTCGCGTACGAAGCGGCCGTTGACATAACAGAACTGCTGATCGCCCCGCGCCCGGGCCGCATCCGGTATGCCGACCCGCCCGCTCACGCGCACCGGATGCCGGTTGTCGCGCCGGTCCGAAGGCGCGTTATCCGACACTGAGCGGCCATCGAGTGTCACTGAACGCTCGACAAATTCTGCGCCGAGCACATCGCTCAGGCGCTGATCGAACGCCGCCATCCCGTTGGCGATTGCACTGGCCGGCTGCGCTCGCCACTGCTGCACCAGCCGGCCTTCATGCCACAAGGCGAAACCGACATCGGGGCGCGCCAGCGCCGGACGGCGCACCGCCTCCAGGCAATGGGCCAGTTCGGTGGCGTCGGTCTTGAGGAACTTGCGCCGCGCCGGTGTGCTGAAGAACAGCTCCTTGACCTCCACCGTGGTGCCGACGGCGCGCGCTACCGGCCGCAGTTCGCCACTTTGACCGTCAAGCGCAAAAGCGCCAGTGGCATCGACGGCGCGCGATGCGACCACGCAGTCTGCAATCGCATTGATGGCCGCCAGTGCTTCGCCCCGAAAGCCGAAACTGCCGACGGATTCGAGTTCATGCAGATTGCGGATCTTGCTGGTGGCGTGGCGTTTGAGTGCCATCGGCAGTTCTTCGCGCACGATGCCGATGCCGTTGTCTTCCACCGCGATCAGACGCACGCCGCCGGCGAGCAGGCGCACCGTGATCTGGGTCGCGCCGGCGTCGAGTGCGTTGTCGACCAGTTCACGCACCACCGATGCCGGTCGTTCCACCACCTCGCCTGCGGCGATCTGGCTGATCAGCTCATCGGGCAGTTCACGGATGGCGCGGCGCGGGGCAGGAGGGGTCAAAACAGCGTTCACCGGGGCATTTTAGGTCGGCACGCCGGGGGCGGTTCGGGCGCAGGGGATAATCGCCCACCATGGAACTTGTTGCCTTCATTCTCGATTTCATCCTGCATGTCGATCGCTACCTGGAGGTCTTTGTACAGAACTACGGTGCATGGGTCTATGCGCTGCTGTTCATGATCATCTTTGTCGAAACCGGCCTGGTGGTCATGCCGTTCTTGCCGGGTGATTCGCTGCTGTTTGTCGTGGGTGCAATGTGCGGGGCGGGCCTGATGGACGTCACCATCGTCGTGCCACTCTTGGTGGTCGCCGCGATTTTGGGCGATCAGTGCAACTACAGCATCGGCCGATACTTCG
Source organism: Burkholderiales bacterium (assembly GCA_038326025.1). Classification (GTDB taxonomy): domain Bacteria; phylum Pseudomonadota; class Gammaproteobacteria; order Burkholderiales; family Burkholderiaceae_C; genus CAISIP01. The sequence goes on from JBBQJP010000079.1 coordinate 19,207, forward strand.
GGCCCAAGGTGTTCCAGTGGGAGAACTCGCGTTTCTTCAACAAGAACGCATTCAACCAGGCGCACGCGTTCTACGAGAAGTACGGCGGCATCACCATTATCTCGGCTCGATTCCTGCCGTTCCTGCGCACGTTTGCGCCCTTTGTTGCCGGCGTCGCCGACATGACGCGAACCAAGTTCACCTTGTTCAACGTGGTTGGCGCCTTGTTGTGGGTGATAGGCATCGTGGCCATCGGCTTTTTCTTCGGCAACATCCCGTTGGTCAAGGCCAACATGGACAAGGTCATCTGGGCCATGATCTTCGTACCCGGCCTGTTCGTGCTTTTTGGCGCCTGGCGCGCCAAACGCAAGGCTTCTCAGCAGGTGGCTGCCGGGTAGGCTGGGGCGCTACTGACGTTGTTGTTTAGTTTCGTTCGCGCGCGCCGCGTCCGGCGGGAGCCGGCGCAGGCGCATGGTGGTGCGGTGGTTGTTCATCTGGAGTATGCGTTTTGGGGGCGACGGGGTGGCTACTTGGCAGCCGTTGCTGTCGGCCGTTAGTCATGGCCACAGTGGCAGCAATCGGCCATTTGCTGCCGATCGTCGTTGCACAGCGAGCGTCTATTGATGGCAGGGAGCTGCCGGTCCCACCCATGTTTTCACGGCGCCTGAATTGCCAGCCAAACGCCCCAGACGATCAGGAAAATGCCCGTCGCGCGGCCCA
>JBBQJP010000080.1:0-19707 GCA_038326025.1 Burkholderiales bacterium
TGGGTTCCAATAATGTGTCGGGAAGAGATCGAGCCTCCCGGCTGAAGTTTGCTGTCAACTCGCTCAATGGAGACCCCTGCGGCGGCAATCGCGGCTCGGGCAGTTTCCAGCAAAGCCGCAAATTATAGTGCTTTTGTTTCCGGGTTCAATAGACGGGCTGCCAGCCCCTGCGCGCAGGCATATGCGCTGGCCCAGGCCCACTGAAAGTTGTAGCCGCCCAGCCAGCCGGTAACGTCCACCACCTCGCCAATGAAATACAGGCCGCTTTGGCTCGATTCCATGGTTTGACTGGACAGGCTACGCGTGTCGATGCCACCAGCCGTGACCTCGGCCTTGGCATAACCTTCGGTGCCACTGGGAACCAGCTCCCATTGCGCCAGCCGGTCGGCCAGCGCGCCAAGGGCCTTGTCGGCGGTCTGGTCGATCGGTCGATGCCAGTCGTGCCCGAGTTGCTGGTCCTGCCGGATCCAGGTGTCGGCCACGCGCGTGGGCACAACGGCTGCCAGCTCGTTGGCCAGCAGCTTGCGCGACAGGCCCTTGGCCCGCAGCAAGGTCTTGAGCAGGTCGATATCGGGCGCCAGGTCGATCCGGATCGGTGTGTTGGCACGCCAGTAGCTCGAAATCTGCAACACCGCCGGGCCGCTCAAGCCGCGGTGGGTGAAAAGCAGGTCTTCCAGGAAGCGGTTGCGCTGGCGTTTGCTGCCGGTTTCAATCGCCACCGGCAAGGACAGGCCGGATAACTCCGCAAATGGCGCCCACTGGGTCGGATCGAAGCTCAAAGGCACCAGCGCCGGGCGCGGCTCGATGACCGGAAGGCCGAATTGGCGCGCGATCCGGTAGCCAAAGTCGGTGGCGCCGATCTTGGGAATCGACAGCCCGCCGGTGGCGATCACCACCGCACGACTGTGGATCGCGCCCTGGGCACTGCCCAGCACATAGTGCTGCTCAGCGCCTTCGGTGGCGATAGTATGGATCGGGCAGTTCTGCCAATGCACCACGCCGCCGGCAGCACATTCGGTCAGCAGCATGGTGATCAGATCCTGCGCGGATCGGTCGCAAAACAGCTGGCCCTTGTGTTTCTCGTGATAGCCGATTTCGTGGCGCCGCAGCAGATCGATGAAATCACCGGGCGGGTAGCCGGCCAGCGCCGAACGGCAAAACTTCGGGTTCTCACCCAGAAAATTGGATGGGCCGGTATACAGATTGGTGAAATTGCAGCGCCCGCCGCCCGAGATGCGGATCTTCTCGGCAATCTTGTCGGTATGGTCGACCAGCAGCACTTTGAGGCCCGATTGCCCGGCCACACCGGCGCAGAACAGGCCGGCCGCACCGGCACCAATCACGACAACATCAAACGTAAACATGGCTGCCAGTTTATGCCGGCTATATCAGCCAACGCCCTCAACCAGTAACCGGCGCGACATGCACCCGGACGGGGCGCCTGTGTGTGCGGCGCTCAGGCCCGGGCCGCGATGGCCATTGGCAGGGTTTGTGGGGTTGCCGACCCCGCCATATCGGCTGCCAGCATCGCTGCGCGCGCCACCTCGCCGACCACGATGATCGCCGGGCTGCCGATCTGCTCGCGGGTGATGGTCTGCGCCAGTTGGCCGAGTTCGGTCACCACCTGGCGTTGGCTTGCCAGACTGGCGTTCTGGATCAGCGCCACCGGTGTGTCGGTCGCAAGGCCGTGCAGCAGTTCGTCCTGCAGGCGTTGCGCGCCGGCTACGCCCATGTAGATCACAAGTGTCAGGCGCGCATCGCGCGCGGTGGCCGCCAGTGCGCGCCAGTCTGTCGGCACGCCGTCTCGTCGGGCATGCCCGGTGATGAACACGACGCCCTGGGCATGGTCGCGGTGTGTCAGTGGCACGCCAACGGACGTGGCTGCCGCAACGCCGGCGGTGATGCCATTGACCACCTCTACCTGTACGCCGGCAGCGCGCAGGTGTTCCACCTCTTCGCCGCCGCGGCCGAAGATGAAGGGGTCACCCCCTTTGAGCCGGACCACGGTCTCGCCGTCCTGTGCCGCCGACAACATCAGTTTCTCGATGAAGGCCTGGGGCGTCGACCGGCAACCTCCGCGCTTGCCCACGTGGATCACGCGCGCTAGCGGGTTGGCCATGGCCACGATGGCATCGCTGACCAGATCGTCGACCAGCAGAACGGTCGCCTGTGCGATGACGCGCGCCGCTTTGAGGGTCAACAGGTCCGGATCGCCGGGGCCGGCGCCGACCAAGGTGACGGTTCCTGAATTCATGGGGTTTTCTCCAGCTGCAATTGTTTTTCGGCCTGCACGATATGTGCCACCTGGGCCGCGATCGGGGCCGGCACGGGACTGGTACCCGCCAGTACCGACCGGATGTAGCTGGCGGTGCTGACCGGATCGATGTCCCGCGGTAGTGTGGGCAAGGCTGCCAGTGAGCCACTCTGCGCTTCCTGAAGCTTCTGGCTCTGCCCTTGCACGAACAACTCCATGCGTGGTGCGCGCCGCGGGTCGGCCACGGCTTCGCCTTCCGTGCCGCGCAGCAGCAGCGCATTGGCGCCGGTCAACGCAAAAGTCGCGGCCATCGACAACGCGTACTCCGGGTGCGTGTAGCTGCTGATGATCAGGCTGGTGCCCGCGCCCGGATTCATCAGCTTGACCAGGCTGTGGGCCGGATTGCGCAGTCCAACCACCCGACGCACTTCCAGCAACTTTTGCAAGCCGGCGCAGAGCAAGACGGTCGGGGCGAACACCACCTGGCCACCGTGTACGGGCTCGACACGCTGCGCCGCCGGGATGCCCAGGGCTTCGAGCACGCCCGAGGTGAAAACCCGGGTCGATTCGCTGGCCGCGCCATGCACCAGCACGGCCAGGCCTTCGCGCGCCAGCAGCAGCGCCAGCAGTGGCGTCAGTACCGGCAACTTGCGCGCGCCGTTGTAGCTTGGAATGACCACCAACGGCCGCGGGCCGGCCGGAATCTTGTGCAGGCGACTGTCGGTCGCGTCCAGAAAACCGGCCATCTCCTCGGCAGTTTCTCCCTTGATGCGCATCGCCAGGCAGAAAGCGCCAATCTCCAGATCGGTGACGGCGCCATCGAGCACCTGACCGAACAAATCTGTGGCCTGCGCACGTGACAAGGCCCGGGCGCCGTCCTTGCCGCGTCCGATTTCCTTGATGTATTTGGCGATGGCCATGGCCGGATTGTCCCGGATCAATGATGACAAACCGTTATGAGCTTATGCCGTCACGCCGCCACAGCACCGGCGTTCACCGCGGTTTTAACGAGGCGTTTGACCTCGGGCAGGCAGGAGCCGCAGTTGGTGCCGCAGTGCAGCGCCTGCTGCAGGCTTGCCAGCCGTTGCGCCGGCGAACCGTCGCATTGGGCCAGTTGCGAGACGATGCGCGACTGCGTGACGTTGAAACAACTGCACACAGCCTTGCTCTGCGGTGCCAGTGCAACTGGCGCCTTGAGACCGGGCAGCAGCAACTGGCGGCCATAGGCGCTGGCGTCGAGCTGGTTCTGCATCAGGGTGCGGATCCAGGCCTGGGCACGGGTGTCGCCGGCGAGCAGGAAGGCATCGAGCCGGGTCGAAGTATCCTGCCGAACCAGACGCATGGCGCGGCGCTGGCCCTTGCGTGCATCGGCATAACGCAACACGTCAGGGCCGCTTAGCCGCAGGATATGTTCGATCTGCTCGAGCACCGCATCGGCTGGCGGCTCCGCTGCGGCGCAGCGCAACAACAGGCCATCGCGCGCGCTGGCATCGTCCTGCAGCGCGCTGGGGCTGGCGAACGGTACGCAGCTGGCGAACGCGAAGCGGGGCATCAGGTCGCGCAAGGCATTACGCGCCGCGTGCACTGCGTCTGGTGGCAGCCAGGCCAGTGCCAGCAATGACCAAGGCAACTCGGCCTTGAGGATTTTCACCGCCGCCTGCTTGAGTTCGGGCTGGCGGGACACCGGGCACGACGCGCTGTTGGTCAACGCGTTCACGCCAGTCAGGGGCGCACCGATGCTGGACTGGCCACTCAAAAATTCCTGCCCCCAGTGCATGGCCAGGAATACCTGGCCCATGGCTTGTTCCGTGTTGGCCTGCACCGGGACCAGCAGCGAACCACGCCGGCTGCTCACGTGCACCAGGTCGCCATCCTGGATCAGCCGCCGTGCCAGGTCCTGCGGATGCATCTGCAACGCGGGCTCGGGCACATGGCCGAACAGCCGGCCCAAGGTGCCGGTGCGGCTCATGCCATGCCACTGGTCGCGTAAACGCCCGGTATTGAGTGCGAAAGGGTAACGCGCGTCGCGCGGCTCGGCAACGGGCTTGAACGGCGTGTCGACGAAGCGTGCACGGCCGTCCGGCGTCGGGAAGACGCCGTCTTCGTACAGCCGGACCTTGCCTTGTGCAGCGCCTGTCGGCATCGGCCACTGTTGCGGCCCGCTTAGCTCCAGCAGCGGGTAGCTCAGTGCGGTGATGTCCAGATCGCGGCCGCGGGTGGATTCGCGGTGTTCATTCCAGATCGACTCGGTCGTCGGATAGGGAAACAAGTCCGCCAGCGTGGCGCGCGTGGGCAGCAGTGGCTGCAGGCGTTTCGCCAGATCGACGGCAATGGCCCAATCCGGCCTGGCCTGGCCTGGCGGCGCAATGGCCGCACGGACGCGGCTGATACGCCGCTCGCTGTTGGTCACCGTGCCTTCCTTTTCGCCCCAACTCGCGGCGGGCAACAGCAGGTCGGCATAGTCGCAGGTCACGGTATGGCCAAACGCCTCCTGCACGATCACCAGCTCAGCCCGCTCCAGGGCCCGGCGCACCAGCGCCTGGTCCGGCAAGGACTGCGCCGGGTTGGTGCAGCAGATCCACAAGGCCTTGATCTTTCCATCCGCTGCCGCCTGGAACATGTCGATCGCGGTCTTGCCGGGCTGCTCCGGCACCGATGGCACTCCCCACAAGGCGGCTACCTCGGCGCGGTGCGCGGCATTGGCCAGGTCCCGGTGGCCCGACATGAGGTTGGCCATACCCCCCACCTCACGTCCGCCCATCGCATTGGGTTGGCCGGTCAATGAAAACGGGCCGGCGCCGGGTTTGCCGATCTGGGCGGTGGCCAGGTGCAGGTTGATCAGCGCGGCATTTTTGGCGGTGCCGCTGCTGGACTGATTCAGGCCCTGGCAATACAGGCTCAGAGTGGCCCTGGACGTGGCGAACAAACGTGCTGCCGAGACCAGGTCCGGCTTGGAGATACCGCAGGTCTGGGCCACCAGGTCGGGTGTGGCGTCGCGCACTGCAGCCTTGAGCGCGTCGAAGCCGCTGGTGTGCTCACGGATGAAGTCACTCTGGGTCCAGCCCTCCCACAACATGATGTGCAACATGCCATGAAACAGCAACACGTCGGTGCCGGGCTGGATCTGCAGAAACAGGTCGGCCAGTTCGCAACTGTCGGTGCGCCGCGGGTCGGCGACGATGATCTTCAGTTCCGGGTTGGCCTGTTTTGCGTCCTCGATGCGGCGAAACAGCACCGGATGCGCAAACGCCGGATTGGCCCCGACGATGAAGATGCATTGGGCTGAATCGACATCCTCGTAGCAACACGGTGGTGCGTCTGCGCCCAGCGTCTGCTTGTAACCCGCCACCGCGCTGCTCATGCACAGGCGCGAGTTGCTGTCGATGTTGTTGGTGCCGATCAGGCCCTTGGCCAGCTTGTTGAACACGTAATAGTCTTCGGTCAGTAACTGGCCGGAGATATAGAAACCGACGGCGTCCGGTCCGTCCGACGCGATGATCTGTTGCAGCCGGGTGGCGGCAAAATCAAGCGCTTCGCCCCAGCTTTGCTGCTGTGGCTGGCCGCCACGTTTGAGGCGACGCATCGGTTGCAGCAGCCGGGTCTGGCGCGTCACCACCTCGGTTGTAGTGAGATGCAGCGTCGAACCCTTGGTGCACAGGCGACCAAAATTGGCGGGGTGGTCCGGGTCGCCGCGCACACCGGTGATCTGGTGGCCCCTGGACTCGACAATGACTCCGCAGCCGACGCCGCAATACGGGCAGGTAGAACGGGTTTCGCGGGTCGGGGCGCTTGTCATTGCGTGGTCGCCAGGCGCTTTATCGGGCCGGCCAACGGCCGTTCAGCATCAAGAGCCAGGGTACGAAGTTCCACAGCGTCCAGCGACACCACACCGTCTTCGACCGTTACGTTGAAGCGCTGGGTGCAGCCTACGTCGGGCGCCTGAGCGCAGCCGTCGGCCAGGGCTATGGTCCAGTTGTGCAGCGGGCAGGCCACGCTGGTGCCGAACACTATGCCCTGGCTGAGCGGGCCGCCCTTGTGCGGGCAGCGGTCCAGCAGCGCAAAAACCTGGTCCTGGTCATTGCGGAAGATGGCAACGTCCATGGCGCCGTCGCGCGCAACGCGGCGCGCACCCAGGACCGGAATGTCGGAGACCTGGCAGATGGGTTTCCATTCAGGCATGGTGGTGGCTCTTTCGTGGGAGGAGTGGTTTACGAAGCGGGTGCAGTGCGACGCCGGGTGTCAAAGCTGCAATGCCGGAACTGGCTGGGCCGTGCCGGCAGTAGCAGATAGAGCGACCGGCTGGATCGGGATGAACTGACGCTGGTCGACGGCCGCTTTCTCATGTTCGAACCAGGGATCGGGTTCGCCGTCCAGGCTGAATTGCAGTTTTTCCCACAAGGCCTTGCGGCCGGCTTCGTCTTCCAGGATGCGCTTCTTGACGTAGTCCAGTCCGACGCGCGCGACGTAATGCACGGTGCGCTCCAGGTACCAGCCTTCCTCGCGGTAGAGCTGGCAGAACGCGCCGGTGTATTCCAGCACCTCGGCCGCGGTCTTGAGCTTGGTGAAGAAATGCGCCACCTCGGTCTTGATGCCGCCGTTGCCGGCAACATACATCTCCCAGCCCGAGTCGACGCCGATGATGCCGACGTCCTTGATGCCAGCCTCGGCGCAGTTGCGCGGACAACCGCTTACCGCGAACTTGACCTTGTGCGGTGCGTACATGCGCCACATCGCACGCTCCAGGTCCTTGCCCATCTGGGTCGAATCCTGTGTGCCCATGCGGCACCACTCGGAACCGACACAGGTCTTGACCGTACGCAAGGCCTTGGCATAGGCGTGGCCGCTGGGCATGCCGATGTCTTTCCAGACGCCCGCCAGGTCTTCCTTTTTCACGCCCAGCAGGTCGATGCGCTGGCCGCCGGTCACCTTGACCGTGGGGATCTGGTACTTGTCGACCGCGTCTGCGATGCGGCGCAATTCGGACGCGGTGGTTTCGCCGCCCCACATGCGCGGTATCACCGAGTAAGTACCGTCCTTCTGGATGTTGGCATGGCTGCGTTCATTGATGAAGCGGCTTTGCGGGTCGTCCCTGGCCTCCTTGGGCCAGCTGGAGATCAGGTAGTAGTTGATGGCCGGGCGGCAGCTGGCACAACCGTTGGGCGTCCTCCACAACATCGTCTTGTAGACGTCGGCAATGGTCAGCAACTTGTTCTCGACAATGGCGTCGCGCACTGCCTGGTGGCCGAAATCGGTGCAGCCACACATGGCCTTGAGTTTGGGTGTGGCCGAATAGTCGGCGCCAGCAGTGAACATCAGCAACTGCTCGACCAGTCCGGTACACGAGCCGCAGCTGGCGCTGGCCTTGGTGTGTTTGCGCACCTCTTCCAGCGTGAACAGGCCCTTCTCGCGGATGACCTTGCAGATCGTGCCCTTCCTGACGCCGTTGCAACCGCAGACCTCGGCCTCGTCAGGCATGGTCGCAGCCTTGTTGTGGCCTTCGTGCCCGACGTCGCCGATGTTCGATTCGCCGAACATCAGCTTGTCGCGGATGTCGGCCACGCTGCGGCCGTCGCGCAAGAGCTTGAAGTACCAGCTGCCGTCGACCGTGTCGCCGTACAGGCAGGCTCCGACCAGTTTGTCGTCCTTGATCACCAGGCGCTTGTAGACACCGCCGAACGGGTCGGACATGACGATCTCTTCGGTTCCCTCACCACCCATGAACTGGCCGGCGGAGAACAGGTCGATGCCGGTCACCTTGAGCTTGGTCGATGTCAGCGAACCCTGGTAGCGCCCAATGCCAAACTGCGCCAGATGATTCGCCGCCACCTTCGCCTGTTCGAACAATGGCGCGACAAGACCGTAGGCAACGCCACGGTGGGCGGCGCATTCGCCGACGGAGTAGATGCGCGGATCGGTGGTGGTCTGCATGGTGTCGTTGACGACGATGCCGCGGTTGACCTGCAGCCGGATCTTCTCGGCCAGCTCGGTGTTCGGGCGGATGCCGACCGCCATCACCACCAGGTCGGTCGCCAGCTCGCTGCCGTCCTTGAAACGCACGGCGCTGACTCGGCCTGCTGAATTGCCGACAAACTCCTGCGTCTGCCCGCCCATGATGAACTTCAGGCCACGTTCCTCCAGCGACTTCTGCAGCAGTTTGCCAGCGACGTCATCAAGCTGGCGCTCCATCAGCCAGGGTGCGACATGCACCACGGTCACTTCCATGCCCCGGAGCATCAGGCCGTTGGCTGCCTCCAGCCCGAGCAGGCCGCCGCCAATGACCACTGCCCGTTTGTACTGCGTGGCAGCGTCAATCATGGTGTGGGTATCGGCGATGTCCCGGTAGGCGATGACGCCCTGCAGGTCCTTGCCGGGCAGTGGCAACATGAACGGGTTGGAGCCGGTGCAGATCAGCAGCCGGTCATAACTCTCTTCGGTGCCGTCTTCGGAGCGTACGAGGCGCCGGGTGCGGTCGACCTCGGTCACCTTCTTGCCGGCGTGCAGCCGTATGCCGTTGTCACGGTACCAGTCCCAGGAGTTCAGAATGATCTCGTCCATGGTCTGCTCGCCGGCCAGAACCGGCGAGAGCAGGATGCGGTTGTAGTTGGGGTGGGGCTCGGCGCCGAACACCGCAATCTCGTACATGTCGGGCACCAGAGCGATCAGCTCTTCCAGCGTGCGGACCCCGGCCATGCCGTTGCCGATCATCACCAGCTTCATCTTTTTCATGGTGGAAGTTTCCATAGGGCTATTGATCAGAAATACAAAGCCAGCACGGCAGTGACCTGTCCGTGTGGCGCGATGGGCATGGCGAACATCGGGGTCTCGATCTGGGGCACACCGGTTGCAAAGGCGGCACCAATCGGGCCCGAATTGGCACTCGCGTCGGTGCTGGCACCGGTGTCATCGCGTCGGCCGTCGGCTTCCGTGAAACCCAGTGTGCGGTGCAACTGCCTGGCAGCAGCGTCGGGTTCCCAGATCTCGACACGCCGTGCGATCGGCGTGGCCAGCGCCGACAGGAAGGCCATCACCTGGTTCGAGCCGTCCGTGCTGGAACAGGGAAACGCGAAGCCACGGTTGATGCCGACCTTGACGGCAGTGTCGGCGCGCAGAAAGCCCGAACCCTTGCCCAGGTTGTCCATGAAGACCGGCTTGTTCTGGTCCCAGGCCAGGCCCGGCAGGCCATTGCCCTGGCGAAAGCTGGTGCTGCGCGAGACAAATTCGAAGGTATCGCCGGTGTTGCCGTAGTAGCCCTCGACCAGCCGCATGTCCTTGGAGCGGGTCGGCTGGTTGGCCCACAACTCGATGGCGCCGGCATGGGCGTCGTCGTCGCCGCAGAAGAACACCGTCACCGCGGTCAGGCTCCCGTTGATGAAGGTGGGCACGGCGATGCCGCAGGTCAGGCCCTCGTCATCGGCGGCCGCGATACGCTGGAAATACGAACCGTGGAATTTCCTGAGCAAGACGGGCTGGCCCTGGTCCCAGGCCTGGCCGGGTAGACCCTCGCCGCGACCGAAACACAGGCGCCGTGTAATTGCGCCAAAACTTGCGGCCTTGCCGAACAGCCCGCCGCCGAACTCCAGCAGGCTGCCGTTGGCGTTGGGCACCCAGGTTTCGACGATGCGGATAAAGGTCTTGTTTTCCACGGTTTCCTTTGAGCGTGTCAACCGGCTCAGTGCTGGCTGCCGCAGTCTTCGAGAAAGCCGATCAGTTCCTCGCGCAGACGGTAGTACTGGGGATGGGCCACCAGGGCCTCACGCGAGCGCGGACGCGCCAGCGGCACATCGAGCACCCGGCCGATCCTGGCGCGCGGGCCGTTGGTCATCATCACTACCCGGTCGGCCAGCAGGATGGCTTCGTCGACATCGTGTGTCACCATCATTGCGGTGACCTGGCTGCGCGACCAGACCTCCATCAAGACTTCCTGCAAGTCCCAGCGGGTCAGCGAATCGAGCATGCCGAACGGCTCGTCGAGCAGCAGCATCTTGGGATTGAGCGCAAATGCACGCGCGATGCCCACGCGCTGCTTCATGCCGTTGGACAACTCGGATGCGCGCTTGTGCATGGCGTTGCCCAGACCCACGCGACCCAGGTAATACGCAACCGTGTTGTGGCGTTCCTCCTTGGAGGCGTGGGGAAACACACGTGCCACGCCCAGCATGACGTTTTCGAAAGCGCTCAGCCACGGCACCAGACTCGGCGCCTGGAAGACAAGGCCGCGGTCGGGACCAGCCTCGGTGACCTCGCGGCCGTCGAGCACGATCACGCCTTCGCTGATGTCGGTCAGGCCCGCCATCATCGACAACACGGTCGACTTGCCGCAACCGGAGTGGCCGATCACCGAGATGAACTCGCCCTGGCGGATCTTCAGATCGAAACCGTCGACCACGGTCTGGGGACCTTTTGCCGACGGGTAGATCTTGACTACTTCGGAAAACTCGACATAACGTTCCTGATCCCCCCGCGCTGAGACCGGGTTGCCCGGCATGGTGCCAGCAATGGCAACGGCTGCCGCAGTTTCGATGGCCTCGGTCTGGGCGGCGTGGCGCATGCGCATGATGCTGGCCAGCGTCGGTGTAGGCTGGGCCGTTACCGCACGTGGGGTGAGCACCGGCAGCGGAATCACCTGCGCGCCCTGGCCGGCATCGCGTTGGTGCGCCAACCCCAGCAGATGCTGTGTGATCTCGGCACGCAATGCCTGGAAGCGCGCGTCATGGTTCATCTCCCTGCGGTCGCGCGGACGCGGCACATTGACGATGAAGGATGGGCCCAGGCGGGCATGCGGGCCGGTTTCCAGCGGGATGATGCGGTCGGCCATCATCAGGGCTTCGTCGACGTCGTTGGTAATCAGCAGAACCGTCTTGTTTTCTTCGCTCCAGATGCGCACGATCTCGTCCTGCAGGTTGGCGCGCGTCAGCGCATCCAATGCCGACAGCGGCTCGTCCATCAGCAACACATCCGGATTGGTGGCCAGTGCGCGCGCCACCGACACCCGCTGACGCATGCCGCCGGAGAGTTGCCCCGGCTTTTTGTCGGCGGCGGCGGTCAGACCGACCATGGCGATATAGCGGGCGACCCGTTGCGCACGCCCGGCGGCCGGCTCGGCGCCAAACACATGGTCCACGGCCAGCGCGATGTTCTCGCGCACGGTGAGCCAGGGCATCAATGAGTAACTCTGGAACACGATGCCGCGGTCCGGGCCCGGTCGGGTAACGGGCTTGCCGTCCTTGAGCACGTCACCGCTGTCGGCTTGCAGCAAGCCTGCCAGCAAACTCACCAGCGTGGTCTTGCCACTGCCGGAGAACCCGACGATGGCGACAAACTCGCCGGGTTCGATGCGCAGGTTCAGGCGATCGAGCACCTCGGAGCGGCCGGCGCCGCTGCCGTAGCTTTTGCTGACGTTGCGCAGTTCCAGTGCGGCGATACCGCTGGCTGCCTGTGGGGCAGTTTCGTCGTGCGTGACCACGGCGACAGGCGGCGCCGGATCCGGCAAAACCATGGGGGACTTGAGGGCGAGGTTCATGGCGCGGGCTCCGGCTTCACTTGTGTTCGACAGCGGTCTGCAGCACCTGCATCAGGCGGTCGAGTGCGAAGCCGATCAGGCCGATGGTGAAAACTGCGACCATGATGCGGCTGAGCGAATCGGAACTGCCGTTCTGGAATTCGTCCCAGACGAACTTGCCCAGGCCCGGGTTCTGCGCCAGCATCTCCGCTGCGATCAGCACCATCCAGCCCACGCCCAGCGACAGGCGCATGCCGGTGAAGATGTAGGGCAGGGCCGACGGCAGGATGATCTTGCGCACACGCGTCGACAGCGGCAACTGCAGCACCTTGCCGACATTGACCAGATCCTTGTCGACCGAAGTCACGCCGATGGCGGTGTTGATCAGCGTGGTCCAGAGCGAACACAACGTGACCGTGATGGCCGAGATCAGGAACGACTTCTGGAACATCGGCGTACCGCTGGTGACATATACCGCGCTGACGATCAGCGTGACGATGGGCAACCAGGCCAAGGGCGAGACGGGCCGGAAGATCTGCACGATCGGGTTGATGGCGGCCTGCACGATGCGCGACGAACCCGCCAGGATGCCCAGCGGCACGGCAACGACGGTGGCCAGTAAAAAGCCGGTGAACACCGTAATCAAGCTGGTGACGATCTGGTCCAGGAAGGTTGGCTTGCCGTTGTAGACGAAATGGCGCGGCTGGTAGCTCGGGTCTTCGGCGAGTTTCTCCTTGTTGCGCGTCTCCTGGCGCTGGTAGAACGCGTCGCGATTGGCACGCTCGGCCACATGGCCTTGCCACAACACCCGGGTTTGCTCAAGCACCTGGGCCGGGCCGGGAAACGCGCCCAGGCTGGTCTCGATGCGCGGTGCGATGCCGGCCCACAATGCCACGAGCAGCACCAACGACAGCAGGGGAACGACGATCGACATGCCCATGCTGCGCACGAATTGCCTTGGATCGCGGCCTGCGCCGGCGAACATTTTTTGAACGAGTTCCATGGAAGTTTTCTCCTGTGCGGGTGGTCAGGCCGCGTCTTTGGGTTTGAGGCCGATCTTGAATTTGTTCAGGTACTCGTTGGGCTTGCGGCCGTCGTAGACGATGCCGTCGATGAAGCCGTCCTGCGCGCCCTTGAATCCGTCGGTCTTGGCCGGAAAGTCAGCGTCCTTGGCCTTGCCCTCGGCCACCAGTGCCTTGGCGGCCTTCAGGTAGACGTCGGGCAGGTAGACCTTTTTGGCGATGTCCATGTACCAGGAATCGGGCTTGTGCTCGGTGATCTGGCCCCAGCGGCGCATCTGGGTCAGGTACCAGACCGCGTCGCTGTAGAACGGATAGGTCGCGAAATGGCGGAAGAACACGTTGAAGTCGGGTGCCGGTCGCTTGTCGCCCTTCTCGAACTCGAAGCTGCCGGTCATGCTGTTGCCGATGACCTCCTCGTCGGCGCCGACATAGTTCGACTTGGACAGCATCTTGACCGCCTCGATACGGTTGGCCATGGAGGCGTCGAGCCACATGCAGGCGCGGATCAGCGCCTTGACCACGGCCACATGGGTGTTCGGGTTCTTGTCGGCCCAGCCGCGGGTGACTCCGAATACCTTCTCCGGGTTGTGCTTCCAGATCTGGTGGTCGGTGATGACCGGCACGCCGATGCCCTTGAACACCGCCTGCTGGTTCCACGGTTCGCCGACGCAGTAGCCGTGGATCGTGCCGGCCTCCATCGTCGAGGGCATCTGCGGCGGCGGCGTGACCGACAACAACACGTCGGCGTTCTTGGTGCCGCTGATGTCGCTGGCGGTGTAGTAGCCCGGATGCAGGCCGCCGGCGGCCAGCCAGTAGCGCAGTTCGTAGTTGTGCGTGGAGACCGGGAACACCATGCCCATCTTGAACGGCTTGCCCTGCGACTTCCATTTGTCGACCACCGTCTTGAGCGCGGTGGCATGGATCGGGTGCTTGACCTTGCCGCCTTCCATCGGCAGCAGCGGCTTCATCTCGGCCCAGACCGCGTTGGACACGGTGATCGCATTGCCGTTGAGGTCCATGCTGAACGCGGTGACGATGTCGGCCTTGGTGCCGAAGCCGATGGTTGCGCCCAGCGGCTGGCCGGCCAGCATGTGGGCGCCGTCGAGCTGGCCGTCGATGACGCGGTCCAGCAGCACCTTCCAGTTGGCCTGTGCCTCCAGCGACACGTTCAGGCCTTCGTCCTCGAAGTAGCGTTTCTCGTAGGCGACGACCAGCGGCGCGCAGTCGGTCAGCTTGATGAAGCCGAACTTGAGCGACTCCTTCTCCGGTTGCCCGGCCTTCGTCGCCGCCATCGCGGGCAGGCCGATGGCGCTTGAGCCAACCAGTGCGGACGCGCCGGCAATGAAACGGCGCCGGGGAAGCGGGTGACGGGTGTCGGTCATGTTGAAACTCCTGGTGTGAAAGTGAAAACGGGTCAGGTTGCCAGCGCTAGCGCTGGCAGCGCGTGTCGGGCGCGTATCGCGAAGCCGTCGGCATAGGCCTGCGGGTCGCTGCCGTTCCAGACCACGCCGTCGATCAGCGTGCTGCTGCGCACGGCGCTGCCGGGCACGGCAATGTCCAGTGACTCGGCGATCTCGCGGTAAAGCGCGGTCTGGTTGATCTGCGTGGCAATGGCCTGGTAGTTGGGGTGCTGCTTGAGCAGGCCCCAGCGTTTGAACTGGGTCAGAAACCACATGCCGTCTGACAGGTAGGGGAAGTTCACTCTGCCGTCGTCGAAGAAGCGCAGGTGGTGCGGGTCGTGCCAGCGCCGGCCCATTCCGTCCTGGTACAGGCCCTGGATGCGTTCGCTGATCACGTCGGCACTGGTGTTCACGTAGGCCGGACCGGCAATGGTTTCGGCCATGCGCTGACGATTGGCGGGGCTGGCGTCGATCCATTCGCTGGCCTGCAACACGGCTTTCATCACGGCGCGTGTGGTGTTCGGGCAGTCGCCTATCTGTTGCGCGGTGGTTGCCAGCACCTTTTCCGGGTGGTCCGGCCAGATGTCCTGCGATGCGGCCCCATGGACCGAGACGCCGTCCATGATGCCGCGATGGTTCCACGGCTCGCCAGCAGAGAACCCGTCGACCGAGCCGTCGCGCACATGCGCCACCATCTGCGTCGGCGGCACGACGATGGCGCGGATGTCGGCCAAAGGGTCGACGCCGCCACTGGCGAGCCAGTAGTACAGCCACATGGCATGGGTACCGGTCGGGAATGTGTGGGCGAATGTGTAGGCGCGCGGCTCGCTGCGGATCAGTCGCGCCAGGCTGCCGAGGTCGGTCACACCCTTTTCGATCAGACGGCGTGCGATCGACAAGCCCTGGCCGTTGCGGTTGAGCGTCATCAGCACCGCCATGTCCTTGCGCGGTCCGCCAATGCCCAGGTGCATGCCGTATGTCAGGCCGTAAAGTGACTGCGCATAGTCGAGTTCGCCGCGGATCAACGCATCGCGCAGCCCGGCCCAGCTTGCCATGCGGGTCGGCACGATGGTTACACCGTGCTGACGGTCGAAGCCCAGCTCATGGGCCATGACGATGCTGGCGCAATCGGTGAGCGCGACGAAACCGACCTGGACCTGCGATTTCTCCGGCGCACTCGTCACGAAAACCTCCTGAACTGTCACGTTGCAAAAAAACGAAAAGGCGTCCACACCGCCAGGTGGTGGCGACCATGTGATCGCTCCCGTCTGGGGTGGGGACGCCTTTGTCCTTGGGTGCATGCGCGCAACCGGATGGGGTTCTGCGCATGGCTGCAACCGCCGTTGGTTGCAAACATTGCTACGCAATTGCCGTGCCAAGGTGTTGGCAATTCGGGGATAAAAGGGGCGGACCCTTTGGAAGCTGCGGTTTTTGCCGGGGTGGTGCCGGTTCAACGGTCGCTGGTGCAGCGCCTGTTTGGGTGGGCGCGATTCCGGCAGGCGGGCCGTATCAGTGTGCAGGCGGGTTCATTTGCCGCACCACTTTTGTGCGGTGCACCATTTCAGCCCAACAGTTCCATCGCATCCAGCAGACGCTGGGCCACTTCGACCAGACGCAGGTTCTTGTCCATGGCACTCTTGCGCAACTTCTCGTAAGCCTGCTGTTCACTCATCCCGTGGCGTTGCATCAACAAGCCCTTGACCCTGTCGATTACCTTGCGCTCCTGCAGTTCGGCGGTGCGGGCGTCGAGCGCGCTGCGGGTATCGGCCAACTGCCGGCGCAATTCCTGTTCCTGCTCGAAGCGGGCCATTGCGACGTCCAGGATTGGGCGAATACGCTCTGACGACAGACCCGCCACGACATAGGCCGACACCCCGGCGGCGACCGCATGCCGGGCGTTGGCGCTGTCTCCGTCATTGGTGAACATCACGATCGGACGGCGCTCCTCGCGTGTGGCCATGACCACATGTTCGAGGGCGTCGCGGGCCTCGCTTTCGGCATCGACGATGATCATGTCGGGTCCGAGCTGGGCCAGCCGTTCACGCAAGAAGCTGTCGGGCGGCAGAACCGCAATCAGATTGAAGTCGTTCTCCAGCAGGGCGATGCGCAGGCTGCGCGAGCGTTCGGCCTGGCGAACGCTGTCGGTGTTGGTGTCTTGCGGCGCAGGCAGTTCTTGCGCGACGACGACAATTCGCAATGCGGGATTCATGCCGTTCGATGCTGCAAGAATCGCGCCATCGGCCTCGCGCGCCGGCTCGGTGAACGCTAAGCCCGTGCTCAGCGTTGCTAAACTGCGTGGCTCATGAAAACTGCTGCTGCTGACGATCTTCTGGTTCTGGGAATCGAGTCCTCCTGCGACGAAACCGGCGTGGCGCTGGTGCAGTCATACGGTGCGGCGGTACCGGTGCTGCTCGCGCATGCCTTGCACAGCCAGATCGACATGCACCAGGCCTATGGTGGCGTCGTGCCGGAGCTGGCCAGCCGCGACCATATCCGGCGCGTGTTGCCGCTGGCACGACAGGTGTTGCAGGCGGCGGATCGCACACTCGATCAGGTCGACGTCATTGCCTATACCCGTGGCCCGGGTCTGGCGGGCGCCTTGCTGGTGGGTGCAGGCGTGGCCTGCGCGCTGGGAGCGGCGCTCGAGCGGCCGGTGCTGGGCGTGCACCATCTTGAAGGCCACCTGTTGTCGCCATTTCTCAGTGCCGATCCGCCCGAGTTTCCGTTTGTCGCCTTGCTGGTCTCCGGCGGGCATACGCAGTTGATGCAGGTCGATGGCGTGGGCCGTTACCGGATCCTTGGGGAAACCATCGACGACGCCGCGGGCGAAGCCTTTGACAAGTCGGCCAAACTGATGGGCTTGCCGTATCCGGGCGGGCCTGTTCTGTCGCGTCTCGCGCAGCAAGGCAATCCGGCCGCATTCGCGTTGCCGCGTCCGCTGCTGCGCAGTGGCAATCTGGATTTTTCATTTGCCGGTCTGAAGACCGCGGTCATGGTGCAGGCGAAGAAATTGGTTGCGGCCGCTTTGCCCGATCATGACGGTGCGCTGGCCGCCGGGTTCGTCCAGTTGCCCACGCAGATACAGGCCGATCTGGCCGCTTCGGCCGAGGCGGCCATCGTCGAGGTGCTGGTGAAAAAGTCACTGGCCGCGATGTTGCAAAGTGGCATGCGCCGGCTGGTGGTAGCCGGCGGCGTTGGCGCGAATCGCCCATTGCGCCAGCAGCTCAATGCGGCCTGTGCCAAACGCGCGATCCGGGTGTATTACCCGGAACTCGATCTGTGCACCGACAATGGCGCCATGATCGCGCTGGCTGGCGCCATGCGCCTGCAGTCAGGATGCCAGCCGGCCAACGAAAGCTACTCTTTCGACGTCAAACCACGCTGGCCGCTCGATCAGTTGTGACGCCCGCCTGCCCGGCGCAGTCAGGCGTACCGGTCGTCTTGCGACTGTGCTCAGTTGATCGCCAGCTGGGCGACCTTGCTCACGGGAACCTGCTTGACCAGATGCACCGTCAACACGCCGTTTTCCAGCTTGGCCGTGCTGGTGGCCACTTCGATGTCGGTCGGCAACTCAAAAGCGGCCTTGTAAGCGCGCGGCGCGTCGTCGAGGGTCGCAATGCGCACGACCTGCCCTTCGATGCCGATGCTCAGCTGTTCGCGGCTGATGCCGGGCACGTCGAAGCGCAGTGTGTAGGACTTTTCGTCCTGCTCGATCGACGTGACGGGCTGCATGCGGCGCTGTGCGACCTCGTCGAGCGCACGTTCAAACGGGCGCCCGGCGGTCAGAAACGCATGACGACGGGACTGGCTGGGGACGTTGGCGGAAAAGAACATGGAAAGGCTCCTAGTAAACTGCGCGGCTCTCGACACCGAGTGCCACATGCAATCAAGCTTTGGCTGTTCGCGCCGAATTCAAGTAGGAGACCCCCATGTTTATTCTTCGCCCCTGGCTCTTGAAATTTGGCCTGCTGCTCGCATGTCTGCCAGCGCTGGTTTATGCGCAGGCGCCATCGCCGCCAGTCAAGATCGCGATGATCGAGGGTCTTAGTGGCGCCTTTGCCAACACCGGCGAAGCGGTTCATCGCAACCTGGTTTGGGCGTTGGAGCGGGTCAACAGCCGTGGTGGTGTGAAGCTGCCGGCCGCCCAGGGGGGCAACCGGCAGCTGGTGCTGCAACGTTATGACAGCAAGGGCCAGAACGAGGAAGTTTTGTCGGCCTTGCGTGCGGCGATCGACGATGGTGTGCAGATCGTGGTGCAGGGCAATTCGTCGGCCAACGCGGCGGTGCTGATCGATGCCATCAATAAGCACAATGCGCGCGACCCGGCACGGCGCGTGCTGTTTCTGAACTACTCCGCGGTCGATCCGGTGCTGACCAATGACAAATGCAGCTTCTGGCATTTCCGCTTTGACGCCCATGCCGACATGCGCGTGGCCGCATTGATGGAGTTGATCAAGGCCGACACCGCTCTCAAGCGGGTTTACCTGATCGGACAGGACTACAGCTTTGGCCAGGCAGTGCTGCGCGAAACGCGCCGGCAATTGGCTTTGCTGCGCCCCGACGTGCAGATCGTCGGTGACGAATTGCACCCGATTGGCCGGGTCAAGGATTTCCTGCCGTATGCGGCCAAGATCAAGGCCAGCGGAGCGCAGGCGGTGGTTACCGGCAATTGGGGCAACGACCTGACCTTGCTGGTCAAGGCGGCCAAGGATGCGGGTTTTGACGGCAGCTTCTACACGTTTTATGGCAATGCGCTGGGCGCGCCGGCGGCCATGGGCGACGCCGGCATCGGCAAGGTGTTTGCGGTGGCAGACTGGATGCCCAATGTGCCGACCGCTGACAGCGAAGCGTTTTACCGCGCGTTTCGCACCCGCTACCCGGATCCGGCCGAGGACTATGTGCACATGCGTATGCAACTGATGATCGAGGCGCTGGTCCAGTCGATGGAGAAGGCCGCCAGTGCCGGCAAGCTGATGGCGGGCGACAGTCTGGATGTGGTGGCGATTGCGCGTGAACTGGAGACTGCGACCGTAAGTCTGCAGGGGCAAGGTGGTCAGATGCGTGCGTCCGATCACCAGTTTCAGCAGACGCTGGTGCTGGGCGTGATGGACAAGGCCGGTTCGCCGGGCGTGAAGTTCGATGTCGAGGGTTCGGGTTATGGTTTTCGCGTGGTGAAGACCATTGCGGCGGCCGCCGCCGAGTTGCCGACCAGCTGCAAGATGCAGCGTCCGTAATGGCCGTCAGGTCGTTGTTCATCCCCACCCGCCGAAAGTTCTTCCATGCGCCGCATTGTTCAAGACCTGCAGGAGTCCCGCATCCGGGAAGTCGCCAACGCCGGGATCGGATGCAGCGATGTGTTGCCGTTCTGGTTCGGTGAAAGCGACGAGGTCACGCCCGACGTGACGGCCAGCCGCTCCGGTGTGACGGCCGGATGGCGCGCGCTTACATACGCAGCGATGGCCTCACGCAACTCGGCCAAGCCGAGGTTGTGCGAATAAAAGGTCTCGCCGCGCTCGAGCGACTCGATCGCAG
>JBBQJP010000081.1:0-19705 GCA_038326025.1 Burkholderiales bacterium
TCGAACGGCTGTTCCGGCGTTTGAAGGGCTTCCGGCGCATCTTCTCGCGATTCGAGAAACTCGACGCAATGTTCCTGGGCTTCCTCAGCTTCGTGCTGGTCGCCGATGGACTTCGCAGTTTGTGTTAACAGGCCCTAGGCCAAGCCCCGCGAAAAACGCGCGCACTGTGCGGTGATAGCCTGGGCTCCTACTCTTGCTTGCCGGTGAAAAACTCGATCGCGGGTAATACCAGCCCGGCGACCAACAGGAACGCCAGGTCCCACTCCTGCACCTTGACGATGTAGGGAAGAAAGAACAAGGCCAGCAGCAGCAAGGCAATGAGGTTGTAGATGCGTTTGTGCATGGTGGCCTTTGGATGAATGAGTGTGTTCAGGCGATCAGCCCAGGCGTTGCGCCAGCCAGCGCGCGGTGCGCAGCAAACGGGCGTCGCCCCGCAAGCCGCCAACCAGTTGCACACCGATCGGCAGACCGTCTTCGGTTTGCAGCAGCGGCATGGATAAACAAGGCAGGCCGGCATAGGTCCAGACCGAGTTCATGACCGGGTCGCCGGTGCTGTCCAGTCCGCGCGGCGCAGGCCCCAGGGTGGCAGGGGTGACGATGGCATCGAAATGGTCGAAATATTCGTCGAAGGCGCTCGCTGCGGTACTCATGCGTGCCAGCGCCTCGAGGTAGTCTGCGGCCAGGATGACGCTGCCTCGCTCCATCAGTTCGCGCGTCGGCGCGCTGACGGTATCGCCGGCTTGCGCGACTATTTGCCTGAGATTGGCAAACATCTCGGCTTCCATCACCGTCTTGTGCAAGGGCACGGCATTGGCCACGGACGGCGGCAATACGACCTCGGACATGTGGTCCTTGAGTTCCTCCACCAGTGCCAGAAAGGCCTCGCGGGAACGCGCATCGAGTCGCTCCCACATCGGGGTGCGCGCGAACATGAGTTTTGGCGGCATCGGCGGCTCCGTCTCGCACACCTGCCGCAGATCCATCGGAAAAACCTGTTGTCCGGATGCCAGGTGATGGCCACCGATCAAGACTTCGCCCACAGCGGCAAGGTCCTCGACCGATCGCGCAAATACGCCGACCTGGTCCAGCGACGGCGCACACGGCAGCACACCGCCGTTGAACACGAGTCCGCGCGAGGGTTTGAATCCGTAGACGCCGCAAAACGACGCCGGCCGGATCACCGACCCGTTGGTCTGGGTACCAATTGCCGCAGCCACCATGCCGCTGGCAACAGCCGCCGCCGACCCACTGGATGAGCCTCCCGGTGTATGGCCGGGCGCGCGCGGGTTTTCGGTGATGGTGGGATGCATGTAAGCCAGTTCGGTCGAGCGCGACTTGGCCCATATCAGCGCCCCTGCCTCACGCAGCTTGTACACCAGCAGTGCGTCCACGCTCGGTGTGCGCCCGGCGCTGGCGGTAAAACCGTACTCGGTCGGATAGTCCCGTGTGTCGATGTTGTCCTTGACGGCGATCGGGACACCGAACAGGCGTGGCAGAGGCAGACCCGCGTTCTTGAGTGTTTCCAGACTCTCGACCTGCATGTCGACGATGTCGCGCCGGTAATGGGCAAATGCCTTTACCTCCGGCTCAAGTGCTTCGCTACGGGCAAACATGGCATGCACGAACTCGCGCAGGCCCAGGCTACCCTGGGCCAGGTGCGTGGTCAATTCGACCACGCCCAGTTCATGCGCACTTTTTTCTCTGTCTGACAAGGTTGGCCCTTTCATATCGGTTGCACCTGAACGACTTCGCCCGCTATTTCAGGAACGCCGGGTCCATCACATTCGGGTCGCTCGTGTCCACTGGCGTGGCAGGTGCCGACGACTCACTGTTGTACATCAGGTCCGGCAGGTAATTCACCAACTGAGGCTGGGCATAGATCAGGCCAAGCGTCAGGAACACCATGCCCAGGAACGGGAAACACCCCTTGAAGATGGTCCACAACTGGACATGCGGCGGCGCAACCCCCTTGAGGTAGTAGGCTGACATCGCCATCGGAGGAGTCAGGAACGAGGTCTGCAAATTGACCGCGATCAGGATGCCGAATAACAGCGGATCGACCTCGAAGTGCGCCAACAAAGGCAAAAAGATCGGCACGAAGATGATGATGATTTCGCTCCACTCCAGCGGCCAACCCAGGATGAAGATGATGACCTGCGTGAGGAGCAGAAACTGAATCGTCGAGAGGTCCATCGACAACATGAACTCCTTGATCACGCTTTCGCCGCCGAGGTAGGAAAACACGCTGGAGAAAGTCCATGAGCCGACGAACAGGTAACACACCATCGCGGTCGTCTTGGCGGTCAGGAACACCGACTCCTTGAGCCGCTGCCAGGTGAATGCACCGTAAAGCACGGCCAGCACGATGCCGCCCAACGCGCCCATGGCCGCTGCCTCGCTCGGTGTTGCCAGGCCGAACAGGATGGAGCCGAGCACGGTCAGGATCAGCGCAGCCAGTGGTACGAAAGCGGTGACCACCATCGTGGTGGCCTTCCAGAAGCTGATGTCGTCGACATACTCGGGCTTGGGTGCCAGCTTTGGATTGATCACGACACGGGTGATGACATAGATCAGATACAGGCTCGCCAGCAAGATGCCAGGAATCATCGCCGCTGCGTACAGCTTCACCACCGACACGCCCGCTGTCGCCGCATAGACGATCAACATGATGGACGGCGGAATCAGAATGCCCAGTGTGCCCCCAGCGGTGATGACACCGGTCGCCAGCTTTTCGTCGTAACCGGCCTTGAGCATCGGCGGCAGCGCCAGCAGTCCCATCAGCGTGACCACCGCGCCGACGATGCCGGTCGCCGTGGCGAACAAGGCGCAAGTGATGAGCGCGGCCACCGCCATCGATCCAGGCACACGGCGCAGACCGACCTGCAGGCTCAGGAACAATTTGTCCAGGATGTTCGCGCGTTCGATGATGTAACCCATGAACAGGAACAACGGGATCGAGATCAAGACATCGTTGTTCATGATGCTGAACGTGTTCTGCGTGAACAGATAGAAGATGTTGTTCTCGAAGAACGCCTGGCCCGGCGTGTAGTACGCGTAGGCACCAAACATGATGGCCATGCCCATCAGCGTGAAGGCAATCGGAAATCCCAGAAAGATGAAGGCAATGAAAAGGCCCAGCATCGCCAGCGCAATGACGGGATCGCTCATGATGTTCCTCCCTGCTTGCTGGCGTACTGCTGCTGCAGCGCGACTTCCAGTTCAACCACATCCTCATCACGCGGCATCCAGGCGTTGTCCCGGATCGCGATCACGCAACGGCACATCTCGGCCAGACCCTGCAAGAACAAGGTGATTCCGGCGGCGCAGATCACCAGCTTGAGCGGCCACACCGGCACACCGATCGGGCTGTTGACGCTGACCTCCTGGATTCGGGCAGCATCCCAGCCATAGAAAAAACCGGCGAACACCAGCGCCAGCACGCCCGGCATATAAAAAAGGAAGTACAGCGTCAGGTCGACCTTGGCCTGGTTACGCGGCTTCCACTTGCGGTAAATGAAGTCTCCCCGGACATGCGCATCCTTGGACAAGGTGTACGCACCGGACATCAGGAACAGCGCGCCGTACAGGATGTAACTCATGTCGAAGGCCCAGGCGGTCGGATCGTTGAGCACATAGCGGCGGAATACCTCGTAACAGGTACAACCTGTCAGTACCAGCACCGTCCATGCGAAGCTGTGGCCGATGGCCTTGGACAGGTAGTCAATGTGGCGGATGAATTTTTCCATGGCGACTCAAAAAAAAGGGCCGCTGCCGCGAGGCAACGACCCGATGACAATCAACTGCGGATCAAGCGGGCAACTTGGTCTTGAACACGTGTTCGAAGGCTGACTTGTAGTCGGCGTCGTTGAAGAAGCCGTAATAGGCCACGCGCTTGGCCCAGTCCTTCTGAGATGCCAGCACCTTCTTGAAGAACGGGTCTTCGGCCTCGAGTTTGGCCGTGACCTTGTCCCAGGCCTTTATCTGGGCGTCGAAAACCGCTTTCGGAGTACGCGAGACCTGGACCTTGTCTTTGGTGATCAGCGTCTGCAGGTCGCGCGAATAGTTGTCCTGCGCGGTCCAGGTGTTGGCCGACGAGGTCGCCTCGGCTGCATATTGCAGGATTGCCTTGAGGTGCGGCGCAAGCGCTTCGTATTTGGTCTTGTTGAAGATGATTTCGAAAAACTCCATCGCCTGATGGTACGAACCCATGGAGTAAAACTTGGCCACGTCCTGCGCGCCAAACCGGCTGTCTGACGTCGGATTGTTGAACTCGAACGCGTCGATCACACCGCGCTCCATCGCCGGCACGATCTCGCCACCTGGCAGTTGGGTGACCTTCATGCCAAGCTCCTGCATCAGGTCGGCGGCCAGGCCCACGGTGCGGTACTTGAAGCCTTCGAGTTCCTTGGCGGTCTTGGGCGGTGTCTTCTTGAACCAGCCCAGCGGCTGTGTCGGCATCGGGAACGCGAAGAAGCCTTTCAGGTTCAGGCCCAGCTCCTTCTGCAGTTCTTCGTAATAGGCATAACCGCCGCCGCGCATCATCCAACCCAGTGTCTGCTCGGCGTTGGCGCCGGTGATCGGACCGGAGCCGAACAGCGATGCGACCTTGGACTTGCCGTACCAATACACCGCCACCGTATGGCCGGCATCCAGCACACCCTTGCTCACGGCATCGGTCACCTCGAAGGGCTTGACGACGGCGCCAGCAGTCAGGTATTCGATACGCAGCGCGCCGGCCGACATCTCGTTGACGCGTTTGACATAGTCTTCCGCCATCTCATTGAAGATGTCCTTGGCACCCCACGCACCCTGCATCTTCATGACGATGGTCGATGGCTTCACCGCCACGGCCGCGGTCTGGGCCTGCGCCGCCATGACCGGAACCGCCGCGGCAGCGGCGACAAAGAACTTGCGTCGTGAAGTGACAGGTGACGAAACAGTCCCCTGTGGCGTGATCTGGGATTCGACGGACATGAAATCTCCTTTGCGCGTGTGGATCGACGGCGGATTTAGCCTGATTGCTCTAGAGCAACGGCTACCTTAGCGCGCATATCGACCGCCCATTAATGGGGATTACCCTCAAAAAAAGCCCGAGTGCCACTTGTTTCAACGCAAGTCTTATAGCGTTTCACGTTGAATGGCGCGAAACGGGAGTTACAGACGACCTACAGTCGCCACATCACGGTGTGGGCCGATTCGCGTGCAAAGCACAGTCGAAGCGTCGCGTGAGGACGCTTGCACAGGCAAGCGTCGAATCGCCTGTCAATCGCGTCATGGACACGCATGACTGCCCCAGAAGCAAGTCTCGCGTATCAGACGATGCCTTGCGTCAACATGAATCCACCTTGGTAACGCGCTTCCGGATCCTTCGGGTCCAACGCGGGCTGTGATCTCTCCACCTCTTGCCGAAAGCTCTCTGAATTGTCCTGAGGGCTGTACCCCAGCAGCGCGGCAGTCTGGTTGTTCCACCAGCTTGCAAGGTTGTCGCTCACCCCGTAGATCACGGTATGTCCGACGCCCGGCGCGGTCAACGCACAGACGACCAAGCGCTCGAGATCGTCGTGACTGAGCCACATGGCCAGGTGCCGACGCGTCGATGGACTGTGGGAGGGTGCTCCGATACGGATGCAGACCGTTTCGATGCCATATCGGTCGAAGTAAAGTCTCGCCAGATCTTCCCCGAAAGCCTTGGACAGTCCATACAGCCCATCGGGGCGAACCGGCATTGCAGGATCGATATGTTCATCCTGTCGATAAAAGCCAGTGACATGGCTCGTGCTCGCGAACACCACGCGGCGCACTCCGTGCTTTCGCACGGCTTCGTACAGGTTGTAGGCGCCCACGATGTTGCTTTGCAATATCGGGTCCCACTCTCGCTCGGTCGGAACGCCACCGAGATGGACGACGGCATCCACGCCCTCCATGATCTGGTCGACGTCAACCGCGTTTTCAAGGCGCGCGGGCCGCAGTTCTTCGTGCGGCGCATGGCTGCCCATGTCGGCAATATCGGACAGGCGAAGCGTTTCGCAGTAATTGGAGAGTCGGCCGCGAAGTACCTTGCCCAAGGAGCCGGCGGCTCCAGTCAACAAGATCCGGCCGAAGCGTACGCCCGTCGAAACCAACTGGGGATGGACCATAACGCTCTCCAAGTAAATCTACCAATCTCCTCGCTGCCAGGCCATAGCTTATTCGAGTTGAATGTTGTTGGCCTTCACCAGCTTTTCAGTCTTGGCCATCGCCGCGCGAATGAAGCCGCGCGTTTGCCCGACATCGGGCGCGATCCTTTCGTTAAGGTGAGTCGCCTCAGTCTGCCGGCGTCGCCGCAAAATACTCCATCGCCGCTTCTACCCCGCTGGCCGCCAGAGGCACACCCGCGATTCGAAAGCCCATTTCCACGCCCGTCAGCGCAGCCATCAGCGTCAGATCGTTGCAGTCGCCCAGGTGTCCGATACGGAACATGCGTCCCTTGACCTTGCCCAGGCCGGCGCCCAGCGACAGATCGAAGCGATCATGGATGGTCTTGCGAAGTGCGTCCGCATCCACTCCCTGCGGCGTGACGATGCCGGTGAGTACGGGCGAATAAACCACTTCGTCCGCACACTGGATCTCAAGGCCCCAAGCCTGCACCGCGGCGCGTACGCCCTTGGCCCAACGTTGGTGCCGTGCAAAAACCACCGGCAGGCCCTGCTCGAGCAACATGTCCAGCGCCTCGCTCAAGCCGTAAAGCAGGTTGGTATTGGGCGTATACGGCCAATACCCGGTACGGTTCATCTCGATGATCTCGTCCCAGGCCCAGAATGCCTTGGTCAGTTTCGCCGACTTTGCTGCCTCCAGCGCCTTGGGCGAGACCGCATTGAAGCTGATCCCGGGCGGCAACATCAGGCCCTTCTGCGACCCGCTGACTGTCACGTCCACGCCCCACTCATCGTGCCGGTAGTCTGCGCTGGCCAATCCGGAAATCGTGTCCACCAGCAACAGCGCCGGATGCCCCGCCGCATCAATGGCACGCCGCACGGCAGCGATGTCGGATGTGACGCCAGTGGAGGTTTCGTTGTGCACGACACATACGGCCTTGATCTTTTGCGCCTTGTCCTCACGCAGACGCTTCTCGATCATGTCGGCATTCACGCCGTGGCGCCAGCTCAGTGGCAACCCGGTTGCCTCGTCGGTTCCGGCGAGCGCCAGAAATTCGGGCTCGAGCCCGAGCCGCAGTGCCATCTTGTGCCACAAGGACGCAAAGTGCCCGGTTTCGAACATCAGCACGGCGTCGCCCGGACTGGCGATATTGACCAACGCGGCTTCCCACGCGCCAGTGCCGGATGCGGGATAAATCACCACCGGATGCCGGGTCTGGAATATCTGCTGCAAACCCGTGATGACCTTCAGCCCCAGGGTGCCAAACTCCGGGCCCCGATGGTCGATGGTCGGCAGGCTGATCGCCCTCAGAATCCGGTCCGGTACCGGACTGGGTCCGGGAATCTGCAAAAAGTGTCGGCCACTAGCGTGTTTATTCAAAGAAATCATGGGTGTCTCCGTATCAATCGAAAAAGTAGGTCGTGCGGGACTCGTCCGCACATCAAAGTCGGGGGACTAAAGTTGTATCGACGCCGCGCCGATGCCCGGGAACTCGGCGCGCACCAGGTCACCCGCGTGCGCGTCAAGGATGCCGACCCAGGTTCCGGTCGTCACGATCGTTCCCGCTGCAACAGTTTCGCCATTGCGGGTCGCGTGGCGCAACCAGGCCAGCAACACATAGGCAGGGTCACCCATGGCGTGGGTACCGCAGCGTTCGATCAACGGCTGTGCGCCAATCTGTACGCGGCAGGCTTGTACGCTCCAGTCGCGCGGCACAAACGGTTGCCAGTCACCCAGCACCAGGGCGCCATGCGATTGCAGGTCGGCCAGCTTGGCCAGCGCCGGGGCATCCAGGCCCTCCTGCCAGCGCGAATCGACAATTTCGATCGATACACACATGGCATCCACCAGCGCAGTAGCCTGCTCCAGGTCCAATACCTGTGCGCGCTGGGCCGTGACCTCCTGGCCCAGGCGCAGCGCGATCTCCGCCTCGATGCCGCGCAGCCGGAACGGCCAGTCTGACACCATCGCCGGACTCGTCCACACACCTTCGGGCGGTAGCGCTGCGTGGGTCATCACCGCATCACGCGAGGGCCCACCCGACTTCCAATAACGCGGAGCCTCGGTGTCG
Source organism: Burkholderiales bacterium (assembly GCA_038326025.1). Classification (GTDB taxonomy): domain Bacteria; phylum Pseudomonadota; class Gammaproteobacteria; order Burkholderiales; family Burkholderiaceae_C; genus CAISIP01. The sequence goes on from JBBQJP010000081.1 coordinate 8,207, forward strand.
AACCAGCCAAAACTTTTTGCCACGGCGTCCTGCGCCGCGTAGGCCGCCTTCGCGTCCACAGGGCTGGCACCCGTCGCCGGCTGCGCAAGTTGCATTTGACGCGCCTTGACCAGGCAACGTGCCGTTTCATCCATCATCTGAGGGCCTTTCATTTGTCAGAGTTGCGGCCAGCGATGGGCCCAAGGCGCAATGGCTTCAAATGCCGCGCCGAGATCGAGCAGCATGTCGTCACTGCCGTACGCGCCGATCATCTGCAAACCGATCGGCAAGCCCTCACTTGAGGGTGCGGTGGGCAGCGCCAGACCCGGCAGTCCGGCCGCGTTGACCCAGCCGGTATAGATGGCATGGCCCCGCGGGCCGACTTCCTGGCCATCGATGTGGGTCGGATATGCTGCCTCTCTCGGCCACGGTAGTGCGGCGACCGACGGCATCACGATCACGTCGACGCGTTCGAACACCGCCGCGCATTCACGCCGCAACTGCTTGACCCGTTCGACGATATGCCACAAGCGCGCGCCGGGCAGCCGACGTCCGGTCTCGGCCATGTCGCGGTATTTCGCGCTGGCCTGTTGTTCCCAATCCGGGTGTTGCTCGAACATGCTGGCCAGACCCATCTGGCCGATCTGCGGCCAGGCTTCGGCAAAGAACGCCAGGTCCAGCGGCAAATCACCGGCACTGACCTTATGACCAAGACCTGCAAGCTGCTCGACCGCCTGGCCCACACTGTGCGCAATCTGCGGATCAAGTGGGGCCGACCCCATGCGTTCGACGTACAGAACACGTAACGGCCGGGCCGCGCGGGGCAACGTCGCTGCCTGGGCCGCGGCGAATGACGAGCGGTCCACGGCCGCCGGGCCGCGCAACACATCGAACATCATCCGGGCGTCGGCAACGGTACGGGCCAGTGGGCCGATCACCTCGAAATCGAGCAACAGGCTGGGCAACACATGCTCGCGTGGCCAGGCGCTGAGCGAAGGTTTGAGGCCCACTAAACCGGCATGGCAGGCAGGCCGGCGGATAGATCCCCCACCGTCCTGACCGATGGCCAATGGCGCTATCCCTGCCGCCACAGCGGCGACGGCTCCACCGCTGGATCCACCCGGTGTCAACTCGGGCGCCCACGGATTTCCGGTGACGCCAAACACCGGATTGGCGGTGTAGCCCTCGAGTGCAAATTCGGGAACATTAGTTTTGCCGACAATCAGTGCGCCAGCCGCACGGGCGCGCCCCACCGCGAACTCGTCATGCCCGGTCTGGTAGTCACGCAAAGCCGGTGTGCCCCAGCTCGTGGGCATGTCGGCCGTCAACAGGCTGTCCTTGACCGTAATCGGAATACCGTCCAGCGCGGAGATCGGATGCCCTTTCGCATGACGCAGCGTCGCTGCCCCGGCCTCGGAAAGAAAATCCGCATCGCGCCGGCAAATGACGGCGTTGAGGCGAGGATTGACCGCTTCCAGCCGCACCAGAACCGCGCGCGCCACATCGAGCGGTGCCAGACTGCGGTCCCGGTATCTACGCTGCAACTCGACTGCAGGCAACTGCCACAAGGGGGTGTTGGAGGAATCGCTCATCACATCTTCCCCGGCAACCAGGTCGCCAGGCCTGGCCAGACGATCATCAACAAGGTGAACGCAAGCATGATCAGCACATACGGCACGGCGCCCCACATGGCATCACGCACACCCCCGTTGTCCGGCCGGATGCCGTGCACGACGAACAGGTTCATACCCACCGGCGGCGTGATCATGCCCAGTTCGCACATCAGCACGATGAAGATGCCGAACCAGACCGGGTCGATTCCCATGTGGGTGACGATCGGAAAGGTGATTGGAATCGTGGCCACCATCATCGACAGCACGTCCATGAACATGCCCAGCACAAAATAGAACACCATCAGCACCAGCAGCATCTGCGTGGCGGACAAACCAAACGAGGTGACCCATTCGGTCATGGCCTCGGCCACACCGGTCAGACTGATCGCCAGGTTCAGGATGAAGGCGGCCGTGATGATCAGCAGGATCATGCCGCTGGTCTTGGCGGTGTGCACAAAACAGGTCTGCAACAACTTCCAGTTCAGCTTGCGACTGCGCCAGGCGAACAACATGGAGGTCACCACACCCAGTGCGGCGGATTCGGTCGTCGTTGCCAGGCCGGTATACAGGCTGCCCATGACGATAAAGAAAACCACTGCAGGGGGCACCAGGTCTTTGAGCAGGCGCAGGCGCGTGCTGAGCGGCACCTTGTCCTCCCGCATGGCCGTACCGGTGATCAGCGAATACGCGGCGATGAACAACATGAAACATGCTGTCAGCAGCAGTCCGGGAATGATGCCGGCGATGAACAACTTGCCGATCGATGTGTCGGTCAGCGATCCGTAGATGATCATATTGACTGACGGCGGGATCAGGATGCCGAGCGTGCCACCAGCCGCAATCGAGCCCAAAGACAGATGCATCGGATAGCCGCGTTTGTGCAACGAAGGCAAGGCAACGGTACCGATGGTCGCGGCGGTCGCCACGGAAGACCCGGACGTTGCGGCAAACAAGGCACTGCAGCCGATACCGGTGTGCAGCAGACCACCTGGCAAGCGACCCAGCCACGCCGCCAGCGCGCCGAACATGCGGTCAGCAATGCCGGAGCGCAACAGCAGTTCGCCCATCAGCACGAACAGCGGAATGGCTGTGAGCAGGTTATCGTTGTGCACGCCCCAGACAACGGGCGCGATCGAATTAATGAAAGGCATGCCGTAGGCCAGCAGGCCGCCGAGGATACCGATGGCGGCCATCGAGACTGCGATCGGCAGGCCCAGCAGCATCATGCCCAGCATGGCGCCGAAGGCCATCAGAATGTAGGTGACGTTCATGTACGGCTTTCTTTAAGGGGGACTGCTGGCACTGCGCTAGCGCCGACACTGCGAACCTTCAGATCCGCCAGTTCCTCGTCGACCTCTTCCCGGGTCGAACGCGGACCAAATTCACGATCAAGTTGCACGACTTTTCCGCGCAGCAGCAACCAGGACGCGCGCGCGGCCATCAGCACCGCGACGGCGGCAAAAATGATCAATCCGATCAGCCAGGCTGTCTGCGGATACTTCAACGGTGTTGCCCAGGGTGTCTGTGACACGCTCATATAAGCGGTGGTGTCCTTGATCACATACCAGGCCAGCCAGGCGATCAACACGGCGAACGCGGCCAGGGAAATCGCCGATAACCAGTCCAGCACTGCCTTCAGTGCGTTTGGCAAGTGCTCGTGAAATACGTCGACACGAATGTGCGTGCGACCCATCAAGGCCAGGCTGAATGCAATCGTGCCGCCAATAGCCAGCGAATAACCACCGAGCTCATCAGCACCCTGCAGCGAGAAATTGAATACTTTGCGTACGATGGTCTCGAGGGTCACCAACAACGACAGCCCGACGAAGATCAGGCCGAACAAGGTGCCCAACCAGCGTTCAATGGAGTCTTTCATGATGGATCCTTTTCAGTTATTCAGTGAAGGGCGACCCACTCCACAGTACGTGTCGCCCCTCGCAAGTACTTACTTGATGCCGATCGCCTTGCCGACGGTGTTTCTCCAGTCCGCCGAGCAGGTCGGGTTGGACTTGTCACAGATTTCGGCCCAGGTTGGCAACGAGATCGCGGCAACCGCCTTGCGCACCGTGTCGATGTCGGCAGGTGTCACCGGCACGTTGACCAGGTTGAACTTCTTGCCGGTGGTGCATGGGTCCTTGCCAGCGTTGCAGTTGATGGCGTCCTGCGTCAGTTCCTGCGAGTAGGTCCAGATGTCGTCGGTGAGCGTGTTGAACGCGGCCTGCATCTTCACCTTCTGATCCGGCTTGAGCTGGTTCCACGCCTTCATCGTCATCGCATAACCGTTAAGCGCCATCTGGAAGCCCAGCGCGTACTGGTGCGTCGTGACCTCAGGCCAGTTCGACGAATTGGCCGAGCTTGGCCCGGTGATGGCGCAATCCACCACGCCCAGAGACAGCGACTGGTGCACTTCCGTGAACGACAACGGAACCGGAGTGCCACCGACTGATTCGATGAACTTGGCCAGATTCTGGTCGTACACGCGCACCTTCATACCCTTGAGGTCAGAGAGTTGCGTCAACGGCTTCTTGCAGAACAGGATCTGCGGACCAAACGGCCAGATGCCCAGCAACTTGACCTGGAACTGCTTCTGCAGCCGCAGGTCCAGGGTCTCGCGATAGGACTCGTATACCTTGCGCGCGGTGGCGTAGTCGGGCGCAGCGCCCACCAGGTCCATACCGAGCAGGGTGGGTTCGTCGCGCGAATTCTGCGACACGCGCAGCGATACGATGTCGAACAGGCCGGCCTTCATGACGCGCAGCTGCTCGGTGTCCTTGATACCCAACGAGTCGATCGACTTGTAGTCGGCATCGATCGGCAAGCCGGTGCGTTTGGCGAATTCGTCAAAGAACGGCTTTTCCTTGTTCTTCTGGATCAGTCCGGTAGCGGCTGGTTGGCCGACAACCTTGTAGGTAATACGTTCCTGCGCGTGTGCGCCGGCGACGAGGCCGGTGGCCAGCGCCAGGACCGACAGGGTTTTGGTAAGACGAGACATTGTGTTAACTCCTTTGGGTGGTTGAGAAAGGGACAAGGGATCAATAACCGAGAGCACGCGGCAAGGTGGTGACAACGGATGGGAAGAAGATGCACAGCGCCAGAACGCAATACATCAGAACAATGAATGGCCAGGCATTGCGCACCAGTTCGCGCATGGGTACTTGCGTGACACCACTGACGACAAACAGCACGACGCCGACGGGCGGTGTCAGCATGCCGATGACCAGGTTGAGCACGAAGACAAACCCGAAATGCAGCGGGTCGATGCCGTATTGCAGCGCGATCGGATGCAGCAGCGGCACCAGCATGATGTAGGCGGCATTCGACTCCAGGAACATGCCGACAATGAACAACAGCACGGCGACCAGTCCCATGAAAACCAGAGGATCGCTGGTCCAGGCCAGCAGCAGTTCCGACAGTTGCTGCGGCAGCAAATCGACGGTCATCAGATAGGTGATGATGGAGGCGAAGGCGATCAAGGCTCCAACCACCGCCGACGTGATGGCTGCGCGTACGATGATCCCGGGCAGATCACTCATTGAGAGCTTGCGCGTGATGACAAAGCCGATGACCAGCGAGTAAATAACCGCGATTGCCGCGCCTTCGGTCGCCGTGAATGCGCCGCCGACGATGCCGCCAATGACGACCACCGGCATCATCAAGACCACCAGCGATCGCCGCAGTTCTGCAAAGACACGTGAAAACCGGAACGGCTCTCCCGTCACCGCCCAGCCACGCCGGGTGGCGATCCAGCTGCACAGCAGCATGAAGCCGACGCAGATGATGATGCCCGGCACCACACCGGCCATGAACAGTCCCCCTACGGAAACCGAGGAACCGGCCATGAACGCATAGACGATCATGGCGCCCGACGGCGGAATGATGGGTCCGAGGTTGGCCGCAGCTGCAACGATGGCGGCCGCAAAGCCCTTGTCATATATTTTGGTCAGCGAAGGCACCAGGATCGCCGACAGCGCACTGGCGTCCGACACGGCCGCACCTGATACGGTGGCCAGGCCGGCGCCCGAAATCATCGTGACATGGGCCATGCCACCTCGCACGCGCCCCACCACCGAATTGGCCAATGCGATCAGCCGCTCGACGATGCCGGCCTTGATCATCAATTCGCCTGCCAGCATGAAGAACGGGATCGACATCAACGGGAACGAGTTGACGGAATGCATCATGCGTTGCGGAACCATGGACAGGTCGACCCCGCTGACCAGCAGTGCGACCATAGCTGTCACTCCCATGGCAAACGCGATCGGCAAGCCGAGGCAGGCCAGCAACATGAATCCCAGCACAATCGCCGCGCTCATGATGCAACCCCAATGGACAACATACTGAATCGGCTCAAGCCTGCAGAAAAAATGTGGTTCATTCAGCGCCTCCAACCGGAGCGTGAGGTGGGCCAAACGCCGTGATTCGCACCAGATGCAAGGCACTGAGCAAGGTCCCCAGGCCGATCGGCACGATGAACCAGGCCACGCTCCAGTCGAGTGTCGACATCAGTTCGTCCCACTGTTCCCGGGCGACGCCCAGGGCGGCCCACGCGATGGCGAACATCATGGCGGCGCTCAGCGCGGCAGCCACACGCCGCAGCACCGTTTGCAACACCGGCGGCATCTTCTGTACAACGATGTCGATACCGATGTGCGCACCCTGGCGGACCCCCAGGGGAATCGCCAGAAAGATGCTCCAGATGAAGCAAAGGCGAGAGACTTCATCGGCCCAGTCGAGCGACAGATTGAATCCGTAGCGCAGAGCGACCTGGGTCGAAACAACGCCAACCATCACCGTCACGGTGAACAACACGGCAATCAACACCGCGTTATCCAGCATCGCCAGCACACGCCCGTGCCAGGACCCTGTGTCATAGACGGCAGGCAATACCGATAGAGTCATGGTTCGCTCCTGGGAGTCCGTTGACTGAGTCTCAGCGCTTGGACGCTTCGGCCAGCACCTGGTCGACCAGCGCGGCACCGGCGCGCTTCTTCACGACCTCGTCGATGACACCGGCCGAGGCCTTGCGCATTTCTTCGCGGGCGGCCGGGGAAATCTCGGTGTAGGTCATCTTGCCCTTGAGCTCGGTCAGGGCCTTGGCTTCGCTCTCGATCGCCAGCTTGCGCTGGAACGCGATCGTTGATTTCATGGCCTCGTTGATCGCCTTGCGGTGTTCGGGCTTCATCTGCTCAAACGCCTTCTTGCTGCCGATCACGGCAATGAAGTCGAAGAAGTGGCCCGAGTTCGACAAATACTTCTGGACCTCGCCATAACGCGACGCAGAGATCACGGTATAGGGGTTCTCCTGCGCATCGACCACGCCCTGCTCCAACGCCGTATACAACTCCTTGACGTCCATCGCCAGCGGATTGGCACCCATGGCGCGGAACGACGCAAGGTGCGTCTCGCTCGGTTGCAGCCGCAGTTTCAGGCCCTTGAGGTCGGCCATGCTGGTGATCGGGCCGCGGCTGTTGGTGATGTGGCGCATGCCCAATTCCATCCAGCCCAGCGCCACAAAACCCTTGTCCTGCAGCTTCTTGTCGATCGCATCGCCCACCGGTCCGTCGATGACACGTAGCGCAACGTCCCGATTTGGAAACACGAAAGGCAAGGCCACGGCCTCGAGTTCCGGCACGATGCGCGACAAGTAGGCAGCACCAACCCAGGTCAGGGCGAGCGTGCCTGAGCGCACGGCATCGACGTTTTCCTTTGCCCCACCGAGTTGCATCGCCGGAAAGACATCGACCTGCAACTGGTTGTTGGTCAGGCGTGCCACTTCCTTCTTGAACACTTGTTCGACGGCTACGCTGCTGGGATGTTCGCCGGCAAAGTTGCCCGCGATCTGCAGTTTTTGCTGGGCTTGCGCGGGAGCACCTAACGCCAGTGTCAATGCCACCGCCAGCGGCGCCAGCATACGAGGGAGTTGATTCGATTTCATTGGATTGCCTTTCGGGGTTGCGGGTTGGATGATTCAGCTTTTCGAAACGGGACTGGTCGGCATTCCAACAGCCAGCAGGCGCTGCAATGCCGGCGACAAGCCCTGGTTGGGCTTGATGGGAGGCGGGGCAAAACTCCCGCTGCGCGCGCTGCCGCTCTGCAGTGCAACCAGTGTTTCCGCGTGACACACGGCACTCGACACGCCGTCCACACACGGCACCGGCAATCGGCCGCGCAAGCTGCGTGCCAGGCCGGCAAGTGGTGCGCCGGCCAGAACAATGACGTCAGCGCCATCTTCAGCAACACAACGCTCTGCCAGTTGCACCAAACGCTCGCCCTGGTTGCCTTGCACATTGCCAATATCGGCCAAGGGTTCGTCCAGGCCGCGGATGCTGGCCAGGCGACTGGTCAAGCCACATTGCGCAACGGTTTCGCCATACCAGGCACGGATGCGCTGCGATATCGCCACGATAGAGAAACGTTGACCGAGCAGGCAGGCGCTGGCCAGAGCTGAATCGGTCAGGCCGATCACCGGACATGGCAGCACTTCGCGCAGGCCTTGCAGGCCGGGGTCACCGAACGCGGCCACGATCAAGGCATCGTATTGGCCGTGGTTTGCAGCCGCCAATTCCGCCACCGCATAGGCGCCAATCAGCGCCTCGAAGCGGGTTTCGATATAGGCGACACCAAATGCTGCGGTCAGCACCTGCACGTCGGTGCCGGGCGAGGCGCTGCGCTCGGCTTCGGCGCGGATCAGGTCAGATACGCTGACCGAGGTATTGGGGTTGATCAGCAGCAGTTTCATACGCCCTCCCCGACCACGGTTCTGGACATGAGCTCGCGGCGCGGCATCAATGAGGGCTGACCACACGGCAGGAAACGGCCGCGGCCCTTGCGCGGGTGGAATACGCCATCCCACACCACCTCGCCCGATACGATGGTCACACCCGGCCAGGCCCGCAGTGCGCGACCTTCATAAGGCGTGTAGTCCACGTTGTGGTGCAGATCCTGATTGCGGATCACGACGTCACGTTCATCCCAGATCACCAGATCGGCGTCGCTGCCGACGGCAATGGTGCCCTTGCGCGGGTGCAGGCCGTAGGCCTTGGCCGGATTGGTTGCCGTCAGTTCGACAAACCGGTTAAGCGTCAAACGTCCGCCCAGAACGCCTTCCGAATACAACAAGGGCAACCGCGTCTCCAGCCCCGGGATTCCGTTGGGAATATGCCGAAACGGCACCTCTTCGCCTCCAGGTTTCTTGCCCTCGGGTGCGTCATAACGGAATGGCGCATGGTCGGATGAAAGCAACGTAAACAGGCCGTCATTGAGCCCGTTCCAGATCACTTCCTGATTACGCTTGTCGCGTGGCGGCGGGCTGCAAATGCAACGTGCGCCTTGATAACTGTCGTCCAGCCCAAGATCCTCGGCCGTCAGGAACAGGTATTGCGGGCAGGTTTCGGCAAACACATTCAAGCCATGTGCGCGCGCCCAGCGGATTTGCTCGACCGCTTCGCGACCCGACACATGCACGATCAGAATTGGCACATCGACCAGTTCGGACAAGGCTATGGCCCGATGCGTGGCCTCGCGCTCGACCAGCATCGGCCGCGACAAGGCATGAAACCGGGGTGCGGTACGTCCTGCGGCCTCGAGTTTCTTGGTCAGCCATTCGATGCAGTCGGCGTTCTCCGCATGCACCATCGCCATCGCACCATGCTCGCGTGCCACCGACAACACATCCAGGATCTGACCATCGTCGAGCTTGAGATCGTCGTAGGTCATGTAGATCTTGAACGAGGTGTAACCCTCCTGGATCAGCGCCGGCAACTCATCGTTCAACACCGTGGGTGTTGGGTCGCTGACGATCAGGTGGAATGCGTAGTCGACATGTGCGCGGCCTTCGGCGCGCCGGTGATAGTCGTCCACCGCCGCGCGCAACGACTGGCCTTTTTCCTGCGCGGCAAACGGGATCACAGTCGTGGTACCGCCGCAGGCTGCGGAGCGTGTTCCGCTTTCGAAGTCGTCTGCCATACGTATCGGAGGCGCCATCGGCTGATCCAGATGGCAATGCGCATCGACACCGCCCGGCGTCACGACACGCCCTGCCGCGTCGATCTCACGGGTACCTGCCGCAAGCCCAACACCCAGCTGCACGATCCGGCCATCCACAATGCCGATGTCGGCGTCGAAGGTATCGCTGGCGGTTGCGACGCGAGCGCCCCGTACCACCAGGTCAAACGGTTTCGCAGTCATACGCTATCTCCTGAAAACGTCCGCCGGCGTTGCGCTAAAACGGACCGTATCCGCTTGATTGCTGACAATAATGTTTTCATAGTTGTTTGCACCAATTCGCGTCTCAACAAGGTAATTTGATTCGCCCTGTTTCAGTGCATTGCACCAAAGTAAAGTTGAATCTCTTGTCGACATTGTTGTTGAAACTCGTAATGTTGAACATAGTGTTTACACCTATGTCGACAGTTTTTTACATATTGGGCATAATCACGCTGCGGGACTTGAAGACAGTCATTCGGCTTGCCCACTTCCCGCTCTCAGGAGGCTGCCCCCATGACCCGACCGATCCGACTTGGCGTTTTGACGCCGTCATCCAATACATCTCTGGAGCCGTTGACCAGCGCATTGGCCGCCATCGTTCCGGGTTGTAGTGCACATTTTTCTCGCTTCAAGGTCACTGAGATATCCTTGTCCACGCAAGGACTGGGCCAGTTCGACGACAGCAAGATCCTGGCAGCAGCTGATCTGCTCGCCGAGGCCAAGGTCGATGTGATCGGATGGAGCGGCACCGCCGCCGGCTGGCTGGGCTTCGACAGCGACAGGCGCCTTGTTGAACGCATCGAGGAACGCACCGGCATCCGGGCGACGACGGCCGTGCTCGCACTTAACGAATTGTTGGCCATGCGCCAGATTTCCCGTCTCGCACTGGTGACCCCTTATACTGGAGATATTCAGCAACGAATTGTTGACAATTACTGCAACATCGGAATTGAAATTGTCGCGGAGCGCCATCTCGGAATAACGGTCAACTATGATTTCGCGCTGGTAGAGCCGCGACGCCTGGAAGAGCTCGTGGTAGAAGTTGCCGCGTCGCGCCCGCAGGCCATCACCACCTTTTGCACCAACCTCAGGGCCGCGCCACTGGCTGAGCTGATCGAGTCCCGGCTCGACATCCCGCTGCTCGACACCGTCAGCACCACTGTCTGCGGCATGCTGCGTGCCGTAGGCGTCGAACCCAAGGTCATCCGCGGCTGGGGTCGGCTGTTTGACTGGGCCTGAAGTAATGACCATCCTCGGGCTCGATAAAATGCTTGGCATGCGCTCATCTAAGCCACGACCGGTTGCGCGAACCAGCAGCAAGCTCGTGACGTTCGATGACCGCCCCACAGCAACGGAAACATCGAGCTCGACCATGACCCGAAACGCGCGCAAGGCAACCCCGATAACCCGGCTGGAGCGGGAGAACAGCAACGACACAATTTACGAACGCATTTATGCGGCTATCCTTGAGCACCGGCTGCCACCCGGCACCAAGTTGGTGGAGGAGCGGTTGGCGGAAATCTTCGATGTCAGCCGTGCCCGAGTCCGCGAGGTTCTCAACCGTATGGCGCATGAGCAGATCGTGGACCTGTACCCGCAGCGCGGCGCGTTCGTGGCAAAGCCAACCATCGAGCAGGCACATGATGTTTTCGAGGCTCGGCGCCTGATTGAGCCCGCCATCTTGCGCCGTTTAATAGACATCTTGACGCCGGAGCGCATCGCACGATTGCGCCAGCATCAGGAACTGGAAGTCGACGCACGCCGGCGCGATGACAAACGTGCCATAGTGCGTCTTTCCGGCGACTTTCATATGTTGCTGGCAGATCTGGCCGGCAATTCGGTCTTGGCACGCAGCATGCGAGAACTGTCGTCCTTGACTTGCCTGATCATCTTCCTGTATGACGCACCAACAGCGACGACC
>JBBQJP010000082.1:0-18539 GCA_038326025.1 Burkholderiales bacterium
CTGGCCGCCTTCAACCAGCCGCACCGCCTCTTGCTTGAACTCGAGCGTGTAACGCGCCCTCTTCGTCGTATTCTTCATTTCCGTTCTCCTTGCTTGGATTGAACCACTCAGCAAGGGATACGTTTTTCAAGGGCAAGGTCACTTTGTTGACCGAGTTGAATATGTTCTGCAACAGCACATCACCACCCGACCGTCACTGTCAACGTCAAGAGGCCGAGCGATAAATTTGTCGCAAGCACATTGAAATAGTCTGCCCCGTTCAATTGAGAGGTACGACATGCCGCGGAACTGTCATTCGAAAATTGCACCCTATGTCTTCATGGCATCCCGCAAGCGATTCTCAAATGGCAGCGATTGATAGCCCTTTTGCCACTGCATCATGTCCATTTGCCCTTCCGTCCGCGCGTACTCGTAATCTTCGGGAACCGTTTCGTCAACTAGCCAAGTCACGGCCACATCTACAACCGCATTTCCAACCTCTTCCCCAATTGTCGAGCGAAGGGTCAACTGCACCAACTTCGTGAAAGTCGCCTGGTCAGCGATGGTCAATGACGCCGTGGTCAGACTCTGAATGAAGGCTGCGCCGAGAAAAATGGCAACTGTCAGTTTTCGATCCTCGGTGCCCAAGGATGCCGGCTCAACAGCGCCAGGAAATAGACTTGAAAATCGCTGCTGGCTCCAAAGGGAAAAGTCGTAAGCAGACTTGGTCGCGCCGGGAAAAGCTCGACTAACGCAGTTCGCCGAATGAACCGCGTTGTTGTGTACTCTCGGCTCCATAGTCTTGAAGTCAATTGCACCGCCGGAGACTCGATTACCGTCTGCGGTCTCGCGGGCAGCGTCGATCGCCGACCCAGTCAACTCTTTAGCCCTAAAAAACAACCAAGCTAACGCAAATACTGCGACAAAGAACAAAACCGCCAACAACTTCATGCATTCTCCGAGTCCATTGAGAAGTCAGCGACTGTATCAATATTCAAATGCCGACTTGCAGTTCCAGCATCAAAAATTCCGCATCACGTGACGCATCACAGATTGCAAGTGTGGTGGTAGATTCAGTGGCAACTATTCAACCCTAGCCGGCAAGACTCCCGTATAAATTAACGGTTTACGGGCGCCCCTGAGACAATCTCAATCCGGCCTCCGGAACTGACCCAATCGCAACCCCTCTGGTGCAATAGCAGATGCGAGGGGCTTGATTCTGACGAACTACCTATCGAGTTTGGCAAAGGGTTGATCGCACGGCACGTTAAGATACGGGTTCGCTGTGGCACTTCCTTGTATCACTTGCGACATTCATGACCATTTCAAGTCATTGATTTTATTGGTTTTTCTGGCGACGATGGCGATGTCAAGGCTCGTCACCTTCTAACGTTACGAATCCGCAACAAGCCGTTGCCGTATTCGACACATCTCGCGTCCCGTCTCACCGACCGGACCGCGCCGCGCAACTGCCCGGCCTCTAACGGAAATTGCTCTGACCCCATATCGATTGCCCGGATGGCGACTGATCGGGGAAAGCTGCGTCGTGCGCCAGCACAAGCCGGGTCAGGGCAAACAGGATGTCGGCCGGAAAACCGGTCCGCACGCGTTCGCGGGTGTCTTGCCCCAGGCCCTGCACGAAACTGTGGAATTCCGGTTGACCCCACAACAGTTCGAGCTTCTTGCCGATATGCGGAAAGGCGCCATCAACCAACTGAAAGTCAGTGCTATCGCGTATGGCTATCGACTCGGACATGGTGCGATGGCTTCACTACAAATGCAGTTGCGATCGTCGCAGCGGTTTCGCCTGGTTCAGTTCGAAGCCAGGGCGATCACTGCGACTGGAGTTTTCAGCGAATCAGGTAGAACAGGAATGCAACTGCCACTGCAGCCAGCACCAGCTTGAGGCCCAGACCCGAACCCGCATCGGACGCTGACGATGGGTTGGATCGATCCAGCATGGCGCTCAATGGCGCGGGAATGGTGTTGACCGTTCCAAGCTGGGACGGGATGGTGTTTTGGTTATCCATGCTCTATCAGGTTTAACAGGTCGGTTGTACTTATAGTTTTCCTTGGCCCCGGCCCGATTCTATCGGCCGGAGCGGGATGACAAGACCGAACAAACCCTTGACTGCGCCACCCACTTGCCCACAAGCAGACAAAAATCCTCACTGGGGCGACGTGTGTCCCAGGTAGCGCAAAACACCGCCTGCTGCCACCCGGCCACTGGCCATGGCCGCTGTCAGCAGATAACCGCCGGTTGGCGCCTCCCAGTCAAGCATCTCGCCTGCGCAGAAAACACCAGGGCACGATGCCAGCATCAGATCCGGCCCCATGGTCTCGAATCGCACGCCGCCTGCGCTGCTGATGGCCTCGGTGACCGGCCGTGCCGCGCTCAGCTGCAATGGCAGCGCCTTGAGGGTCGCGGCCAATACCGCAGGGTCTGCCATCTGTTCGCGGCTCAAAACCTCGTGCAGCAGGCCGGACTTGATGCCGTCAATGCCCAGTCGGCTCTTGAGATGGCTGGACAGGGATCGCGAACCACGCGGATGCGCGACCTGGGCCGCGACCTTCTCGGCGCTGAAGTCCGGCAGCAGGTCGACGGTGCACTGCGCCGATCCCTTGGCGGCGATCGAGTCCCGCAGCCCGGCCGAAGCCGCATACACCAGACTGCCTTCGATACCCGTTGCAGTGGCTACAAACTCGCCCCTGCGCTCGAAAACGGCCCCGTTCCAATCTTCTACCCGCAGCACGACCGACTTGAACGGCAGACCCGCGAAACGGGTACTGAAATGCGGGGTCCAACCGCCGGCCACATCGAAGCCACAGTTGGCCGGCAGCAATGGCGCCACATCCACACCACGGCCAGCCAGCACCGGCACCCAGGCGCCATTCGAACCCAGCTGCGGCCAACTCGCACCACCCAGGGCCAACACCACCACGTCGGCGCGAAAGGACTGCTGACCTTGCGGCGTTTCGAAAGCCAATGCCGCACCGGCGTCCTGCCCGTCACTCCAGCCAGCCCATCGATGGCGCATATGAAACTGCACCGGCTCACCCTGCGCCGGATGACGCAGACGATGCAGCCAGGTGCGCAGCAACGGGGCCGCTTTCATGTCATGTGGAAACACGCGGCCCGAACTGCCGACGAAGGTCTCCACGCCCAGCGCGTGGACCCACGCGCGCAATGCCTCGGCTCCAAAATCCTGCAGCAAGGGCGCGACCTGCGCCTGGCGCGCGCCATACCGGCTCTCGAACTTGTCGGGCGCCTCGGAATGCGTGAGGTTCAGCCCGCCCTTGCCTGCCAGCAGGAACTTGCGCCCCACCGAGGGCATGGCATCAAACACGTGCACCTGTACGCCGGCCTGGGCCAGCACTTCGGCGGCCATCAGGCCTGCCGGTCCGCCGCCGATCACTGCAGCTGTTGTCATTGATTTGCTGTCATTCCATAGTCTCCGGTAACTCGATCCAACGGCCTTCGCCGGTCAGGAATGCAGCACGCACCGTCTGCTGCGGATAAATCGCGCGCACCGCATTGCGGTAGGTATTGAGTTGTGCAACCAGCGACACATCCTGCAGCGGCGCACGCGCCGACTTGTGGTCCAGCACCCACCATTGTCCGTTGTCCCTGCGTTGCAGCAGGCGATCGAGCCGCATCAGCACGCCGCCCACCACCATCTCGACTTCATTGGCCGACCAGGACAGTTGCGTGGCATCCCAAGCCCAGGCGCCTTCTCCGGTCAAAATGCGCTGCGCCATCGTCGCCGCTTTTTGCACTTGATCCGCATCGAGCGCGAACTCGCGCCGCGCAGCCGCCACGTGCGAGGCGTCCAACGCGCCCCATTCCAGCAGACGGTGCATGGCCTTTCCGATTCGAGCAACGGTTGGATCGCCGGCGTCCAACTGCGTCGGCGCGGCGCCCGCGCCCGCCACCGGTTGCGGCGGCGGTGTCGGCGCTTGCGGCAGGACCCGCAAAACGAAGTCCTGTGGCGCGGTTTTCGACACTGGCGATGACGCTTCGGACGCGACATCGACCGTGATGGGCTGCGCCTGTTCGACCAACCTTTGCCACCAGCTGCCGGGCGCATCGCGATGCGCCAAGATCGACGACAACACCAGGGTGTCGCGTGCGCGTGTCATTGCCACATACAACCCATTGAGCTCCTCACGCTGACGCTGCAGCCATTCAGTGTCGCGAGTGGGAACGGCACATACCGGCGGGCGCGCCTCGCTGCGCAGGAAAAAGAACTTGCTCGGCTGCGCTGCCTCGGCGGGCCAGTCGACCAGCACGCCCATAGTCTCGGCCGCGCGCGGTGGCGTATCGGTGTCGAGCAACAACACGGCACCGGCCTCCAGGCCCTTGGCGCCATGGACGGTGAGCAAGCGCACCGCGTCGTCGACCACAGTGGCCGGCGCCATCACGGCACCGGCCTTGAGGGCGCGGACAAACGCATACGGTGTGACGAATCGCCCGCCTGCCACTTCCAGCGCCGCGGCCAGCAAGGCGCGCAGATTCGACAACACCGCTTCGCGCATCACGGCCGGTGCCAGTATCGCGAAGCGGGCCAGCACATCGTGCTGGCTGTAGATCGACTGCAGGACATCGTGCGCCGGCAAGGTATCGAGCCAGGTATTCCAGCTGGCCAGCGTTGCGCCGACTCCTGCAAGCGCGTGTCCGTCGGGCCAGTCCTGCTGCAGCAGTTCGAACCAGGACAGCCGGGTTGCACGTTGGCGTAATGCCAGGTCAATCAAGGCCACGTCCGGCATTGCAAACAGCGGCGAACGCAGTGCACGCGCCAGCGACAGGTCGTGTTGTGGCGAGACCAGTACGTCGAGAAGAGCCACCATGTCGAGCACCTCGCAGCAGTCGATCAGGCCGGTCTTCTCGCCGATCTGTGCCGGCACACCCAGTGCGCGCAAGGCGTCCTGCAACGGCCCCAGGCCGGCGCGCCGGCGTGACAAGACCATGACGTCCGACGGCTTGCGCCCCTGGGCAACCGCATGGGCAATCCATAACGCCGCCTGACGTGCCTCGCGCATGCGATAGGTTTCCTCCGGCACCTCGCGCGCCTGCGTCAGGCTGTCGCGCCAGAGCAGCTCGGGCTCGCCGTCAAAGTCGGCTTGCGCGGACCCGCGTTCGATTGGCGGCAGACGCCAGACCTGGCCGTTGGTTTCGGAATCGGTGGTGTGGTTGCGAAAACCCTCATAGTGGTCGTTTTCACCGGCGGCTGTCATCACCGTATTGACTACATCGATCACCTGCCTGGCGTTGCGCCGGGTATGGTCGCAACTGAGCAGGTCACCGCCCAGACCGTCTGCGACAAAGGCCTGCGCCGCGCGAAACACCTGCGGCTCGGCGCGCCGGAATCGGTAAATGCTTTGCTTTGGGTCGCCGACGATGAACACGCTCGGTGCGGTGCTGGTCGCACCCGAATAACTGCCCAGCCACGACAGCAAGGCATGCCATTGCAAGGGGTTGGTGTCCTGAAATTCGTCGATCAGCAGATGCCGCACATGGCTGTCCAGCCGCTCCTGCACCCAGCCGGACATCACCGGATCGGACAACAACACCATGGCGGCGCGTTCGACGTCGGTCATGTCGATCCAGCCGCGCTCGCGTTTGAGCGCGCTGAACGTGGCGATCAGCACGCGGCACAAACGCGCCATGCGCTGCTGGTACATCCAGGCGCCGTGGTGATGTTGCGCCGCGCAAAGTATCAGCAGTTCGGCAGACGCCTCTTGCGCGGCGGGGTAACGCACCAGGTGCTGCGTCAGCCGGTCCTCATCGGCCACAAAGAATGCCTTGCGCAACGCGGCCAGCAGAACACCCGGAGCGTCCGTTTGCAATTGGTCGCCGAGCGCGTCACGCACGGCTTGTGCCGCTTTTTGCGGTGTCTTGTTGGCCTCGCCCGCGAGCGTATCGGCCCAGGCTCGCCAACGCGCGGCGGCTAGTGGCGTCAGCAGGGCTGCTGCCGGCTCGGCATGGGTCGCCAGTGCTGGAAACACCAGATGGAAATGGCGCACCGATTCGTCGACGCATCCGGCGGCGTCGGCCCGCGCAAATTCGATGCGTTTGTCCAGGGCCTGGCCCAGCGCCTTCTCGGTCTGAAATCTGCCATGCTCGGCCACCACGGCCTCAAAGTCGCGCCGACGATCGGGCTGATCGAGCAAGGCCTGGTAAAAGCGCCGCCATACCAGCGCCCGGGCCGGGGCATCGTCTTCGAGCAACTCGTAACGCAGCGGCAGTTCGAGTTGCTGCAGGATAGAGAACGGCGCGGCACGCAGCAAGGCGGCGAACCAGCTGTGAAAGGTCCGAATCTGCACCGGCCTGCCACTGGCCAGCACCGCAGCGTACAAGCCGGCCAGACGCTGGCGCATGGCGCCGGCGATAGCTGGATCAGCACTCACCGCAACACCCCGGATTCTCAGTTCATGCTCCAGCTCGGCGTCACTGGCGCGGGCGAAATCCTGCAGCCAGCGGTAAAGGCGTTCCCGCATCTCGCTGGCCGCACGTTTAGTAAATGTGATGGCCAGGATCTCATGCGGCAACACCGTCAGCGCGCCCGTTGTGCTGTCCACCCCGTCAAACAACGCACGCACGATGCGCGATACCAGCATCCAGGTCTTGCCTGCGCCGGCGCAGGCCTCCACCGCTACATGGCGTCGCGGGTCGCAGGCGATCGCATAGAAATCGGCGGCAGGCACCACACGACTGTTGTGCTCGTAAGCGGCAATCAGGGCGCGTTCAGACATGGCCCGGCGCATCCGCTGGTAGTCCGGCATTGCTCCAGAAATCGCGCCGGCACATGCCACGCGCCGCGCAATAGTCACAGGCCGAACCTGCTCCCAGCGCCGGCATCGGCGCGCCGGCAGCGATCTTCGCCAGGTCGTGACGAATGGCATCGACCAGCTGGTCGCGCAAGGCGACGATGTCCGGCTGCACGAATGCCTTTGCCGGTCCGGACTCGGCAATATGCAGATACATCGCCTCGAGTGTGTCGTCTTCGAGCAGCGCTGCGTAAAACGCCAGCTGGCTGTCCTCCATGGGCTGGCGAATGCGCTGGTTCGTCGTGTCCCGCGCCTCTGTCTTGTAGTCGATAACCTGGCGCACGCCATTGGCGGCGCGATCAATACGGTCGATGCGCCCCACCAGATTCAAGCGGCCCAGAGGCATCTCATGGCGAACCTCGCCCGCCTCAAATCGTGCGCCCTTGCCCTCATGCCCGGTCAGCCAGGTCAGATAGGCCGTGCGCACCTGGGGCCAGGAGGCCGAAAAAGGCAGGAATTCGTTCTCCGCCAGTGCCAGTTCGCGGGTCGCGCGTGCCGCGGCGGCGTCGATCAACACGATCCGGGCCGCACCGTCGGCATCCGGCACCTCGGCCAGCGCCACATGGAAGTGGCTCAGCAACATGTGCAGCCAATTGCCGAAGTCCCGCTTGCCCAGCTCCGATTCGAGTTCATCGGATTCGCGCAGGCCCAGTAGTCGCAGTGCAAAAAATCGGTACGGACAGCGGCGCAGGTCATCGTAGTCGCTGGCGGTCAACCTGGACAGGGGCAAGGCACTGGCCTGCGGCAGCGGCATGACACAAGCCTGCGCCGCCAGCGCACGCGTGACGCGCGGATCGGCCGCCAGGTCGGGGTATTGCAGGCGAAGTTGCTGCACGAAGATGCTGGGCATGACCGCCTCGCCACCATCGCTGGCACGCCACAAGATGTCGACATATGGCGAACCCAGGGCGATCTGCCAGGCGTCAGCCGAAACCTGGGCCAGTCGCTCCCGCGACGGCAGGCCCAACAGCTCACGCTGGGTCGAGGTCCAGTTGCCTGGCAGGTCGGGCAATGCGGCCAAATGGGTCTCGTCGCAACCGGGCAGTACAACCGCCGCTGGCGTGCGTCCCCACAACTGGCTGAGCGGCAGGATCACGACCTGCTCATGGCTCGGATGCGGTGGCACGAAGCTGCCCGCCTCCAGCACCTGGGCAACCCACGCTGTGAAAGTGGCCAGGCTGGTGCGCTGATCCACATCGGCAAAGGTGTCTGCGGCACTCTCCTGCAGATGCAAGGCATCGATGACTGCTTGCCCGGCGGTGTCTTGCAACAGCACCACCCACTGGCCGCAAGCCTGCAAGGCGGCGCGCAATGCTGCCAACCAGTCCGCCAATGTACGCGCGCCTTTCATCTGCTCACGCCATAACGTGACCCGCGCAGTGGTCGCGTCATCCGACACCCAGCTGTTCCAGTCGCGCACACCGGCCCGGCGCAGATCGGCTTCGAGCTTCGCCACAGCCGGCTTGTCGAATACGCCGGCCTGCTTGACCCAGTCCAGCACGACGTCACTCGACGCGTCCCAGGTCATGGCACGTAACAAGCCGATCACGGCCGCCGCGGCGCGCGTGGTCGACAAGGTCCAGCCGGTTTCATCGCGAATGGAGATGCCCTGCTCGGCCAGCAAGGACCGAGCGCGCCGGGTCAATACCCGATCCTGCGCCACCAAGGCCACCGGCGCGCGCCCCTGGCTCAGGTGACGCAATACGCAGGCAGCGGCCTGCTCGGCTTCCGACTCCGGGTCCGCGGCGCGGTACAAGTCGAGCGCGCCAAACGCGGTCGGTGGCAACAACGGCATTACGCAAACCCGCTCACCCCACATGTCCGCCAGACGCGCCACCAGCGGGTCTTCCTGCAGCCCCTGCACCACGACCAGCAGATCGCACTCGGCCGAGAACAGCGCATCGGTCGGGTAGGCGCTGTGCGCCGCCCACGCCAGCGCGATGCGGCCGATCTGCGCCTCCCACGCCAGTGCCGGAGCCATGCCCTGCGCATCGAGTGCGGACATCAGCTGCGTTCCCCAGGCGCTGCGCTCTGCAGGCGGCACACAGGCGGCCAGTGGCGCCAGGCTCCACGCGGCGTCCATCAATGGACCCGCCAGGTCGTCCTGCTGGCGCCGCATGCCCGCACGCGCGAGCAAGGCCTGCGCGGTGAGAATGTCCCGTGCAGCGTCGCGGCGCATGTCGTCCTGCGCCGGCAAAAAGCCGGCAAGACTGCCACTCCAGTTCATGGTGGTTTCAAAACGCGGCATGAAGCTGGCGGCCGCCACCTGGCTACACGCCGTCAGGCGCGCCCATGCGCCACGCGCCACGCCGATGAGCTGGACATACGGCAACAACACGACCACGCGGGCTGGATGAACGTCCCGCCGCACCATGCGATCGTGCAATTGCTGGACGATGCGGTCCCATTCGCGCGTGAAGTGATGGCTTTTGGCTATCTCATCCATAACATGGCGCACACCGGCAAGGGGGGTTGGTTTCTGTCACAATTTCCCCACTTTACCTGTACCCACAGAACCAAGGAACCGCCATGGCAAACGAACTCATCAAACATGTATCCGACGCGTCGTTCGACGACGACGTCCTGAAATCGTCGCAGCCGGTACTGGTGGACTACTGGGCTGAATGGTGCGGTCCGTGCAAGATGATCGCGCCCATCCTGGACGAAGTCGCAACCGGTTACGAAGGCAAATTGCAGGTAGCCAAGATGAACGTCGACGAGAACCGCGACATCCCGGCCAAGTTCGGCATCCGCGGCATTCCGACGCTGATGATCTTCAAAGACGGCCAGCTGGCGGCTACCAAGGTCGGCGCCATGAGCAAGTCCCAGCTGACCGCCTTCATCGACCAGCAACTGACCTGATCGACCGGCGCCACTGCGGCGCCACCGCCGCGATCATCGGTTGCAGCGGGATTATTTCCTGTCATAATCCAGACCAATCACCGGTTCGCAATCCGAACCGGTTCGAGTTCCAGGTTTGGAACCAATGGTTGGGGCCACCCTCTTGCCCCGACCTGCCCCCCCCGGTTTTCGTTCGCGTCTCCCCTCTTAATCCCTTTCGGGTAATTCCATGCATTTAAACGAACTCAAGGCACTGCACGTGTCTGAAGTCCTCAAGCAGGCTGAAGAGCTTGAAATTGAAAACACAGGCCGCATGCGCAAGCAGGAGCTGATGTTTGCGATCATCAAGAAACGCGCCCGCACCGGGGAGCAGATCATTGCGGACGGTGTGCTCGAGATCCTGCCCGACGGCTTCGGCTTCCTGCGCAGTCCGGACACCAGCTACACCGCCAGTACCGACGACATCTATATCAGTCCAAGCCAGGTGCGTCGCTTCAATCTGCACACCGGCGACATGATCGAAGGCGAGGTACGTACGCCCAAGGATGGCGAGCGCTACTTTGCGCTGAACAAGCTCGACAAGGTCAATGGCGGCGGGCCGGAAGAAAACAAGCACAAGGTGATGTTCGAGAACCTCACGCCGCTGTTCCCCAAGGAGCAGATGCGGCTTGAGCGTGACATCAAGAGCGAAGAAAACATCACCGGTCGGGTGATCGACATCATCGCGCCGATCGGCAAAGGCCAGCGCGCCTTGCTGGTGGCGCCGCCCAAGAGCGGCAAGACCGTGATGATGCAGCATATGGCGCACGCGATCGCCGCCAACTACCCGGACAGCTACATGATGGTGCTGCTGATCGACGAACGGCCGGAAGAGGTCACCGAGATGCAGCGCACCGTCAAGGGCGAGGTGATTGCTTCGACCTTCGACGAACCCGCCGCGCGCCACGTGCATGTGGCCGAGATGGTGATCGAACGCGCCAAGCGCCTGGTCGAACTCAAGAAAGACGTGGTCATCCTGCTCGACTCGATCACGCGTCTGGCACGTGCCTACAACAACGTCGTGCCCTCGAGCGGCAAGGTGCTGACCGGCGGCGTGGACTCCAATGCCCTGCAGCGCCCGAAGCGATTCCTGGGCGCGGCGCGCAATGTTGAAGAAGGTGGCTCGCTGACCATCATCGCCACCGCGCTGATTGACACCGGAAGCCGCATGGACGAGGTGATCTTTGAGGAATTCAAGGGCACCGGCAACTCCGAGATTCACCTGGATCGCCGCTTGTACGAAAAGCGGGTCTTCCCGTCGATCCAGCTCAACCGCAGCGGCACGCGCCGCGAAGAACTGCTGCTGGCACCCGAGATCCTGCAAAAAACCCGCATCCTGCGCCAGTTCCTGTACAACATGGACGAGGTCGATTCGATGGAACTGGTGCTCAAGCAGATGCGGGCGACCAAAACCAACAACGAATTCTTCGAACAGATGCGTCGGGGCGGCTGATTCTCCGGGCAACCACCTGAACCATGCCATAATCGCAAGCTTTACGCGATAAGTACGCTTGAAACGACTTCGTGCAAGGGTTTGCACGATTTCAGGCGCGGCTGGCGCAACTGAAGGACAACCAAATGAAATCCGGAATTCACCCCAACTACCGCGAAGTCTGCTTCCAGGACTTGTCGAACGACTTCAAATTCGTGACCCGTTCATGTGTCAGCACGAAAGACATGATCAAGATGGAAGACGGTCGCGAACTGCCGCTGTACAAGTTGGAAACGTCGAGCGAATCGCATCCGTTCTACACCGGCACGCAGAAGTCGGTCGACAACATGGGTGGTCGCGTCGAGCGCTTCCGCAACCGCTTCGGCAAGACCACCGCTGCCAAGTAAAACGAATAGCGCCTCGCACAAGGGCAGCCCGGGCAACCGCGCTGCCCTTTTTGTCTTTGAAGCAGGTGAATACCCGGCGCCGTACCCCTCCACCCTGACCCTGTGAACCATCGCAGCCCCGCCATCGTCGCGCAGGATTCCGTGCGCCGCCTGCCCAGGCTGGCGCTGCTGCTGCTGTGCGCCGCCTACGTGATTCCCGGTCTGATCGGGCGCGAACCCTGGCGCGGTGCCGACATGGCCGCCTTCGGCTACATGCTGGACATGGCGCAGGGTACGACCAGTTGGCTCGATCCGCAGATGCTAGGCATGCGGCCGTTGGCCGACGGATTGCTGCCTTACTGGATCGGGGCGCTGGCCGTGCAATGGGGACCCGCCTGGGTTTCGCCGGTCATTCTGGTGCGTATCCCCTTTGCGCTGATGCTGATATTGACGCTGGTCGCCACCTGGTATGCGGTGTACGGGCTGGCCAAGAATCCAAGGGCGCAGCCCGTGGCGTTTGCCTTCGGCGGCGAGGCCCATCCGATCGACTACGCGCGTGCCATCGGCGACGGTGGCCTTCTGGCCCTGATCGCCTGCCTGGGGCTGGCCCAGCTCTCGCACGAAGTCACCACGCACCTGGCGCAATTGTGTTTTGCCACCTTGACGTTTTATGGCGTCACCGCCATCGGCTATCGACTGTTGCTGCCAGGCACAGCGCTGACGGTGGGCATGGCCGGGCTCGTGCTCAGCGCTGCACCGACACTGGCAGTCTTGTTCGGCTCCGGCGCGGCACTGCTGCATTTGCTCACGGCGGACCCGGCGACCGGCGGGCGACGACGGGCGCTGCGCGCAGGCGGCATCCTGGCACTGGTGACCCTGGTTGCAGCCGCATTGGCCTCTTCGCTGGACCTCTGGGGCTGGCGCATCCTGTTGCCGCAGGACGCAGGTAGCAAGGATTGGCGCAGCCTGGCCCGGCTGTTTCTGTGGTTCACCTGGCCGACCTGGCCGCTGGCTCTTCTGACTGTCTGGCGCTGGCGCCATCAGGTACTGAGCACGCAAATGAGCCTGCATCTGGCGCTGCCTCTGTGGTTTGCGGGTATTGCGATCTTCTCCGCGCTGACCACGAAGCCGGCCGACCGTGCGTTGCTGCTGGCACTGCCGGCACTGGCCACGCTGGCCGCCTTCGCACTGCCGACGCTGCAACGCAGCGTGTCGTCATTGATCGACTGGTTCACGTTGCTGTTCTTCACAGGCTGCGGCATCATCATCTGGGTGATCTGGTTTGCGATGCAGACCGGCGTGCCGCGTCAGGCGGCGATCAATGTCTTCAAACAGGCGCCGGATTTTCATGCCCGGTTTTCGCTGCCGGTGTTCCTGATCGCCCTGCTGGCGACGCTGGTCTGGGGCTGGCTGGTCAAGTGGCGGGTGGGTCGCCACCAGCCTGCCATCTGGAAGAGCCTGGTATTGCCCGCTGGCGGAGCGGTCTTGTGCTGGTTGCTGCTGATGACCTTGTGGATGCCGCTACTGGACTTTGTTCGCAGCAACACGGTATCGGTTGCCAGAGTACAGGCCTTCGTGGATCCGCAGCAATGCCTGCAAGCCACGCTTATCGAACGCCATCAGGTCGCTGCACTGCGGTACCACGGTGGGTTCAAGGTCGAGCCGGCCCGTCCGGCATCTGAATGCCAATGGCTGATTGTCGACGCCGATCTACTGGATGATGCCACCAATCCGCCGGACCCGGGCCAATGGGAAAAACATGCAGTGATTCGCCTTTCGTCTGGCAAAGGCGACGACATGGTACTTTTCCGTCGGGTCAAATGACCGTGAGGCGCTGGACCGTGCGAACCCTTTGTGGCGGCAACGTAATGACAAATCGTGATCCGCGACCCGGATCGCTGGTAATGGTCAGTTGCCCGGCATGGCGCTGGGCCACATGTTTGACAATCGCCAGCCCCAGCCCGGTTCCGCCGGTTTCGCGCGAGCGACTGCGGTCGATGCGGTAAAACCGCTCGGTCAGCCGCGGCAGATGTTCGGGCGCAATACCCGGCCCGGTGTCGGAGACCGAGAATTCGCCGCTGCCATCGTCCAGCAGGCACCACGCCACCACCACTGTGCCGCCTCTCGGCGTGTAGCGGATCGCATTGTTCACCAGGTTGACCATCGCGCTATGCAATTCCAGCTGCGATCCGGCGATCTCGTGCTCGCCCGTGATATGCACCTGCAGGTCGTGCCCCATCTCACTCATCAGCATTGAGAGCTCACGTCCCTCCTGCTCACAGTTGCCGATCAGTGCGCGCACATCGACCCATTCGTCGCTGCGTGGCCTGGGGCTACCTTCAAGTCTCGACAAGGTCAACAAGTCACTGACCAGCGATTGCATGCGCTCTGCTTGCTGAGACATCAGCGTCAGGTAACGCTGGCGCTCCGGTGCTTCGAGCGGAAGGTTCTGCATGGTTTCGACAAATCCGCCAAGTACGGTCAGCGGTGTGCGTATCTCATGCGACACGTTGGCGACGAAGTCACGCCGCATCGCATCCGCCTGTTCGACCGCCGTCACGTCGCGCGACATCATCAGTGTCCGCCGCTCGCCATAGGGATGAAGCTGCACCGATAGCCGCACCGGTCGGCTGCTGCTGCTCGAAGGCCCGGGCATCACGACATCGTGTATGTAATCGCCTGCGGCCCGGTAATCGGCAAAGGCAGGATCGCGCACCAGGTTGCCGATCAGTTGCAACACATCGCGCCGGGAATCAAAACCGAAATGCTCCGCCGCGGTCTGGTTGCACCACTCGATGCGGCCCTGGGGATCGAGTAACACCACACCGTTGGGCGACGCTTGAATGGCGGACAGGAACTCCTGCAGCCGGGCCTCGCTGTCGCGCAACTTCCGGTCGCGATCACGCAGCAGGCGCCGCACGCGATCGGTGATTTCACCCCAGTAGCCAGGAATGCGTGGCGGCTTGGTCGCATCACCATCGCGCAGCCAGTGACGCAACATATGGCCCCGGCGCAGATCGATCAGCAACCACAAGGTGCTGGCCCCGACGATGCCCGCGATCAGGCCTTGCGCAACGGCTGTCGGCGGGAACAGTCCATAACCCAGCAAGGCGCCCAGCGCCTGGAACAGGAAAAGACGAAGGACGCGCCGCAGCATCAGCCGTTGGAGAAACCAGCCGGTTTCAATTGGGCTGCGACTGGGTCATCGCGGTAATGCGATAACCCACGCCGCGCACCGTTTCGATCATCGCCCCGGCGTCGCCGAGCGCCTCGCGCAGACGTTTGACATGCACGTCGACGGTACGCTCCTCGATATAGACATGGTCGCCCCAGATCTTGTCGAGCAACTGGCCACGGCTGTGCACCCGCTCGGCATGTTTCATCAGGTAATGGAGCAATTTGTATTCGGTGGGTCCGAGCTTGAGCTGACGCTCGTCGAACGTGACCCGATGTGTGGCTGCATCCAGGCGCAGCAGGCCAATGCTCACACTGTCGGCCACCTGCTCCGGCGCGCGGCGGCGCAACACCGCCCGGATCCGGGCCAGCAACTCCTGCGTCGAAAACGGCTTGGTGATGTAGTCATCGGCACCGGCATCGAGTCCGGCGACTTTGTCCGGCTCGTCACCGCGCGCGGTGATCATCAGGATCGGCACCGGCTTGATGCGTGGGTCGGCGCGCCATTTGCGCGCCAGCGCAATACCACTTTGCCCCGGCAACATCCAGTCGAGCAAGATGGCATCGGGCAACACATCGTCGATCTCCCGCTGCGCGCCCTCGCCGTCCGCGACCCAGATCGGCTGAAACCCGTTATGGCGCAGGTTGACCGCAATCAACTCGGCAATTGCCGGTTCATCTTCCACCACAAGAATGCGGGGCAACTTTCTCATGTCGTTCTGATCCTTGCGTCTTCAGCGAACGACAGATTCGATCTGGTCCAGCGGCGTGTGGCGTACATCCTCGCCCTTGACGATGTAGATCGTGAACTCGGCGATGTTCTTGGCATGGTCGCCGATGCGCTCGATCGCCTTGGCCAGAAACAGCAGGTCCAGGCTCGGGGAAATCGTGCGCGGATCTTCCATCATGTAGGTGATGAGCTTGCGCACGAAGCCGTCGAACTCGCGGTCGATCGCGTTGTCTTCCTTGAGGATCGACAAAGCCATGCTCGTATCCAGGCGCGCGAAGGCGTCAAGCGACTTGCGCAGCAGCGATGAGGCCAGGTCAGCCGCCACGCGCAAGTCTGACGCCGGTAACGCACGCGACGCGCCGCTTTCGATAATGGACTTGACCATGCGGGCAATCTTGTCGGCTTCGTCACCGGCACGCTCCAGGTTGGCGGTGGCCTTGGATATCGCGATCAGCAATCGCAGATCGCGTGCCGTGGGCTGGCGCCGGGCGATGATCGAGGACAAATCGTGGTCAATCTCGACCTCCATTGCGTTGACCTGCGACTCGGTAGCCGTCACCTGATCGGCCAGCTCCACGCTGAACTGCGACAAGGCCTGCACCGCGGTGCGGATCTGGGCCTCGACCAGGCCTCCCATCTGCATGACCCGGTTGGAAACACCGGTCAACTCACTGTCAAACTGACTCGATAAATGTTTGTCGCTCATGACGGCTCCCTGAATTGGCTGATCGATTAACCGAACCGACCGGTAATGTAGTCCTCAGTCTCCTTGCGCCGGGGCTTGAAGAACATCTGCTCCGTGACACCAAACTCCATCAGATCACCCAGGTACATATAAGCGGTGTAGTCGCTGCAACGCGCCGCCTGTTGCATGTTGTGGGTCACGATGACCACGGTGTATTCACTCTTGAGTTCGGCAATCAACTCTTCGACTTTGGCGGTCGAGATGGGATCGAGCGCCGAGCACGGCTCGTCGAGCAACAACACCTCGGGCTTGATGGCGATGCCGCGGGCGATGCACAACCGCTGCTGCTGCCCGCCGGACAGGCTGGAGCCATTTTGGTTGAGCTTGTCCTTGACCTCGCCCCACAATGCCGCCTTGTGCAGGGCCCACTCGACCCGCTCGTCCATGTCGCTGGCATTCATGTTCTCGAACAGGCGTACACCGAACGCGATGTTGTCGTAGATCGACATCGGGAACGGCGTCGGCTTCTGGAACACCATGCCGACCTTGGCACGGATCAGTGCCACGTCTTTCTTGGAGGTCAGAAGGTCCTCTCCGTCCAGGATGATCTGGCCTTCGGCCCTTTGCTCCGGATACAACTCGAACATGCGGTTGAAGACCCGCAGCAGCGTCGACTTGCCGCAACCCGACGGGCCGATGAAGGCCGTGACCTTGTTCTCGGGGATTTCCAGATTGATGCCCTTGAGCGCCTGGAACTTGCCATAGTAGAAGTTCAAGTCGCGGACGGAGATCTTGGTTCGTTCCTTGATGGGTGCGTCGATTTGCATGTGGAGACTCTTGTAAGGGTGACGGCGGCGCGATTCGGATGGTGGTCAGGCGCTTACTTGACCCGGGTGAAGATACGCGCGGCGATATTGAGGCCCAGCACCGCCAGCGTGATCAGCAACACACCCGCCCAGGCCAGTTTCTGCCAGTTTTCGTAAGGGCTCATCGCGAATTTGAAGATCGTGACCGGCAGGCTCGCCATCGGCTCACTCATGCTCGATGTCCAGAACTGGTTGTTCAATGCCGTGAACAGCAACGGAGCGGTCTCGCCGGCAATACGCGCCACTGCCAGCATGACACCGGTAACAACGCCGGCACGCGCCGCCTTCAGCGTGATGCTCAGGATGACCTTCCACTTCGGTGCGCCCAGCGCATATGCCGCTTCACGCAGGCCGGACGGAATCAGTTGCAGCATGTTCTCGGTCGTTCGTATCACGACCGGGATCACGATCAGCGCCAGCGCGATCGCGCCGGCCCAGCCCGAAAACGACTTGAAGCGCGCAACGATGACCGCATAGACGAACAGGCCGATCACGATCGAAGGCGCCGACAACAGGATGTCGTTTACGAAGCGCGTGGTGTTGGCCAGCCAGCCCTTGGTCTCGAATTCGGCCAGGTAGATGCCGGCCAGGATGCCGATCGGCGTTCCGACGAAAGTCGCCAGCAACACCATCAGGAACGAACCGTACATGGCGTTGGCCAGGCCGCCGACCTCGTTGGGTGGCGGCGTCATTTCCGTCAATGTCGCCAAGGCCAGGCCGCCGACACCCAGCAGAAGGGTCTCGAGCAGGATCCAGAATAGCCAGAACAGGCCAAAGGCCATGGCCAGCAGTGACAGCGTCAACGCGATCTGGTTGACCAGCTTGCGCCGGGCGTATTGCGCCTGACGGGTCTCTTCAAGCGCCGCCTGAAGCAGCAAGCGATCACCGGTTGTCATAGTGACTTTTCCTGCGTGCTGCGCACCGCGGCGGTATTCGCCTTGGGAGCGGCCCAGCGGCTCATGTCCGCGTCCCTTCGTTTTTCTTGAGCTGGGCCAGCAGCAGCTTGGACAGGGTGAGAACGACGAAGGTGATGAAGAACAGAACCAGCCCGAGGTACATCAATGCGGCCTGGTGCAATCCGGCACCGGCCTCGGCAAACTCGTTGGCCAGTGCCGATGTGATGCTGTTGGCCGCCTGGAACAGGCTCAGCGAGTCGAGTTGGTTGAAGTTGCCGATCACAAAGGTCACGGCCATGGTCTCGCCGATGGCACGACCCAGGCCCAGCATGATGCCGCCGATGACGCCCGCCTTGGTATAGGGCAGCACAACCTTGGAGACCACCTCCCAGGTGGTCGAACCCAGACCGTAGGCAGACTCCTTGAGCAGGGTCGGGGTGACCTCGAACACATCGCGCATCACCGCCGCGATGAACGGGATAATCATGATGGCCAGGATGATGCCGGCCGACAAAATGCCGATACCGACTGGCGGGCCGGAGAACAATGCGCCCAGCACCGGCACATCGCCGAACCAGGCCTGCAGCGGTTGCTGTACGTAGGTGGACAGGATGGGGCTGAACACCAGCAGCCCCCACATGCCATAAACAATCGACGGAACCGCTGCCAGCAATTCGATGGCC
>JBBQJP010000083.1:0-18507 GCA_038326025.1 Burkholderiales bacterium
GCAAATTGGAGAGGACTACATTGCCGCGCTGCCGGGGCAAGCAGTGTTCGATGCGCGCAAACTGTTCTGCTGTGATTTCCATGACCAGCAGTTTCGCCGATTCGCGCCACAATTGCAATTAGTGTTAACACGCCCTAGTCCAGCAGCCGCACCTTGACGCTCTTGCCCTTCACCTTGCCCGCGTTGAGTTTGCGCATCGCCTCCTTGGCGATGTCGCGCTCAACCGCAACAAAAGTGGTGAATTCGGTCACGTTGATCTTGCCGATCTGCTCACGCGTGTAGCCGCCGTCGGGCCCGGTCAGCGCGCCGAGCACGTCGCCCGGGCGGATTTTCTCCTTGCGCCCGCCCAGCAATTGCAGGGTCACCATCGGTGGCAGCAACGGACCGCTTGCGCTGGGCGTCAAACCGTCGCGCGCAAACCAGACCGATTCCTGCTTCAGATACTGCTCGATCTTGCCGACCGATCCCATTTCATCCATGCTGGCAAGGCTCAGTGCCAGGCCCGTCTCGCCCGCACGCCCGGTGCGGCCGATGCGGTGCACGTGAACCTCGGGGTCGGGTGTGATCGCGACATTGATCACCGCTTCCAGTTGCGTGATATCGAGCCCACGCGACGCCACATCGGTGGCGACCAGCACCGAGCAGCTGCGATTGGAAAACTGCGCCAGCACCTGGTCGCGGTCACGCTGTTCGAGTTCGCCGTGCAAGGCCATGGCGCCGAAGCCTTGCTGCTGCAGCAAGGCCACCAGTTCCTTGCATTGCTGCTTGGTATTGCAGAACGCCAGCGTGCTGATGGGCCGGAAATGGTTCAGCAGCAGTGCCACCGTCTCGAACCGGTTGGCCCGTGTCACCTCGTAGAAACGCTGCTCGGTCTGCGGCCCGGTGGTGCGCGCGGCCACTTCGATGCGCACCGGCGCACGCATGAACTGTTGTGCCAGCTTGTCGATGCCCTCCGGGTAGGTCGCCGAAAACAGCAGCGTCTGGCGCTCGGCTGGACATTGCTTGGCCACCGTCTGGATGTCCTCGACAAAACCCATGTCCAGCATGCGGTCGGCTTCGTCGAGCACCAATGTGTTCAATGCCTCCAGCGTCAGATATTCGCGTGCCAGGTGGTCCATCACCCGTCCCGGCGTTCCGACGACGATGTGTGCACCGTGCTCCAGCGATGCGCGTTGGCCGCGCAGCGCCACACCGCCGCACAAGGTGACGACCTTGATGTTTTCTTCGGCCCGCGCCAGGCGGCGGATTTCGGTCGTGACCTGATCGGCCAGTTCGCGCGTCGGAGACAACACCAATGCTTGCACCGCGAAACGCCGCGGATTCAGATTGGTCAGCAGCGTCAGCGCAAAGGCGGCTGTTTTGCCGCTACCGGTCTGCGCCTGTGCAATCAGGTCCTTGCCGGCCAGCGCCAGGGGCAGGCTGGCGGCCTGGATCGGCGTCATGGCCCGATAACCCAGGGTTTGCAGGTTCTCCAGCGTGCCGGGCTTGAGCGCCAGGGTGTCGAACCCAGGCTCCTTGGTGGCGTCGGTCTGCGTCACACGCTCATCATCACAACGGTCTTGGTCGCCAGGTAGGACTCGAGCGCCTCCGGGCCACCTTCGCTGCCGTAACCGGAGTCCTTCACGCCGCCGAACGGCAGTTCTGGCCAGGGCGAGGCGGGTTGGTTGATCCACAACATGCCGGTCTGCATCTGGCTGCTGAACTGGTGCGCAGTCTTGATCGAGCTGGTGAAGGCGTACGCCGACAGGCCGAAAGGCAGGCGATTGGCCTCGGCGATGGCTTCGTCGATATTCTTGACGCTGCGCACTGCCGCCATCGGGCCGAACGGCTCGCTGTTGAACACCGCGCTGTCCAGTGGCGCATCGAGCAGCAATGTGGGGGCGAAGAAATTGCCTTCGCTGCCGATGCGTTCGCCGCCGGCGGCCACGGTTGCGCCGCGCTTGACGGCGTCGGCCGTGAGTTCAGCCATAGCGGTGACGCGACGCGGATTGGCCAGTGGGCCCATCTGGGTGCCGTCGGTGAGGCCATTGCCGACCTTCAGGCCCTTCATGTAATTCAGGAAACCGGCGACAAATTCCTCGCGCACGTCCTCTTCGACCAGAAAACGGGTCGGCGAGATGCAGACCTGACCGGCGTTGCGGAACTTGGCGCCTGAGATCATCTTGATTGCATGTGCGATGTTGGCGTCCTTGGCTACGATCACCGGCGCATGACCGCCCAGCTCCATGGTGGCGCGTTTCATGTGCTGGCCGGCCAGTGCCGCCAGCTGCTTGCCCACCGGCGTGGAGCCGGTGAAGGTGATCTTGCGGATCACCGGGTGTGGAATCAGGTAGCCGCTGATCTCGGCCGGGTCGCCATAGACCAGGCCAACGACTCCCGCGGGCATGCCGGCGTCGACAAAGGCGCGCACCAGTTCGGCTGGCGACGCTGGTGTCTCTTCTGCGGCCTTCACGATGATCGAGCAGCCGGTTGTCAGCGCGGCGGCCATCTTGCGCACCACCTGGTTGATCGGGAAGTTCCAGGGCGTAAATGCCGCCACGGGGCCGACCGGTTCCTTGATCACCATCTGCTGCACGTTCATGGCGCGCGGGGGCACGAGACGGCCATAAACGCGACGGCCTTCATCGGCAAACCATTCGATGATGTCGGAGGCCGATGCCACTTCCACCTTGGCTTCGGCGAGGGGCTTGCCCTGCTCGAGCGTCATCATATGGGCGATGGCGTCGCTGCGTTCGCGCAGCAGTGCGGCGGCGGCGCGCATCACGCGGGCGCGCTCGAACGCCGAGGTGTTGCGCCATACGTCGAAGCCTTTGGCGGCGGCCGCCAGCGCGTCATCCAGGTCGGCTATGCCGGCCTTGGCCACGGTGCCGATGACTTTGCCGTCGGCCGGGTTGTGTACATCGATCGTCGCTTCGGCGCGTGCGGCGCGCCATTCGTTGTTGATCAGCAGTTGTACATTCGGATAGGTCATGTGGTGAGGTCCTGAAAGAGGGGAAGAAAGGGCGGCAAGGCGCGCAGGCTCCGCCAGGAAATATTCGCTGGGGACAGCGGGGCGGCGTGGGCCTCGTCGGGATTGTCTCCGAAAGTACTTTCACCGCGTGCCAGCATGGATGTTGCGGCGCAATCTGCGCATTACTTGGCGCACGTTTTTTGATTGGCACAACCGGGCCGGTTATGCTCTGCGTCCTGTCGTGGCTTTGTATGCGCCTGACTGATTTTCTGATGGATGCAACACCCGACCCCATAGCGAACCCGTTGGCCACACCACCGGCTGACGCCTCTTTGTTGCGCCTCATCGCCGATGCGGCCTCTCCGCTGCTGGCGTATTACGAGATCGCCGCGCTGCGTTGCCGCTTCGCGAACCGACCCTATGCCACCCATTACGGGTGGAACGCGCAGGATATTCTGGGCCGCACGGTGCGCGAGGTGGTTGGCGAGCCGGCATGGGAGGTGATCGAGCCCTACCTGGATCTGGCCAGGGTTGGCCAGGACGTGCACTACGAACGCGAGAAGGCCTTGCCTGACGGAGGCAAAGGCTTGATCCAGGTTGATCTGCTGCCGCATTTCGATGCCGGCCAGGTGCTGCGCGGACTGTTCGTGCAGATCGGTGACGTGACCGAGCAACGGCGCGCGCAGGCCTTGATCCGTCAGAGTGAAGAGCGCATGCGCAAATTTGCGCATGCCACCGATGAGGCCATCGTGTTCCATACCAAGGGGCAAATCACCGACGGCAACGAGGCGGTAGAGCGGCTGCTGGGTTATGGCGTGGCGGAAGTGCTCGGACGCTCGGTGCTGGACTTCATGTCGGATGAGACCCGGCATGCTGTATTCGAAAGTATCCGATCCGACCGCGAGGAGCCGTACGAAGCCGTGGTGGTGCGCAAGGACGGTCGACATGTGCCTGTAGAGATTGTCGGCAAGACCATGCCGGTCGGCGCCGAGAACTATCGGCTGGCCGTGGTGCGCGACATCAGTGCCCGCAAGGACGCGCTGGCGCGGATCGAGTTCATGGCGCTGCACGATGCGCTGACGCGTCTGCCCAATCGTGCCGCGCTCGAAACACGGCTGGAGTTTCTGCTCGCTCAGGCGCACCACGCCGGCCGCATGCTGGCCGTGCTGTTTCTCGATCTGGACCATTTCAAGAATGTCAATGATTCGCTGGGACATCACGCGGGTGACCAGTTGCTGTGCCAAGTTGCGGGCCGTTTGTCCGCCTCGGTGCGCCCGGTGGATATGGTGGCACGTCTGGGGGGGGACGAATTCGTCGTGGTGCTGGCCGAACTCGATACGCTGGACGATGCGGCCCGTGTCGCGGTCAAACTGCTGGAAGCCGTCAGCGTGTCAATGCGCATTGACGGCCACAAGGTTTCGGTATCTCCGTCCATCGGTATCGCCATCTTCCCAAGCGATGGGGACACGCCCGACGAACTGATCGCCCATACCGATGCGGCGATGTACCACGCCAAGGACAATGGACGCAGGAACTACCAGTTTTTCGTGCCCAGCATGGCGAGGCGTGCCGTCGACACGCTCGATCAGGAGGACATGTTGCGTGATGCGCTGGCCCAGAAGCAGTTCGTGCTGCACTACCAGCCGCAGATCGACATCGTCGATGGTCGCGTGACCGGCATGGAGGCTCTGGTGCGCTGGCAACATCCCGATCGGGGCTTGGTAGGCCCATTGGCGTTCATCGGATTTGCCGAGAAACGCGGCCTGATTTCTGCCATCGGCCGCTGGGTGCTCGAGCAGGCTTGCCGCCAGCTCAAGGCTTGGCATGACGCCGGCCATCCGCGGGTTCCGATAGCGGTGAACCTCTCTGCCATCGAATTCCGTCAACACGATCTGGTGCCGTCGATTGCGGCGGTGCTGCAGGCGACAGGGCTGGAACCGCATTTTCTGGAGATCGAACTGACCGAGTCCGCGCTGCTCGATCAGCAAGGATTTATCAGCGAGCGCTTGCAGGCGCTCAAGGCGTTAGGTGTGCGACTGGCCATTGACGACTTCGGTACGGGTTACTCGTCGTTGGCTTATCTGAAGCGTTATCCGATCGATCGGCTCAAGATCGATCGCTCGTTTGTCAAGGACGTACCGGCCGATCCGGACGATGTGGCGATCATCACGGCCATCCTGCAGATGGCCCGCAGCCTGAAACTGGACACAACCGCCGAGGGGGTGGAAACCATGGCCCAGCTGGCGCTGCTGCGCCGCCTGGGCTGCAGTGACTTTCAGGGTTATCTGGCCACACGCCCCATGGCCGCCGATGGCATGCAAGCGTTTCTGCGCTCGACAGCAGCGAACGGATGGCGGGCATGAGCGCCGCGCCGGGCCGCCCCAAGCAAGCTCGCAGCGCAGCGCGAAGTACGAAAGTTGCGTTATGAACACGGCGATGGACGAGACCTTCGACACCCTGGCCCAATGTGTGCGTCGCCATGCGCAGCAGATGCCGCGGCAGCCGGCCCTGGTGGAAGGCGAACACGTGCTGAACTATGCCGGCCTCGATGCGCTGATCGACCGGGTCGCGGTGGGTCTTCAGCGTGACGGCCTGGGGCTGGGCGACACCATCGCCATCTGCGCGACGATGTCGGCGTCGTATGTGGCGGTATCCCTGGGCGCCTTGCGTGCCGGCGTGGCCGTCGCGCCTTTGGCGCCGGGTGCGGGTTCTGCCGGCCTGGGCCGCATGTTGCGCGATGCCCAGGCCCGTTTGGTGTTCGTGGATGCCGCGGGTGACGCTGCGCTAGGGCCGGTGCTGGAGGACGCCGCGCCACGGATGATGATGGACGCAGCTGCGGCGCAACTGCCGGCGCAGCTGCAGACCTGGCTGGGAGCGCCGGGCACTATCCCGCGGGATGTCGCGATCGCGCCGCAAGACCCGCTTAACATCATCTACTCGTCAGGCACTACGGGCGAACCCAAGGGCATCGTGCAGTCGCACGGCATGCGTTGGACCCATGTCATGCGCGGCGCGACTTATGGTTATGGGCCGGCCGCAACGACCATCGTGTCCACGCCGCTGTACTCAAACACCACGCTGGTCGTATTGGCGCCGTCGCTGGCCTTTGGTGCCACCGTCGTATTGATGCCCAAGTTCGATGCTCTGGGCTTTTTGGAACTGGCGCAGAAGCACCATGCGACTCACGCGATGCTGGTGCCGGTGCAATACCAGCGCCTGATGGCGCATCCGCATTTCGCATCGTTCGACCTGTCGCGCTTTCAGATGAAGTTCAGCACCAGTGCGCCGTTTGGCGCGGCGCTCAAGGCCGATGTGCTGCGGCGCTGGCCAGGTGGCCTGGTCGAGTTTTATGGCATGACCGAGGGGGGCGGCGCCTGCATTCTGGAGGCGCACCTCCATCCTGACAAGCTGCACACTGTCGGCCGGCCGGCGCAGGGCCACGACATCCGCCTGATCGACGACAACGGGGTCGAGGTCGGACCGGGTCAGGCCGGGGAGGTGGTGGGCCATTCGGCCGGCATGATGCAGGGCTACCATGGGCAGCCTGAGAAGACGCGCGAGGCCGAATGGTTCGACCCCAGCGGCAAACGATTCATCCGCACTGGTGATATCGGTCGCTTTGACGACGACGGTTTTCTGATCCTGTTCGACCGCAAGAAGGACATGGTGATCTCCGGTGGCTTCAACATCTATCCGAGCGATCTCGAGGCGGTGGTGCGCACGCATCCGGCCATAGCAGACGTTGCCGTGGTCGGTGTGCCTTCTGAGCGCTGGGGCGAGACGCCGGTGGCGTTTGTCGTATTGCGCGAGGGTTGCCTGTCAACGGCCCATGATTTGTTGCAGTGGGCCAATGGCCAACTGGGCAAGACCCAGCGACTGGCCGACCTTCGCCTGTGCGCCGAACTGCCGCGCAGTGCGATTGGCAAGGTTCTCAAGCGCGAATTGCGCCTCTCATACCAACCCGAGGACTCCACTCCATGAATCCGATCACGATTTCCAGCCAGTTCGATGCCGGAGCCATTGTCGTAGTGCGCGCCGACAACCCGGCCGACATCGAGTTGCTGGTGCGCGCGGACAACGCGGCGGAGTTTGCACAGTGGTTTCACTTTCGCCTGCAAGGTGCGGCCGGCGTGCCGGTGACGCTGCGATTCACCAATGCCGGTGCCTGTGCCTATCCCAAGGGATGGGAGGGTTACCAGGCGCTTGCCAGCCATGATCGCCAATATTGGCAACGCGTGCCCACGACATTCGATGGTCAGGTCATGACGGTGCAGTTCACGCCCGTTACGAACAGCGTCTACCTGGCGTACTTCGAGCCGTATTCGTGGGAGCGGCATCTGGATCTGATCGGCTCTGCGGCGGCTTCGGAGCATGTGACGCTGGAGCGCCTGGGCGCGACGCTGGACGGCCACGACGTCGATGTACTGCACATCACCGACGCGGCCAGCACGGTAGCCGCGGCTGACAGGCGCCAGGTCTGGCTGATCGCGCGCCAGCATCCGGGCGAAACCATGGCCGAATGGTTCATCGAGGGATTGCTCGAGCGGCTGCTGGACGCCAGCGATCCGGTCTCCCGTGTGTTGTTGTCGCGCTGCGTGTTCCATGTCGTGCCCAACATGAATCCCGACGGCAGCGTGCGCGGCAACCTGCGCACCAACGGCGTTGGCGCCAATCTGAACCGGGAGTGGCTGGAACCGTCGATGGCACGTTCTCCCGAGGTATTGCTGGTGCGCGAAAACATGCGACGTACCGGCGTCGACCTGTTTCTGGACGTGCATGGCGACGAGGGCCTGCCCTATAACTTCGTCGCGGGTGCCGAGGGCATCGTTGACTTCACGCCACGCCTGCTGCAACTGCAGGACGCCTTCAAGTCCGCCTGGATCACCAGCAGTCCGGACTTTCAGGACCGCGTCAACTACGGTGCCAGCCGCGCCACCCAGGCCAATCCGACGGTGGCCACCAACTGGGTCGCCCAGGCCTTCGGCTGCCTGGCGTTCACGATTGAAATGCCGTTCAAGGACAACGCCGATCTGCCGCATCCGTCGACCGGCTGGAATGGCGAGCGCTCGCGCCAGCTAGGCGCCGGTGTATTGCAGCCGGTGCTCGCGGTGCTGGGGCAGTTGCGCACTTAGCGACAACGGGCCGCGGCCCGTATCAGGCGTAATAACGCGCCACGTAGTCCTCGAAACTAAGCTTGTCTTCCGCTTCGATGCGGGTTTGCAGCGCCAGCGAGTCGCGCACGCTGACCTCGAAGCGTTCGCGCATTGCCGCATCCAACGGCTGCGCCAGCAGCGACTGCTTGTGGTGTTCGGAGGCGAACATCGCGTACTTGAAGAAGCCACCATGGGCACGCGCGGCCTCGAGCACCTGCGCCGACGGTGTCAGGTCAGGTTCGTCGATGCGCTTGCGCAGCAGCGTCATTGCGTTGCTGTGGCGCTTGCCACCATAGGCGGTGTCGAGCATCTCGGCAAACGGCGCCATCTCGTCGAACAACTCATGCGCCATCGGCCTGAAGGGCTGTTCGTGGTTGTGCACCAGCAGGTGCAGATCGCTCTGGCGGCCACGCGTGACGATGCGCCGCTTGTTTTCGTCGTTCTCGCCCTGTTCGCGCGCGCTGATCGGCGGGCTGTCGCGGAACAGGCACATCAGCATCAGAACGTCTGCAAAGCAGCCCTGCTCGGGTGTGATGCCGATGTCGACCATCGGGTTGAGGTCGAACAGCCGCATCTCGATGTATTCGACACCATGCAGGCGCAAACCCTTGGCGGGCCGATCCCGTCCGACCCGTTTGGGGCGCATGGCCGCATAGAACTCGTTCTCGATCTGCAGCAGGTTGGCACTGAGTTGCTTCCAGTGCGTGCCATCCTTGACACCGAGTTGTTCGTAATAGGGATCGGGCGTGCGGATCGCCACCTCCAGTGCCGCCGTGTATTCGGCCAGCGAGTTGAAGTTCACGTTCAGGTTGGCCTGCGCACTGTTCTGGTAACCCAGGTCGCTCATGCGCAGACTGGTCGCGTGCGGGCCATACAAGGTGCCTGGGACCAGTTGCTGCAGGTCGGACTTGCGACCCTGCAGGAATGATTCGCATAGCGCCGGTGAGGCGCCAAACAAGTAGGGAATCAGCCAGCCATAACGCAGGAAGTTGCGGATCAGTCCGAAATACCGCACGCTGATGAAGTCCTGCAGCGTGCCATCGGCTTCGCAGCAATCGTACAGGGCAGTCCAGAAGTCGTCCGGCAGCGACCAGTTGTAGTGCACGCCGGCGATGGTCTGCATGTGGCGGCCGTAACGCAGGCCCAGGCCTTCGCGGTAGACGTATTTCATGCGCGCCGAGTTTGAGCTGCCGTAGTCGGCCAGCGGAATCATGTTGTCGTCGCCGACGACACACGGCATGGAACTGGCCCACATGGTTTCGTCACCCAGCTTGGACGCGCTGTAACGGTGAATCGTGCGCAGGAAGTCCAGTGGTTCGTCGAGCTCGCGGCTCGGCGGCGTGATGAACTCGAGCAAGGCTTCGGAATAGTCGGTGGTGATCCAGGGGTGGGTGAGTTTGGAGCCCAGCGCCTGCGGGTGCGGCGTCTGCGCCAGATTGCCGGCGGAATCGATGCGCAGGCATTCTTTTTCATAGCCGCGCCGGATCCCGCGCAGCACCTGCGCCTGGACCCGGCCTGAAAACTGGCCTACGGCATCGCAACAAGTGAACTTCAACATATTCCAGATTTCCCCCAAAACGGCTGGCAGTATGGCAGTTTTCGCCTGGTCGCATGGCGCATGGAAAATGCGCCGTCCTCTGGCGGTGTCTTTGGGTCGGGCAATAACATGGTGGATCCGGACGTGATCACAGTGCTGCCGTGCGGTCGAACCACGGCGCGGCGCGCTCGAGCTGGGCGGCCAGTGCGAGCAAGCGCGCGTCGTCACCAAAAGGCGCCGCCAGCTGCACGCCGATTGGCAGCTTGTCGTCGCTCCAATACATCGGAAGGCTGATCGCCGGTTGGCCGGTGGCGTTGAAACAGGTGGTGAACGGGGCGAAACCGAAGCTGCGCCGGATGTAGCCGTCGAGGTCATCGGTGTCGGTGGACATGACGCCGAGCTTGGGCGGCGGCGCCATCAGCGTTGGCGTCAGCAGGACGTCGTACGCCCCGAAAAAATGACCCAAACGCCGCACTTCCCGGTTGATCAGCGCAAAGCGCGACGCGTAGACGGTGCCACTGACGCGGCGCCCGTGCGCCACCGCGGCGTGGGTCACCGGCTCGAGCTCGTCTTCCCGCGCAGCGCGTCCGAGTTGCGCCTCGCGCGCATCCACATTCGCAGCCAGACCTGTCAGCATCAAGGTCATCACTGCGTCGAACAGGCCGTCGTAGTCGAATTGTGGCGCCGCCTGCTCGATGTGGTGCCCCAGACTTTCCAGCAGGCGGGCCGTTTGCTCCACCGCTGTGCGGCAAACGGGATCGACCGCCCGACCATTGAAGTCGGTCACGGTATAGGCAATCCTCAGCGGGCCGGGATCGCGCGCAATCGTGTCCAGAAACGGCTCTGCCGGGCGTTGTGTGAAGTAGGGTGCACCAACGTCTGGCCCTGCGGTGGCATCCAGGATGGCCGCACAATCGCGCACCGAACGCGTCACGGCATGTTCGTGGCTGATGCCATGGGCGGCATCACCCCGATGCGGGCCAAAGGGCAACAGACCCCGGGTCGGTTTGAGTCCGACCAGGCCGTTGCAGGACGCCGGGATACGAATCGACCCGCCACTGTCGGTGGCGTGGGCGGCTGGAACCATGCCACTGGCCACGGCGGCTGCGGCGCCGCCACTGGAGCCGCCGGCGCTGTGCGCCAGATTCCAGGGGTTGCGTGTGGCGCCAAAGGCGCGTGGCTCGGTGCTGATGTTCATGCCGAATTCGGGCGCATTGCTGCGGCCGATCAACACGAAACCTGCCCTTCGTAGCCGGGCTACGGTTTCGGAGTCGAAGTCATGGATCTGTCCGGCGAACAGGCGGCTGCCGTGCGTCAGAGGCATATCTCGCACTGGCGCATGCAGATCCTTGATCAGATATGGCACACCAGCAAAGGGACCCGGCGATGGCGTTGTTGACATGCCCGCATCCAGTGCAGCATGGTGCAGATAGGTCACGGCGTTGACCCGCGGGTTGACCTCGTCCAGGCGTTGCAGGGTTGCGGCCATCACTTCGGCTGTGCTGACCGAGCCACATCGGATCAGTTCGGCCAGGCCGAGGGCGTCATGGGATCGGTACTCGTCAAATGTCATGATTGGATGAATATGGCAGCTTGCAGCGGGTGGGTTCTGATTTGTTCATTTGCCGGCCACAATGGCAGTCAGACGGGTGTTCTGCCGGCGCAATGGTCCGTACGGGGGGTTCCATGCTTTTACTGGGTGCGGCTGCAATCGAAGATTTGATGCCGATGTTGCCATGTATCGACGTGGTTGCAGAGGCCATGCGCGAGGTCTCCAGCGGCCAGGTACTCGCGCCATTGCGCCAGGTCATGGCCTTGCAGTCACCCAATGCGATGGGAATCATGCCTGGGGCCATGCCGGAGCAAGGCTGTTTTGGCGTCAAGGTGGTGGCGCTTTACCCGGGCAACGGTGCCCGGGGACTGCCCAGCCATGCCGGCATGGTGTTGTTGTTCGACTCCGGCACGGGCGCCCCGCTGGCGGTTCTCGAAAGCCACAGCCTGACCGCCTTGCGTACCGCGGCAGCCAGCGCCGTGGCGACACGCGCGCTGGCGCGTCCGGGCAGCAGCGTTCTCGCTTTGCTGGGGAGCGGGCACCAGGCTCTGTGGCATGTGCGTGCCATGCTCGAGGTGTTGCGCCTGCGCCGGCTGCAGGTGTGGAACCATCACCTGGTCGGCGCCCAGAACCTGGTGGCGCAACTGGGGCAACTCGATGGCATCGATGTCGTGGTGGCGCATTCGGCGCAGGAGGCGGTCGACGGCGCCGACGTGGTGTGCACGGTGTCGGCCGCGCGCGAACCCATCTTGCATGGAGCCTGGCTGGTGCCGGGGCAACACGTCAACCTGGTCGGGGCCAGCGTTGCAAGTGCCCGTGAGGCGGATGACGACGTGGTCCGGCGCAGCCGTTTTTTTGTCGATGCGCGCGCCAGTGCAGCGGTACAGGCCGGCGATTGG
Source organism: Burkholderiales bacterium (assembly GCA_038326025.1). Lineage (GTDB taxonomy): Bacteria > Pseudomonadota > Gammaproteobacteria > Burkholderiales > Burkholderiaceae_C > CAISIP01. Next base: position 12,092 of record JBBQJP010000083.1, read on the forward strand.
CTGCATGCAGTGGCAGCCGGTGCAGTGCGCGCCGATCATCTGCAAGGCGAAATCGGCGAAGTACTGCTCGGCGACATCCACGGACGGCTGCACAAGGAGGACATCACTGTTTACAAGTCGCTGGGCCACGTCGCGCAGGATCTGGCCATTGCCGACGCCGTAATGCGTCTGGCCCGTGCCAGCGGCCAGTACCCGGACCAGCCCTGGTGAGGACATGGCTTGCGGTGTGGCGACCTTGGGGTTCGCAGCCTATTGCGGTGGCAGTGGTACTTGCCCCAGGGCAACCGCGGTCACGCCGTTTTGCGGCGAACCGTCAATCAGCTTGTCCGAGTAGGTGAGGTAGACCAGCACGTTGCGCTTGCGATCGAGTATGCGTACCACGCGCAGCTTCTTGAACAGCACCGAGATGCGCTCGTTGAACATTTCCTCCTGCGCGTCCATGGCCTTGCCGGTGAACGAAATCGGCCCGACCTGGCGACACGCGATGGACGCCTCGGCCTTGTCCTCCGCCAGGCCGATGGCGCCCATGACCCCTCCCGTACGCGCGCGGGATACGTAACAGGTCACACCGTTTACCTTGGGGTCGTCGTAGGCTTCCACCACCACCTTGTGGTTGGCGCCGATCAAGATGAAGGCGGTAGACACCTCACCCACCTTCTCGGCCTGGGCCAGACTGGACAAAAACAGTCCCAAAATTAGTGTGGCGAATGATTTCATGGTGTTCCTTTCAATATTTTTCTGACAATCCGTCAAGTATGCAACGGCTGGCCTGCACCGCTGGTAAAGGGCCCTGTGGTTGCCGGTGGCGCGAGAAACAGGCGAGAAGCGCAACTATGCCCGCGAGTGGGTACAAAATTTCCCAAACTCCCCAGGCTAAGTGGTTGCCGCCGCTCACTGTCCGGACAATACTGGCTCATGCCGACCATGAAAATGCCGATAAGCCTCTATAGGGGTTTGTTGTGCAGGCCCGACAACAGGAGCGATGTGAACCTTTTTGAGTCTGTCAGCGAAGAGCCGCCGCTTGATTTTCGTTCGCCCCGGTTTTGCGCCGACGCGCTGAGCCTGGTGCGCACGACGGGGCGTTCGCTGGCCGCCTGTCGTCAAGACCTCTTCATCGCCGAAGGCGATATGGTGCTGGCCTTCAATTGGCTGGTATCGGGGTACGACGGGGCCACAGACGATCCGGTTTTTCACTGACCCGAGCCGAGGATTACCGCCCTCGGGCCTACCGGGCGTTCAGCCCGGATGCACCACCACCAGCCAGGCACTTGCCGGTGCTTTCCCGCCATTGCGGATATGGTGCGGTCGGTCTGCCGGGTATCGTGCGGTTTCGCCGGACTTGAGGCGCTGCACCAGTGCGTCGGAGCGAACCTCCAGCGCACCCGACATCACGCTTAAATGCTCCTGTGTGCCGGCTTCGTGTGCCTGGGATTCGAGCACGCCACCGGCCTGAACCGTCAGTGCATACCACTCGAACTGACCGGCCAGACCGATCGGCCCCAGGATGCGCAACTCGCACAAGCCGTCGGGGCTGCGTATTGCGGGCGCCGCATTTGCGCCCACCACCTCGATCACGGCGGCGCTTGGCGTTGGCGTATTGCCCAGCAGATCGCCCATCGAGACCCCCAAGGCATTGGCCAGTCGCCAGACGACGGCAACCGTAGGGTTGGCCTGCCCGCGCTCGATCTGTGACAACATCGATTTCGATACCCCGGCCTTGCGCGACAAGGCCTCGAGAGACAGGTTGGCAGCCTGGCGCAGTGTGGCCAGGGTGTCTCCGACACGCGGCGGTTCATCGGATGTCATCGTGGGGTTGCGTGGCTTCATGATGTTTCGATATACTGCAAATTAATTCGATATATTGAACAACGTTCGATATCTGCAATGCCCATTGTGCCCCAGCCGCCTAGCCCAAAGGAAACATCATGACCACCAGAGCCGATTTTTTCACCCATCTGGCCCGGGAGCTGCAAGGCATCCGGGATGCTGGCCTTTACAAGGGCGAGCGCATCATCGCCACGCCACAAGGTGCGCATATCCGTACCGTGGCGCCGGACGGCACGGCGCGCGAAGTGCTCAATCTGTGCGCCAACAACTACCTCGGTCTGTCGTCGCATCCGGACGTCATCGCCGCGGCGCATGAGGCGCTGCGCACGCACGGCTACGGATTGAGTTCCGTACGTTTCATCTGCGGAACGCAGGACATTCACAAGTCGCTGGAGGCGCGTTTGTCGAATTTTCTCGGCACCGAAGACACTATTCTTTACGCAGCAGCGTTCGACGCCAATGGGGGCTTGTTCGAGCCGCTGCTGGGCGAACAGGACGCGGTCATCAGCGACGAACTGAACCATGCGTCCATCATCGACGGCATCCGGCTGTGCAAGGCGAAGCGCTACCGCTACAAACACAATGACATGGCCGATCTGGCGCGTTGCCTGGAACAAGCGGCAGCAGACGGCGCACGCTTCAAGCTGGTGTTTACCGACGGCGTGTTCTCGATGGACGGCACCATCGCACGGCTCGATGCCATGCGCGCGTTGTGTGACAAGCATGGGGCCTTGCTCGGCATCGACGAATGCCATGCCAGCGGATTTGTCGGCGCCACCGGACGCGGAACCCACGAATACCGTGGCGTGTTCGGCAAGGTCGACATCATCACCGGCACTTTGGGCAAGGCGCTCGGTGGCGCCTCAGGTGGATTCACCAGTGCCAGGCGAGAGGTCGTTGAGTTGCTGCGTCAGCGCTCGCGGCCTTATCTGTTCTCCAACACGGTGGCGCCAAGCATCGTCGGCGCGTCGATCGCGGTGCTCGACCTGCTCGAATCGTCCACCGCGTTGCGCGACAAGCTGGCGGACAACACTGCCTGGTTCCGTGGCGCGATCCGTGCGGCCGGGTTCGACATCAAGGATGGTGAACATCCGATCGTGCCCATCATGGTGTTTGACGCTGTGGCAGCACAGAAGCTGGCTGCCCGACTGCTCGAACTCGGCATCTATGTCGTCGGATTCTTCTTTCCGGTCGTGCCCAAGGGCCAGGCCCGGATCCGCGTGCAGATCAGCGCCGTGCACGAGCGTGCCGATCTGGAGCAGGCGGTGGCGGCATTCACGCAGGCCGGGCGCGAGCTCGGCCTTTTGAAACCGGGGGCCTGACGTGATTCCACGAATCCTGATCATCGGCGCCAACGGACAAATTGGCACCGAACTGACCCACGCCCTGGTGGCGCGCCATGGCCGCAAGGCGGTCGTGACCAGCGACCTGGCGCCGGCAGGACGGGTGATTGGTGTGCACCACGAGGCGCTCGACGCGACGGACGCCAGTGCCCTGACGGCCATCGTCGAACGCCATCAGATCACCCAGATCTACCTGCTGGCCGCGGCCCTGTCGGCGCGGGGCGAGCAGCATCCGACATGGGCCTGGGATCTGAACATGAAAGGTCTGCTTAACGTTCTCGAGCTGGCGCGTACACATAAACTCGAACGGGTGTTCTGGCCCAGTTCCATCGCCGCTTTTGGTCCGTCCACGCCGCGCGAGCAGACACCCCAGAAGACCGTGATGGATCCAACCACGGTCTACGGCATCTCCAAACTCGCCGGTGAAGGCTGGTGTGCCTGGTACCACCGGGTGCACGGTGTCGACGTACGCAGCCTGCGGTATCCCGGCCTGATCAGCTGGAAAACCGCACCGGGAGGGGGCACGACCGACTATGCGGTGGAGATATTTCACGCGGCGCTGAAGGCCGGCCACTACACCAGTTTTCTGGCCGAAGACACGGCGCTTCCGATGATGTACATGCCCGACGCGATCCGGGCGACGCTTGAACTGATGGATGCGCCGGCAGATGCGGTGCGCGAACGACAGTCTTACAACCTGGCGGGAATCAGCTTCACGCCGGTCGACATCGCACAGGCGATCGCGCGTCAGGTTCAGGGATTCGAGATCGACTATGCCCCGGACTTTCGCCAGGCCATCGCCAACAGCTGGCCCCGGTCGATCGACGATTCGGCAGCCCGGCGTGACTGGCACTGGCGCGCGCAGTACGACCTCGATGCGATGGTGAGCGACATGCTGGTCAATCTGCGTGGCGCACCGGGCCAGCCACGCGTGTAAGCGCCGAAGACCCCACTTCAGTCGACGGTGATCTCGACCACGCTGCGGCCGGGCTCGCTGGTCAGGTGCAGCTTCACACCGATCGCGTGCGCACGGTGCTGCAAAGATTTCAGTCCGTTGTGCCCAGGTCCCCGGGTGTCGTAGCCAATTCCGTTGTCGATGATCTGCAGATGCAAACTGGCAACACGTCCGCTGATCGGGTTGACGGCCACGCGCATCATCGTCGCCTGCGAGTGTTGCAGCACGTTCGAGAAAGCTTCGTACAACATGAACTGCAAATGCCCCATGGCGCTGGCGTCCAGCCGCGCGATGGGCGGAATCTCTTCCACATCCCATTGCAGCTCGATGCCGCAGGCCAGTATGCGAGTCTCCAGACGGTAGCGGATATTGGCCAGCAGAGCGCCCACATCGCCGGGCGGAACATTGATGGCATCGATCGACAATTTGAGGTGATCGAGTGAGTCACGCAACGTGTGCAGGATGTCTGCGTCGCTGGACTTGCCGGACTGCAACTGCCGGATCGCCGTGCTGATATGGGAGCCGACGCCGTCGTGCATGTCGCGCAGGATGCGGCTGCGCTCTGCCGAGCGCTCCTGTGCGCGGGCCATCTCCTCCAGGCGCGGATAAATCAGCTGCAGTTCCTGCTCCTTGCGTATCACGTGCGTCTGCATGTTACCCAGCAGGTCCTGAGCCTGGGTGGTCGCCGTGCGCAGCCGCGCCAGCACGATATAGCCCAGGGCGATGCCGAACAGCAAGGAGCTGTAGCGCATCCAGGTATTGACACCGTAGCTGTCGGTCAGACGAAACACGACCAGATCGCGCATCCCCACGATTACATTGACCAACAATGCGACAGCGACCAGTTTTTGACTCAGTGTGGCCGCCCGTGTGCTTATCATGAAGACGACAAGAAACCCGATCGAGGTGAGTCCCAGCGCCAGGTATTGCGCGGTTACCAAGGCAGGTGACCCGGCCTGCGTGGCGAAGTACCCGCCAACCACCGCCGTGCCCGTCAGCGCAAGCAGCCAGCGGCGCAACCAAAGGACTTCCACGCGCGATCGCCAGGTGGTGACTTCGATGCAGAACAGCATCATGCTGGCGGCCCATACCGTCAACATGACGTAGGTCAGCATGGACCACCAAAGCCAGCTGAGCGGGGGACTTTCGATCAGCGTGTCGGCCACACGTACCGACCAGGACAACTCGGCCAGGCCAGCGTACAGGTACAAGGAGTCGCGCCGTATGCGGCCATCGTGCATGCGCTCGATTTGCGTCCACCACAAGGCGAGCGCGACCAGGGCCACCAGCAAATTGGCGATCACCACCACATTGGTGCCGGTGATGCGCCAGACATAGTCCCGGTCGTACAGGGGCCGGACCATGGATTCCGGTCCGAGCGTGATGGCGCCCATGCCGCCACGGCGTCCCACGTCGGCGCGAATCTGGACCCGGATCACGTTGTTGGGGCGCAGCAGGTCGATCGGGAACTCGATTATTCGGGGCGCTTTGGCGAAATCCGAACCGTTGAACTTCGCGAGCTCACCTTTTTGCTGCAGCATGTGGCCGTTGAGCCAGATCGCATAGGCATTGCCAATCCTGGGCAGATACATGGCATAGGTTTCGCCAGGAGGATGTTCGTCGAGTTTGAACGCCAGATCGAAGGCAGCGACGCCCGCTTGCCCTGGACGGCGGCGGTCCCAATGGTAGGGAAGCGTCACGTCGTGGGTTTCGGCCGGCGATGTACCAACCGTGGCTTGCACACGCGCGCTACGCAGCACCTGCGTCGTTTCGACGCCATGGGCGGGCCAACAGGCAAGTAGCAGGGCCAGCAGCCACACCAACCGCTGCCAAGTCGTCGGCGGTGGATCTGCGGCATCCGGCAAAAAGCGCCGTGACAGCGCCCGCAGGGCTAGTTGTACGATGGCAAGATCCCCATGCGTGTAGCCTCGAAGACAGCTTCGGTCTTGGAATGCACAGAGAGCTTGGCATACATGTTCTTGATGTGGGTTCGCACCGTGTGGACCGTCAAACTCTGCAGTCGCGCAATCTCCGAATAGGAAAATCCCCTTGCAATCAGTGCCAGCACTTCCTGCTCGCGGGGTGTCAAGGAAATGCCATTGGCGGCCGCCTCCGGCATGTGGCGCGTCGCAGCTGCTGGAGGAACCGAACTTACTCACTAGTCCGTAATTAAAGCGACGATTGTGGAACTTTGCGATGAGGTGATAGTCTCATGACGCATGAAACGAGATGGCCGCACGCTGGATCACGCGACGTTGGAGGAATTTCGATTGCTCGCGTTGCGTCGGGTC
>JBBQJP010000084.1:0-17973 GCA_038326025.1 Burkholderiales bacterium
ACAAGGTATGGTCCTTGCCCAGACCGACATTGGTGCCGGGGTGGAACTTGGTACCGCGTTGGCGAACGATGATCGCGCCGGCAGAGATGACCTCGCCGCCGAACTTCTTCACACCCAGCATCTTGGGCTTGGAATCGCGCCCGTTTCGCGTTGAGCCGCCGCCTTTTTTCTGTGCCATTTAGCTTCTCCAGTCAGTCTGAAACAGGAAGTACCAGTTTCAAGTTGTCATCAGGCGGTAATCGCGCCGATTTGCAGTTCGGTGAACTGCTGGCGATGACCTTGACGTTTTTGATAGTGCTTACGACGGCGCATCTTGAAGATGCGCACTTTGTCGTGCTTGCCGTGAGACAACACCGTTACAGTTACAGTTGCGCCGGATACCAGGGGCGTACCAACTTTGATTTCAGCGCCGTTTCCGACGGCCAGAACCTGGTCGATGACGATTTCCTGGCCTACATCCGCAGCAATCTGTTCTACTTTAATTTTTTCGCCGGCAGCAACGCGATACTGCTTGCCACCGGTTTTTATGACCGCGTACATGTTGACCTCTTCTCTCAGGTAGCTTCGAGTAGCTCTCTACTCGACCATAGCTGTGCAGACGAAATTCCGCACAGCCCACGAGTATAGCAGCCGGTTCAAGGGCCTGGCAAGGCAAGAATGGGGTCGCGCAGAATACGGGCCACGGGATTCCTATAATCGACGCCAAATCGCTTGAGACCCCTTCCTTGCCGGCACCCTCCTCCCCATCCCACGATCTGGCCGTTATTGCCGCGGACATGCGCGAAGTGGACGCCGTCATCGCGCGGCGCCTGGATTCCGGCGTCCCGCTGGTCGGCCAGGTGTCCCGTTACATCATCGGCGCTGGCGGCAAAAGGCTGCGACCGGCCTTGTTGCTGCTGACCAGCGGCGCTCTCGGCTATCAGGGGGCACAGCGCTTCAATCTGGCGGCCGTGGTCGAATTCATCCACACGGCCACACTGTTGCACGATGATGTGGTGGACGGCTCTGCGTTGCGCCGCGGTAGCGCTACTGCGAACGAGACCTTCGGCAATCCGGCCAGCGTACTGGTGGGCGACTTCCTTTACTCGCGCGCCTTCCAGATGATGGTCGATGCCCAGGACATGCGCATCATGGAGGTGCTGGCGGACGCCACCAATGTCATCGCAGAAGGCGAAGTGTTGCAGCTGATGAACATGCACGATGCCACGCTCGACAGCGCCGGATACCTGCATGTGATCCGCTCCAAGACCGCCAAGCTATTCGAGGCAAGTGCGCGTTCGGGCGCGATCCTCGCGCAAGCACCACCCGAACTGGAGCAAGCCTGCGCCGACTACGGTCAGGCCCTGGGCACTGCGTTCCAGGTGATCGACGATGTGCTCGACTATGCGGGCGACAGCGCAAAGATGGGGAAAAATCTGGGCGATGACCTGCGCGAGGGGAAAACCACGCTGCCGCTGATCTGCGCAATGCAACGGGGCACCGAAGCGCAAAAGGCGCTCATCACCCATGCCATCGAAACCGGTGCGGTGGACATGCTAGAGCAGATCGTGACGATCGTGCGGGAGACCGGCGCACTGGACTTTTCACGGGACGCGGCGGCCCAGGAAGCGCAGCGTGCGATTGCGTCCGCATCCCGCCTGCCACAGGGGCCGCACACCGATTGTTTGATACACTTGGCGACGCAACTTTTGGAGCGCAGCAACTGATTTGATCGGTTCTTGCGCCGTAGATCGGGGTGTAGCTTAGCCTGGTAGAGCGCTACGTTCGGGACGTAGAGGCCGGAGGTTCGAATCCTCTCACCCCGACCATCTTTGCGAGTGTTGTCAATCAACCTCCCCAGAAGTGCCATGGGCCCGCTTTCGATTTACTTCATTCGGGCAATCGGAGATGATTAGGCTATTGCCCCCCGCCATAGTACATTTTCAGCCCATGTCCGCAGTCGATACCGCAAGTCGCGAAACCAATCCCATAGCTCTCCCCGGCCTTGGCCGCGCGTTGATCCTCGCGGGGAAGCTTGGCCAGAAATCGGCCGAAGAGATCTATCGCAAGGCATCGTCCGGCAAAAACAGCTTCATTGCCGAACTTACGGGCTCGGGCGCGGTCTCTGCCTCCGACCTGGCGCACACGATGTCGTCCGCCTATGCGGCGCCGCTGGTGGACCTCGATGCCATCGATCAGCAACGCCTGCCCAAGGGTTTGCTCGATCCAAAGATCTGTCAGGCCTATCGGGTGATCGTGCTGAGCAAGCGCAACAACCGTCTGACCGTCGCAACGGCTGATCCATCCGATCAGGAAGCGGTTGAAAAGATCAAGTTCGCCTCCCAACTCGGCGTCGACTGGGTCATTGCCGAATACGACAAGGTTCTCAAACTGGTCGATGCCGCCGCCGCCACGACGACAGAGACGATGGAAGAGATCATCGGCGGCGAATTCGAGTTTGCCGATGCCTCCGCCGACAACATGTCGGAGAACGACCAGGCGTCAACATCCGAAGTCGACGATGCACCGGTTGTCAAGTTCCTGCACAAGATGCTGCTGGACGCCTTCAGCATGCGTGCCTCCGACCTGCACTTCGAGCCCTACGAACACACTTACCGCGTGCGTTTTCGCATCGACGGTGAGTTGCGTGAAATCGCGTCGCCGCCCATTGCCATCAAGGACAAACTGGCCTCCCGCATCAAGGTGATTTCCAAGATGGATATCTCCGAGAAACGGGTGCCCCAGGACGGCAAGATGAAGTTGAAGATCGGACCCAACAAGGTCATCGATTTTCGAGTCAGCACCTTGCCGACCTTGTTCGGCGAAAAAATCGTGATCCGAATTCTCGATCCGAGCAGCGCCAAGCTGGGCGTTGACGCGCTGGGTTACGAGCCAATCGAAAAGCAGCGCCTGCTCGATGCCATCGGCCGTCCGTACGGCATGATTCTTGTGACCGGACCGACCGGTTCGGGCAAAACCGTGTCGCTATACACCTGCCTGAACCTGCTGAACAAGCCGGGCGTGAACATTGCCACGGCCGAAGACCCGTCCGAGATCAACCTTCCCGGCGTCAACCAGGTCAATGTCAATGACAAGGCCGGACTGACCTTTGCTGCGGCACTCAAATCCTTCCTGCGCCAGGACCCTGACATCATCATGGTCGGCGAGATCCGTGATCTCGAAACTGCCGACATCGCGATCAAGGCGGCGCAAACGGGTCACCTGGTCTTGTCCACCCTGCATACCAACGACGCCCCGACCACGTTGACGCGCATGCGCAACATGGGCATCGCGCCGTTCAACATAGCGTCGAGTGTGATCCTGATCACGGCACAGCGTCTGGCGCGCCGCCTGTGCACCAATTGCAAGGTCGACGCCGACATTCCCAAGAAGGCACTGGTCGATGCCGGCTTCAAGGAAAACGAGATCGACGGGTCCTGGTCGACCTTCAAGCCGATCGGTTGCTCCATGTGCAATGGTGGCTATAAAGGCCGCGTAGGCATCTACCAGGTCATGCCGATCAGCGAGGAGATCCAGCGCATCATCCTGCGCGACGGCAGCGCCCTGGACATCGCGCAGCAGGCATCCAAGGAAGGTGTCGACTCGTTGCGGCGATCCGGACTGCGCAAGGTCAAGTTGGGATTGACCTCATTAGAAGAAGTGCTCGCTGTAACCAACGACTAACAACAGGGACTCCGAGACCATATGGCAACTGCGAAACTCAAGGGCATTTCCGAAACTGTCTTCGAATGGGAGGGCAAGGACCGCAATGGCAAGCAGGTTCGCGGGGAGTCCCGGGCCATCGGCGTCAATCAGGTGCAGGCGACGCTCAGGCGCCAGGGCGTGACGCCGACCAAGATCAAAAAACGCCGCATGAGTGGCGGTTCGTCCATCCGGCCCAAGGACATGGCGATCTTCACACGGCAACTTGCCACCATGATGAAGGCCGGCGTGCCCTTGTTGCAGGCGTTTGACATCGTCGGGCGGGGCAACCCCAACCCCCGGGTCACCAAACTGCTCAGCGACATCCGTACCGATGTCGAGACTGGAACCTCACTGAGCGTGGCGTTTCGCAAGTACCCGCTGTATTTCGACAACCTTTACTGCAATCTGGTCGAAGCAGGTGAGTCCGCCGGTATCCTGGACGCGTTGCTGGACCGCCTGGCGGTCTACATGGAAAAGACCGAGGCCATCAAGTCCAAGATCAAATCGGCATTGATGTATCCCGTCACGGTGTTGATCGTCGCCTTCGTCGTGGTGGCGGTCATCATGATCTTCGTGATTCCGGCATTCAAGGAAGTGTTCGCGAACTTCGGCGGCGAGTTGCCGATGCCCACGCTTGTCGTGATTGCCATGAGCGAGTTTTTCGTCAGTTACTGGTACCTGATATTCGGCGGTATAGGTGGCGGCGTTTACTTCTTCATGGAAGCATGGCGGCGCAACGAAAAGATGCAGAACATTATGGACCGGGTCTTGCTGAAGCTTCCAATCTTCGGTGTCCTGGTCGAGAAGTCCTGTATCGCCCGTTGGACCCGTACGCTGTCGACCATGTTCGCTGCCGGCGTGCCACTGGTGGAAGCGCTGGATTCAGTGGGCGGTGCATCCGGCAATTCGGTGTTTGAACGCGCCACCACCAAGATCCAGCACGAGGTGTCAACGGGTACTGCCCTCACCGTGGCCATGACCAATGTCAACCTGTTCCCGTCCATGGTGCTGCAGATGTGCGCTATCGGCGAGGAGTCCGGTTCAATTGATCACATGCTGGGCAAGGCCGCCGACTTCTACGAGGCCGAGGTGGACGACATGGTGGCGGGTATTTCCAGTCTGATGGAGCCCATCATCATCGTGATTCTGGGTACGGTCATTGGTGGCATCGTGGTCGCGATGTATCTGCCGATCTTCAAGCTTGGAGCCGTGGTCTGATGCTTGTTTCGCCGGGGGTCGACGTCGTATTGTTCGGCGCCCTGGGCCTGCTGGTTGGCAGCTTTCTCAATGTTGTGATCCATCGTCTGCCAAAGATGATGGAGCGTGAATGGGCGGCCAACTGCGCCGAGCTGGCCGGCAAGGAGTTGCCTGCGGCGGAGCCGTTCAATCTGTCACGGCCTCGCTCGCGTTGCCCGAGTTGCCAACACCAGATTCGTTGGTACGAGAACATTCCAGTGCTCAGTTACGTAATGCTGCGCGGGCGTTGCGCCAACTGCAAGGAATCGATCAGTCTGCGTTATCCGGCCATCGAAATCGTTACCGGTCTGATTTTTGTGGCTCTGGCACGCATGTATGGCTTGAGCCCGGTCGGCTTGGCGTGGGCGGTACTGGCCTGCCTGCTGATCGCTCAGTTCTGGATCGATTTTGACACCCAACTGCTTCCGGACGACCTCAACTACCCCATCCTCTGGCTTGGATTGATGGTGTCCGCGCTGGGCTGGACGACCGTGCCTCTGGCATCGTCGGTTTGGGGGGCAGTATTCGGTTACCTCAGTCTGTGGTCGGTCTACCAATTGCACCATCGCCTCACCGGCAAACAGGGCATGGGACACGGCGACTTCAAGTTGCTGGCAGGCCTCGGTGCCTGGTTTGGTGCCGAATACCTGATTGCGTTGATCCTCCTGTCATCCGTGGTCGGATCCCTGCTGGGTGGCGCCATGCTGCTGATCGGACGGATCTCGAACCGGGACATTCCGATCCCGTTCGGGCCCTATCTTGCGGGCGCCGGCATGGTGGCAATGCTGGCCGGGCCTGGTCGACTCGAGAACCTGGTGCCCTTCGCTTTTCCGTTCTCGCATATCGCCCGATGAACCCATGTTGCGACTCGGCCTGACCGGCGGCATCGGGAGCGGAAAAAGCACGGTAGCAGCATTCTTTGCCGGGCATGGTGCTGTGCTGATCGACGCTGACGCGATCTCACGGGAATCGACTGCCGCAGGCGGCCAAGCCATTGCCCCGATCGCAGAGGCCTTCGGAGCCGACTTCATCATGCCCGACGGTGCGCTTGACCGCGCCAGGATGCGCAAGGCCAGTTTTTCCGACCCGCAAGCGCGCGCCAGGCTGGAGGCCATCATCCATCCGCTGGTGACTCAGACGTCTGCCAAACTGGAACAAGACGCGGTGGACCATGCGGCGACGTGCATCGTGTTCGATATTCCCCTGTTGGTGGAGTCCCGGCGTTGGCGCCAACGGGTGGATCTGGTGCTGGTGGTCGATTGCACAGCAGAGGTGCAGATTGCCCGGGTGATGGCACGCAGCGGGTTGACGCGCGAAGAGGTCGAGCGGATCATCGAAAATCAGGCCCCGCGCAACGAACGCCTGCGGGCTGCGGACATCGTGATATTCAACGCCGGCCCCTCCAAGGAAGAAGTCGCCGGCGAAGTCGAGCAGATTGCCAGACGCTTGGGGCTATGATTGTCTGAACGGAAATACCAGTGTGATTCTTTACGAATATCCCTTCAATGAACGCATCAGGACCTATCTGCGCATCGAACATTTGTTTCGGCGCCTGATAGAACTGGTCTCGCGCGATCATCCAATCGACCACCATTACGCCCTGTCCACGATCTTTGAGGTCATGGACGTGGGCGCACGTGCCGATCTCAAGTCCGACTTGCTCAAGGACCTCGAAAGGCAGCGCCAGACTCTGTACAGCTACCGCGGCAACCCCGCCATATCCGAGCGCGCGCTCGAGGCCATCATCGGGCAACTCGACCACTGCTACAACGGACTGAGCAGCCTGCAGGGCAAGGCCGGCCATGTGTTGACGGAAAACGACTGGCTCATGAGTATCCGCAGCCGGGTCGGCATACCGGGGGGCACTTGCGAATTCGATCTACCCGCCTATTACGCCTGGCAAAAGCAAAGCAGCGAATCGCGCCGCAACGACCTGCATCGCTGGGCCTCGTCGCTGGCACCCATGGCAGAATCGGTGTCCTTGCTCATGAAGATGTTGCGCGAATCCGGCTCCCCGCAGAAAGTGGTCGCCGTTGGCGGCCAATACCAGCAGAACCTGCCCCAGGGCAAGACCTTCCAGTTGCTGCGCCTGGCGATCGATCCGACCTTGGCCGTCATCCCCGAAATCAGCGGAAATCGCTTGATGGTGTCGATCCGGTTCATGCACCAGGAAGCGGACAACCGTCTGCATGCTGTCAGCGACGATTGCAATTTCGAACTGACACTGTGCTCGTGATGCACAACGGAGCCAAATCCCGCGGTGCCAAAACACCGACACATGACGAATCACAAGCTGATGCGCAGGCAACGGTGCGCATCGTGCGCTGCCCCAATTGCCGGGGCGACAGCATTTACGGCCCGTCCAATCCTTACCGCCCGTTTTGTGGTGCACGCTGCAAGGGGCTTGATTTTGGCGCCTGGGCCGACGAATCGTTCCGAATGGCTGCGGATACCGAGCCAGACGAAACGGCACCGGCAGATACCCGCTTGCAATAATTGGCTGGTCATGCACGGCCCTGTTGTCTGGACAGACCTGTCCGGGTGTGGGGGCCAGTGCCGCCATCGTTGGCAGTGCGACCAGGCCCGTGTCGACTCAAATCAAGCGTGTGTAGCGCCCTGAAAGCCGCGCTCCTGCGCCAGCCATTGCAGCACCGGAATAGTCCCGGGCAAAACCGGGCCCACATCAACCGGCAGCGATTGCCAACTGAACGACTGGCCTTCGCGCATCTGCAACGCTCCAAGCCAGTCGGTGATCTTGCAGAAATTCAGCCGTACCAGCGCATGCGGATAGTCGACGATTTCCGAGCGCCAGACTTCGGCGTGTTGCACCGCAATGCCGAGTTCCTCGTTCAATTCGCGTCCCAGCGCCTGCAATACCGTCTCGCCGATCTCCAGTTTGCCGCCGGGAAACTCCCAATAACCCGCATAGACCTTGCCCGGTGGCCGGCTGGTCAGCAGAAAACGGCCGTCTGGCTGCAGCAGGATACCTACAGCCACATCAACCAGCGGCCGATCAGGGCCCCCCTCTCGCGGCCGGTCCGGATCCGCCCGCAAGGGTTGGGTGTTCACGTCAGAACCCGCCGCGCCGGGCTGGCGCCGCACAGCGCTCATGCCATTACGCCGCGGCTCCCACTGAAATCGCGAGCAAACTGGTAGGCCACACGACCGCTGCGCGAACCGCGCTCGAGGGCCCAGACCAGTGCCGGTGCACGGGCAGTTGCGATGTCGGCCGGGCTGGCGCCAAAAGACTGCAACCACTGTGCAACGATGGCCAGGTACTCGTCCTGCGTGAACGGATAGAAACTGACCCACAGACCGAAGCGCTCGGACAGGGATATTTTTTCTTCGATTACCTCGCCCGGATGTACTTCTCCGTCATCGGTGTGGGTGTAGGTGAGGTTTTCCTTCATGTACTCGGGCAGCAGATGGCGGCGATTGCTGGTCGCATACACCAGCACATTCGCCGAAGCACCGGCAACCGAACCGTCCAGAATCGATTTGAGCGCCTTGTACCCTGGCTCACCGTCCTCGAAGCTCAGATCGTCACAGAACACGATGAACTTCTCGGGCCGATGAGACACCACATCGACAATGTCCGGCAAATCGACCAGGTCTGTCTTGTCGACCTCGATCAAGCGCAAGCCATTTGACGCAAATTCACGCAGGCAGGCCTTGATCAACGAAGATTTGCCCGTACCCCGCGCGCCCGTCAGCAACACGTTGTTGGCAGCCTTGCCCTCGACAAAGTGCGAGGTATTGCGCCGGATCTTGTCCTTCTGGACATCGATTTCCTGCAAATCTGCCAGCGCGATCAGCGACACGTTGCGCACCGGCTCCAGCGCGCCATGGCCCGAACTGCGCTTGCGATAGCGAAACGCGATGCCAGCATCCCAGTCCGGCGCCGAAAGGGGCTGAGGCAGTACCGCTTCAATGCGGCCAATCAACTGCTCGGCGCGCGCCAGCAGATTCAACAGTTTGTCGTCCATCCGTCGATCCATCCGTCTGGGCGGTCGCCCAGCTTCATGTTAAGTGTTCAGGACCGATAGTCCGCGTTGATGGTCACGTACTCGTGACTGAAATCGCAGGTCCAGACCGTGTCCGTGGCCGCACCGCGGCCCAGGTCGACCCGCACCGTGATCTCGCTTTGCTTCATCACGCGCTGGCCATCGGCTTCCTGATAGGTCGGGTTTCTTCCACCCCGCGTGGCGACATGCACATCATCGAGAAACAACTCGATGCCAGTCTGGTCGAGATCGTCGATGCCGGCATAACCCACCGCCGCCAGAATGCGACCCAGATTCGGGTCGCTGGCAAAAAAGGCAGTCTTTACCAGCGGCGAATGCGCAATGGCATATCCGACGGACAGGCACTCGGCCGTGTCGCGTCCACCCTGTACCGTGATCGTGATGAACTTGGTGGCGCCCTCGCCGTCGCGCACGATGGCATGCGCCAGCGTCCGCGCGACCTCCAGCATTGCAGCCTTCAAGGCCTGGCCGTCCGCGCTGGCTAGCGACTCCACGGGAGCATTGGCAGCCTTGTTGGTGGCGATCACCACAAACGAGTCATTGGTCGACGTGTCGCCATCCACCGTGACGCGGTTGAACGACGCATCGGCCAGTTCCAGCGCCAGTTGCTGCATCAGCTTTGGCGCGATACGGGCGTCAGTGCCCATGAACCCCAGCATGGTGGCCATGTTGGGCCGGATCATGCCGGCACCCTTGCTGACACCGGTGACGGTGATCGTCGCGCCACCCACCTGCGCCTTGACACTGCAGGCCTTGGGCACCGTATCGGTCGTCATGATGCCCTGCGCCGCGTTGAACCAGTTGTCCTCCACAGCATCGGCAATGGCTGCCGGCAAGCCGGCCTCGATGCGGTCAACCGGCAAGGGCTCCATGATGACACCGGTCGAAAACGGCAGTACCTGCTGCGGTGACAAACCCAGGCTTGCGGCCAGGGTCGCACTGCTGCTGCGCGCCCGATCCAGGCCCTGCTCGCCGGTTCCTGCGTTCGCGTTCCCGGTATTGATCAACAGCGCGCGGATCTCTTTGCCACTGGCAAGGTGCTCGCGGCAAACCTGAACCGGCGCGGCGCAGAACCGGTTTTTGGTGAATACCGCACCGACTCCGGCTCCTGGCTCGATCAGCACAACCGTCAGGTCCTTGCGGTTGGCCTTGCGAATACCGGCCTCGGCCGTGCCGATCCGGATACCGGAAATGGCGTGCAGATCAGCTGCGTTGGGAGCGGTCAGATTGACAGGCATGTCGTACTTTCAGCTGAGTTTGCCGTGGCATTGTTTGTATTTCTTGCCGCTGCCGCAGGGGCAGGGCTCGTTGCGCCCAACACGTGGCACCTGCCCACCTGCCGCGACGGCCGCGGCCACGCGGGTGCGCCGCGCGACGCTGTCGGCGTCCGTCGTGGTTTCGACCTCACCTGTTTCGGTCGGTGCTGTGTAGGTGACGTTGCTAATGTTGTCGGCACGACTCTCCATCTCCTGCGCCGCCTGATCGAGTTCCTCATTTGACTGGATACGTACCGTCATCAGCAACTTGGTGACTTCGTTCTTGACCGAGTCGAGCAACTGGCCAAACAGTTCGAATGCTTCGCGCTTGTATTCCTGCTTGGGCTGCTTCTGGGCGTAGCCACGCAAATGGATGCCCTGGCGCAGGTAGTCCAGCGCACTGAGGTGTTCGCGCCAATGGGAATCGATGCTTTGGAGCAGCACCATGCGCTCGAACTGCAGAAAACCCTCTTTGCCCACCAACGCCAGCTTGGCGGCAAACGCCTCATTCGCCGCGGACTGGACTTTTTCGAGCAGATCCTCGTCGGTGATGGCTGTGGCCTGCTGCACCGTCCCTTTGAGGTCGACCTGAATCTGCCACTCTTCTGCGAGAACCTTCTCCAGGCTTTCGAGGTCCCACTGTTCTTCGACCGATTCGACTGGAATATGCTCGCGCACGAGGTCGGAGAAACTGCCCTCGCGCAAGGCCTGAACCTGGGCCGTAAGGTCGTTGGCGTCCAGAATCGCGTTGCGCTGCTCGTAGATCACCTTGCGCTGATCGTTCGACACATCGTCATATTCGAGCAGCTGCTTGCGCATGTCGAAGTTGCGCGCCTCGACCTTGCGCTGTGCGCTCTCGATACTGCGCGTGACGATGCCCGCCTCGATTGCCTCGCCATCGGGCATCTTGAGCCGGTCCATGATGGCGCGCACCCGATCGCCGGCAAAGATACGCATCAGCGCATCGTCCAGGCTCAGGTAAAAGCGCGATGAACCGGGGTCGCCCTGGCGACCCGAACGCCCACGCAACTGGTTGTCGATGCGACGCGACTCATGCCGCTCGGTGGCGATGATGCGCAGTCCGCCTGCCGCCTTGACCGCCTCATGGTCACGCTGGCACTGCTCGCGCATTTGCGCCGCTTTCAGGGTACGGCCAGCGTCATCAAGCGAAGCGTCGTCGTCGAGCGCAGCAATCAGTTTGTCGGCATTGCCGCCGAGCACGATGTCGGTACCACGACCCGCCATGTTGGTCGCGATCGTGATCATCTTAGGTCGACCGGCTTGCGCCACGATATCGGCTTCACGCGCATGTTGCTTGGCATTGAGTACCTGGTGCGGCAACTTCTCGCGATCAAGCAGTTCGGCAATGATCTCCGAATTCTCGATCGACGTGGTGCCCACCAGAACCGGCTGCCCGCGTTCATGGCATTCGCGAATATCGGCAATCGCGGCCTCGTATTTTTCGCGTGTAGTCTTGTAGACCCGATCGAGCTGATCGTCGCGTTTGCTGGGACGGTTGTGCGGAATGACCACCGTCTCAAGACCGTAAATTTCCTGGAACTCGTAGGCTTCCGTGTCCGCTGTACCGGTCATGCCGCCCAGCCTGCCGTACAGCCTGAAGTAGTTCTGGAACGTGATCGACGCCAGCGTCTGGTTCTCGGCCTGGATCGCCACGCCTTCCTTGGCTTCCACCGCCTGATGCAAACCATCGCTCCAGCGGCGACCCGTCATCAGCCGTCCCGTGAACTCGTCCACGATAACGATTTCGCCATCTTGCACCACATAGTGCTGGTCGCGGTGATACAGGTGACTGGCGCGCAATGCGGCATACAAATGGTGTACCAGCGTGATGTTGGACGGGTCATACAAGGTCGCGCCCTTGGGCAGCATGCCGTTCTCGAACAGGATGCGCTCGGCGTTTTCATGGCCTTGCTCGGTCAGCACGACCTGCCGACCTTTCTCATCGATCGTGAAATCACCCGGCTTGGTGACGCCCTCGCCGGTGCGTGGGTCCGCCTCGCCCTCCTGCACAGTCAGCAGCGGCACGATCTTGTTGATCGACAAATACTGCGCCGTATGGTCCTCAGCCTGTCCGCTGATGATCAAGGGCGTGCGCGCCTCGTCGATCAGGATCGAATCCACCTCGTCGATGATCGCGTAATTGAGACCACGCTGGACCCGGTCGCCCACCTCGTAGACCATGTTGTCGCGCAGATAGTCAAAGCCGTATTCGTTGTTCGTGCCGTAGGTGATGTCGGCCCGGTAGGCGGCCTGCTTTTCTTCGCGCGGCATCTGCGGCAGGTTCACGCCTACCGACAGACCCAGGAAGTTGTACAGCTTGCCCATCCACTGCGCATCGCGGCTGGCCAGGTAGTCGTTGACCGTGACCACATGCACGCCCTTGCCGGTCAAGGCATTGAGGTAGACCGGCAATGTTGCAGTCAGCGTCTTGCCCTCACCGGTACCCATTTCGGAGATCTTGCCGAAATGCAGCGACATGCCTCCGAGCAGCTGTACATCAAAATGGCGCATCTTCATGACACGCTTTGAGCCCTCTCGAACGACTGCAAAGGCCTCGGGCAGCAGATCGTCTAGTGAAGTTCCTGCCGCGACGCGGTCCTTGAACTCCTGCGTCTTGGCGCGCAGGGCCTCGTCGCTCAGCGCCTCGAGCTCGACCTCGAGCGAATTGATGCGTTTGATCGTGCCGCGGTACTGTTTGAGGAGGCGGTCATTGCGACTACCGAAAATTTTAGTCAGGAAGTTGGTTGCCATGAAAGCCGGTCCCACCGACTGGTCGCAAACGACCAACCGAAAGGCGCAATCCTTTTTTCAAACAGAATATGGAAGTGGGGCCCCACCCGCCGAACAAATGTGCATGCGGGCACGACCCGTGGAGAATCCGATGCTCGATTTTACCTTTGCGCAGCCCGCGCCTTGGCGCCCCGGGTCGTTGCCCCGGATTGCGCACCACGAACGGCGCGAGTGTCCTGTGCTGCCAGCTGCTGCGCGGCCACATTGCCACCGGCAGTCAGAAACTTCTGGGGGTCCTGAGGCACGCCTTGCACCAGTACTTCGAAATGCAGATGGGCGCCGGTTGAACGGCCGGTGGATCCCACAGCAGCGATTTTCTGGCCGCGACGCACGATATCGCCCTTCTTGACGAACACCGACGACGCGTGGGCATAACGGGTCACAAGATCGTTTCCGTGGTCGACCTCCACCATGTTTCCGTACGCTGCGTGGTACTCCTGCACCACCACGACACCGCCGGCTGCGGCCAGGATAGCCTTGCCGTTATCGGCCTGAAAGTCCAACCCGGTGTGCAGCGCCGATCGGCCCGTGATAGGGTCAATGCGCCAGCCGAACTCGGAACCGAGGTTCCCGTCGGACACAGGCATCTGCGTGGGGATCATCATGTTGCGCATCTTCTGGTCAAAAAGGCGCGACTCCAAAACGGTCAGCAGATCGGTGCGCTGGGCCGTCAGGCGATCCAGATCGGCCAGTGTTGCCTGCAGTTCATCCATCGATAATGGGCGGCCGGTCACTAGCGCACCACCCTGGCCTGGTTTGACCTTGATATCGGCGGCGTTGATACCTGCCAGCCCGGAGACGCGTTCACCCAGCGACTCGAGCTGGGTCAGCTTGGCCTGCACCTCGCCGAGCTGACGCGCCAGCACATCAAGGTTCTCCCGCATGAACTTGTCACGCTGCACAAACTCATCCTGCACCACCAATCGAACCAGCGAACCGACGATAGGCCAACGCTCGCGTGCGCCTTTGAGAAAGACCCAGTGATAAAGACCTGCGGCGACCACCATCAGCGCCAGCGACAGCACCAGCCCGGAGACAATCAGACGGGTTCCGGAGAGATGGATGGCCCGGCTCCTGGCCAGCCACGCGTCCGTGATAATCAAGTGCATTCAACCCCCTGTCTATCATTCAGCCATGGATCGGCGCGCACATTCCGTTACCTTGCAGCAAGCCACCGAGGCCTCACCGACACTGGCCCGGCTGGCCGAACTCAGCCGCGAATCCGTGGCACGACTCAAAGCCGTCACCGCGCTGATACCCGCCTCCCTGCGACCTGCCATCACGGCCGGCCCCATCGACGGCAGCGTCTGGTGCCTGCTGCTCGACAACAACGCCACTGCCGCCAAGATGCGTCAGCTGCTGCCCGCCCTGCAAGCGCACCTGCGCAGCAAAGGCTGGGAAATCACGTCCATCCGATTGAAGGTCCGGGACGCCCGGACACGCTAGACGCGGCCGGCTGGTATCGAAAAATGGTGCCGATTGTCGGAATCGAACTGACGACCTACCGCTTACAAGGCGGTTGCTCTACCAACTGAGCTAAATCGGCACGAGAGAAATTTTACAAGATGCGGCGGGGCGACCGGATCAGGCGATCCGGCGCACCGTCATTTGATGCGGGTCAGCTTGGGACGTTTTGCCGAGCCTGGCTTTTTTGCAGCGGTACTGCCCGCATCGGCAGGCGGCGGCGAGGCTGGCGGATCGACCAAACGAAACTCGACATCGGGTACCCGCGGCGCGTCCGTCACGTCTGCGCCGGTATCGGCAGCACCGGGGACCTGCGGTACCGGCGCAGCACTTTTCGTCAGAGTGGCGCGCGGGAAGGCCATGCCTTGTCCGTTTTCGCGTGCATAGATGGCGATGACCCGATCCACCGGAATCATGATTTCGCGCGGTTTGCCGGCAAATCGTGCACTGAAGGCAATCAGATCATTGCCGAGTTTGAGCGCACTGGTTGCGTCGAAGCTGATGTTCAGGACGATTTCACCGTCCTTCACATATTCGCGCGGAACCTGCACCGTATCGTCGACCTGCACGGCCACATAGGGTGTCAGGCCGTTGTCGGTGCACCATTCATACAACGCCCGGATCAGATACGGGCGGGTCGAAGTGGAGTCTTGTGCATCAATCATCGGCAAAACAGCTGGTCTACTTGCGCATCACCTTCTCGGATGGCGTCAACGCCTCAATATACGCTGGTCGTGAAAAAATGCGCTCGGCATATTTCAGCAGTGGCGCCGCGTTCTTGCTCAGGTCGATGCCATAGAAGTCCAGGCGCCACAACAACGGCGCAATCGCCACGTCGAGCATCGAAAAGCCTTCGCCCAGCATGTACTTGTTCTTCAGGAAGATAGGCGCGAGCTGCGTCAGGCGATCACGGATATGTGATCGCGCTTTCTCCAGCAGCTTCTCGTTGCTCTTGGCCGCGCGCGATTCCAGTGTCGAAACATGCACGAAGAGTTCCTTCTCAAAGTTGAGCAGGAACAATCGCACACGGGCGCGATCCACCGGGTCACCGGGCATCAGCTGCGGGTGCGGGAAACGCTCGTCGATGTACTCGTTGATGATGTTCGACTCGTACAGGATCAGATCTCGTTCGACCAGAATCGGCACCTGGCCATACGGATTCATCACGTTGATGTCTTCCGGCTTGTTATAGAGGTCGACGTCCCGGATCTCGAAATCCATGCCTTTCTCGAACAGCACGAAACGGCAGCGGTGGGAAAAAGGGCAGGTGGTTCCTGAATACAACACCATCATGGCGGGATCTCCTCAAAATCAAAGACAGTGCCGACGAAATCCAACCCGGCAACAGTTGGCGTCGAAACTAAAAAGAGTGGGATGCATGTTTGCAAGCCCACTCTGAAAACGCAAGCCCCTCGCAGCACGAAGGGCCCGGACAACTCAAGCCTTACTTGACGTCCTTCCAGTACGAGGCATTCAGGCGCCACGTGAACACGGTCAACAGGGCGAGGAAAATCAACACGCCCACGCCGATCCGCTTGCGCGTGTTCTGTGCCGGCTCGCCCATCCATTGCAGGTAGCTGACGAGGTCGCCCATTGCATTGTCGTACGCAAGCGGCGACATGGTGCCGGGCGTGAGTTGCTGCCAGCTCTTGAACACCTGGACTTCGTGGCCGTGCTCGGTTTTAGTCTCATACACCGGCACGCGATTGCCCTGAAGTTGCCACAACACATGCGGCATGCCCACATTCGGGAACGCCAGGTTGTTCCAACCGGTCGGCTTGGCAGCGTCCGGATAATAGGTACGCAGATAGGTGTACAGGTAGTCTGCACCACTGCCCTGCCCTGCGGCAGCGCGCGAACGCGCAATTACCGTCAGATCGGGCGGATTGGCGCCAAACCACTGCTTGGCTTCCTTGGGATCGACGGCAGCAACCATGTTGTCGCCGACCCTGTCTGTCGTGAACAGCAGGTTGTCCTTGATCTGCTCGATGGTCAGACCGATGTCGGTCAACCGGTTGTAGCGCATGAAAGCTGCGGAATGGCAGTTCAGGCAGTAGTTGACAAACAACTTGGCGCCATTTTGCAGTGCCACCAGGTCATTGGTCTTGTTCGGCGCCTTGTCCCAGGGTATGCCGCCTTCGGCCGCATGGGCGCCTGCCAGCAAACCCAGCGATGCAAGAATCGCGCAGGCGGCCCTGCGCAAGAATCCAGAGTTTTTCATTCTTCTTGTCTCCAGCTCCATGGGCTGTAAAGTTGACGCGCACCGGCACAGGCTTGGGTTCACCCAAGGCGCTCCACCAGGGCATCAGCAGGAAGAATCCGAAATAGAACAAGGTGCCGACTTGCGATACGCGCTCGCCGATCGACGATGGCGGCTGCACGCCCAGGTAGGCCAGCACCAGGAAGTTGAACACGAAGATCGCGTACACATACTTGTGCCAGTCGGGCCGGTAACGGATCGACTTGACCGGGCTGTTGTCCAGCCAGGGCAGGAAGAACAGGATGATGACCGCACCACCCATCACCAGCACGCCCCAGAACTTGGCGTCGATGTTCCACATCATCAGTACTGCGACCAACGCGCCGCCCAGGATGACCGGCTTGAGGAAGGACGGCATCTTGACCTTGAGCACCAGCAGCAGTGAGCCGCCAACCACACAGGCCATCAACACGTACATGAATTCGCTGGTGATGGCACGCAGCATGGAGTAGTACGGCGTGAAGTACCAGACCGGCGCAATGTGCAGCGGCGTCTTGAACGGGTCAGCCGGAATGAAGTTGTTGTACTCCAGGAAGTAACCGCCGAATTCAGGCGCGAAGAACACGATCGCACTGAACACCATCAGGAACATGCTGACAGCAAAGATGTCGTGCACGGTGTAATACGGATGGAAAGGTATGCCGTCCACCGGATGCCCATTTTTGTCCTTGTTGGCCTTGATCTCAATGCCATCGGGGTTGTTGGAGCCCACTTCGTGCAATGCAATGATGTGCGCCGCAACGAGGCCCAGCAACACCAGCGGCACCGCAATCACGTGGAAGCTGAAGAAGCGGTTCAGGGTCGCGTCGCCCACCACGTAGTCACCGCGGATGAGCAGTGCCAGGTCCGGGCCGATAAACGGGATCGCGGCAAACAGGTTCACGATCACCTGAGCGCCCCAGTAGCTCATCTGACCCCAGGGCAGAAGGTAGCCCATGAAGGCTTCAGCCATCAGGCACAGAAAGATGGCACAGCCAAAAACCCAGATCAGTTCGCGCGGCTTGCGATAGCTGCCGTAGATCAGACCACGGAACATGTGCAGATAAACCACGACAAAGAACGCCGATGCGCCGGTGGAATGCATGTAGCGGATCAGCCAGCCCCAGGGCACGTCGCGCATGATGTACTCGACCGAGGCAAACGCCAGCGCCGCGTCGGGCTTGTAGTGCATCACCAGGAAGATGCCAGTGCATTCTAAAAATTTGCGACAACTTTGTATGCGCCGCGCGCAACTAAC